>JAUXTU010000115.1 GCA_030679145.1 Bacteroidota bacterium | reverse complement strand
TCATCTGCGATGAAATCTGCGTAATCAGAGCAATCACAATCTTTTTTTGGCTTCAGCATATCCCGGTTTAAGAATATCATAAATGATCTTAATGCGATCTTTGTATGGGATAAACGCCGATTTCATTGCGTTGATCGTGATTTTTTCTAAAGCAGCAAGATCGAGCCCGAATTTTTCGTGTGCAAGATGATATTCGTCTGTTAATGTAATGCCGCTCATCAGACGGTCATCGGTATTCAATGTCAATCGGAATTTATATTTGTGATAGATCGGGAACGGATGATCTTCAATCGTACGAACCGCACCGGTGTGAAGATTACTAGTCAGACAGATCTCGATCGGGATACGTTTATCCAGAACATATTGCGCCAATGTTCCCATGCTCAACACTTCACCATCCTTTATTTTCATATCTTCGATCAATCGTGTTCCGTGACCGATACGATGCGCGCCGCACCATTGGATTGCCTGCCAGATCGATTCTTTTCCAAATGCTTCGCCTGCATGAACTGTTATGTTGAAGTTTTCCCGCTGAATGTAATGGAATGCATCTACATGTTTCTTTGGCGGATAGCCTCCTTCTTCACCGGCAAGATCGAATCCGACAACACCTTGATTACGAAATTCAACGGCAAGTTCTGCAACTTCCATGGAAATGGCCGGCTCCATATGTCTCATAGCGCAGATCAACACGCCATAGTGAACGCCAAAATCTTTTTTGCCCCGTTCCAATCCTTTTAACACCGATTTTACAACTCGAGAAGTGGAGAGTCCGTTTCCGGTATGAAACATTGGTGCAAACCGTGTTTCAAAATAAACGACACCATCTTTTTTCATGTCTTCAACGGTTTCGTATGCAACGCGTTCCAGAGAATCTTCTGTCTGCATCACCCCGCATGTGTGTTCGAATCCTTCAAGGAACAACGGCAAACTTCCGCGTTGTGCGCCTCTCTGAAACCATTGATCCAATTCACCCGGGTCACTTGTCGGGAGTTTGTTATATTTTTGCTCTTTGGCGAGTTCGATCACCGTTTGCGGACGGACACCGCCGTCGAGATGGTCGTGAAGCAAAACTTTGGGGATTGTTCGGATAAAATCTTTTGAAAGGGTCATGATATATTCCTAAAAAGTATTTGCCACAAAAACACTAAAGCACGAAGGCTTATGTATATAAATTTTGTGAGAATTTTGTGTTTTAGTGCTTTCGCGGCGGATTGTATCAAAAACTGTAATTCTGATTAAACTATTCTAATCTACGATTTTTTGTGCACCTTTTCTACTTTGATGATGTTGGTCGGACACATCTTTGCCGCAATTTGATTCTTCTTCAACTCATCATCACCAACGAGAGTCATATAAATTCCGTTGTGCCCTTCGCCGTCAACAAGCACGCTTTTCCCATCTTTTTTGGACATCTTCCATCGATCCGGAGCGAGTTCCACGCATGCATTACAGCCGATACATTTTTCTCTTAGATGAATAATTCGAATCATTCGATCTCTATTTTGAGTTTCCCGTTCTGCTCTCTACCAATTTATAGATCGAATCGGAAGGACGAATCACTTCTTCGATTGGGATAGTAACACAATCTCCTTTAGATGCTTGTTGAACAAGAATATCATTCACTCTCAATTCCGACACGACAGCATGAACGTATCCTGTTGTCGGACCGGTAATGATAATTTCATCTCCGACATTGATTGACTGCGCCTCGATCTTGAAGTATCCAATCTTCGGTTTGTCGAAATAGTTCAATCCTTTGCCCAGATACACTTTTCGTTTTGTTGCATGCGATTCATCTGAATTGCTCCATTCACCCATCATTCTTCCGAGATAATAGCCATCCCAGAATCCGCGGTTATACACAGTGGAAAGTTCTTCAGTCCATCGTTGAATTTTTTCCTGTGTATATGTTCCATCAGCAATAGAAACAACAGCTTCTTTGTAACACTTTGTTGTCGTGTGAACATAATCAGCCGAACGTCCTCGTCCTTCAATCTTTAATACTTCAACTCCTGCGGCAATGATCTTATCAAGAAAACTAATCGTGCAGAGGTCTTTTGCAGAGATAATAAATTCGTTGTCAATTTCTAGTTCGTATCCAGTCTCTTTATCCGTTACAATATAATCTCTTCGGCAATTTTGGATGCAGGCACCGCGATTAGCAGATGAGAAATGTGAGTGAAGACTGAGATAACATTTTCCGGAGACCGCCATGCAGAGTGCGCCGTGAGCAAATACTTCAACCTGAATTAATTTTCCGGAAGGTCCGAAGATATTTCTTCGTTTGATCTCGCGCGTTATATCAGAAACCTGCGAAAGGGAAAGCTCGCGTGATAGTACGACTACATCAGCAAAGACGGAAAAGAATTCGATCGTTTCAATGTTGGTGATGTTCGTCTGCGTGGAAATATGGACTTCCATATTCTTCTTTTTTGCATACATCAATACAGCGTGATCCGATGCAATGACGGCAGTAATCCCGTTTGCCTTTGCTGCGTCGACAATATTTCGCATCAATTGCAGATCGTGATCATACATGATCGTGTTGAGCGTGATGTATGATTTTGCATTGTATTGTGCGCACAGTTCAGCAACTTTTGGAAGATTATCTACAGTAAAATTATTGGATGATTTTGCCCGCATGTTCAATTGCTCTACGCCGAAATAGATGGAATCCGCGCCGGCATGCAATGCTGACGATAAAGCTTCCCACGAACCGGCGGGGGACATTATTTCAATTGTTGGCTTCATTTGACAGATAATATACGAAAAAAAGAGAGAGTTTTTCGTCTGAAATTAGAGATTACAGTTGTTCGGGAGATAATCTTCGTTTACATTTATCTTATAGCACGAAAAAATAAATGTCATGCCCGAATGTTTCTATCGGGCATCCATAAGATAGATTCCCGCTAGGAGCATGCGGGAATGACGTTTCTAGTAAATTACACTAAATTATTCTATGGAAATATTCGTCACCGGACTCCAATGGTATGTTGTATTTTTATTCTCAACAACACTGCACGAAGCATTTCATGCACTTGCTGCATGGAGACTTGGCGACAGCACTGCGTACGAAGGAGGACAAGTAACGCTTGATCCGTTACCGCACATTCGAAGGGAGCCGGTCGGACTTGTAGTTGTTCCAATTCTTTCATTTGCACTTGGTGGTTGGATGATGGGATGGGCAAGTGTTCCGTATGACAGGGAATGGGCGTTGCGGTATCCAAAACGTTCGGCGATCATGTCGCTGGCAGGACCGATTGCAAATCTATTATTGGTATTTGTAGCGGCGATCATCATTCGTGTTGGAATGATGTCTGAAATTTTTTCCGCTCCCGAACAATTGATTTTTTCTCATATTGTCGAAGCGAATGAAGCAGGAACATACGAGATCGTTGCAACGTTTTTAAGTCTCTTCTTTTCTCTTAATCTTCTGTTATTTCTTTTTAATCTTCTTCCCGTTCCGCCGTTGGATGGGAGCGGGATCATTCCGTTGTTTCTCAATCACGAAACTGCGCAGAAGTATTTACAATTATTATATAATTCCCCGGCGGGATTCTTTGGTTTGTTGATTGCGTGGAATGTTTTTAAATATATCTACAGTCCGGTGCATCTTGTTGTGGTGAATTTGTTATATCCGGGATTGAATTACCATTAAGAGAAATTACTGGAGTGATCCAATCTTTTTCTCAACACTCTTTAACACACTTCCATCTTTCACTAATCCCAACGCTTTCTGAATATCGTCGTGCAAAATTCTATCTTCCTCAAGATGAGGAATTGTTTTACGGATAGTTTGATAAGCAGCGTCGGTTCCTTTACCGCATTTCAGTGGAGAATGAAAATCGATTCCTTGCGCGGCAGTCATCAATTCAATTGCAATAACAGTTTGTGCATTCTTCAATACCCGCCAACATTTTTGCGCCGCAATCGAACCCATTGAATTATGATCTTCCTGATTAGCTGATGTCGGAATTGAATCGACGCTTGCAGGATGTGAGAGAACTTTATTTTCCGAGACAAGCGATGCCGCCGTATATTGAGCAATCATCAAACCGGAATTGAGTCCGCCGTTGGTGGTGAGGAAACGGGGAAGACGGCTGAGTGCCCCGTTGACCATACGTTCTGTGCGGCGTTCGGAAATATTTGCCAATTCTGAAAGTGCGATCGCCGCAAAATCCATGGCAAGCGCCATCGGCTGACCATGGAAATTTCCTCCTTCAAGATGCTGCCCGCCTACGCGATGCTGATGCTTCGCTTCGGAACGGGCAGGTTTTTCATTCGGGAAGATCAACGGATTATCATTTGCAGAGTTTATTTCGATCTCCACTTTTGATGCGACATACTCCAGTGCATCGCGCGAAGCACCATGAACCTGTGGTGCGCATCGAAGTGAATATGCATCTTGTACTCGGTCGTCATTGTGGCGGTGCGATTCTCTGATCTCGCTATGAGTCATCAGATTGCGCAGATTTTTCGCGGAAGCTAATTGTCCTTTGTATGGACGAAGTTTGTGAATCCGTTCATCAAACGCCGTGTCTGTTCCTTTTAAAGCTTCAACACTTAGCGCGCAAGAGATATCAGCAAGTTTCATCAACTGCAACGATTCGTGAATGATCAGCGTCGCAAAGGCAGTCATCATCTGAGTTCCGTTTATAAGTGCGAGACCTTCTTTTGCCGTTAACGTCAACGGTTGTAGTTTTGCTTTTTTTAACGCGGCTAAAGAATTGATAATTGTTGACTGTTCACTGTTAATTGTCTTTCCTTTTCCCATGAACGAAAGTACCAAATGAGCCAATTGAACAAGATCGCCGCTTGATCCGACCGAGCCTTGCGAAGGAACAACCGGAACCAATCCCGCATTGAAAAATTTTACAATGAACTCAACCGTTTCAGGACGAATTCCTGAAAATCCTTTTGCAAGAGCATTGATGCGGAGGATCATCATTGCGCGAACCACTTCCGGTGGAAGGGGATCACCGGCTCCGGCAGCATGACTCATTATAAGATTCGTTTGTAACTGTTCGATTTTATCATGTGGAATACGAACATTGGCAAACTCGCCGAATCCTGTTGTTACACCGTAAATAACTTCATCGCTGGCAAGCCATTTTTCCACAAGAGAGCGCGAACGTTGCATTGCTTTTTTCGCGGAAGGAGCGAGTGAAATTTTTGTTTTCGAGTTTATAGCCGTACTATAAAGATTAGAAATAGAAAGAGAGTTGCCGTTGAGTACTAGCATAAGAATGAAAAATGAATTATGATAAAATATGAAACATGAATTATGAAGTATGAGCCTTACGCTTTTTACTTTTTGCAATTGAAGTCAAAATAGCAATGAGTTGATCACATTCATCCATTAAAGAAGAAAGTTTTTCAATAGGGAGAATTTTACTTTCGACTAAAAGTTCAAACCAATATAAAGTTTCTTCAAGTTCCTTTAAACAAATTCCGAGAATAGAAATAAATTCTGCTTCAGACCGTGCCCGATACGCTTCTCGGAAATTTGCACCGACCGAAGTTCCTGATCGTAACACCTGTTTTCCTAATACCTGAGCAGTTGTAGATTTAGGCAGAGACGAATACATTTTGATTACTCGAAGAGCAAATTTCTTCGTTCGAATCTTGAGATCGACGGGTTCATCTTTCATAATTCATCTCTCATCTTTTCAAAGTTTCATCCCTCATAATTCATCCTTCATACTTCTTATTTAGTGCTTCTTAAAACAAACTCTTCTAAGCCTTCAATAATCTTTGTCGTAACCTGTTTTCTAAACTCTGGATCGATCAGTTTCATTTCGTCCTCGGGATTTGAGAGAAATGCGGTCTCAACAAGAACATTCGGCAGTTGTGTTGGTCCGCTTAATGAGAAGTTGAAGTTTCCAGTCACCCCCCATTGTCCTAAACCAAGTTCAAGCATCTTTTCGTACATAATATCGGACAACGACTTAAACCCCGGGTAGCGGTAATATGTGCTTGTTCCTTTTACCTGTTCAGCATCTGATGATTCTCCCGTAGAGTTGCAATGAATACTGACGAGAATTGTTGCGTTCGATGACAGAATCTTTTCAGCACGATCACCCATCAATACATTATCATCAGTTTCGCGTGTCATCACTGTTTTAATTCCTTTTGCCTGAAGTTGTTCGTTCAATTCTTTGGCGATAGCAAGCGTAATGTTCATCTCAATCGTTCCGAGCGAACCGAGTGCTCCCTGGCTGCCGATCCCATGTCCCGCATCGATTGCAATTGTCATTCCGGAAAGAGGAACTGAGGGATTTGGTACTACGGGAGTGCGACGGACACGAATTTTCATCGATGTCCCTTCATACGAGATATCGTATCCCCAATGTTGTTTCTGATTTAAATAGATCGTCAACTGATAATGATTTGCGCCGACCTGCGTACATTTTACTTGCTGGATTTCTTTTGCAGAAATCTGATGAGTGATCCAATTGGAGTTCGATGTTGCCCCGAAGATGTTCACAACGATCGCCATCGGATTGGTCAATTGTTCACTCGTGTACGGAACTTTCTGTCCAAGTCCCACTCGAATAACATCTTCGGAATCGTTTCCGGTAACCGAAATGGAACCGGTGAGCGTATAGGGAAGCGTTGCGTTGACGGGAGAAAGCTGTGCGTATTCTTGAGGAAGCCATGCTTCCATCCCACCTGAAAGCTGCACTCGATATTGATCTCCGACTTTTCCTGTAATGATAACGCGTACACCTTCAACAAGAAAACCCAGTTTCGCTCCGCCGAGCCGATCACTGCCAAGACCTGCATTCAAGAATGGTCGTTTACCAATCACTTCAGCAACGCGCGGCAGAGAATCGCTAATGATGGAAATTTTTCCGCTTGAAAAAGCTTTTTCACTGCTGAAAATATTTCTCGAAATTCTAAAACGAATTGGAACATCAGCACATTCATCGCCTTCTTTTATTTTATACTTACCAACATAAATTCCGCCAAACCCGCCAGCTTTCTTTGGATCGAGTTCACGCATAGGAATTCCGGATTCAACTCCTTCGATATCAAACACGGGGGTTTGTCCCGGACTTGCTTTGATCTTTACTTCAAGAACATCGCCTGCGATCATCCAACGATCTTCCGTTGGCTGCGAAATGTTATCAATATAAACTTCGTCAAAAGCATACGTTTTTGGTATCGGTTTTATGAATACAATATCTTTAAACAACGAATCACCCATTGAATTGAGAACCGCAATGTGTAGCTGTGTTGTATCGGAGGTGAGATAATGTAAGCCGACAAATGCACCGCTGCCGTATACTTTTACTTCATTGTAATTAATGAATGCTCTTGAAGTTGGATTTGTTGATGCTGCAATGCGGTGTCTGCCGGCATTATATTTTACAGTGTCGCGGTCCGGAAGAACAATTTTCAAAAAAAGGGAGTCGTTTGTTTGGGCGATAAGGGGAATTATAAACAGGATAAAAGCAATGAATGATTTCAAGGTCAAGATCTCCGGTTGATGGAGGAATGAAGAATTGTATAAATGTAGAAAGAGAAGTGGCGAGATTCAAGAAAGGAATTAAAGGAAATATCTTCCAGGTCTTAAAGACCTGGAAGATATTTATACTAATAGATCACTTTGTTCAGCGGATATTCAATAATACCTTCCGCACCTGCGCGTTTCAATTGAGGAATGATAGCACGGACGACCTTTTCTTCAAGAATTGTTTCGATTGCAACCCAATCACTATCGGACAGCTGCGAGATGGTTGGTTTACGGAGAGCAGGAATAAGGGCAATTACTTTTTCAAGATCGACTTTTTTCAAGTTCATTTTCAATCCCACGCGTGAACCTGCGTTAATGGCTCCTTGAAGCAGCATTGCAAGATTCTCGATCTTTTCCCGTTTCCACGGATCATTCCAACTGTTCTTATTAGCGATCAATTTTGTATTCGATTCAAGTACGACATCAACGATGCGTAATTTGTTAGCGCGCAGGGAACTTCCGGTTTCAGTCACTTCAACAATCGCGTCAACCAGATCCGGTGTTTTTACTTCAGTCGCTCCCCAAGAAAATTCCACCGCTGCGTTCACTCCATGTTTTTTGAGATATGCTTTCGTGATCCCAACAACTTCGGTAGCGATCCGCTTTCCTTCAAGATCTTTTACAGTCTTTATGGGAGAACCTTCATGAACGGCAAGCACCCATTTTACTTTTCGCATGGATTGTTTTGAATAGATCAGGTCGCAGACACTTACTACATCCACGCCGTTCTCAATGACCCAATCATATCCTGTTAATCCTGCATCGAACACACCGTCTTCAACATACCGAGGAATTTCCTGTGCGCGAATAAGCATTCCTTCCAATTCTTCATCATCAACAGAAGGGAAGTACGAACGTGAAGAAACAGAAAAATTGAATCCTGCTTTGGAGAGAAGCTGCAATGTTGCCTCCTGCAAACTTCCTTTTGGTAAACCGAATTTGATTTTATTCATAATTGAGTTTAGAATACGTCACCCTGAGCAAACGAGTCCGTTTTTTGGACGAGTGCGTCGAAGGTTTTTCCATCATCTTCGACGCGTCCAATAAAAAAAACATTGGACTTGCTCAGGATGACCGTATTAATGAAATGTTAAAGAAAATAAATTGACCGACGGATATACAATAAAATACATTCCCCACATTACAACTCCAACGGAAAGCGGAACTGAAAGATTATCGTCGATCTTCCATGAACCAGCCTCAACGACCGTTCCCACGAATGCAGCAGCAGCGCCGATAAGATATTCGTTGATACTGCCGTTGACCTTTGGTGTCAATGCTATCACAAGCAGGGCGGACAGAAAGAACGCCGTACTTCCTTCAATGCTTTTTTGCAGGAACTTTCGCTTTCCAAATCGCCGACCAAACAACGCAGCAACTGAATCCGAAATGATCAGAATCGAAAACGCCGACAGCACGATCAGCTTGGGGAAAATAATAACACACAGAGAAGCGGCGATCAATACATTTGTTGCACCGTTCAGTCGTTTAGAATTCTCATCCTGTTCATGTTTGCGCAGCATGAACCCGAATATCTTATAGAAAAGATCGGCAGTGGGTTTATGATAATACCGAAGCAGATCGACTGCCAAAAAAACAAGCGTGATCGGCACTAAAATTGCCAGTGCAAGGTCACGCTCGATATAATAATAAATGATCGGAATGCTTAACGAAAAAAAATGTATTCCTTTTCGCGCCAGTTCTGCCTTATAATCAATATTTGAAGCGTTGATCATACGGTACTATTTTTTGCTGCGCGAACGCGGTTTCATTTTTGCCGTTGATTTTACAGCACCGTTTCCATTTGATTTTTCCTGAACAGCCATTGCAACCGCTTGTTCAATTACCGGTGCAGGAACTACCGGTGCGTTATTATCTGTTTTTGCATCGCCATTTTTGATGATAGGAGGAAGCTGTTCGCCGCGTAACACTTTGTCGATCTCTTCGCTGTCAAGAATTTCACGTTCCAACAGTACGTTTGATAGAGCATGGAGTTTATCAATATTTGTCGAAAGAATATCGCCTGCACGTTTTTCTCCTACCGAAATTATTTTTTTCACTTCTTCGTCAATCATTCTTCCTGTTTCTTCACTGAAGTTATGATGTTTGGTTATTTCACGCCCTAAGAAGAGTTCTTCTTCTTTTGCACCGTAGGCTTGAGGTCCCATTTTTTCACTCATGCCCCATTCACATACCATTTTTCGAGCGAGATTACTTGCACGTTCAATGTCGTTGCCGGCGCCGGTGGTATATTCATTAAAGACGATCTTTTCCGCCATTCGTCCGCCGAAGAGCATAGCAATGAGGGATTCGAGATACCGTTTTGAATACGTATGTTTCTCATCGATCGGGAGCGATGTCGTTACGCCAAGCGCGCGTCCTCGAGGGATGATGGTGACTTTGTGAATCGGATCTGACTCAGGAATATATTTTGCAACAAGAACATGTCCGGCTTCGTGATATGCCGTGATCTTTTTTTCCTTGTCCGAGATGAGCATCGATTTGCGTTCGGTTCCCATCATTACTTTGTCTTTTGCATCTTCAAAATTTTGCATCGTCACTTCTTTTTGATCCTTGCGAGCGGCAAGTAATGCAGCTTCGTTCACAAGATTTGCAAGATCAGCTCCTGAAAGACCCGGTGTTCCTTTTGCAAGAATATCCAGTTTAATATCTGTTGCAAGAGGAATGTTGCGCGTATGAACTTTCAAAATTCCCTCACGCCCGCGAACATCCGGCCGGTCAACAACAACCTGTCGGTCAAAACGACCCGGACGCATCAAAGCAGGATCGAGAACGTCAGGACGATTTGTTGCCGCGATAAGGATAACACCGCTATTCTGTTCAAAGCCGTCCATCTCAACCAACAATTGATTCAATGTTTGTTCACGTTCGTCATGTCCGCCGCCGAGACCCGCACCGCGATGACGACCGACTGCATCGATCTCATCAATAAAAATGATACACGGTGCATTCTTCTTTCCCTGTTCGAACAGA
>JAUXTU010000112.1 GCA_030679145.1 Bacteroidota bacterium | reverse complement strand
CTCGACGCTTGCGTCGGGGTTCTTCATTCTTAAGAGTCAATCAATGATTAACATTGTATAATGTAGTTTCATTTCAAAATTTGTTGTAAGAAAAACAAAAATCCCGAACACATCAGTATTCGGGGTTTTTATTGTTGAATCAAATCATTCCAAAAATGATAGGCAGACGTTTATTATTTTACCATCATCATCTTTATTGTTTTTTCAATATTTCCTGCAGTTAATCTAAAGATATAAGCACCAGTTGCTACAGATTTTCCACTGTTATCTTTTCCGTTCCAAACAATTGAATGTTCGCCTTTTGCGTAATCTTCATTGTTAATAAGCGTGCGAACTTCTTTTCCAAGCATATCATAGATTTTTCCGTTAATATTTTTATTTAACGGTAACACAAAATTTATGGTTGTTGTTGGATTGAAGGGATTAGGATAGTTCTGTTCAAGCTTATAATCTTCAGGAGTAATGAATGTCAAATTCCGAGATTCAACACCTGTTGCAGTTGATTTTTCTAACACAACAAAGCCAAGGCGTTTTGTATTTCTTACTTTAAAACTTGTTGTATCAAATGTCGATGTACCTACATTCCAAGTAGATTTCTTTATAAGAACACTATCGGTTGTCCCGGATCCATAATACCAAGGTTGATGGCCTGTGATAATATCTTCAAGTCCGTTTTTATCAAAATCCGTTTTTTGAGCAAAGATTTTTGAAGGAAATAGGAATTCATTTTCATATCCAACAGTATCAATTTTTCCCAATGAGTCCCTTAATGTCAACGAATGATATGTTGTGTCACCTTTCCAGAGGATGCTGGTGGTCCAATTTGCAGGTATTGTCTTATCACCTCCTTGAAATTCAGCAGTTACAATAGCAGCACCTAACTTACTTGTAGAAAAATATAAGTTTGGTTTTCCATTACCATCTATATCGCCAAATCCATGACCCCAAATCGAAGTTGCTCCTATTAAGGGGTGAAAATGAATCATAAATGTATTTTTTGCGGAATCAATTTCATTAGGGGTAGAAGGAGCATTGTAATAAACTGCTCTTACTACGCTTGGTGTATCAGGTTTGGCATATATACTTGCAGGTAGGTAAACTTCATCTCTACCATCTTTGTCAATGTCTGTAACAACACCGCCGAAGTAACTAACGCCATCAGATGATGTGCGAAGATTTTGTTTATTATTCGTAGTGTCAGCCAATTTCCAAACACCGCCATCATTTCTTAAAATTGTAATATTATTATTACTATATGCTTGTATTACTACTTCCTTAAATCCCGTTCCATCAAGGTTTGCCGGCATCATTCCGAAGGCACTTCCACCATTTAATCCCCATTTTCCTAAATCAGTTCGAACTCCGAGATAAAGTAAATCAAAGCTGCTAAATCCTGGTTCATTGGTATCCCATCCCTCATTTGCTTTAATGATCATATATTTTTGTTCAGCAGCTGTCACAGCTCTATATGCAAATACTAATTCTTGTTTGCCATCATTATCTACGTCTGAAAGTGTCATTTTTTCAGCATAAGAAGTAGAAGCACCTGGAATTACGGGAAATCCAACGCAATTGGTCGGCTGAATAAGTTGTGATGGTTTCGTCCCAAAATTATATCCTGGATTTCCATCCCATTCATAAATATAAACTCCATTACCTGTGCTTTCAAAAATAATTTCATTTCTGCTATCATTATCTAAATCTCCAATAAGCACATTTCTTGGACTTGAATTTCCACCATTTGCTTCTACAGTGGGTGAACTCCATACCAATTCAAATGTATCTTTTCCTGCTGGAGAAAAAACATGAACATGTCCCAAATTGACATAGTTTGTTGCAACAATTTCAGATTTTCCATCGCCATTTAAATCACCAACTGCCACAGCTCGGATTCCTTCAAGTCCGCATAGCACTGAATCATACGAATTGGTTGTTTTTACAGGCCAGGTATAATGTCGTGTCTGTTGAAGCGTGGTTTGAGAATGCATCAACCCAAACAAAAAACAAAGTAAAAAAGATAGCAGTAGAGGTTTTTTCATGGTGTTGCTCCCGTATTGTGAAAGGTTTTTTATGGATTTGCAATATCGAAAGGATGAATTACTATCCTAAAAATACTCAATATGATTGCTTGAGTCAAGAATCAATTTGAAGAAAATTCCGACTTTTTTTTGAAATTATCGGCTTATTTGGTATTTTAAAATATAGTTTACTTTCCAAAAATCAATTTTTGTGTGTTAATATTTTTCAACGATTCAATACTGCATCGACTCTTCTTATTATCAAACCGCGAGCAATCGGCGATGTTTTGCTATCTACGCCTGTCATTGAAAATCTAAAATTATTATTTCCTCTCATGAAAATAGATTTTCTTTGTGAAAATTTTGCCGCAGATGTTGTTCGAGGGAATCCTTTTTTACGAAATGTATTAACATTCAATAAGAAACAAGACGCCACATTGTCTATCATCAGCCGTATCAGAAAAAATAAATACGATATTGTGATCGATCTTTTTGGCAATCCGAGAACAGCGATAATAACACGATGGAGTGGAGCGAACATAAGAATTGGATTCCCTTTCAGAGGGCGTGCCTATGCTTATACCGATCTTGTTCCGCCGCGCGGAGGGGAAGTTCACAATGTCGAATTCAATTTAGATGTTCTTAAACATTTTAATTTTCAGATTAATTCCACGTCTCCGCTGTTTCCATTATCCGATGCGGAAAAAATATTTGCAGATAATTTTTTCATCAAAAATAAATTATCCGGAAAAACTGTAATTGGAATCAATGCAAGCGGCGGCTGGTATACAAAAAAATGGAATGTCAATTCTTTTGCGAATTTGATAAATAGAATTTATGCCGGCGGTAATTTTGAATTTGTATTGTTTTGGGGTCCGGGTGAGTATGATGACGCTGTTACAATTCAAAAAAACGTGAAAGTAACAACGTACCTAATCCCGAAAACAACTTTAAAAGAAATGGGTGCTTTGCTAGAACGATGTTCCTATCTTATCAGCAATGATTCAGGACCAATGCATATTGCTGCATCACTTAAAGTGCCAACGCTCGGTATTTTTGGTCCTACAAACCCGCATTTGCAAGGTCCATATGGTGAGCACCACGTGTGGGTCAGAAATGAACAATTGGATTGTCTTGAATGTAATTTAACCAAATGCCCTATTGGGAATGTCTGTATGACCGAACTTTCCGTTGGTGTCGTATATTCTGCATTTCAACACCTCATAAAGAAAAACAAAAAATAGTATGACTAAAAAAATAATAAAAAAGAAAAAATCTGCAAAAAAATTGATCATTCCTGATTGCAAGCACTTTACAGGATACAAACCATGTTTTCCCGATGCAGCGTGCTATAAAAAATGTGTGGATCACCAGCCGATTGGAAAGAAAATTCTTATCGTAAATCTTGATGCAATGGGAGCAGTTGTGCAAACAACTGCAATGCTTCCTGCTATCAAAAGAAAATATCCGAACAGTCATATTTCCTGGGTTACATTAAAAAACGCTTATCGACTGTTGGATAATAATCCATATCTCGATGCTGTTTATGTGTGGGAACCGGAAAACTGGATGATCTTACAGGCGATGGAATTTGATATTGTCTATCAAACCGATAAATCAAAGAGATCTTGTGCATTTGGGAATACGCTGAAAACGAAAGAAAAGATCGGATTTGGATTGAATACGAATGAAAAAATTATTCCTCTTAATAAGGAAGCTGAATACAGTTATATGTTAGGACTTGATGACGAACTTAAATTCCGGAAGAATGAAAAGTATGGGACGCAGATCCTTCAAGAATCAATGAAGTTGAAATATCAGCGTGATGAATATGTATTTGAGCTTTCAGAAGAAGAAAAGAAATTCTGCGAACAGTATAAATTAGAGAACCATATTCAAATTGGTGATTTGATTGTTGGATTCAATACGGGCTGCTCATATTTGTATGAAAATAAGAAGATGACTATTGAACAGCATGTCACCTTGATAAATTCTATGCATTCAATTTCCGGAGTGCGGTTGGTCCTTGTCGGCGGTCCTGAAGATACTGAACGGAATGCTGAATTAGTGAGAAGAGTTGGCGACAAAGTTTTGAAAACTCCTACAACAGAAGGGGTGCGTCGTGGAATATGCTACGAAAATATATGCGATGTTATTATCACTGGCGACTCATTTGGAATGCATGTTGCAATCGGGCTGAAAAAATATGTCATCGCGTGGTTTGGGTTAAGCTGCTGGAGCGAGATCGATCTGTATGAAAGAGGAATTAAATTGATACCGGAAGGATTGTTCTGTGCGCCCTGTTGGAAGAAGCAATGCCCTTATAATTTAGAATGTATTCAAATGATTGATCTGGAAAGAATAACTGCCGAAGTTAAAAGACTTGCGGCGATTCGGGCAAATATATTTTAGATCAAAAAAACCTTGCGAAAGTATACACCTTTGCAAGGTTTAGTTTTACTGTTTCACACCTTTTTCCGTTAAATAATCCGTGAATTTTTTCTTTTCATAATGATTCTCCCCGATAAAACTTAACACGTGAATGAACCGATCCGGTTCAGCATAGCCGGGCAGTAAAGTAATTGGTGAACCATCGCTTTTTAGAAATACGGTTGCAGGATACCCGTTAACGCCCATTCCTTGTGCAAATTCTGCCGGCGAGATAGATTTTCCTTGATAAGAAATTTTTTCATCTCCTTCAGCATTTAATTTAATGATTATATAATTCTTCGCAAGATATTCCGACACTTTTTTATCAGGATAAGTGCCAGCATCCATTTTTTTGCACCAGCCGCACCAATCGGTATAAACATCAACCAAGATCTTTTTTCCGCTTTTCTTCGCTTCAGCAATTCCTTCGTTGAATTTTTTCCACTGTGGTTCCTTTGAATATGTAACAGAAGTGATAAGAAGAATGCAGATAACGACCAAAATTTTTTTCATGATATCCCTTTATAGTTTTGTCAATATCTTAAACAGGATAGTATTCTAATACGTTCCTGCAAAATGTTATTTTTTTATAACATTTTTGATTTGAACAGCTACTGTTTCTATTCTAATTTCATTCAATGTGCACAATTTAGGATCGCCGGGACATCGATTTTGACAATATCCTTCGGGAGGTAATATTGCTTCCGATGTATTCCCTAATGAACCCCATAATTTTGGAGAACATGCTGTAAGCGGACAAAACATTGTTACCGTTGGAACTTTTAGCGCGGCTGCAATATGTTGCGTTCCGGTGCTGGAAGAAATGAGAACTGAACAATAACTGCACAGTGCAATCAGTTCGCGTAAATCATTGCCTGCATAGACCAAATGTTTTGATTTGAGATGAATGAAATGTTTTTCCATCTCTTCATTGTGTATTCCAATGTTGATGAACAGCTGATAATCATTGGGAAGGGTGTTAATCAACTCTACGTAGCGTTCAGGAGTCCAATTAGGGACAGATCTATTCGAGCTGGGGTTTACCCCGATAATTGGTCTGGAAAGATCAAATCCTGCAGAGAGCAGAATTTGTTTTGCTTGTTCTTGTTCTTTACTTGAAACAAAAAGTTCAGGTGTAATATCATCATTCATTACACCAATTTTTCTGCCAAGATCCATTACATAATCAGCTTCATGTCGAAGGGGAATATATTTATTTCTGCTGACAGTTCTTGTTCCGGTAATGATCTGATACAGTTTTCCCCCAACACCAATTCTTCTCTTAATTCCTGCAAGAAACATCATCCATGCATGACGTTCACGTGGCAGCGGCATTAAGCCGGTGTCAAAATTTAGTTTACGAATATTTTTTATTTGATTCCAAAATCCTGTTTTCCCAGAATCTTTTCCTGTAGGATCATCTGTTATCAGAACATCGATGTTTGGATTATTTTGGAGGAGAACTCCGGAAACGGAATTTACCATCACGCCAACAAAAGAGTTCGGGAACGATTGTTTTACTGCACGGATAAGCGGAGTCGTTAATATGACATCGCCGATACGATCAGGACGGATGATAAGAATTCGGCGCGGTTTCATTTCAGGACGGATCTATATACGGAGAGAGTTTTTTCAGCTACGCGGCTCCACAGAAATTCATTTTTAATATGCACTTTAAGTTTTGTATTTTTCTCTTCATTTAATGATTTGATGATACCGTTTCTTATAGAATCAACCGAATTTGGCTCAACGTATGTTGCCATCGAATTAAAATAATCTTTTGTTCCACCATAAGGCGTAATGACAATTTTTGCCCCCGCGAGTGATGCTTCTAATGCTGCGATGCCGGGCGTTTCAAACAATGAGGGAAGTGCAAAGACGTTCGCCGCAGCGTATGCCGAAGCGAGTAATTCAGAATTATTATCTGTTCCCGGAATGATAAGGATATTCTTTGATTGTTTTGCTTCTTCAATACATTGTTTTGCGTATGGACTGTCAGTTATTTTCCCAATAATCACAGCTGGATGGTCGATATTTTTTAATGCTCGAATCAAATTTAACACATTCTTTCTCATGGGTCCAATATGGCCGACATTTAAGATAAAATTATCGAGGCCATATTTTTTCTTGAAGAGTGATGGATCTCCAAATTCAAAATGTGGATCAACACCATTGGGAACCACGTTAATTTTTTTTGTGGGAATATTCAATCCTTCACTAACCAATCGTCCTTCCTCATTAGTGTTCGGAAGAACTGCTCTTGACCATTCACAGATCTGGCGTGTATACTCGAAATTCGTCCATATTCCTGATCTCAATTTCTTTAGCAATGTGTTCGCTGTTATTGTTGCTCGAATTGCAAGAGGGGATCGTTGGGTAAAGAAGATTGAGGATGTTACGAATGGAATGTCAAAACTGTGCATGGTTGATGCTAGGTGGAACGTTCCAAGATTTGCGGAAAAGAGATGAACCAAATCATTAGACCCCTTATCAAAATTTTCCCATGGATTTAATAATGAAACTTCGATACCTAACTTTTCTAATTCAGATTTTGTTTGTAAAATTTGAACTCGAGGTCCGCCGTGAAGAAGTGAAAGAGATTCGTATGTAGCAAAAGTAATTTTCATTCTGTTATTTTTATCCACCAATCCAGTGCATTTTGAAGAATATGACGTATATCAAATTTTCGTGAACGCAATATATCGTTTGAAAACTGTAGTTTTGCCGTTGATGGTTTGAATATAAGTTGCTCAAGATCTATAATTTTACCTAAAACAGCTATTGTCTCACTACCATCAGGGAGAATTACTCTTGTGTAAGTATTATTTGATAATTCACCAAGTGCTGTTAATCCGTTGTTATCATATTGCCATCGACTAATTTCTTCATCTCTTTTCTTCCACCACGCTGCATATTCTGAATACGAAAGTGTTACGATATTTTTCTTTTGAATGTAGTTAAAAATTTCTTCAAAGACCTCATTATGTCTATGTGTCGGATGATGGTAGAGACATATGGGTTCTTTTAATGCGAAATTGGTATCGATGATTCTTTTGTAATACGCGATCATCTCATCGTTTGACATATGTGCACGAAGCATTGAGCCGATACAAATAGGATGAATGGGGAGTTGCGGAATTTTGGAAAAATGTTTTGAATAGAATGAAAACGAGGGAAGATTGTCGTAATCATATCCGAACTCAGATGAATATTGAAATCCCAACTCTTCTATTGTTGAAGCCAATGATTCATTCCATATCCCCGTTGGTGCTGAAAATCCGGTTGCTTCAATTCCTGATTGCTTTAAAATTGATTTTGCTTTTGAAAAATTATCAAAATTTATTTCTTTGTCCGGCGAAATTGAATGTTCATAGCAGTGAATTGTAATTTCCTGTGATGTAAATTTTTTGAAATATGATATCCAATTTTCGTGACTTTTAACATCTAAAAACCACGTTGTCGGAATTGAATATTTGTCGCTTAATAGAAAGATCTCTTCGATCTGTTCTTGTGTTCCTTTATCCGAATCGACCCTAAAGGTGAATAATGTCGGTGCGCCATCAGGATAATACCATTTATGAACAAACGGGATATTTTGGATTTGATGTAAACGAACAAGTAGTGCAAAGATCAATTGTCGAAATGCTCCCTTCGTTCGTCGTGCAACGATTTCATTGGGCATTCGTTCAGAATCTGTATAGAAATTCTTTCGTTGTGCATCTGTAGAAAGAATGATATCACATGGTATTCCCAAATATGCTTTAAAACCATTTCCACTAGTTTCAATGTTTACAATATCATTATTTGAAAAGAAAAAACATTTTTTGTAGACATCTAAAATTCCATTTGTTGTATAATATACATTCTGCGTTGGTGGAAGAGAAGAAACAAACTCAGTTCCTTTGATTTTTTCGTGTTTGCTATTTACCGACAATGAAGTATAGAGAACGGTTCCGCCTTCACCAGCAAATGCTTCAATGAGTGTGTCGACGGAATCATTTAGCTCGTTATTAACAACAATTACAGAATAGCTCTCGATCAGTTTTTCTTCCGGTGAAATCACTTTCCAGGGAACACCAATTTGGCGAAGTAATAATTCCCACGAAGGCTCATATTGGGTCAATCCAATTTGCAATATGACTGGTTTATTTCTCATTCAGTAATGATGAAATATATGATAAGAGTGATTTTTCTCTGGCAGTGATGCTGTAATTTTGGATGATTCGTTCTCGCGAAGTTATTTCATCTGTATGGTTCAATGCTTGATGCAATGCTTTTGTTGCTCCTATAACATCAGCATATTGAATTACTAATCCCGAATCTCCAATGACTTTGGCAATTCCGCCGACATTTGTCCCTACGGGAAAACAATCGCACAACATCGCTTCGCATAATGTATTCGGCAGCCCTTCACGCATTGAAGGCTGAAAAAATACTTTTGCCCGTTGATACCATGCGAGCAATTCAGATTGTTCGACGGATTCATAATGTTTCATAGTGATTGGGAATTCTAATGTTGATGCAATTTCATTCTTGATGCCGACTAACACAAATGAGGTGTTGGGCATTGCAGTCGCAACATCCATCAAAAAATCAATTCCTTTAATTTTTACTCTGGTCATATTGTCGCAATTTGCTATGGTTAACACAATATTTTCTTTTTGATTTCCTGGTTTCCAACGATCAGAATCGTAACCTGTAGGGAGAACATGAATATTGTTCCCATCGTATTGAGCAAGACGAATTGCATCGATCTTCAATGATTCATCCACGGCTAACACAATGTCTGCATTTTGGATACCATAACGCACGATAATTGATTTCCACCAACTGTTCCAAATTCCATAATTTTGTTCAGGAATTTTAGCGACATCAACACCACCAAGAATAAGAATTGTTTTTTTCTTGAATACCTTTGAAAGAAAAATTAACACCGAAGAATAAACTGACGCAAACCAAGAAAAAGTTATATCAACAGATCGTATTGCGGATACGTATGAAAAGAAAGTTTTTATGCCGGAGGAAATTATTGTTGTAACGGTAAACTGCGAATTGAGGATCTTGAGATCCTCTTGTATGAATGATGTTGAAAATGTTGCTGTGAACAGTATGTTTACTTTTTTGTTCACGAAGTGGCATTAAAGGTAGAAATTGAGCGAAAATACATGGTTTGGAGTGAACGCTCCGTTATTAGGAACAAAAGCATAATCAAATCGAATGATATTGTACAAAATCCCAATTCCACCTGAAATATTTTTTGTTTCATAACCTGTTTGGTATCCTAAACGCAATGCAAAGAGTGAATTATACATTGCTTCAGCCCCAACATGAACATGCATACCATCATCGTCAATTGTTTTAACAAAATCACCCGATGTTAATAATCCGATTTCAGAAAAAATGGAAGCGTTATATGACGCGCCGGCACGTACTGTTGCGGGAACAATCGAATGTTTCGAACGTAAAACACCCATATGTCCAAAGTTTGTCGCGCTAAATCCAAAATTTAAATTAGTATCATATTTGTAAAGTATTCCGCCGTCAAAAGCATAACCGCTGGCTTCATCAACGAAGATCTTTTCATACAACAATTTACCGGTCAGACCAATGGAAATATTTTCTGATATATTTATTGCTGCACCAATTCCGAGCATTCCATTCTTTGCATCGAATGTTTTTTCCGCTTCACCCGGCTGCAGCCGAACTTCAATTCCATTGACCGATGTTGTTAAAGCAGAAAAGCCAATTGTAATATCTTCACCCGGAATAGTTGCTCCGAAGTATTCTGTTGTTGTTTCTGCAAATCCATTTCGATGACTTAATATCAATTGTGATTTATAGGAAGAACGAATAGAAGCAGGATTATAAGTAAATGATGAATGGTCATTCGGAATTGAAGTAAAGGCTTCACCCATTCCAGAAGAACGGGCACCGATCCCTAATTTTAGGAAGGTCAATCCTGTTTGAATGTTCTGCGAAAAAAGAAATGCAGAGCCTATTTTCAGAATAATGAATACTCTTATTAAATTTTTCATAACTTGATCGAAAGAGAGATAACATGCATCGCTGAAACTCCGTACGGTTCAACAATGTACGCATAATTAAACGAAGGTTTCCAATCCGTATAATCAGTTCGAAGTGTAAAACCAAACGTTGGATGAGCTTGTTCCCGATGTTCAAGATTCCAGCCATCAATACCGCCTCGGATCGTAAACACTTCAGAGGCAGTATACTCACCTCCAAATCGAATGATTGTTGTTGATACACTGCTATTTTCAATTTCTGCTGAAAGCAATCCACCAGTATCGTCTAATACATACGAAAGTCCCAAAGATTTTCGACTTGGGAATTTCTCTTTAGTGTTATTCCCGAGTTGGTCATAAAGCTTTGAAGTATCCCATCGGTATTTTGTATTTGCATCTTTAACTGTGCCAGCCAACGTCAGCTGTGTTGTTAAAGGGTAGATGATCCCAAAATCAAAGCCAAGATTAGTTGAGGATAATTCCTTAAAAAGTGAATAGTAATACAATTTTGTCGATATGCCGATTGTTATTTTTCGAATACGTAATCCAAAAGAAAGTGAGAACTGATTTTCCGATACTGAATATGTTTCAGTCTTAAATCCATCGTTATCACGGCCATCAATATTTGAAACTCCGGAATTGATGATGCCAAATGCCAGCCCTGCGTTTGTATCAATCGGCATTGAAAAGAACATCGTATTGAGACTTCGATCCAACGTTAAAATACTGTATGAAAGAGAAACAGTTTGTTGTGTTAATAATGCAACACTTGCAGGATTATAATACCCGGAATTTTCCCCCGTTTTCACTGCCGACATTGCATTTCCCATTCCAATACCCCTTCCACCAAAACCCATTCGAGAAAATGCACCGGCAGTTCCTTCAAGCTGCGCACTAACAATTGTTGAAGCACTACAAATAAAAAGTGTGGTCAAAAATAGTAATTTAAAATACTTCGGGCTGGTGTTATTACGAGCCATCTTTTGGCGAAGCAATCTTGTTTTAATCTCAATTATAAGAGATTGCTTCGGTCGCTCCCGCCAAAAAGATGGCGGATAAATCGATCCCTCGCGATGACAATCTGTTTTTGAGAATATATATATATATGATTTATTGTATAACAAGAATTTTTCCCCAGAGTGGTTCGTCATCTTCAATCACGAGTTGATAAAAATAAACTCCATTGGTTACATATGTTCCGTTGTGAGTTTTTCCGCTCCAAATTTCATCGTGTTCCCGGTTTGCTTCACGCAATGCGTTTTGTACCGGAGTATCAACAAGGTTCATTCCAAAATCAAAAATCCTGAGAGTAACATTTGCGGCATATGTTTTTCCCGTGCTGTAATGTATCCTTACAATTTCGTCATCAGGAGCAAATGGATTTGGATATGCATACGTTTCAGTTTGCGAAGAGACGGGTTGAGAAGCATGGGAGATTGTCCAGCTGCTACCAAAAAAATAGGCGGCATTATCAAATGTTTTTACCAATCCATCACTTCCACCGAGCCAAACAATACTGTCGTAAGCTGATGCAGCAGAAAAGAATTTTGATTGAGTATACCTCTGCCTGTTTGTTTTGTCATAGATCGCTCCTGTTTGACTCCAGGAAGAACCAAAATCTTCAGAACGAAAAACTCCATTATCAGTTGGTGCATAAACGATTTCATTTTTGAAACCAAAATTATGTGTAAACTCTCCGATCAATACCTGTTTCCAGTTAAGACCGCCGTCTTCAGAAAAACTGACCCCTTTTTTTTCTGTATTGTCTGAAGCATTAATTGTTGCAGCCCAAATAATTTCTTTTGTCGTAGTTTTTTGTTTTCCCAGCGCAACAACAAAATTCCCCGAGATGGGATTTGTTTGCTTTTGTTTACTGAATTTTTTCCACGACAATCCGCCGTTGGTAGTTTTATTAATTCCACCCGCCGTGCCTATCCAAATTGTATCATTATTTTCAACAAGAAGGGAAAATCCGCTATGGTTTAAACTTCCTGTCAAACCAAGTTTTCCACTGGAAGGTGAGAGATCAAATGAAATGGAATCGCTTATTGAAATTGAATCTCGCTTATCTGGCGGAATAACGACGCGATTCCAAGTCTGTCCACTATCGGTTGATGTACGAATCATACCTGCCCATGACGCTATCCATACGGCACTATCTGAAAATGCAATATCATATGTTATGTTCTGAATGGTTGTTGTAACACCAAGCGCGCGGACTATATTCCTTCCCCAAAAAATGGTATCCACATTATTTTGATCAACCGGCTGCGCAATCTTTTTCCAAGAGGTTCCTCCGTCAGATGAATATCGAAGCCCTCTGCCTTCAGGAAGCGACTGTCCGTCTATTTCAACTGAGCGTGCAAGTGCAACCCAGACATCTTTTCCTCGAACAGCTAACGCAGAAATATCTTCATTCCCAAACTCCGGTGTATCATAATAATTTTTCCAGCTTTTTCCGCCGTCAATCGATCTGCTCAAACCTTTTCCAGTTCCAAGCCAAATTGTATCGCCTTGAATAGAAATATCTGTGATACTATTGCTGAGTGGGATTGATGAAGAACTTGATCCGGAGAGATTATATCCCTTTTCGAACATTATCTGTGCAATCGAAATGGAAGAGGAAAACCAAAATATCAATATGCTATATCCTAAAGTCTTCATTGGATATAAATCCTTTTGGTTATAGCATTAGAAAACGCATTTGATTGATCTTTTGCAATAAATCGAAAGTCACGATATGTATTTTTATCGGCTGTGCTGGTCATTGGAATTACAACAGTATATCTTCCATCGTTGGCGATACTGTCTCCGCTGCTAAGAGTAAAGGATGGGAAGATATTTCGTTCAATCGTTCCTCCATCATCGTAAAGTGAATACGTGCCAACAATTGAAAGATCAGGACGCTGCGACGTAAATAAAACTGATACCAAATCCGCTAAACCATTTGTATCCGAAACAGAGATCGAAATCCGGATATAATTAATGACGTCACCTAATGGAACGAGGGTAGTATCCGGTGCAAAAAGATTTGAAATTACCGGAGCTGTGTTTTCCGAGTTAAAAATCCTAATTGGAAACGAACGCAAAATACTCGCAAGACCGCTATTATCAATCGTTTGAAGCTGAATCTGGTATGTTCCAAGAATTTCTTTAGGGAATTTTACTGAAATCAGTGAAGTATATTTTCCATCATTAGCTGTCACGTCAGGCGATATTCCGTTGTCCGAAAGCAATCCTTGAATCAATAAACTTCCATTAGGTGTAATTACAGAATATGAAACTGAGGA
>JAUXTU010000097.1 GCA_030679145.1 Bacteroidota bacterium | reverse complement strand
CACATCTGAGTTGTTCGATGTTAACACCGATACAAATGCACGGGCAACAAAAGATTGTCGTTAAAAAATGGAATAAAAAAACCTCCCTTTTTGCAAAGGGAGGTTCATAAATAACGGTCAACCTATTTCAGGACGACTCATTTTCATACTATGTTGTTGCGTCTAAGTTTTGATTTTGGTAGATATACGACACAATATAAACATTAAGGCAGGCATGAAAAAAATTCGCGCGTTTGTGGGGCATAGTTTTCTTGAAAAAGATAAAGCAATTGTTGAATGTTTTCTTAAATACTTTGGTACATTAAGTGATTCTGTTGATTTCGAATGGGAACATGCTGAAAAAGCAGCGCCAGATGGTTTAGCAGAAAAAGTTAAATCAAAAATGCAAAATAAAAACCTTTTTATAGGCATTTGTACTGCAAAAGAAAAATCAATTGATCCCTTGAAGTTAAAAAATGGGTTATTTAGAAAAAAAAGGCTCTATGGAAACGAAGAAGATTTTTCATGGCAGACATCTGGTTGGATTTTGCAAGAATTAGGTTATGCAATCGGCAAAGACATGGAAATACTATTAATTATTGAAGATCAAATAAATGGTATTCATGGCCTTCATGGTGATTTAGAGTATATTTCTTTTTCAAGAAATAACCCTAGCGATGCATTTCAAAAAATACTTCAAATGATTTCAGCGTTAACCCCCCAAGAAAACAAAATGATTCTTGAGGTTCCACAAGAATCACGAAAAAACGCCGGGGATAAAGAAATGGTTGAATCGGGCGCACAAGACCTTTTAGCAGATACATTTGTGGAGCGTCAAAAAAAGTGGTCGGCGGACGATTATGAAAATGAGATTCTAACTGCAATAATAAAAAATGATCATGCAAGAGAAGAAGAAATATTTAATAATTATTTAAGAAGCGACCTTGCTCCTTCGGATAAAGAAAAAATAAATTGGACCGCAAAAAGATTTTTCTATCGTAGTCTAAATAAAATTGGAACTGGATTAGCTGATCTTAGAGATTTAGCAGAAAGAAACCCTACAAATTATAATGCTAATCACTTTTTAAGTTTAGCTTATGAACATTTAGAAGAATATAAATTGGCAAATAAATTTTTATTCAAAAGCATAGATCTGGTATCAGATAAAGAGGAAAAGTTATCGTTGAATATTAAATCAGCATCTTTGCTTGTTAAAGATGGCGATTTTAACGGTGCTCGAAATGCAGTTAAAAAAATATTGAATACTTTGCCTTCTGATATCAAACAAAGCAATGAACTTTTAATACTTAATACTTTAATTGAAATAGAAAAAAGTGCAAAAAATATAGTCGATTTTTTAGCATACGGAGAAAGTGTTCTAAAAATTAACCCCGAAGAAGATGCTTTAAGGTTTTCAATGGCGTATCAATATGCCGAACAAAAAAATCATGGCTTGGCTATCTATCATTATAAATTTCTTACGCAAAGGAGGAATAGTGATGGCGATTGGAATAACTTGGGTGTTTCATATTCTAATTTAAATCTGAATGGTAAGGCGGTAAATGCGTATCAAGAATCAGAGAAATTAAATGGAACATTAGCAATGAGTAATATTGCTTATAAATATCTTCATGCTGGCTTTTTTAAAGAAGCTGACTCTCTATGCAAAAAAGCTATTACCGTCAAAGATTATAATCAAAATATAAACAACTGTTTAGTAAAGCTAAATGAATCTAGTGAAGATGAAGAAAAAAGGGAGACAGAGTTACTTCAAAAATTAAATACACTTCGGGATAATTTGTCAGAGTATTCCAAATCATGTATTACCAAGGGTTCGATTATTCCAAATGGAAAATGGAAATCTGAAAAATGTACCATCATAGTAACTGCGAACAATTCAACATTTAAAGGTGTGGGATCATATTTTGAGGAAAAGAAAGGGGTGGGATTTGCGTTAAAAAAGCTCAGCCAATCTCTTAGTGGTGAACCTCAGGTGGATAACATTACTCTGTATTTTGAAGGTTCCGTTTTAGGAAATGGGATAAAATATAAACTTATCACAAAAGATTCTGATGACCCTTCTCGAAACAAAGAAGAAATTGGTTTTATGATTTATTATGAAACGGAGAAAAAAATTAAATATTTTACTACAAATGAATCAAGTAAGGAGTTTGTAAATTTTCTGGAATTTCTTGGTGAATAAATTAAATGCAATATTTTTATTAATTTAATTATCTACATATAATGTATTCAGATTTATGTACTCTTTTTAATTATCCGTTTCCGGTGCTTCACTCCCCACGCCCGTAATTCTTCAATTACTTTTTCCAGTGTCTGTCCATATTCTGTCAATTCATATTCTACTGTCACCGGACTGGTATTGTGAACTGTTCTTAATACCAGTTCATTGATCTCAAGATCTTTCAATTCCTTTGAGAGCATCTTTGCGGTGATACCCGGTATTTCCCGCTGCACTTCTTTGAATCGTTTTTTCCCAAACGTCAGTGCACCAATTACCTGGATCTTCCATTTACCGCGCAGAAGATCGAGAGCATCATTGATCGCAAGTAGTTGTTTGGAGCATTCACCAAACACTTTTGGTCGTTCTTGTTGTGCGGTTGTTGTCATTATAAATCTCCTGTCGGTAGTATACTAAAGTATATCGGTATACTTTGGGTAACTGGTTACTTTTGTATACTAAATGTATGTATATTGTTCCATTGAATCAACATCATCATTATTAAATTTAAAGGAAATCTATATGACACAAGAAGTAAAACAAAAAAAGGGATTGAATATTACTTTATGGGTACTACAGGTTTTGCTTGCAGCAATGTATCTTATGGCCGGGTATCAAAAAACATTTGGGGATCTTGATGTTATCGTGAAAACGATATTCTGGGTCGGATACACTCCTGCTCTCCTCGTTCGTTTTATCGGAACCAGTGAGCTTCTTGCTGCAATTGGGTTGATACTTCCGGCCGCATTAAAGATCCGTCCGCAATTGACCACTCTTGCCGCTGCAGGAATTTCCACGATCATGCTGCTGGCGAATCTGATGCATGCCTATCGCGGGGAATTTTTTGTTTTACCGATGACGTTGCCTATCTTATTGCTGGCGGCATTTGTCGCATACGGCAGATGGAAATTGGCTCCGATTGCACAAAAAGGATAATGTTCAATGAAAGTAGAAATTTGGTCCGATGTGATGTGTCCGTTCTGTTACATTGGTAAACGAAAATTTGAACACGCATTACAAAACTTTTCTCATAAAGAACACGTTGAGATCGAATGGAAAAGTTTCCAGCTCAATCCAAACATGAAAACCGATCCGTCAAAGAGCATTAATGAATATTTGGCGAAACATAAAGGTATCAGCGTTGCGCAGGCAAAGCAGATGAATGACCGTGTGACCGCAATGGCAGGTGAGGTTGGTCTGCAGTACGATTTTGATAAAGCGATCGTTGCAAATTCATTCGACGCTCATCGGCTTTCCCATTTTGCTAAGAAGTATGGCGTTCAGGATTCTGTGGAAGAACTATTGTTCAAAGCGTACTTCACCGAAGGAAAAAACACAGCTGACCACGAAACATTGATTGCGATAGCTATTGAGGCGGGATTGAACGCGGAAGATGTCCGCTCAATGCTCTCAGGCAATGAATTTTCAGACGATGTGAATAACGATATTTATGAGGCTCAGCAAGTTGGAGCGCGCGGTGTTCCATTTTTTGTATTCGACAATAAATATGCAGTTTCCGGTGCACAGCCAAGCCAATTATTTTCCGATGTGCTGCAGAAGATCAGCGCTGAGAAATAACTTTCTCAAATTGAACTGGCAATTTTTCAATTCTCATTTTCTCGCGACTAAATGCAGCCATGTGCTAACCTCTTTTCTATCTGTAATATATGCACCAATCGCAATTCCCCATCCTGCAATTGCATCCGGCACAGATCCTTGAAGCATTGACAGTGGGTTATACGATATGTATCTGTCGGAAAAATACATAAGAAAAACCCTGAAGATCATCACCGATGCCATGAAGAGCATACCTAGCAGCCCTGTAGAAAGTATATTCGTCCGAAATCGCGAGCGGTATACATAACGATAATAAATTATCACCGCGCCAGCATACAATGCAAAACATAATATCTCAAGAAGCGGATTTTCTTTGATCGCAGGTATTCTAAAGAGTGCTTCATTAATGATAAAAAGTATACAAAGAACATAGATCGCATTTGTGATATCGGTTTCTTTCAGCATAAAAAAGAACAGAGAAAAATATAATCCAAACATTATAATAGTAAACCGGTGACTGTATGGATTGAATATTTCAATATCATATCGAATAAAACCGATAACGATACAGCAAAGAACTGAGATAAGTGTCTGAAGTAAAACGTTGCGGGTAACAGCAAAAGAGAGTTTCATACCATCCCCTTTTTTTGGAAAGCAATAAGAGAAGAGAACAGATTGTTCGTCTTAGTGTAGAGTGAAAAAGAAAGAAATGCAATAGGGAAATTATTTCATCTTTATCATTTTGATCAAAGACTCACTATGAATACCATTTACTAACTCACGTTACGCAAAAACTTAAAATCAATCGTCATTCCCGCACGGTCTTAGCGGGAATCTATATAATGGATGCCCGACTAAAGCATTCGGGCATGACGACTTTACTTTATTAGGCAGTTATTTTCTCGGCGTAACATCAGTTACTAATCTTCAATAACGTCACCTTGTTTTCTTCAATCTGTTTTCATACAATAAGTTATTACATCATCATAGAATGCCTGGATGCCATCTCAAAAATACTTAATCATTGTCATTTCGAGATGCGCGGCATCGAGAAATCTCGGTTTTACCTCCAATTAGTAAAACGAGATTCCTCACTTCGTTCGGAATGACAAAAAATTCATTTTTGAGATGACTTCTATCCTAAATTAAAAATTATGAGAGCAATTGCACTGCTTCGCGGCATCAACGTCGGCGGACATAAGATTATCCCTATGGCAAAATTGAAAACGATCTTTGAATCCGTAGGATTCAAGAATGTCGTTACATTCATCCAAAGCGGAAATGTTTTGTTCAATGCAGCAACGAATAACAGTGAAACACTACGGATAAAAGTTGAGAAGATGCTGACTGATGCGCTTGGTTACGATGTGCCGACGATTATCCGTTCAGCCGATGAAATGAAGAAGGTCGTTTCTAAAAATCCTTTTGCCGATGAGCATGTGGAGAAGAAGACAAAATATTATGTGATGTTCCTTGAAAAGAAACCAATGCGTAGTGAACAGGAAACAGTTCTTGCAATGCAAGTGAAAGGAATGGCGTTTCGATTCGGAACGTGCGAGCTTTACTGTTTGTTCGATGCAAAGTTCAGCGGCAATGATTCTCCATTTTCGAATGTAAAATTAGAGAAGCTGCTTAATCAAAAAGGTACTACACGGAATTGGGCGACAACAACGAAGCTTGCAGAATTGGCAGCCATTTGATCTTAAAACAAATCTTTTTCCCCGACTCTCAGGCGAACTGATTCTTGAAACTTCTTCCATGATGTTGAATCGCTGATCGGGCGGGATGTGAAGGTTTCTATTTTGCGAAGTTTAATAATTTCAGCTGCACGGTCTGCAGAATTTGGATGGGTATTCAGCAATTCAAATTGATTGGAGATGCTTTCTTTTTCGTGAGAAAGCCGGAAGAGGAAATCCGCGCTGGCTTGCGGATCAATATCAGCTTTTGCCAAATAATGAACTCCGGAAGCATCTGCTTCACTCTCCTGCTCGCGGTCAAACGCAGTTGACGAGAGCAGTTTCACTGTCTGCCGGACGATCTCTCCACCGGATTCGCCGCCACTCAGAGAGATAACCATTGCAAGACCGACCTCTTTCACCATTTTTTTCATTACATGATCATGTTCCATGTGTGCAATTTCATGGGCAATCACTCCTGCAAGTTCTTCCGATGACTTACAATACTCGATCAATCCTGAATAGATAACGAGATGTCTTCCGGGTAATGCAAATGCATTTACATCATTAACTGTCGCAATATGGACGGTGATCGTCGAATCGGAAATACCATTCGTAACACAAATTCTCTTTTTCATTCCTTCAACAACGGCAATAATACTATCCTGCGTGATGATCTTATTGCTTTTGGCAACAGCATCAAGGATCAATGTTCCTAATTTTTGTTCGTTCTCTTTGGTCAGTTCTTCAATTTCAAAGATACTTCGGAAATCGATCAGTCCAAGAAGATACCACATACCGAAAAACGAAACGGAAAGAAACAATGCGTGCGTAAATACTTTCTTCATATCAAGATTTGATCATAAGATGTGTCAGCGGGCCGAAAAGCCACCATTCTACATGGTTTCCTTTTCGGGTTTGCACTGCGGCGTAGACTGTTGCAATAAATTCGGCAATATTAAAAACAATAATGGTGATGATATAGGCAATGTAACTGTTCGAAATAATGTTCGCTCCAAAAAGGATCGACAGTGTCCAATATACTCCTGCAACATTTATCGGAAAGGTGAACCCTTGTGACAGTAATGCCTGCATACAATGCCACCTGACAAAATGTGTTGCTCGTTTATTGGCAAGAAAAAAAATTACTGTTGCAATAAGATTGATTACCGGAAGCGGAAGACCGATCATCACGGCGATCACTGACATCAAATAACTGTTCGATGCTTTTTCCGCTTCATATTCGTTTGGTGTGTACATGAATGATGGATGTTCGGTCACCTTAGAGTCCTTTAGAAATATTCCATATCCAATTGATAACGACAACAAGAACAGCGGGAACAGAAACCCACCGCCGCTGTTGAAGTATTGTTTCAAACCATCGATAGAATCTGAAAAAACTCTCTCTCTTCCGCAGAAGATCAGCAATAATCCATCCGGGAAAAATGATCAGCACCGCCATCATCATCAATCCAAATGGATTGATGATCAGCGATGAAAAAAAATTACCGTGAACCAATTCGATCATTGCGGTGGTGGTGCCGCAGGATGGACATGGAATGCCGGTAATATGCTTCACTAAACAGAGTGTCGGAGTATCGCGCATTTCGGACTGTTCAAACAGATTCCACGAAAGCCATACATATCCAACAAGAGAGAGCGATAGCGTAAGAAAATATAAGTATCTTTTGTTCACGGTTTGATTATTAGTTCGAAAATTTTTATTAAGTCGTTAAAACGACTATAAACATTTGATCTTTTATTTTCAGTCCACGACTTAAGTCGTGGGCTGAAAAATTAATTATATTTCAAAAACCGTTTTAACGCTTTCTAAACTTGAACACTTGTAGAAAATTAGAACAACACTCTCTGTAATCGTTCCATATTTAATTCACGTGCTCGTCCTTGAATAAGAAACCAATCAACAATCGCCCAGATACCGATTCCGCCGCATGTTAATAATTTTGCAATACCAAGTCCTGTATCGCCGAGAAAGAATCTGTCAATTCCAAGACTTCCGCCAACGATTGAAATGATGAGTGTTGTTGTGGGATCTTTTAAGTTCGCAGCTTGAAGCATAACGAACTTTGAATCATCCATTTTTAATAATTGTTCGCGGATAGCAGCCAACTGATATCCTTCAAAATATTTTCCCTGTGTCATTAAAAACATATCAACTTTTTGCTGTTCCATAGAAGGCTCCTAAGATAATAAATGGATGATAGTTTATTGTGGATTCAGATAGAAAAATCGTGTTTCATTTACTGTTTCGCATATCTTACAGAATATTGAGTCCAGACGCAATATGAATTTGACATTGTTATTCTGTGTGAAGTGCATTGATACTAAGTCACTTCTTGCTTACATTCATAGCATTATCAAGGTTTATCTTACTTCATCTTCTTCTCCATTTCACCATGCAATCACAAGAAACTAATCTGCAAGCATTGTATGAGAAACTGCTCGAAAGCGAGGAAAAATACCGTCGTTTTGTGGAGAATGCCGCTGATATCATCTACCGAACAGATGGTGAAGGACGATTCATCTATGTGAATCCTGTGGGTAAACGAATCTTTGGATATTCCGAAAGTGAGTTTATAGGGAAGCATTACCTCGAATTGTTCCATCCAGATTTTCGCAACAAAGCACGGCAATTTTATGCAACGCAATTTTTCGGCGGTCAATACAGTTCATATCTGGAATTTCCGGCGGTCACGAAGGAGGGTAAACAATTTTGGTTAGGACAGAATGTTCAGCCTCTTATGGAGAATGGTCAGATAATGGGATTCCAAGCAGTTGCTCGGGATATCACAGACAGAGTCATTGCCGAAGAAGAGGTGCAGAAGTTGAACGCTGAATTAGAACTCCGCGTTGCTGAACGTACCATACAATTAGAGAATGCAAACAAAGAACTTGAAGCGTTCAGCCATTCTGTTTCTCACGATCTGCGCGCTCCGCTGCTGGCGATCAATGGGTTCACCCAATTTCTTTCCATGCATCTTGGCGAGAAACTCGATGATGAGGGAAAGCGGCTTCTTTCGGTGATAAAAACAAATACACAGACGATGCAGCATCTTGTCTCTTCATTGTTGATGTTATCAAAGACCAATAAGAAAGAATTGGAAACGGTTACAATTGATATGACTGCCCTTGCACAAGCAACATACAAAGAGATCGCATCGCCGGAAGCTCAACAAAAAATAATACTGACAATTTCTCCGTTGCCGCAAGCAAATGGAGACCAAATGTTGTTGCGGCAAGTCTGGAGCAACTTGCTTTCCAATGCGATTAAATTTACTTTAGCAAAAGATGAATGCGCCATTGTGGTCGGCGGACGAATTGAAGAGAACAAAAATATCTATTTTATAAAGGATTCGGGAGCAGGATTCGATATGAAGGATGCCGGAAAGTTGTTCGGCGTCTTCTCTCGTCTGCATACGGATGATGAATTTGAAGGAACCGGTATCGGGCTTTCGATTGTGCGCCGAGTGATCCATCGCCATCGTGGAGAAGTATGGGCAGAAGGTGAAGTTGGAAAAGGGGCGACATTTTATTTTTCGTTACCAAAAGAATGATTAAAAGAGACATCTGAAAAATCTACAATCATTGTCATTCCGAGTTGCGGAGCAACGAAGAATCTCGCTTTTCAACTCAAAATCAAGAATGAGATTCTTCACTTCGCTCAGAATGACAAAAGACAATCAATTTTTCAGACACCTCTAAAAATTAGTTTTTCATTACTCCTAACATCAATGTTGGCACAACATCTCAAAGTGATCCATTTGGAACAATCTCGTTCTTTCAGAAAGGACAACGTATGGCAGATCAAAAAGTAAATATTCTTCTTGTTGAGGATAATCCTTATCACGCGGAACTTACCTTAAAAGCATTAACAATGCATCATCTTAACGAAAACTTCGTGTGGGTAAAGAACGGCGAAGATGCAACAGATTTCATTTTCTGCCGCGGAGCGTTTGCATCCCGATCGATCGAAAATGCACCAAAGGTTGTTTTTCTTGACCTGAAACTGCCGAAAAAAAGCGGCTTAGATGTGTTGAAAGAGATCAAAACGGATGAACGGACAAAGAGCATTCCCGTTGTGATACTCTCCACTTCCCGCGAAGAGAAAGATATCATTGAAGGGAACAACCTTGGAATGAACGGCTACGTAGTGAAGCCGGATGATTTTGAAAAGTTCTCCGAAGCGATCAAGAACATCGGATATTATTGGCTTGTGCTGAACCAATTGCCGAAAAAATAATTTTATTGTAGTTCGTTTTAAATTCCGTTCTCTACTCCGAAGAGATTCTATCGCTCAAAGGATGGAGAACGTTTTTTTTGATGTAATTTATTTAATCGTGTCATTGCGAGACATTTTTTGTCGAAGCAATCTTTTATTACAAAACTTAAAAAATAAGATCGCTACATCGTGGTGTGTTTCGCACCACTCCTCGCGATGACAATGCTTTTGTAATTTTGAAACCATTTCTAAATACTAACCAAAAAAACATAATGATACTAACAAAAGGATACGCCGTTCACAATTCAACCGATCGATTAGCTCCCTGGAATTTTGAGCGAAGAGCTGTTGAACCAAATGATGTTCACATTGAAATTCTTTACTGCGGCGTCTGTCATTCGGACATACATCAGGTGCGGAGCGAATGGGGACCGGCGCGATACCCAATGGTGCCGGGACATGAAATTGTGGGGCGCGTTGCTGCTGTTGGAAGCATTGTGAAAAATTTTTCTGTCGGTGATTTGGCCGGTGTAGGCTGCATGGTCAATTCGTGCAAAGAATGCGGCAATTGCAAACAAGGACATGAGCAGTATTGCGAAAGAGGAAAAACGGTCTGGACGTACAATTCAGTAGAAGCGGATGGAACAACACCAACGTACGGCGGATATTCAAATCACATTATCGTGAATGAAGATTTTGTTCTCCATGTTTCAAAGAATCTTCCGCTTGATGGAGTTGCGCCGTTATTGTGCGCCGGAGTTACAACATATTCCCCGCTTCGTAAATGGAAGATCAGTAAAGGACATCGTGTTGGTGTTTTAGGTTTAGGCGGGCTTGGACATATGGCGGTAAAATTTGCTTCCGCATTCGGCGCGGAAGTGACAATGCTCAGCACTTCTTCCCATAAAGAAGCTGATGCAAAAAAACTCGGAGCGCATCATTTTTGTTTGACAACGGATCCGCAGCAGGTGCGACAGCGAAAGAACTATTTTGATTTTATTATCGATACCGTTTCTGCAAAACATAATTACGATATGTATTTGAAAATGCTCCGAACCAACGGCATTCATATCTGCGTTGGTATTCCGCCGGAGCCGATCCAACTCACTGGTCCACTCTTACTGGGAAACAGCAGATCGATCACAGGATCAAACATCGGCGGCATTCCGGAAACACAGGAGATGCTCGATTTTTGTGCGGACCATAATATCGTTTCCGATATCGAACTGATCAACATCAATTACATCAACGAAGCGTACGAGCGGATACTGAAGAGCGATGTGAAATATCGTTTTGTGATTGATATGAAGACGTTGAAATAAAAAACTTGTCATGCCCGAATGCTCTTATCGGGCATCCATTTTTTACCTCGTTTCCAAGCTCTGCTTGGGAAAGTTTGTTTTAAAAATCACTGTCTCGAATATGTTATTGCGAAACGGAGTTTTGCTAACGTTGCGTTCCCAACGATGACGTTCGGAGGGAACTTAAATTTTTACTATTTAAGTAATAATAGTTTTCCCGTTAGAAATTTTCCTGAAGAATTAACTTTGTAAATATAATTACCAGACGCCATTTCCCGAAAATCTAATTGAACTCTTTGAAATCCCTGATCAAACTCTTTTATTATTGGTTTAAGAATCTCTCTTCCAAGTAAATCATAAACCTGAATAGTTATATTGTCTGGATTTGGTAGATATAATTCTAAGGTAGTGAAACCATTAAACGGGTTTGGGAAATTATTGGAAATGCTAAAATCCGATGGAAACTTTGCCGTAACATTAAATGTTTGAAGAGTTATGCGAGTTGAATCCAAAAACACTGCCTGCAGTAAGTACTGAGTCGCTTCTGAGGAATATGCCAACAAATCGGATTTGAGAATATAGTATCCGTAAACATCCTTTGGTGAATTTGACGGCAAAGATGCAATGAAAATGGGTTTTGCAGACATTGTGTCAATACGTAGGATTTCAAATGCTTTTATATATTTTTCTATATCTGGTTTCCATCTAAAAGTAACATGACGACCTGAAAAATACCATTCTGAGTTGAGTAGGTGAGCTTCAGCTTTTCCACCAGAAAAAGAAACTGTGGACGAATATGATGTATTACCATTGTTTTCTATGCGTTTTATACGATAATAATACTTTCCAATAATCGTAGATGTGTCTTGAAGTTCTATCGGAAAACAACAGGTCCGAGAAAATTCAGTTGCTGCGACAGTCCAGAATTTATTTGTTGATCGACTCCGTTGAAGCTCAAATCTAGCGGAACTGCTTGAAATTGGTTTAGAAATAAATCGAGCAGATGCAAATAACTTATTAGAGGTGATTGAAAATGAATCGACTGGTGAAGTATATGAATAGTTACCTAGTTGTACTCCAGCCGAATTATAAACATATAAACCGGATCTCGTACCTGCCCAAATATTATTTCTTAAATCAACAGTTACAGCATATACAAAATTAGACTCTAACCCGCTGTTCGTATTATCATAGACGCTAAATGATGCTCCGTCATATTTTACGAGACCTCCCCATGTCGCAAGCCAAATATTGCCAAAATGGTCTTCGGCAATTTGAAAGACAAATGAAAAAAAGAAATTATCCGGAGAATAAAAATTCATCCAGCGCCCGTTTTCAAAAATTGTAAATCCATAATTCGGAATTTGGTTGTTTGTACCAAACCAAATCCGATTTTTGGAATCGGCAAAAATACGGTCATAACTTCCATTGGGAAGAATTGTATCGTTTGAGTAATACGGATGCCAATTTGTACGATCATACATAACCGATCCATTGTACCATCCGGTTGCCCAAATATTCTCGTTGCGATCAACGGCAATGTCCATAAATTGTGGGTTTGAATATGGAGGAAGTCGGTTCATACCGATATCTTTAGGAAACCATTCTGTAATTCCTGAAAGGTTCTGTGTTTTAATTGAACCGTACGCCGTCCACAATGCATTAAATCCGTCAAAATCTAATCCAGTTGCATATGTCCCATCTATACCGTTGTTCCAATAAGAACCATCTGGTTTGAATTTCACTTGCGGATTAATCCACCCTCCTCCTCCAAAAACATTCCAGCTCTCGCCATTGGTTTTTTGAGAAGACATTTCAGCAGAAATATAAACTTCCCCTGTTGGAGAAGTTCCTAACGAATAAATAACATTGGAAAGAAGTGTTTTGGGGGCAAGGATGGACTCCCACGTTGATCCGTCAAACTTTAAAAGACCCCAACGAGTAGCAAAGAATTGATTAGTAGAATTTAATGCAAACTGTGAATTAAACTGGTAAGAGAGCCCTGGAATTGAACAAATTCCAGGTGGTAACCAAGATAAAAAACAAGTTTTACCTTGCTTCATCTGACCAAAATCAAGTCTATAGGGTAAAATATATGAATCATACCATAAATCCTTATTTGAAAGCCACAACCCTCCACGAGGATCATTCCATATCTGCTGTGCCTCAACTCCCTCAACCATCGTCACCCATTTACTATTCGAATATTTCAAGATTTTTCTTCCATATGATAACGCCCAGAGACTATCTTGATAATCGATTGCAAAAGAATTTACGCTTTCGTGTAAACTCCAGCTGGGTGCATTTTCTAATCCTTTATTAGAAGTATAGATATATGTGGGAAACATACCACAACTCACATAAATCGTGTCATTATAACAAATCATTCCTCGAATTGATCCAGTTCCACCACTAACATCTGGCATTGTCACACTTTTCCAAGTAGCTCCATCAAAGACTACAAATCCACCATTCGTATATGAATACCAATCGGAGTATTCATTCGTGCATGCATAGATTCTATCTTCTGAATCAACGATAAGTGAAGTTATTCCGGCTTTAAAATTAGGGCTATATGATTTATCGTAGATGGTAAATATTCCATCTGCATACTTTACAAGACCGTTATTCGTGCCAATCCAAAGCTGGTGTTTACTGTCTAAGGCAAGCGATGTTATTGAAGGGAAATTTAATCCATTGGTTGCATCGAATGTTTTAAAAGTTTTTTTAATAATATTCCACCGAATCAACCCAGCAGAAGTTCCTACCCACACAATGCTGTCGTTTTCAGCAACAACCGCAGTTGCTTCATTCCAGTTGGCAAATTTTACCCACTCTCCGGATTTGCTTGCATGTGTGATTTGAAGTGCTGTGCGAAGTGGTTGTTGTTGTTCAGTTTGTAATATGTTTTCCCGTGGTGTGTTTTTGTCTTTTTTTATCAAGCTGTATTGTTGTGCATACAAAAAAAAAGACAAAACAATAAATACACTACAATTCAAAAATATTCGAGTCATCGATATTCCAGAGGAGAAAAGCTTACGAGTTAACACACATTATATTTAATATTTAATCATACAACTGACTGTTCGATATTATGCGTTACTAACTAGCATCCTTCTATTTATGCTCAATATACAATACCATTACAACCCAAGCAATCATAGATATTTTTTTTGTTTCATCACTTAAAACATTATAAAAGATGCTGACATTCGTCAGCATGACGATGTTGTTTTGTTTTAAATTAAGATTCTATCCCGCCTTGCCTTTTATTTTTACTTTTTGCAGTTTCCTGCATGCGAAAAACAATTCTGCTCTACGGCGGCGCAATGGCGATACTGGTCGGCATTTTAAAATATGTTGATTACCGGTTCTTTGTAAAAGACCTTTCTGTAGAATTCTATATCGGCGTTGTGGCGTTGATGTTCACCATCCTCGGCGTGTGGGTCGGCAGACAGTTGACCAGAAAAAAGATCGTTACCGTCGATCCCAATTTTTCGCTCAACGAATCGAATCTTGAAAAACTCGGCATCAGCAAGCGGGAATTGGAAGTGCTGGAATTGATCGCGCAGGGAATGTCCAATCAGGAGATCGCGGATAAATTATTCGTCTCTCCGCACACTGTTAAATCACATTCGTCCAATCTGTTCGTAAAACTGAACGCACGGCGGAGAACCGAAGCAATCAAAAAGGCCAAGGAATTGATGCTTCTTCCGTGAACGCTACCACCCCTGACGCTTCGCGTCGTCCCCTCCTCATGGAGGAGGGGACTTTGTTACTCTGGAATATTCGAAAATCTTTAACAGTGGTGGTAAAAGAAATTACCAAATGGAGTTTGTTTATAATTATTGTATTGGTAGAAATTTTTCCAAAATCGGACCGCACAGAAGGAATTGCGTTGTTTGGAAAACAGAGTTTCTAAAACAAACGCTCCCAAACTTCTGTTTGTGAGCGAGATGTAAAAAACCATACTTTTGGGTGATGCGGATTCCCTTTCAACTATTGTATCTTGAATGAAAAAAAGGAGAAAATGTTATGCGTAAAACAGTTCTTGTCTACGGCGGTATTTCCGGACTGCTGATGGTCATGATGTTCGTCATTAGTTTTTATATGATGGAGCAGGGAACTCTCTCGTTCGATAATTCCGAACTCTTCGGCTACACAACAATGATCATCGTTCTGTCGCTGATCTTCTTCGGCGTCAAGTCGTTCCGCGACAAACATAACAACGGCGCAATCACATTCGGAAAAGGATTCAAGGTCGGACTCTCGATGGTTGCTATTGCTTCGCTGATGTATGCGGGAGGATGGGAAGTCTATTACAATACTGTTCCGGGAATAAAAGAATCGTTCATGCAGCGGTATGCGGATATGACCGCCAAAAAGATGAAGCATGACGGAAAATCGCAGGAAGAGATCGCTAAAAAACTCGAAGAGATGAAATCGCTCGCAGAAATGTATAAGAATCCGTTCATTCGCTTCGGCATTACACTGATGGAGATCTTCCCTATCGGACTCGCCATCGCGTTGATCAGCGCGGGTGTGTTGCGGAAAAAAGAAATCCTGCCGACAAGTTAATCCGCCGGCGGAATGTTGTAGTTCTGATTGAAGATATTCTTCGGATCATATATTTTTTTGACCGCTGCAAGACGGTTATATGTTTCTTGCGGATACGCAGCAGCAACATCTTCCTTGTTTGCGCTGCTGAAGAAATTAACGTATGCTCCTTTGGTAAATGGTGAGATCGTTTTCCACGGTATCATTGCTTGATCGATTTCAGTTTTGGTTGCCTCCAGCGGAACAAAGCTTGCCGAAACAAGCATTGTTTCACTGCCGCGATGCGCGAACGCCGTTGATCCGGAATCGATCCGGTTCATCGCACCTTTGACATATCTCAATTGCAGCACCGGACCAACTTCCTTACCATGAGTTGAAGCAATTGCATCAATAAGTTCGTCGCTGAGTTGTTCAACAAATCCGTTCGTGACGATCGCTTTTACTCCTTCGGGCGGATGAGGCTCTTCGAGTACATCTGCATAATTTTTTTTCACAACCATGTTTTGAACGACGGTACCGATCTTCAGCAGCGGACCGATCGCCTTCATCGCGGCCGTCTCATCATCTCCTGCGTAACAACACCACGCAATTGCAGACGGAGGATTACCGAAGAATGAGGGCATCACAAGGAACATCACGGTGAGATCTTCCGATGAAGCACGCATCGCATCACGCCACCCTTTCAAGAGAGCCGATAAATTTTCCATTGCATAGATGATCATTCCCGAAAATACTTTGCCCACCGGCTTCGCTGCAAATTCAAAATGCGTTACTACACCAAAATTTCCGCCGCCGCCTCTGATTGCCCAAAAAAGATCGGGATACTCTGTTGCAGTTGTTCGCAGGATTTTTCCGTCGGCGGTGACAGTTTCTGCGGCTTTCAAACTATCGATCGTCAATCCATATTTGCGTACCATCCAGCCGATCCCTCCTCCCAGCGCAAGTCCGCCGACACCGACGGATGTAGAATCTCCGGACGAGAGGGCCAATCCAAACTCTTGCAACGTCCCGGCAACTTTTTTCCACGTTGCTCCCGTGCCGATTCTGACGATATTGTTCTGTTTATCAATAAGTTCAACGCTGTTTATCACTGAAAGGTCGATAATAATTCCACCGTTGTTCGTGCAGAATCCGGCAACACTATGTCCGCCGCTGCGGATGGAAATGACCAACGAATTGCTCTGTGCAAACTGGATTGCGACCACAACATCACCGGCGGTGTTCGGACGAACGACGATTGCGGGAGAGCCGCTGCCGACATACGATTTGCGCGCCTGTTCGTACGCATCATCATTCGGCATAATTATGGTGCCAAAAAAATTCTGTTTAAGAGTATCGATGTTCACTGGTTTCATAGATTGTTGATTCAATTATTATTTCCGAAATGGTATTAATTCTCTCAGTCTCTGTTCGCGAAGATATAATCCTCCCCATAACAAAATTGCTATATAAACTGAAAAAAGAATATGTGAGAACAACGGATTTCCCAGCCGTATGTGGGTAGCAACTGCTCCGCCAAGATATCCGGTCATCAGCACCACGCCGAGAACCGATGTACGCGGAATAATATACAACAGAAGACAAATTGCTTCAATGATTCCAATGGTAACAACGGAACTGTCGGGATACCCAAGTTGAATGGTTCCTTCAACCGCATGACTTTCCCGCAAGACTTTGATGCCGGTATCAAAAACCATAAATAAGACTGCGATACCGCTAAGTGCATACGACATCCAAAGTTTTGGTTTGGAGATCAACACATTTTCACTTGACGATGACATATACTCTTCCTTTATAATTGATTTGTAGAATTATTTTTTGAAAAATTTCATCACTTCAGGGATAAGGACTTCTGCTTTTACATTATGCGTTTGCCCCTCCAGCATTTTAAGCGTTCCATTCGAAAGAAGCTTAGCGATCAGCTTTACTGGATCCTGCAGATTCGCGGGACTTTTTCCACCTCCTGCAATAAGTGTAGGGGTTTTTATCGATGAAATGTTTTCTTCGGGAACAGACCAATCTCCCATGATCGCTGAATCGTACGGTAGCGTATGTGCGACACCTTTCAATTTTTTCCACATTGGCATCAATTGCATGACGAATGCGGCTATCGCCGGAGCACCAACCATTGTTACCATAAAATATTTTACCGCTTTGCCGCGATTGCCTGTCGCCAATATTTTTTTCAATGCTGCTTCGTGATCGATCGCAGGTTTCCCGCTGTTCTTATCCCATACATATGGTGGTTCGTACAATGCCATCTTCTTAATATTGAGTCCTTTTGATGCCACTCGAAGCGCAAGAGCTGCACCGGAAGAAAGACCAAGAAGAAATGCGGCGCCTCCGGTTTCGTTGATCAGTGCTTCGATATCTTCAACTTCCCGATCCGGTGAAGATGTTGGAGAATCGCCGCTGTCGCCTCGTCCGCGACGATCATACCAATAGACAGTGAAGTTGTTTGATAATAATGAAGCAAACTTTTTCATCGGTCCAAAGGAACGGTAACACAATGCGCCGTCAATAAGGATCAACGGTTCACCACTTCCTGATTTTTCATATGCAATAGAGGTTCCGTCTTTTGAAATTACTTTGTTCATGAGAATGGTTCTCTTTTGATGTATTGAAAAGATTATGAATTTGATTCAACGTGTTTCTTAAAATTATCAAGGATCGTTTGCCATCCGGCTCTCTGCAGTTCCGGCGTGTTCTCAGTTTCCGCTTCGAATGTCTCGACGATCTTTACGCTCTTTCCTGATGGGGTAAAGACGATTTTTGCTGTTCTGCCATCTTCCATTGTGTAGGCAATAACGCTGTTGGTTTTGACTTCATCGTATATTCCAACAAAATCGAAACTGGCGCTGCCGTCTTTTGCTGACATACGAGAAAGAAATTTGCCGCCGACACGAAGATCGTTCTCCGCGTAAGGTGTATGCCAATCGGGTGATCCGGTAGCCCATTTTGTGATATCTTCCGGCGCATTCCACATCTTCCACACTGTTTCGATCGGCGCGTTGACCGTTGTTTCAATGGTGATCGTTATTGTTTTATTGGATGCTGTCATAGTGACTCCTTTTGGGTTAAATAAAGATTTCTATCCTCACTATATAGTCGAATGAAGGGATTGGAAATCAACAACTCTATCTGCCGTTTGTGAATTTTTAAGAATTCTCGGGCAATCCGGGTATTTCCAGCACGGGACGGATTTCAATGGTTCCTACTGTCACGACCGGCACACGTTCTGCAATGGCAATTGCATCATCCAGATTCTTTGCGTCGATCAGGTAAAATCCGCCGAGCTGTTCGTGAGTTTCTGCAAAGGGACCGTCGGTGATGAGCCGTTTGCCGTTGCGGACGCGGACACTGGTTGCCAGTGAAACGGATTGCAGCGGCGACGCGTCGATGTATTTTCCGCCCGCACTGAGGTCTCGCGAAAGTGCTGCCGAATCTTTATAGCATTGCATGCGCTCGTTTTCTGTCAGCGCATCCTCACTGAGATAGACAAGGAGCATATATTTCATACTGTTATTTCTCTGCAATTTCTTTCAATTTTTTCAACGCGTTCGGCCAAATACCGTCAAACATCTCTACAAATTCTTCGGCGATATTTCCTGTGAGATCGATAAGTAATTCGGTGGCGCCATTTTTTTCCGTGAAGGTATAATTTTCAAGCGCTCCGGCCCAAGCTTTTGCCTCTTCGCTTGAAGTGTCTTCCTTGCCGTTCTGTATCATACCGAGATGTTCAATAGAAATAAATTCATGTTTCCTGTTTTCTTTTATCCGGCTTACCATTCCCGAGTCACCGTTTTCGCTGGGACCAAGGAAAAGAATTTTGCTTCCTTTGTTCCAATCACCTTTGTAGTACGAGCCGGGTGAAAATGCCTCTGTCCATAGACGATACGTTTTATCATCAAGCATCGTAGTCCACACTTTTGATGCCGGTGCGTTGATGACGATTGAATAATGTAGTTTTTGCATAGAACATCTCCTTTTTTATGAAGAAATTTTTTTATAATGAAGTGCAATCGCGCCGGAACGAAATCTTTTAGAATCGATGAGTTCCAGTGTATATTTACCTACCGAATCGAACAAGCGGGGACCTTTTCCTGCAATTACCGGATGAACAACGATATAATATTCATCGATCAGACCGAGTTGCGTAAGAAATGCGGCAATGCTCAAACTGCCGATGGAAATATTTTTTCCGGGCTGCTGTTTCAATTTTATGATCTCTTCTTGAAGATTTGAACGCAGAAGCGTCGTGTTGTTCCATTCCACACCTGTTAACGTTTTTGAAAAGACGATCTTCGGGATCGAATCATACGTGCGTGCAAATTCGTTGACAACTTTCGATTCCGATTGATTCACCGCGACGTCGTGCCAATACGGGTACATCAACTGATAGGTGTTACGCCCTAAAATATCGATGTCTGCACTTTGCAGGAGCCCGGTGAAGTACTCGTGCAGTTCATCATCGGCAATCCCATTGGTATGATCGCACACGCCATCCAGCGTTATATTGATTCCGAACACTACGTTTCTCATTGACTGGTCTCCTTTGCGTGATCTATTATGATTTTCCTTCGTACGCTTTCTTCAACTTTGCAATGTTGAGTTTCTTCATCGGCAGGAACGCTTTTGTTAACCGATCGACCTGCTCACGCGTTCCCTTCTGCATCATCTCATCCATTACGGCAGGATGAATTTGCCACGAGAGTCCGTACTTATCTTTGCACCACCCGCACTGTTCAGCTTCCAGTACGACGGAAAGTTTTTTCCAGAAGTAATCAATCTCTTGTTGAGTATCGCAGGGAACCATGAGTGAGACCGCTTCGTTGAAAGCGAATTTATGTTCGTGTGCGCTCTCCGTAGCGGCAAACCACTGGCCTTCGATCATGAAGTCGGTGAACATGATCGTCCCTTCTTTATCCGGTTCCATTCCTTTTGGATAGCGGGCAATCAATCCTCGTTTTGTGTTTTTGAATACCGAGAGATAGTAGTCGGTTGCTTCTTCCGCTTTCGCGCAGACATCTCCGACGAACATCAACGACGGCACAATGAATGGCCTTTCTTCGCCGTCGGGATTTGAGAGGATGAGCTGCCATGAGAGCCCGTATTTATCTTGTATCCAGCCGTACCATTCGCTGAATGGATATTTGTCTAACGGCATCAGTGCCGTACCGCCGTGCGACAATTTCTCCCAAGTTGCATCGAGATTCTTCCGAGCGTTCTTGTCTCTCGATGGATCGAAATTGAGTATGAAGGAGATCGACGGATTGAATTTGAAGTACGGTCCCGCACTGATCGCCATGAACGACTGATCCGAAAGCTGGAACGAAACCACATCGCAATCACCAGAGGGAGTATCGTGAAGCGTGATGACGTTGGTGATCTTGGAGTCGGGGAAAACAGAGCAGTAAAACTCCGCCGCTTCTTTTGCTTCTTTATCATACCACAAGTGCGGTATGATTTTGTGTTTGAGTTTTGTCATAACTGAACCTTCTTTTGTTCTCAAGCATCGATGATTTTTCTTAGAATTCCACGATCGTTTTGAATCCTCCGAATGCCATGCGTTTCATGTCAAATGGCATTGCCATATTCTGCGAATCATTCATCATCGGATCTTTCATCACTTTGGCATTCACACTGTCGCGGTGCTTGCGCGATTTGTAGATGATGAACGAGAAGATCACCGTTTCGCCCTTTTTTGCTTTTACCGTTTGTGGAAATTTAATTCCTGCGAACGCCGGATTAAGATCGTCGCCGACACACTCGAAATATTCCAGCGCGCCGTGTTTCTTCCAGACTTTTGCGCCGATCTGCGCCATTTTTCGGTACGCCGGAAGTTTCTTTTTTGCTACCGGAATGACAAAACCGTCAACATATTTACCCATGATGATCCTCCTTATGAATTATTGTAAATGAATTAGTTGTTTGCATTGCTTGCATACCGAAGTATAACACCGCCGTTTTTCAATACCTGTGTATTGAGCAGTTGTAATTTCAATTGTTCCGGATTTGCTTTAAAGAGAGGAGTTCCTCCGCCGAGAATCACCGGCACGACGCAAATCCGGTATTCGTCAATCAATCCGAGCTTCATCAGTGTTGCGGAAAAGTCCGCGCTCCCAAAGATGTAAGAATCTTTTCCGGATTGCTTCAGCTTTGCAACTTCTTCTTCAATATTATCTTTCACTAACCGTGTGTTGTTCCAATCAGCTTTGTTGAGAGTTTTGGAAAAAACAATTTTCGGAATTTTGTTCATAAAATCAGCAACTTTTACTTCACCCGTTGCGGTTGTCCAATATGCCGCCATCCCTTCATAGGTTACCCGTCCGAACACCAAAGAATTGCATTGACTCAATTGTTCAATAGACAACTGTTCAAGTTCATCGCCCCACACAATGTTGTGGAAATCGAGATCCCACTTTTTTGTTCCTTCAAAATAGCCGTCCAGTGTCATCAAATTCCACATCACGATCTTACCCATTATTGATTCTCCTTTTTATTTTTCTTTGGAAGCCATTGAATATTTTTCCTTTTCCTGATACAGAGCGTTGATCTGCTCGTCTGCAGGACGAATCTCCCACGTTCCGCCCATGCGTGTGGAAGGATGGTTCGACATCAATTGAATGGCGTGGTTCAAATCACGCGCTTCCAATATCATAATCCCTCCCAATTGCTCTTTCGTTTCGGCAAACGGACCGTCGGTGATGGCAGGTTTTCCGTTTTTGTGTCGAACTGTTGTTGCCGTCCGAATGCTCTGCAATGCTTCACCGCCGATGAAATTTTTATTTGTCCGAAGCTCCTTGTCGTACGTCATGCATTCATCAACAAAATTCTTTTGTTCGTTTTCGGACCAGCCATCCCACATATGTTCTTCTAAATAACCTAAGCAAATGTATTTCATAATTTTTTCTCCTATAATCAAACTATTTTTTCTTTTTTACTTTCACTTTTTCTAAATGTTCCTTTACTCTAAATTTTACAATTTTTTTTATCAGCCCAATGGGAAGCGGTTTGTCTATCGGAAATTGTATCGTCCCCTTTCCACCCTCATACTTTGACAGCTCCTTTTTGAATACTTCAATCGCCCGCGGCGCAGGATAAAACCCGATATGATGTTCGTATCCTCCAAAATGCGCTAAGTTACCATTCAGCATAAATGTCGGAATACCGTATTTGATCGCCTCTTCAGTTTGCGGCGCTGCTTTTTTAATCGCGGCTCTGATTTCTTTTAAAAGTTTTTGAGTGCTTTTTGGAAAACCCGCGATGTAATCATCGATGTTTTCTATGTTAATTTTTTTCATATTCTTTTTTGTTTTGTCTATCGGTGTTTTTCTACCGCCTTTTTCACTACTGAGCTGTCTGCAGCATTCTGCGCATCTTCCGGCCAATCAGCCACTTCGAACACCTGACGGATTTCTACGGTATCACCGTCCGCCGCAGGAATGCGCTTTGCCCATTCGATTGCTTCTTCTTTGGATTTGAAATTGACGTGCCAATATCCGCCGAACACTTCCTTCGATTCGATGAACGGTCCATCGGTGACGGTCGGTTTTCCTTTGGAAAAAGAAACGCGCGCGCCTTTTTCAATCGGATGAAGACCGTCGAGCGCGATGAGATGTCCTGCTTTTGCCAGTTCTTCGTTATATTTCATCATTGCTTCCACAGCATCGGCGGGAGGAGTGAAATCTCCTGCAACTCTTTTCCCTTTTCCTCCCTGGTAAACATCCGGGATCATGAACATTATGAATCTCATGGTAATATCTCCTTATAGTATTTAGAACGAACCTGTTTTTACTTCTCCTTACGCTCCAATAGTACCTGTCTTCACTTCTCCGGTTCGCTTGTAATTGGCGAAAATCACACCATTTGGCGTAACCAAACTCTCTGTTAATGTGAAGGCTGCAGGAATGCTACCCTCGCCAAACAAACGCTTGCCCGTACCGAGTGTGACCGGGAACGTTTTGAGCCACAGCTCATCAACCAGATCATGTTTGAGTAGTGTCTGGACCAGGTTGCCGCTGCCATGAACTTGGATATCAGTGCCTGCTGAGTTCTTGATCTTTTTGATGTCATCGACGCTTTTAAGGAAAACTATGTTTTTCCAATCTGACTTATTCTTATTCATAGTCTTGGACACGACGTATTTAGTGACGTCATTGATACCTGTCCACATATCTGCATGTTCAGGCCAGTAGGCAGCAAAAATATCAAATGTTTTTCTACCCAATAGAAGGTCTGCGGACTTCATTTGTTTTGCCATGAGCTCACCGGCCGCTTCGTCAGCGTCGGCAAAATACGGCGCACACCAACCGCCATATTTGAAGCCACTTGACGTATCTTCCTCGGGACCTCCGGGCGCTTGCATTACTCCATCTAAGGTAATAAACGATAAAACGATTATTTTTCTCATGGTTGTTTCTCCTTTCATTATCGATGAAAATATTCATTTGCACCAGAGACGCACTTGTGCGCCAGTTTTTTGGCGCATCAGCTTCTGGCTGACAATATATAGTCGATTAGCATAATCAAAAATCGACAATCACTTATGATTTTTTTGCCACAGATTCACAGATTATTTCGTGAATATGTACACCGCAGAGTTTGCTGAGAACGCAGAAATTTTAATGAAGATATTACAAAACTTCTTAGCGCTCTTTGCGTTCTTTGCGGTTAACAAGCTGATTGTTCACGCTTCTACATTCCAAATTCCACCATCGTATGTGTGAGTATCTCAATATTCCGCACAAGAGTGCTGATAAGAAAATACTCGTTGGGTCTGTGACCGAGGTATTCTTCTTCCGGCAGTGCGGGACCGAAGACCACGGCATTGGGAATTCTGTGCGCGTACGTACCGCCCCCAATGGATTGTGCCCCCCTATTCTCTTTTGTAACAGAGTTATAGATCGTTAAAAGTTTTTGCACTAATGGATTTTTAGGGTCGAAATAATGAGCATCGCTCATATAACGCGTGTCGGAAAATTTGAATCCATGGTCCTTTCCAAATTTGGTGAAGAGAGAGTTCAGTTTCCGTTCGATCGCAGCACTCTTGATCCCTTTCGGTATGCGGAAATTAAACATGAACATCACCGTTGTGTCTGTTTGATTGAACATATCACCCGCAACGGTTACGCTTCCCATGAAATCATCCTTGTGAGCAATCCCGAGACTTTTTCCATTCAGTTCAAAACCGATGTACCGTGCAGCAAACTTTGCCATCAATCCATACGCGTTTGGTAAAACCTTCAGGTCATTGTCAAGAAAGACGAGCAAGTCCATGAGCGCATTGTGTCCCTGTTCGGGTCCTGCGCTGTGAACCGTTTTTCCCCACGCCGTCACTATTACTGTATCGCCTGAAGTGTTTACTTCTATCCTTGCTCCGGCTCTTCGTTTTTTGAATCCTTCAACTTTTTTTTCAATTTCTTTTTTTGCGTCGGCAGCATTCCCTTTTGTTGAAACGATCTTTGCGACGGCACGTTCCGGTACGATCGATGGTGAAAAACCGGATTGGAGCGAGGTTACTAATAATCCTTTTCCATTTGAACTCCCCGCTTCTTTCGGAATGTGAAGCCAGATGCCGCACCATCCTTTTTCCGCGCAGATCACCGGGAAGTTCGAGTCGACAACAATTGTCTGGTCGGGTGCTTTGTTTGTTTTCAGGTATGTGGAAACATCCTCGTTCGCCGATTCTTCATCGGTTCCAACAAGAAGAATAATTTTTTTTTTGAGAGGAAATCCGCTGTCCAGCATTGCCCGCATGCCGTACATGATCGCAACGATCGGTCCCTTATCATCAACGGAGCCGCGTCCCCAGATTTTTCCGTCGATAATGTCACCGCTCCACGGATCGTGCGACCATTCTTCGGGAGCGACCGGCTGAACGTCCGAGTGAGACATAAGCCCGAACGATTCCGGTCCGTTTCCAATCCAGATTTCTTGCACATAGCCATCCGCATCATTGAAGTGTAATCCTAATTTTTCTGAAAGCGCTTGAAGATATTCCTTCTGGCGGATGAACTCCGGGTTTTTGCGATTTGGTACATCGGTGGCAAAAGTTTTAAACTTGATCAGTTCTCCGGTTTCCCGAATGATATCATCTTTATAAAACTCACGCGCAAAGATGTGCGTGATCCATGCGAATTCCGTTCGCGGGAAGTTGGATGTGGAAGGATTGGTTATAGCAGTCGTGAGTTTTTCCGCAGTTGTTTTATCACCTGATTTTGTAAGTTCGGCAGCAACGAGTTCAACAAAACGGCGGTACGTTGTCGGTCCGTTCGTTCCGCTAGATTTTGCTTCCGTGACAAGAGCAGAACCGCGTGATTCGAGCAGAGAGGCAAGGGATTCATTTTTTGCTACTGCGAATGAGAAGAGCAGCAACAGACATAGTATGATTGTTTTGTATCGGTTCATGGTAACTCTCCTATGATTAAGATTTTAAAATAATGTGCAATTGATGAGACTTGGATGCAACGTACAATCAGCTGTCGGTAAAAAAATCTTTTACACCGTCAACGCGATCTTGTTTACGAATAGATTCCGATTATTATTTTATAGATCGCTCCTTCGGAGCTTGTTTTATGTACTTGCAATAAAACGACAAACAGTTTGCACCTACGGTGCTAAAATTTTCCCAGCATCGCTTATTTTTTTTAAACTTATTGTTAAAGAATTAAAGCACTCCGTAGGAGTGCACTGTTTATAGCCCCAGAGGGGCGTACAGATTTAGCCCCAGAGGGGCGACCTGATTCATTCCTCGTCAATCCACTGAAAGAGATATTCCGAATTATACTCCACAGCAAAATCCTCCAACATTTTTAAATATTCTTCCTTGAATGTTTTCTTCCGATGATGTTCTTCCTGGCTCTGAATATATTTTACAACCGTGTCAATATTTGAATGGGAATGGGAGAATGCCCCAAACCCTTCCTGCCAGTTGAATTTACCTTTGATCCATTGTTTATCGTTGATAAATCCGGAAGAACCGGCTTTGATATCCCGTACAAGATCGGATATTGTGATCGTTGGTTTTACGCCGACAAAAACATGCATGTGGTCCGGTTCGCAATTGATTGCAATGAGTTTTTGATCTCTGTTTTTAATAATACCGGTGGTGAATTTACATAACTCTTCTTTATGCTGGCGTGGAATCAAACATCCTCTTCCCTGCACAGCAAAAACAATATGAATATAAATCTGGGTGTAGGTATTTGCCATTATCCCTCCACGTATTGTTTACAGGTCGCGCCTATGGCGCTTGAATAATTTTTTTCTGTTATCCCTATAGTCTGTTCGCACCGATGGTGCTAAATGTAATTTTATAAATTTATTCACTATTGGGTCTAATATCCCGACGCTTGCGTCGTCATTCCGGCGAAGTCCTTTATTATTTTATCCAATTGTTCGATCACATATTTTCAAATTTTCATTTTTCACACAATGGTAATTGCTCCGTAGGAACGCGCTATTTATAATTAGCGATCATCTACATCTCATCGAGCCCCGTAGGGCGGACTGTTCTTTCATCCCAATTTTTTCATCTGGCCTTCCAAAAACCTTCGCTCAGGTTCTTGTTTTGTCAGAAAAAGTGCGCGTGCAAATGAAGTTTTCGCTTCATCCATGTTCCCTAATCGGCGACAAAGCTCTGCCCGTGCGGAATGTGCAAATTGATAATCGGTAAGATCGCCGCGTTCAAGAATTGCATCGATAATATTTATTCCCCCGCTTGAAAACCCTCCCCGTCCGGCAGGCGGGCATCACGCATCGCAACTGCTACGGCGCGATTCAATTCAATCACCGGCGACTGTTCTACCCGCAGCAGAAAATCATACAATCCGACGATCTGTTTCCAATCTGTTTCCGCCGCGTTTTTTGCTTCGGAATGTACTGCTGCGATCGCCGCTTGAATTGTGTACGGTCCAAAGCGCCGCGAAGAAAGCGCCTGCTCAACCAATGCGATTCCTTCGTTGATATATTCTTGATTCCATAATGCTCGGTCTTGATCCTCCAGCAAAATTATATCGCCCACAAAAGATGTGCGCGCGGCGCGGCGTGATTCTTGTAAAAGCATCAGCGCAAGAAGTCCCATCGCTTCAGGTTCTGGCAACAATTGCAGTAATAATCTTCCAAGACGAATTGCTTCGCCGGAAAGATCTGCGCGCGTTAATGTTTCCCCCGATGATGCGGAATATCCTTCGTTAAAAACTAAATAGATTACATGAAGCACAGTGTTCAAACGCTCCGGCAGTTCTGATTGCGCCGGCACTTGATACGGAATGCGCGCATCGCGGATCTTTGCTTTTGCACGGACGATGCGCTGCGCAAGCGTAGTCGGTGTGGTGAGAAATGCATGCGCAATTTCTTCGGTGGTAAGATCGCACACTTCGCGCAGTGTCAGTGCAATGCGCGCGTCGGGGGATAATGCCGGATGACAGCAAGTAAAGATTAGCCGCAGTTCATCATCCTGAATTCCTTTATCGATCTGCGCCGCAATGTCGAACGCATCTCCTTCGTACTGTTCTGCGACTTGATCTAATGATGAATTGAACTTTGCATTGCGACGCATTTCGTCTATCGCTTTGAATCGTCCCGTTGAGATAAGCCACGCTCGCGGGTTTTCAGGAACTCCCTCTACGGACCACTTCTCCGCCGCTGCTGCAAATGCATCGTGCATTGCATCTTCGGCAATGTCAAAATCGCCGAGTAAGCGAATCAATGTAGCAAGAATTCGGCGCGATTCAGTCGTATATAACGAATCAAGCGTTGCACTAATATTCTGAGTCGAATTTTCCATAGAGTGAATTAATTTTTAGCAAGCAGACGAATGAGCGTGCCTGCACGCCGAAGTGCCGCGTTTCGGCACGCAGGCGTAGCAAGAATGCGGCGCGATTCGGTCGTGTAAACCGTGTCGAGTGTTTTGCGAATGTGTTCTGTGGAAATTTCCATTAATCGGATTATTCCCTCTTAATTAAATATATTGCATAATACTTTAAGCGGAGCGAAAAGGCAAGATTGATAATTGATTAGGTCTTGGGTATTTTCAGATAGAAATAAGTTTAAGGATTGAACAATGATCAAACGTCCTCTCTCTGTTACCATTGTCGGCTGGCTCTTTATTGCAGCCGGCATTGTCGGAGTTGCATACCACGCAACCGAACTCAATATCCACAACCCGTTTTCAAATGATCAAGCGTGGGTTCTCTTCTCCCGGCTTCTGGCAATCGTTGGCGGAGCTTTTACACTTCGCGGCGCAAATTGGGCACGCTGGCTTCTGCTAGTCTGGATTGCTTACCACGTTTACATAAGTTTTTTCCACGAGTTTTCCCAACTGGCAACGCACGCCGTACTGCTTGCGGTCATTTCTTATTTTCTTCTTCGTCCGGATGCGAAAAAATATTTTCAGCCTTGAATGTAATCATACTTTTTTTATTGAACTGTATCCAATCAATAACCCAAACAATCCGTTGGATGTGGCAACTTCCAGCAAGTGTGCTATTCTCACTTGCTGCGGCATAAATGGATTGTCAACAATCAGTTGTATTGCAGGAAGCGAATACAAAAAAATGCATGCTAGAATTTTTTCTTTTTTACTTCCGTTCAAATACATCACTATTGGAAATCCCACCATGATCCATAAAAACCCGCGGAAGAACTGAAAGAGAAAAATAAAATTCTTTGTTTGCAGCGTCTGCTGTATTTGCCCGATAAATCCTGCATTTTCTGCGCTTCCTGAATAGAATAAACGAACGGCTTCAAATTGCCAAGCAACAAAATAACCGAACACAAAATAAATTATCACGTAAGCGGCGGAGAGCCATACTACTTCTTTCCAATGTAGGTTTGATGGGTTTAATTGAATTTGAGGTGTGGAACGTTCAGCATTCTGTTTCCACTTACCCAACATCCATATTGCCAGCGGTATAAAAGTGACGGCTGTAATCAACGGGCGTAGAAATAAATTTAGTAATTCCTTGTTGGTAATTGCAGGCATCGCTTCTCTAAAATACCATGTCTCCGATTGTGTCATAAAGGTCTGGAGACCCCAAAAGATAAGCGCTGTGCTGAGAAAAAGTTTTCCTCCCCACAGGTTAAGGCGTTTGATCAAATAGATAATAATGGAAAACTGCATCAGTAATAATACAGCTATCATCTGCCCGTTGTATTCGCTTGGATTCTCAATTTTGATATTAAGCGGAAAGAAAACATTGGGCAAAACAAAAAGTATAAAAAAAATAAAAAACAAGAGTGCAAATTTCATTACTGTTTTCATTACTTCCTCAGGTGTGATTTAGTCAATTATGAATTTATAAATGGTTTGGTTTTTAAAAATTTTGTACTGCCTAGAAGCCTTTTTAAAAAATGGATGGTCATTGCGAGGGAGCACAGCGACCGAAGTTCCGCTTTATAAATCCCGCACAAGCGGAATCCAAAAAGCGGGGCAATCTCCAAAACTTAACAAAAAAAACAAGATTCCTTCGACAAAAAACGTCTCGCAATGACAATGGTTTGGCATTTTTGAGATGGTTTCTAATTACTTTTCCACAAATTCTTTCAATGACCTGCCGATGATATCGGTCCATCCTTCAACAAAATTGTGTTTTGCAAGATCCGGATTTTCATTCGGGAATGTTTCCAAACCTGCGTGGGTAAGTTTCAGTCTGGTCTTGCCTCCTTCGGCAAACAATTCAAATGTAACAAATGAATTTCCTTCGTAACCGTCGTACCGCCAGCTATGTGTTAACTTCTTACCGGGAATCACTTCGGTAATTTTGCAGAGATGTAAATATTGTTTTTCCGGTGACGGACCGCCGGTGAACTGAAATTCAAAACCGACTTCGGCTTTGAATTCCGCAAGATCGAAGTACCATTGTTTCATTTCGTTCTTGTCGGTGATCGCTTTCCAGACTTTCTCTGCAGGTGCGCTGTACGTCCGTTCGATAATAAAGGATTCATTGTTCATAATTTTAGTCCTTACGTTTATTTAGATTCAGGCTGATATTTTTTTGCAATCGGCGCTTATATAATGAACCGCCAAACAGTGCAAGGGGAAGCGCGGTTATAGCGCCGACAATACCATACCACAGAGGACCAAGTCCCTGCATTGCAATTGTTCCTGCAAGCCATAGAATTGCTCCCAATATTCCAGTAAACCATAACGCCGTGTTCGCTTTTTCTTTTGCAATCATTGCGGTAATGTATGCGGCAAATATTGTTATAATGAAGCGGTAACTCAGCGCCAACAAAAATAAATCTGTATCGAAATACGGCTGCCCATGCGGCGGATACACACCGGTTGCATGAAGAACTTCATCAATAGCAGTTGCCAAAATTCCGTTGATCAGAATTGCGGTAATAATTGCAAAAATCAATCGCTTCATAATTATTTCCTTTTGTTATTTATCGATTAGTGTCAGCCATTTCTTTATTACATTTTGTAATACTGTCTTTTTTGCTTTAACATCGTTCAAGTCTTTAAAGATTGTAATTCTTCTGCCGTCCTTATATTTTCCTTCGAGCAAGCCAGACGTATCATTTACTTTAGCTCCACTGGGGAAGACCAACATTATTCTTTCTTTGAAAAGATTAAAAACGATTATCTCCCTTTTGAATTCCTTTGGATTAAACGGTTTCATTTCACCGGTGTAATAGAACGCGGGATTGTTCCATTTGATGCGCACACCAATTTCTTTGTTTGTGCTTAAAATGATGTGGCGCAATGTCTTAACTATTTTTCTGACAGAAGGATCGAGTTTTTTAATATGAGCTGTCACCTGCTCTTTGTCTGAAAGCTCCTGTGCTTTTATTTTCATATTTTTTACTCCAGACTTTCAGCAAGCTTGTCGATGCATTGATGCATTCCGGCAAGCGAGTACACATACATGTGACCCGGTGTCCAGCCATGTTCAATAACGGTCAGCTCCGTCATATCGTGTTTTATTCTTTTGAAAATAATTGTTGTGAGAAATTCTTTGGGAAAGTCCGGCGGCATACCAACAGACAAAGGATTAATTCTGTTTCCATCTTTATCTGATAGTCCCTGCGTAAATTCCAATCGTTCCATCGGAACAATTTTTTGATAGATTCCGGACACGTAGGAATCTTGCCCACCCTGGTTTTTCGGCGCGCGCATACAAAAAATATATTGTCCTCCTTCTCGAAGATCGATCACGCAGGTTGGGGAAGTATAATGTTTTGGTCCCCACCACTTCATAACATGCGTTGTATCGGTCCATGCTTTCCAAACAAGTTCAACGGGCGCATCAATGATGCGCTTAACAAAAACATCTTCCTTCGGTGAATTTTGTTTTGTATCTCCAGCCATTGTAATTTCTCCTTGTAAGGATGATTAAATTTGTTTCAGAGATTTTTATTCTCTTCTTATAAAAAAGCTTACTGCTATTTTTTTTCTTTTGCCTGAAGTGTTGTTAAATAATTGTCCAGTGCATCCAGTTTCTCTTCCCAGAATTTCCTATACTGCTCAACCCAGGTTGAAACTTCGTTCAATTTTTCAAATTTCATTTCGCAATACTTATCGCGCCCTTCTTGGGTAGTTATTACCAATCCGCATTCAGAAAGAATTTTTATATGTTTTGAAATCGCCGGGCGGCTGATCTTAAATTTCTCTGCCAGACCGTTAACATTCATTTTTTGCTGCCCTGCCAATAAACTAATGATCGCTCGTCTGTTTGGATCTGCTATTGCCTGAAAAACATCTCTTCTCATGATTCTTTCGTCTTATATGTAACCGTTTGGTTACATAATAATATAGGAAGAGTAAAAAGTCAAGCGCTTGATGAAATTATTTTTTGGATGATTCGTCTTTTTATATAACACGCTATTCAATGGAGTGTCAATTGATTGTTGCGTATTTTCAAGACACTGTAATTTCTTTCATCACAATATCTTAGACTATTATGATCCTTCAAAAAAGATTGACAAATCACATTATTTCTGTAGTTTTCTTTTCGCTTCTAGTTCTGCCGATGGATTTCACTATTCTTCATGCACAGGAAAAAAGAGGCGCACCCAAGGATATCGTTGTCCTACTGCATGGTTTAGGGCGGGGCAAATCGATCATGGTTCCGCTTCAAACACGATTGGAAGATGTCGGATTTTCGACTGTGCTGATTGACTATCATTCGATCAACCGTTCTCCCGATCAGATCCTGACCGAAGTGACAAAACAGATCGATACGATACAGATCGATTCCAATCAGACGATTCATTTTGTGGGACATTCGCTTGGCGGATTGATCATCCGTGCATATTTGGATAGTAACACGGTTAAGAATCTTGGAAAAGTGATTCTTATCGGAAGCCCGAACAACGGAACGCCGTTTGTCGATCATTTCCGTGATACGTGGTGGTTAAAATTGGTTGGATCAGCAGCAGCTTCACTGGGAACAGATAACAAAAGTTTTCCACGCACGCTTCGTCCGCCGTATTATCCTGTGGGAATCATTGCCGGTATTTCTAAAACAATTAGCAATGATGATTTTATTCCCGGTGAAGATGATGGCATTGTTCCGGTTGAATCAACAAAGGTAGAAGGAATGAAAGATTTTATTCTTCTGGAGGTTTCACACTCTGCGCTGCCGCGCAATGAATTGGTCGCACAGCAGGTAATTGAATTCTTAAAGCATGGAAAATTTTTCAAAGAAAATCAGAAACAAAAATAATCTTGTTGCGACAACATCTGACATGCTTTTCAATGCCTGATGTTTTGCGTAGGGCAATTATCTTGTGATGAATATTGCCGACCAATGCCAGATGTCAGACGATAAGAAACGTCGTCAGACATCGCCCTTTCCCGTCAGACATTGTCCTCACTTCCCAATCGCTTTTCTTACCACCGGTGCGACCTTTGTTCCGAACAATTCGATCGACTTCATAATTTTTTCATGCGGCATTGTTCCGACACTAAATTGAATTAAGAATCGCTGATGCTTGAACAGTTCATATTCATATAATATTTTATCAACGATCTGTTGAGGACTTCCGACAAACAATGCACCCTGCGGTGAACATTCCGCTTCAAAATGTTCGCGCGATGGGGGCGGCCATCCTCGTTCGCGTCCAATCTTTCCCATTACCTGTGCATACGGCGGATAATAATCGTTCAGTGCCTGCTTCGAATCTTCCGCAATGAATCCATGCGAGTTGATACTAAGCTGAAGTTTCGCAGGATCTTTTCCGGTGTTGCGGGCAGTTTCGCGATACAACCGAGCGAACGGCACAAAACGATCCGGTGTTCCACCGATGATCGCAAGCGCCATTGGAAGACCAAGTGTGCCGGCGCGTACCACTGATTGCGGAGTTCCACCGACAGCGATCCAGATCGGCATTTTGTCGTTGAATGCGCGGGGATAGACACCAAGATTTTTTAATTCAGGTCGATGCTGCCCTTTCCATGTAATTTTTTCAGACTCTTGAAGCTTCATTAGCAGATGTAGTTTTTCTTCGAATAAAACATCATAATCTTCCAGATCGTAGCCGAAGAGTGGAAATGATTCAATGAACGAACCGCGTCCCGCCATGATCTCCGCCCTTCCGTTGGAAAGAAGATCGACCGTTGCAAAATCCTGATAGACCCGCACAGGATCGTCTGAACTAAGAACAGTAACTGCACTCGTTAACTTGATATTTTTTGTTTTGACGGCAGCGGCAGCGAGAACAACGGCGGGAGACGATACAATATAATCGGGGCGATGATGTTCACCAACTCCGAACACATCAAGTCCAATCTGATCCGCCAGTTCGATCTCTTCCATTAAATGATGAAGACGCTGCGCAGCAGTGATCGATTCTCCGGTTGTCGGATCAGGAGCAAGTTCGGCAAATGTATAAATTCCTAGCTCCATAGAGTTCTTCCTGATTTTGTGCAAACGAATCAATCTACCCACATATAAACAGATCAGCATGAGAGCATATTTTCACATTTTCAAAAGATATATTGATATTATGAATATTCTTTGTAACAACAAATTACTATGATTTTCTTTTGAATACTATTTGGAAAGTTATTAACAATAAAGTATAATAGCCTAAACGAACATAGATTTCTATCACTGCAACCCGATAAGCGAGAGAAAAATGAATCCTTCATCAACATACATTCTTGCATTAGACCAAGGGACCACGAGCAGCCGCAGTATCATCTTTGATCATCATGGCAACATCATCAGCACGGCACAAAAAGAATTTAAGCAAATATTCCCTCAGCCTGGCTGGGTTGAACATGATGCGGAAGAAATATGGACAACGCAGCTTGGCACCATGAACCAAGTTCTCGCTCAAGCAAATATTAGCATGAAACAAATTGCCGGCATTGGCATAACAAACCAGCGCGAGACAACTGTTGTATGGGAACGGAGTACCGGCAAACCAATCTATCATGCAATTGTGTGGCAGGACCGTCGCACCGCATCGTTCTGTGACGAATTAAAATCAAAGGGACATGCTGCAATGATCAAGCAAAAAACCGGATTGATCATTGACGCATATTTTTCCGGAACAAAATTAAAATGGATATTGGATAATGTAAAGGGAGCGCGCGCAAGAGCAGAAAAAGGTGAGCTTGCATTCGGCACCATTGATTCGTGGCTGGTATGGAATTTAAGCGGCGGAACGCTCCATCTCACCGATGTTTCGAATGCTTCGCGGACAATGCTGTTCAATATTCACACATGTCAATGGGATGAAGAATTATTGAGCCTGCTCTCTATTCCAAAAAATATTCTGCCGCAGGTTGAAGCATCAAGCAAAGTGTACGGCACAACGTCACAAAAAATTTCTGATACACCAATTCCAATTGCAGGTATCGCAGGCGATCAGCAGGCGGCGTTGTTCGGTCAACTTTGCACGCAGCCTGGAATGGTGAAAAATACGTACGGCACCGGCTGCTTTATGTTGATGAATACCGGAACGAAAGCAATTACATCGAACAATAATCTGCTCACAACCATTGCATGGAAGGTTGACGGCAAAACTGAATATGCGCTTGAAGGAAGCGTATTCATTGCCGGTGCAGTTGTGCAATGGCTGCGTGATAGTTTTAAGATCATCAAAACATCAAGCGAAGTTGAACCATTGGCGCAAACGGTGAATGACAACGGCGGAGTATATATTGTCCCTGCCTTTGCAGGATTAGGTGCACCGCACTGGAATCAGCATGCGCGCGGTTCAATGTTTGGGTTAACACGCGGCTCAACTGATGCGCATATTGCGCGAGCTGCATTGGAAAGTATCTGTTATCAAACGTACGATGTGCTGAAAGCAATGGAAGCCGATTCCGGAATAAGCATTGCGGAATTGCGCGTGGATGGCGGTGCAACGGCAAATAATTTATTGATGCAGTTCCAATCCGATATTCTCGGCGTGAATGTTGTCCGCCCGACCATAACAGAAACCACTGCGCTCGGCGCCGCATATTTAGCGGGACTTGCTGTCGGTTATTGGAAAAATATGGATGATATAAAAGAGCAATGGCAGGTAAACAAAAAGTTTTCCCCGCAGATGGAAAAAGGAAAAGTGCAAACACTCTTACAGGGTTGGCAGCGTGCAGTAAAAGCGGCAATTGCGTGGGCTTCATAATTCTAAAAATATCTCCGTGAATAAAAATATTTTTAATCGTCAATACATGATCTCCCGGATTCAAGCGGAAAAAAAATGGGATATCTGTATCATCGGCGGCGGCGCGACAGGTTTAGGTATTGCGGTTGATGCGGCAACTCGCGGATTGAAAACGTTGTTGGTAGAAAAATATGATTTTGCAAAAGGAACATCGTCGCGCAGTACAAAATTAGTACATGGCGGTGTTCGATATCTTCGACAAGGAAATTTTCCATTAGTAAAAGAAGCATTGAAAGAGCGCGGATTGCTGCTGCAAAACGCACCCCATCTTGTTAAAAAACAATCGTTCGTCATTCCAAATTACACATGGTGGGAAACTCCGTTTTATGGAGTAGGATTGAAAGCGTATGATTGGCTTGCCGGAGATTTGGGATTCGGTAACACGCAGATTTTATCGAGCGAAGAAACTTTGCGCTGTGCTCCCACATTACAAACGGATGGATTACAAGGAGGTGTTCTGTATTATGACGGACAATTTGATGATTCACGGTTGGCAATTCATCTTGCAATAACTGCCGCGGAACATGGTGCAGTTCTTGTCAATTATATGAGCGTCGAACAACTATTAAAAGTTAACGGAAAAATCTGCGGCGTTGCAATTGCAAACACGCTTGAAGGAAATACGTTAGAAGTGCAGGCAAAAACTGTCATCAACGCTACGGGGGTTTTTGCAGATTCAATTTTAAAAATGGATAATGCTGACGCAAAATCCATCGTAACATTAAGCCAGGGCATTCATGTTGTTGTTGATAAAGAATTCCTCCCTTCGGCAACCGCAATTATGATTCCGCATACCGATGATAACCGCGTACTGTTTGCAGTTCCGTGGCACAATAAAACAATTATCGGAACGACCGATACGCTGATCGAGACAGTTTCCAGCGAACCTGTCGCTTTGAATGACGAAGTTGATTTCGTCATGCACCATATCGGAAAATATCTGACAAAAAAACCATTACAAAACGATATTCGCAGTGTCTTTGCCGGTCTGCGCCCGCTCGTGAAGGATGACACAGAATCAACAGCTGCAATGTCAAGAGAGCATCATGTTGCAATCTCGGATTCAAATCTGATCAGTATCGTTGGCGGGAAATGGACAACCTACCGGAAGATGGCAGAAGATGTTCTTCATCTTGTTATGAAACATGCCGGCTTTGGTGAAAAACCATGTTCAACAGAGCATCTAAAAATTCATGGGTGGAAAATAGAGGTTGATTTCAATACTCCGCTCTACTATTATGGGTATGATGAAGATGCAATTCATGCGATTATCAAAAATGATCCGGAGATGGGAAGAAAAATTCATCCATCATTGCCGTTTGTTAAGGCTGAATTCGTTTGGGCTGTACGAAATGAAATGTGTATGACGGTTGAAGATGCGTTGAGCCGAAGGACAAGAGCGTTGCTGCTCGATGCGCAATCTGCAATTGAATCCGCACCGATTGTAGCAAAAATAATTGCAGCTGAGCTTAATAAAAACGAGCAGTGGATACAAAGCCAAGTTAAAGAATTTACGGCTGTAGCAAAACATTATCTTCCGAAGAAAGCTGTATAGAGGGGATTTGAAAAATCTCGCAACAATGTCATTCCGAGAAGCGGAGCGACGAGGAATCTTTCCTTTCATTCAAAAATAAAAACGGGATTCTTCCACTTCGCTACGCTCAGTGTCAGAATGACAAAGACCATCAATTTTTTAGATATTTTTAAATGATAACAGGCTTTACTAATTTATATTTTTATTCACTAACACAAAAAAAATTATGACACCTTTTCTTGGAGAATTTATCGGTACCGCATTGCTCATCATCTTTGGAGATGGGGTAGTTGCTAATGCTGTGCTTAACAAAACAAAAGGAAACAGCGGCGGATGGATCGTTATAACATCCGGTTGGGCAATGGGGGTATTTGTGGGCGTCTATTCTGTTGCGGCGATCAGCGGCGCACATATTAATCCTGCGGTAACTATTGCATTGGCATTCGCCGGCAAAGTCTCGTGGGATATTGTGCCGATGTACATTCTTGCACAGATGCTTGGAGCAATGTTCGGAGCATTCCTTGTCTGGCTTTCCTACAAACAACATTTTGATGCAACAGACAATAAAGATTTAAAACTTGCGGTGTTTTGCACCGGTCCGCAGATCCGTAGTTCATTCTATAATTTCATTACGGAATTGATCGGAACATTTGTATTGGTCTCCGGTGTATTACACATTGTTGCGCCGCAAAGCAGTTTAGGTGCGCTGGATGCACTTCCTGTTGCGCTGCTGGTGTTTGGAATAGGATTAGCACTTGGCGGTCCCACCGGATACGCAATCAATCCCGCGAGAGATTTAGGTCCGCGCATTATGCATTTTATTTTGCCGATACCAAATAAACGGGACAGCGATTGGGGTTATGCGTGGATACCGGTTGTTGCTCCGATTGTTGGCGCAATGCTTGCGGTTATCGTATTTCAGATGATGTAAGTTTTAATGCGTCAAATATAAAATTGTATCACGTTCCCAATCTGGTTGATTGGGAACATTTGTTTTAAAAACATCTTTTACAAATACTATTTCATAAAAATTAGGAAGCGTGCAGATGCTGAATTGAGTATATTTCTTGAAATAAAATATTTGAGGGACCTGAAAAACTAATTATCTTTTGTCATTTCGAGCGTAGCGAGAAACCTCACACTTGAATTTATCCATAAAAGCGAGATTCCTCGTCACTTCGTTCCTCGGAATGGGCATAATAGTCATTTAGTGTTGCTATTTTTGCCAGGTACAAAATAAAAATACCATTTAAAATAAGCATCGCGATGATGTAGAGCGAGTCCGCGATGGTGACGATAATGTTCTTTGAGACGACTAAAATA
>JAUXTU010000086.1 GCA_030679145.1 Bacteroidota bacterium | reverse complement strand
AATATAATTTTCCCTTATAAGAGTTTATGGTTGCCGTATTCATTACTCTGTTGGCTTTTTTACCGGATTCAATTCCAACGATTATCATTCAATCTTCCCAACAACTATTCCTCTCTGCGGTTTCTATTACGATTAATTCAGCAGGTTCGCTTTTTATAGCCGATCAACAATCGCACCTTCTATTTGAAATATCGGAAAACACATTCTCTCCAAAGAAGATCGGCGGACAAGGGTGGGGCAATACTGAGTTTGATTCTCCGTGTGATGTTACATCATCATTTTTCTTGGATATCTTTGTTGTTGATCAATATAACCGTCGAATTCAACGATATGATAAGAATTTAAATTTTATCCAGTCATTCAACGAAAATACAATTATAAACCTACACGGACGATTTCAACCACTATCGTGTGCCGTATCGTCGCAAGGTGATCTGTTCGTTATTGATGGTGATGCAAAACGACTACTTAAAATAAATCGACGAAGCAGTATTGTAAACGAATTTGGAACATATAAGGGCGGTATCGGCGCAATTGTTCATCCGAAGGATATAGCAGTCGTCTCCAACGATATTATAGCCGTGCTTGACCAAGCTAGTATAAAGCTGTACGATGTATACGGAAATTATTTGCGTACAATTATACTCTCAAGCGATGAGAATTGGAAAACCATTCAACCATATAATGAAAGTATTATTGCAGTATCAGCGCATTCGATACATCAATATTCCGTTGCGGGTGATCCCATCAATAGAGTTCCAGTTTCATCGATCATTGGTTTTGATAGCAGTGAAGAATTTCAAGATGCTGCATTCTCTTCACGTTCGGTCTATATATTAACCTCGACTACGTTGTATTCCGCTTCTCTTCAGAATTAACAGCCTTGCTGCTTCATACTATTTCTGGCTTCCTCAGGAAAACTTATTTATATTACCACACTTAATTTTAAACCATTGTTGATGCGGGGTTCTGTGGCTCTTTTAAATGAAAAACAGATAGCAGTAAAACTCAAATCTGTAAAAGGATGGAAACGGAATGGGAGCGAGATCATTCGTACATTCAGTTTGAAAGATTTCGCCCGTGCTATGGGTTTTGCACAATCTGTAGCATTGCTGGCAGAAAAAATGGATCATCATCCCGACATTGATATTCGCTGGAATAAAGTGACGCTGGTGCTTTCAACACACAGTGAAGGCGGTTTAACGGAAAAAGACTTTTTCCTTGCTGTCCAGATAAACTCACTCTTATAATCACAAGTATAGGTTTTGTTATGGCAAGCGAACAACGTATTGAAAAACTGAAAGAATTAATTGCAAAAGACACTTCCGATTCATTCTCACGGTATGCATTAGCATTGGAATACATCGGACGTAACGAACCATTGACAGCAATTGAGCTGCTGGAAGAATTGATCCTGCAGGATGTGAACTATATTCCTGCGTATCATCAGCTTGGTCAAGCGTATGGAAAACTCAACCGTACACAACAGGCAAAAACAGCATATCGCAAAGGTATCGATCTTGCACACGAACAAAAAGATGACAAAGCTGAAAAAGAAATGCGTGAAGAATTAGAAGATCTTGAAGATGAATGGTAATATCTCAAATCTATAATTAACGTAACTTCATTCAACTCAACCGGAATAACAATGAAAATACCTAAAGATCAGATCTTACAGATATTCAAAGAAACGAATGCGTTGCTTGAAGGACATTTTGTTCTTACATCAGGATTGCACAGTCCGCATTATTTTCAATGTGCGAAAGTCCTTCAATATCCGAAGTATCTGCATCTGCTTGCGGGTGATATTGCAAAGCATTACGAGTACAGCGAAGTGGAAGTTGTTGTTTCTCCTGCAGTCGGGGGAATTGTTGTTGGAACCGAAGTTGGACGAGTACTTGGAGTTCGTACGATCTTTGCAGAACGAGAAAATGGAGTGATGAAACTTCGTCGCGGTTTCGATATTAAAAAAGGGGAACGCGTTCTTGTTGTTGAAGATGTTGTAACGACCGGCGGTTCAGTTGAAGAGGTGTGCAAACTAGTCACCGATTCCGATGCGAAACTGATTGGAATTGGAAGCATTGTTGACCGAAGCAATGGGAAAGCAAAATTCGATGCAAAATTCTATTCCGTGATGGAAATGGATGTCCAAACATACAAAGCGGAAGAAATTCCGGAATCTCTATCTGTAATTCCGATATCCAAACCCGGCAGCAGAGGCTTGCAGGGATAATTTCTAAAATAAACAACGTATCATCTCCAACAAAATCTTTTCGACTTCAGAAGTATATTCTAGTCTGAGTTTTCGTTGGGTGATGATTTTTATTTTTATGATCGAATCACTACTCAATACGCTCTTTACAATTCTTGGCGGAAACAAACTATTGTTTCATTCGATACTTGGGCTCATTATTACTTTGTGTGTGATGGCTGGGGGGAAAATTTTGAAATGGTTTTTGAACTCAGCCGGAAAAAGGCTCATTTCCCATACCCAAACCGATATCGATGATAAAATATTAGAGATCATCCTCTCTCGGATCATTGCATTGTCTTCCATTATTGGCGTCTATCTTGGAATGAGAGAGATACGATATGGATTGACTCTTAAGAACGATAATTTTCTTGGTTTTCTCAGCCTTGCAGATAATACATTATATGTTGTTACTATTATCATTCTTACATCGCTTGCGATCAGAATTGTTCGAACTCTTACTTCTCACACAATACAGACGATCGCCGAAAAAAATAAACAGAAGGATTTCCAGCAGACTTTAAGTCCTCTTGCCAACCGAGTTGTTACCATTGTGGTGATTGCATTTGCTGCAATTGTTGTTTTAGAGCATTTCAACTACAGCGTAACAAGCCTGCTCACAATTTTAGGTGCAGGTTCTCTTGCACTCGGTCTTGCCGCGCAGGACACAATTTCGAACATGATCTCAGGGTTCGTCATTATGATCGATCGTCCTTTTCGTGTAGGAGATCGTATAAAGATTCCATCAGGTGAAGTCGGTGATATTTTCGAGATTGGAATGAGAAGCACTAAGATTTTAGATTTTGATAATAACATGTTGATCGTTCCGAATAACGAACTCATTAAAACGAAGATCGTGAATTATGCTTATCCTGCAGACGAAATTCGAGTTATCGTTGAGATCGGAGTTGCTTATGGAACCGATGTAGCACAAGTGAAACAACTGATGGTTTCTACGGCAAAAAAACATCCGCTAGTGCTTAAAGAACCAGCACCGGAATGTTTTCTAATGAATTTTGGAGAGTCTTCATTATTGTTCCGTTTGGTATGCCGAGTTGCAACATTTCAAGATCAACCTATTGTAGCAGAGAATCTTCGAGTTCAGATCTATCAAAAATTCAATGAACAGAAGGTCGAAATTCCATTTCCGCAGCGGGTTGTTCATCATACGTACGAAAATACCAATGCACTTCAAACTTCTTCAAAGAGAAAAAAAATACAGCGGTAAGATCATCGATCTTACCGTCGATCGTTTGTTGTATCCGTCCGGTAATGAAACAATTCGAGAGATCGTTGAACATCCCGGGGGTGCCGTTATCCTGTGTGTTTTTGAGAATAACGATATTCTGTTGGTAAAACAGTATCGTCATCCATTTGGGAAAGAAGTGATTGAACTACCAGCTGGAAAGCTGGACAAGAACGAGGATCCATTATTGTGTGCGCAGCGAGAGTTGCGTGAAGAGACCGGCTACGCAGCAAAACGATGGTCGAAACTTACCTCACTCTATGCTACCCCAGGATTTTGTAATGAAATACTTCACATATTTATTGCTCAAGAAATATCTCCCCATGTACTGGGAAATGCGTTGGAAGAAGGAGAGGCGTCGATCCAAGTAATGAGAATTCACATACTCGAAGCGATTGCAATGATAGAGCGTGAAGAAATTGTAGATGGTAAAACGATCGCCGGCATTTTGCTTGGTGTGAGAAAGTTAGGAATTCAATGACGGTAACAGAGATTATCAGAAAAAAAAGAAATGGTGAAATTCTTTCATCCGAAGAAATGAACTTTATTATCTCCGGATATGTAAAGGGAATTATTCCGGAATATCAAGTGTCTGCATTTTTGATGGCGACATTCTTTCGCGGTATGACGAAAGATGAAACCGCTGAATTTACAAGATTGATGCTTCATTCGGGAGACGTGATCGATCTTTCTCACATTCCTGGAATAAAAGTTGATAAACATTCGACCGGCGGAGTTGGTGATAAGATATCACTGCCCCTTGCGCCGATTGTTGCTGCGTGCGGAGTTCCTGTTCCGATGATCAGCGGTCGGGGATTAGGACATACCGGCGGAACACTGGATAAATTAGAATCAATCCCCGGCTTTCGTACGAATCTTTCGATTGAAGAATATAAAAAGGTAATTGCAGAGATCGGTTTAGTGATGATAGGTCAGACAAAAGAAATTGCCCCTGCCGACAAAAAAATGTACGCATTGCGTGATGTGACAGCAACAGTGGAATGTATTCCGCTCATTGCAGGCAGCATAATGAGCAAGAAATTAGCCGAAGGAATCGATGCTCTTGTGCTTGATGTTAAAACAGGACGCGGTGCCTTTATGCAAACCCATGAAAAATCTGTGGAGCTTGCCAAAGCACTTGTCGGAATTGGAACAAGTTTTGGGAAGGAAACGATTGGTTTCATCACTGATATGAATCAGCCGCTCGGATATGCGATCGGTAATTGGAATGAGGCAGCTGAATCAGTGGAATGTCTGCGCGGAAAAAATATTCCAGATATCATGGAATTGACATATGTGCTCGGCGCTGCGATGGTAAAGTTGGGGAAAAAAGCTGACTCTCTTACTGAAGGAATTGAACTCTGCAAAGAGGTCGTTAAAAATGGAAAAGCATATGAAAAATTTTTGCAGCTGGTAAAGATTCAGGGAGGAGATATTTCATATATTGAGCATTTAGATAAATATCCGATCTCAAAATATTCAGAAACAATCACCGCATCATCCGACGGATATATCACTTCTATTGATTCTTTGGAACTCGGTCTGACCGGAATTACACTCGGTGCAGGACGAACTACAGTTGATGATATTATTGATCCGAAAGCAGGAATACTGCTGAAGAAGAAAGCAGGGGATGAAGTGAAAGCAGGAGAGGTTGTAGCAACGCTCTATACTGATAAATCAGAAGTTGTTTCTACGGCGAAGGAAAGAATTAACCGGGCTTTTACTCTTGGTAAAGTAAAACCTGTCGCTACTCCCATAGTTATCAGTATTGTCAATGCTCACGGTGTAAAACCATTTTCAATTTGATTTGAATGAATCTTTGACAATACAAATAAAAAGTCCCGGTTCATCGGGACTTTTTTACATTAGGGAGCGAACTTACACCGTGCAGTTCTTCAAAAATTTTAGTATTCTTCCATTATGAATAGTATCATTGCCGCATATTTTAGAACTACCCGTATTCAAATTGCTGCCCTGATCTATTTCCTTATCGCCGGTGGTTTAACCCAAGTGCCATTATTCAATTATCTTGGGTTTGAATTCTCAGCGCTCTTAACAATCCCAGTATCACTGATCAGTGGAATAGTGTCTATTCAATTTTTCCGCGAACATCAAACCAAACCATTGGCACAAAAAACATGGTTGTTTATTATTATAGATTATCTTCGTGTCAATTTAATATTGTTGATCATTCCTTTTGTCATCATATCATTGAATGCTTTTGCAGTGAAAAATTGTGCATACGGAAAAGGCGTGTTGTATTTTCTTCTTTTGCCGGTGGTAACTGCAATATTTTCTGTTTCTCTTGCAATTATTGTTGGCGTATTGTTCAAACATGCAAAAACAATGTTTGTAATAATTGTTATGACTATTCTTTCGCATATAGTGTTTGTTACGTACACCCAGTCTCAACTCTTCGCCTATAATTTCATATTAGGATTTTTTCCGGGGATCACATACGATGAAACATCAACTGACCTGACAGCTTTGATCATTTACAGAGAATTTACATTGATTGGTTCGGTAATGTTGATCGCTCTTTTTTTTGGGCTTATCGGTAAGTATGATATCCGAAACAGAATATCTCAAAATATTGTAATTCTCAAAAAAAAATGGAAAAAAGATAGAATTCTTTGGTGTGTATTCATTTTTTGTTCATTTGTTCTTGGAACGGGGCATATTTTACGAGATAAGATGGGATTTGAATTCTCACCCAGTGATATTCAGGAAGGATTAGGACGCCGTACAGAGTCGGAACATTTTATAATTTTTTATCATTCTGATGATTATTCTGCCGGTGAGATGAAAATATTAAAAACTGAATCTGAGTTCCACTTCCAACGTGTTGCTGATGTTCTAAAAACAAAAAACAGTAATAGTAAAAAGATTATTATTTATATCTATCCCAATGGCAGCTGGAAACAGAAGTATATCGGAACCACGAATACCAATATTGCCAAACCGTGGAAACAAGAGATCCATCTGACCAAAGGTACATTCCGGTCTACATTTAGACATGAACTTGTGCACATCCTTGCTTCAGATTTTGGCTTGCCATTGATCCATGCAAGTTCTAGAATGGGGTTGAATGAAGGTCTTGCAGTTGCTGTAGATTGGGATGCCGGTATTTTTACCCCACACCAATTTTCCGCAGCACTACTGCGAGAAAATGCGCTAGATAATGTTGAAGGGCTGTATTCACTTACGGGATTTGCTAAGCAATCCAGCACATACTCATATCTCGTTTCAGGTTCCTTTTGTCGCTATTTGATAGATAGATTCGGGATAGAACGTTTTCAACGCGTGTTTAAGAGCGGGAAATTCATGGTTTATTTTGGTGAATCATTGGAAAGTTTAGTGAAAGATTGGAAGGCATTCTTAAAAACAGTTGATGCAACTGAAATATCATCGGAGACCATAAAGGCGTTATTCTTTCAACAATCAATTTTCTTTAAAACCTGCCCAAGAGAAGTGGCAGATCAAAACCAGCGAGCAGTGCAGGCAATGAGAGTGAAGAATTATACACTCGCCGAGAATGAATTCAGCTCATCGTATGCAAATGCTCCCACGGCATCTGCATTGCGTGGACTATTTCAATCATTGAATTCCCAGAAAAAATCAGATCGTGTTATTGAAGAATATTCTAAATTACCGAAAAATTCTTCGTTACGGACAAATCCAGGTATATTATTATATCTTGCGGATGCATATTTTATGAATCATCAGAAATATGAAGCACTTGAATTGTATCGGGAGATTCGTAGAATGAATTTTTCCGAATCGTATATTGAAGCATCTGCTCTTAGGAAACAGTTTGTCATCGACGGTATTGATCCGGACATTTTTTACTCGATGATGTACAGCGGATCAGATGATTCTGTGAAACTAAAAATAATCGAAAATATTAACGGAACTCGACGCAATTCTCTAAGTTTGCAATATTTTAAAGCAATATTTGAAACTTCCGGAACTGATACAAGTGTTAATACTTTGATGAAGGTAACTGTACAAACAGTATCAGCCGATCTGAAATATTTTGCGTTGCTACGAGCAGGTAAGCGTTTCTATAACCAGAATCGTTTTGAGGATGCAAAACATATTTATTGGAACGCAAAGAATTTCGTTCCAACTTCAACAATGTCCGAATATTTGGATGAGCAGATAGAATTATGCGATTTTGTTTCAGCAAATATGGATTGATCACATTTGTATTGTATGCAACTGTGCTGGCTGGTTGTTCTTCGGGATACAATACGGAGATTGAATGTTATTCTACAACACAATTTCGAAAACATTCACTTCCTTCCTTTTCAACATATCTGATGAATGTGAGGTCGGAGAATGACAGTCGGGTGGACATCTACCTGCAAATGCCGTACAGGAATCTTCGATTTGAAAGAGTAGGTGACGGTTACAAGGCATCATTCTCCGTTACATTTATCATTCGGAATGAAGGTAAAGAAATAGTCCAAACGAAAGAACTTGACCGCTCAATCTTTGCAAAAAACTATGAAGAATCTGTTTCGTCTCGATTTGATGCTTCATTGCAATCTTTTGTCTTGAAGCCGTCAGAATACGGAATGGAAATTGTTTCTATTGATAACCTTTCACAATTACGCTATAAGCAATCGACGCGATTGGAAGTAAAGAAATTCCCCGACAGTATCGTTACAGCAAGTACTATATTGCTGCTCGATACAGTTATTGCTGATGAGAACGGTCTTTCTCTTCGTCCTGTTTTTCCCGCGTCATTGTCGCGATTGAAAGATAATTTTGGAATATTTCAAGAATTATATAATGTTGGAGCGGGTGACACGGTCAAAATAATCGAGTCGTATTTTAGGTCAAAGCAGCAAAATATAGATGAAAACTCATTTGTATATTTCACGCCACCTTATCGAGTGAAGATGAATATGTGCAGTGACGAAGTTGACTCGATGTACTATAAAATGGATTCAACATTTATTGTAAAAAAGAATGGTTTACAACAACTAATCCAGTTTTATCCGCTTCCGTCAGACGGGTACAATAAACTTGATAGAACTATCATCATTTCAAATAAATCATCATCGGATACAATTCGATTATCCAATAATTATTTTCTCCGCGATAAAATGCTGCAGTCGTCTCCATCTTTTCAGGAAATTACAAACACGATGCGTTATATTTTGCGTGAAGCAGAGTACGATTCACTTGCTATTGCTGAAGGCGAAGGAAGAAATATACGGATCAACCAATTCTGGGAAACTCATGGCGGTCTGGAGCGGAGAAAAGAGTTTGAACAACGAATGCGGGAAGCGAATATACTTTTTACTGAATGTATAAATGGCGCAGAAACTCCGATGGGAATTGTATTCATTATTTGCGGGATTCCTGACTATATTGAATGCAGAGGGGGATCAATGGAAACATGGTTTTATACTATTGGTGAGAGGTCTTTTCCCATAGAATTCCGGCGGGAGAATGAGAACATTGCGTATTATACGATGCTCCCTTTTTCCGTGAATGACTCATTATGGCAATATTTTGTTGATCGTTGGAGAAGAAAATAGTGAAATTCAAAAAAATATTATTGACTCGGATGAAATATATCGGGGATGTTGTTCTCACAACTCCGATCATTCGGACATTGAGGGAAGTTTATCCCGATGCCCATATTTCATATCTTGCCGATGCAAAAGCCGTTACGTTACTTCAAAACAATCCATTCCTTGATGAGATTATTCCATTCGATTTCTTAAAAGATTCCTTCCCATATCAACTAAAGATGTATGCGTTGATGTTCTCCAAAAAATTTGATCTTACGATCGATCTCTACAGTAACCCCCGCAGTGCATTGATGACGTTTGCTACCCGAGCAAAAATGCGCATTGGCGGTAATTCTAAAAGCAGAGGAAAATTTTATACGCATAGGATCAGTGATGACGGTTCGTTGAAATCAGCGATCGATTATCATTATATGTCATTAAAGCCCCTTGGAATTGCCCCAAAATATTATAAGACTGAAATATTTTTAACAGATGAAGAGAAATCTGAGGCAAAACGAACATTGTTATCATTTGGAGTTGATGTTTCGCGTAAAATTGTTGCTGTCCATCCTGGTGCAACGTGGCCGAATAAGATATGGTTTAAGGAACAATTTGCCGGTCTTATTAAAGACCTAATTGAAAGCAGCGATTGTGAAATTATTTTGAGTCCAGGTCCCGGCGATTCAGAATTGATGAATTATTTGAAGAACAACTATAATTCACGCGTTACAAGTTTGCCATTATTACCTGTCAGAGAATTGGCATCGGTGTTATCGCAAACAAGTGTTTTTGTTTCAAATGATTGCGGTCCGATGCATATTGGTGTTGCTGTGGGAACTAAAACAATCGGAATATTCGGGCCGGAACCGATTGAAATATGGTTTCCATACGACAGGAATGAAGGACATTTACCAATGTTCAAGAAATTATTCTGTTCGCCCTGCAGAACAACGAGCTGTTTTAGACAAGGAAACGAATATATGGAATGTATGAAGTTGATCACTGTTGATGAAGTATATAAAGCAGTCAGAGAGCGGTTGTAGATGGCATATCCGAAAAAAAACAACAATGCTGCAGATCCGGAAACGATTCGAGCAATTCTGGATAGAGTCATTTATTATAATAATGAAAATGCATATTTGATTGCCTCGTTTGATGGTGGAGGAAAGAACTTTACTGCTGTCGGCTATCTCCACGATCCAAGAGATGGAGAAGAATATTCTCTCTCAGGCAGTTGGGCTAATCATACGAAGTATGGAAGACAATTTACTATCAATTCGTATGAAACTCATTTACCAAGCTCTGAAGTTGGGATAGAGCAATATCTTTCCTCGGGATTGATCAAAGGAATTGGACCATCGTTAGCTGAACGTATTGTGGAAATGTTCGGAAAAAAAACGTTGGATATATTGAATCATCATCCTGAGCAATTGATGAAAGTGGAAGGGATCGGTCGAAAGAAATATGCTGCAATTTCCACTGCGCTTGCCGGAATGAAGGAAATGCAGGAGACGCTTGTTTTCCTAAAATCTCATGGAATTACAACCGGAATCGCAATCAGATTGTATAAAACATATGGAAAGATCGTTGCTGAAATATTAAAAACAAATCCGTATCAAATTATTGATGACGTTGTCGGTATCGGATTTCAAACCGCTGATACGATTGCAAAAAAAATGGGAGTGCAGGAAGAAAGCATTTATCGTTTGACTGCGGGAGTTCGTTTTGTTTTGGATGACGCATGTAAATCCGGCGGTCACTGTTTTTTACCAAAAGAAGAATTGGCAGAACGCTCGGCGGTATTATTGAATGTTGATGAAGCAAAGGTCGAACGAGCTGTGCTCTCCGCAATTGAAACAGGGTATCTTATAGGTGAAGGGGATGTTGTATCACCATTAAGATTATTCGAAGCTGAGTCCTATTCTGCAAAAAAAATCGCCCAGTTATTACATAAAGGCGAACGGCCTCTTGATAAGAAAAAATTATACGCTGCATTAGATCATGTTGAGCATCGGCATCATATTGAATTTGCCGAAAAGCAACGGCTTGCTGTTGTCAGCGCTGTATTAAATCCCATCACAATATTAACCGGAGGTCCCGGTACAGGGAAAACTTTGAGCGTCAATGGAATGATTGAACTTGCTGATGAACTGGGAATGCAATATGTCCTGTGTGCGCCAACGGGAAGAGCGGCGAAACGTCTTTCGGAAGTAAGCGAACGGGAAGCAAAAACAATTCATCGGTTATTGGAATTCGATCCGAATAGCGGTCTGTTCCGTCGAAATGATAACGACCCGATTGAAGCTGATATCGTGATCGTTGATGAAGTATCAATGGTCGATACACAATTGTTTGCTTCACTGCTTGCTGCGTTGAAGCCTGAAGCGCAGCTCGTTCTCGTCGGAGATGTTGATCAGTTACCATCAGTTGGGCCCGGACAGGTTCTGAGGGATCTGATCGATTCGAAATCACTTTCTACAATACGGTTGGATACAATTTTCCGTCAAGCGGAGCGTAGTTCTATTATTTCAAATTCACATAAAATTAATCACGGAGGCGAGCCGGTATTTGCTGATGATTTCCAATTCATTGATGCAGAAACTCCTGAGCAGATACAGAACCACATCATTGGTTTATGTTCGACAGTGCTTCCGCAGAATTATCAGTATGATCCATTTACGGATATTCAAGTTCTTTCACCAATGAACAATACTCCAAGCGGTGTAAAAGAATTGAATAAAAAACTTCAGCACGTTCTGAATGGACATTCTTCAATCCATTGGCAGGGAAATGAACGAAAATTTCTTCACAATGACAAAGTGATGCAGATTCGCAATAATTACGAGAAAGAAGTATACAATGGAGATATTGGTCGAGTTATTGGTGTAGACAAAGAAGATGGAAAATTGTATGTAAATTTCTACGGAAAGAATGTCGAATATTCGTTCAATGATCTTGATGAACTTGTTCTTTCGTATGCAACAACAATCCACAAAAGTCAGGGAAATGAGTTCAATGCTGTCATAATTCCCTTATCAATGTCTCATTTTATCATGTTGCAGAGGAATTTGATCTACACAGCAATTACAAGGGCAAAACAACGACTTTTTCTTGTCGGACAACGAAAAGCACTTGCTATTGCAATCAACAATGCGAATACCCGGCAACGAAACACTCAAATGATGAAGCGATTGCAGGCGTTGTTATAGGAAAGTGGTTCATTATTTCATAGCATCCTGATAATAGTTCCGTAACAGTGCATCAGTATCTTTGTATTAAAAAAAGGAGCTGTTATGGAACACAAAGAACTTATTTATTTCGCGTTAGCCTGCTTATTCCTGTTTGTTACATTATGGGATTCAAGTCGCTCGAAACGATCACTGTAATTCACTCTCTGGTAAAATCCTATTAGCTCATTCTACAGTATAACCTGTAGTAAGGAGCTTTTTTCTTTTCTCCTATTTTATTCCTGCCTATATTTACTTGAAGATCTTCACATTCTATTGAGGGCACTTATGAAGCGTCTATTTTCGCCTTGGCGATCAAAATACATTTCAACCTTTAAGAACGAAAAACCCCGAAAAGGGGAGTCATTATTCTCCCGAATATTACGCGAGAACAAAGATGATAAAAACCTTGTCGTTGTTAGAAAAATCCATTGTTTTGTGATGATGAATCTTTATCCTTATAACAGTGGTCATTTGATGATTGTACCGTATCAACAAACATCAGAGATGAGTAACCTATCTACTGAGGAATTATCTGAAATCATGGAAACCATTTCTCAAATGATTGAAATATTAAAAAAAGTATTGAAACCACATGGATTCAACTTTGGTGCGAATCTCGGCAGAGCTGCCGGCGCCGGAGTTGATGATCATATCCATTTTCACATTGTTCCGCGGTGGAATGGCGACACTAATTTTATGCCGACGCTTGGAGAAATTAAAGTTGTATCAGAAAA
>JAUXTU010000077.1 GCA_030679145.1 Bacteroidota bacterium | reverse complement strand
TATCGTCACCATCGCGGACTCGCTCTACATCATCGCGATGCTTATTTTAAATGGTATTTTTATTTTGTACCTGGCAAAAATAGCAACACTAAATGACTATTATGCCCAGAATGACATTGATGTGAGATTTTTCAGATGTCTGTAATAATAAATATTTTCAGAACATTTTCTTCTTTTTTTCGTATCGTACTACGGTCTCACATCATATTGGTCAGCCATGTCATCATCCGAACAACCAAAAAATAAATTTTTTTCCACACTTCGCAGCGACCTAAAAAATTCCCAAGCGTACGGTTCACTGCGGAAAGATACCAAAGAGATCTCCGATTTTTATTTGACGGATGAACAGCGCGAACAACTGAAATCAATGAAGGCGGGCAAACGCTCCTTCTATCATTTCGGATGGATCATGCGTGCGATGTTCTATAAACTGACTCCGGTGCGGCGGTTGATGTTCATTATTGGAATTCTATTTCTCATTCAGGTGCAAGGTTCATTTGGTGAAGTGAATATGCTGAACATCAACGGAAATGCGATCGTCGGCGGAGCACTGCTTGTTCTGGTGATCCTGTTGGAATTGAAAGACAAATTGCTCGCGCATGATGAACTGGAAGCGGGACGAAAGATACAGGAATCGTTGATGCCGGAACGAATGCCGAATGTGAATGGATGGAAATTGTGGCTTTTTACGCGATCTGCAAATGAAGTATGCGGTGATCTGATCGATTTTCTTAAAATTGATGAACATCGTTTCAGTGTGGCTATTGCCGATGTTGCCGGCAAAGGACTTCACGCAGCTCTTATCACTGCAAAATTACAGGCAACCATCCGCTCACTTGCAGGTGAGATCACCTCTCTTCCGCAGTTGATCGGAAGAATAAATACCATTGTGCATCGCGACAGTCCGGCTCACATGTTCTCGTCATTACTCTATGCTGAATGTTCTGAATTGAACGAGACGATCAGGTTCGTCAATGCAGGGCATTTTCCCGCACTCGTCGTGCGGAACTCGGAAATTGAAGAATGCGTGCGGGGCGAAGCGGCACTTGGATTGACAACGATCATGAACTTCTCAGAACATTCCGCCATGCTCAACACCAATGATCGATTTGTACTTTATTCTGATGGTCTTACAGAAGCAAAGAATGAATTGGGAGAATTTTTTGGGAAAGAACAATTATTGAATTTGTTGAAGTCAACACTAAATGAATCTCCTGAGCAGACAGGTTTTGCAATATTACGCACAGTGGACAAGTTCATCGGCACAACAACTCCATCGGATGATCTTTCAATCATCATTCTTCAGCGAACAGAATAAAAAAATCAAACCTCATTCTGAAAACAGGTTTACTATTGTGACTTCAAAACAAAAACTCATTCTAATTTCCATTGCTCTCTTTGGATTGTTCGTTCCAAACGGAATGTTCTTCGTCTATCTTTTTACTCAATTCCATTCACTTGGCGAAGTATTGAACGATCTGCTTGCGCTCGGATTCATTATTGATGCCTTTATGACAACAGGACTGCTCGCGTGGTGGTTTGCAAAGCATCCTTTGGGAAAATATTCATGGAAAATGTTCATCGTATTGAGCCTTCTGGGAGGATTGGGATTTTCATTGCCATTCTTCTATTATTTGAACAGAGGAATGGTTCAAGATTAAATTACCGCAACGCCGAGAATTCTTCCTACCATCTTATCCCGAGATTTCGTAGTTTTATTCTATGAACCTTGAATCGTATTTTTCTTCTTTTCGAAAGAATATCGTCGGTATTGACACCGACTTCCATTCTTTCTATGGTAACAAACGAATACTCTACGCAGATTGGACAGCCAGCGGGCGTTTGTACGAACCGATCGAACAAAAAATGTTGAAGACATTCGGTCCGTTCGTGGGCAACACCCATTCGGAATCGTCCATCACCGGCGGATTGATGACGCATGCGTATCATCACGCGCATGAGATCATCAAGAATCATGTCAAGGCAAATGCAGACGACGCACTTCTTTTTGTCGGTTCGGGAATGACGGCTGCGATCAATAAATTCCAGCGCATCCTCGGCGTTAAAGTACCGGAACAACATCGTAAAGCCATCACGCTTTCCGAAAATGATACACCGGTCGTTTTTGTCACGCACATGGAACACCACTCCAATCAAACAACCTGGTACGAAACACTTGCCGACGTTTGCGTGATAGAACCGACACGGAATGGATCGGTTGATCCGGAAAGTTTGCGATCATGTTTAAAAAAATACAAACACCGTACAACAAAGATCGGTTCATTCTCCGCCTGCTCTAATGTTACAGGAATATTCTCGCCATACCATGAGCTTGCAAAGATCATGCATGAGCATGGCGGAATTGCGATCATTGATTTTGCCGCAAGCGCGCCGTATGTGAATATCAATATGCACCCTGCTGATCCGCTGGAAAAATTAGATGCGATCATTTTTTCGCCACACAAATTCCTCGGCGGACCGGGAACTCCGGGAATTTTATTGTTCGATAAACATCTCTATAATCTTACGTCCCCCGATCAGCCCGGAGGCGGCACGGTGCTCTGGACGAATCCATGGGGGAAACACAAATTCTCACCTGATATTGAAGTGCGTGAAGATGGCGGAACACCGGGGTTTTTACAGGCGATCAAAGCTTCTCTTGTTATACAATTAAAAGAGCAGATGGGAATTGAAAATATTGTCGCACGTGAACATGAATTGGTTGAGTTAATGTTCAAGAACATGCGCACAATCCCGCATTTAAATCTATTGGCCGATAGTATCAAAGAACGGTTATGCATGTTCTCATTCTATTTCGACAATATTCATTACAATCTTGTGGTGAAGATATTGAACGACCGCTTTGGTATTCAAACCCGCGGCGGATGTTCGTGTGCTGGAACGTACGGACATTATCTGCTTCATGTCGATCCGCAGCACTCCAAAACGATCACCGATAAGATCGATGCGGGTGATCTCTCCGAAAAACCGGGATGGATAAGAATTTCCCTTCATCCCACAACTACGAACGAAGAAGTGAATTATATCTCCGATGCTCTCGCACAGATCGAAAAGAATATTTCAGAGTGGCAGAATGATTATACATACGACCTGCACTCAAACGAATATCATCATAAGGATGAGAATGGCGCACTGGCAAAAATGACAAAGAGTTGGTTTGAGCTGTAAAAAACTTAAAAACCATAACCGGTATGAAACAACTCAACAGTTTTGTGCAAGTCAATATTAAAACAATTGAAATGACGGGAGTGCTGATGAGGGTATTTAGCTTCACCCTCGTCAGTTGGCTTGGTCCAAATAGTCCATTTATGTTTGTGTGGATATTCAATACCGTGGATGCAATAATGTTATCGTGGTGTTCTTTTTTAAAGAAGGACAGCGCTTATACGGTACTAAATGTGTTTTGGATCGTTGTTGGAATTGTTGGGATTGTACGAGCCGCAAGCTATTTTCAATAACAACAATACATCATTCTTTTATAAATAAGCTTCTATGAAAAAAACCATGAGGTTTATTACTATCGCTGTCATTATTATGAGTACATAATTCTTTCGTACTTCAAAAACAATTCCAACAGTCAAACAAAACATCTCTCAACACTTTATTCTCTTTCGGATAGTTTAAAACTGCAGCGTTGATAACAAAATTTTTTGACAATATGAATATTATCATCACGGGTGTAACCGGCGTCGTAGGATCTGAAACGGTACGTCAAGCACTGCTCAACCCGAGAATTACCCGCCTAACGGCAATCTCACGAAGACCGATATCTATTCAACATGAAAAACTTCGCGTGATCATATTGAAAAACTTCCTTGATTATTCTGATATTATGAATGATTTGAAAGTCCACGATGCGTGTTTATGGTGCTTGGGTGTTTCGCAAAATCAGGTCCGTTCGGATGAAGAATATCATACAATCACTCATGATTATGCGATCTCTGCGGCGAATGCAATGCTTAGTGTTAATCCAAATATTGTTTTTGGATTTGTCAGCGGATTGGGAGCAGACACGACAGAGAAAAGCAAAATGTTGTTTGCGCGTGTTAAAGGAAAAACTGAGAATGCTTTGCTTAAACTTCCGTTCAAACAACTATATCTCTTCAGGCCGGGGGGAATTCAACCGATACAAAAAAAAGAAAATCCAATGTGGTACGAGTATATTCTTAATCCGATCCTCTTCCCGCTAATGCGGCTTGTGGTGCCTACTATGGTGATCACCTCGGTGGAATTGGCAAAAGTGATGATTCATATTCTTTTCAGCGAAGCGCCAAAAACAATACTGGAGAACAAGGATCTGCGGAACATTATTCACGAATTCAATATTCAATAATACTTTTTTTCAATTATTCTTAAAAGGGTTTATTATGAAGCATATTTTGGTTGTTATGGTAATATTTTTTGCCGCAGACCAACTCTCAGCACAGCAATGGAAATGGCCCGACCAGCCGAAAAATCTTACGGCACTTCCGGCATCAACCGCCGGAAAGGATTTGCAACGGGTTATGTTTGGGTTCACAGGCAGTCTTGGTGTACGATGTACGTATTGTCATGTCGGTGAAGAGGGAAAAGATTTTAAAGAATTTGATTTTGTTTCGGACGCAAAACCGGCAAAGAACAAAGCGCGGTTGATGATCAAAATGGTGAAGAATATCAATACTCAGTTTTTAACCAATCTGCATGATGATAATAGTCCCGCCATTCAGGTAAACTGTCAAACCTGTCACCGAGGCAATGCTCTTCCGATTTTGTTGGAAGACCAATTGAAGAAAACGTTCGATAAATCCGGAATCGATTCAACCATTAAACAATACCGTGCATTACGAGAACAATTTTACGGTGGCTTCACGTATAATTTCAAAGAAGGTTCGCTGCTTCGTCTTGCTGATAAAATTTCGGAAGATTCGACCAAAATGCCGGCTGCGATCGAAATCATCAAATTGAACATCGAAATGTATCCATCGTTCGCATTCTCGTACACTCATCTCGCAAGTTATTTTGAGGATCTTGGCAACAAACAGGGTGCGATTGAGAATTATCAAAAAGCTCTTTCACTGAATCCAAAGAATGAAATGATAAAACGACAATTGGATAAATTGCAGAGCAAATAAAGAACGAATGCACCGCCTGATCAAAGCAAACAAAAGATTCATCTATGAACCATTCATCGCCATTGTATATTGATATTCTGTTTCTTCTCACGCTTGCCTGTACTGTCATGATGCTGTATAAAGCGGCTAGGCGTTCATCTGCCGTACTGCTGACAATGTTGATATGGTTATGTTTGCAATCAGCGTTAGCGCTATTAAATTTTTATACCGTTACGGATACCTTTCCTCCAAGATTCGTGCTTCTCGTTCTACCACCACTTCTCTTTATGATCTTTCTTTTTGCAACAGATCGGGGAAGGCGGTTTATTGATTCAATGGATGTGCAAACATTGACATATCTTCACACGATCAGAATTCCTGTGGAGATCATTCTGCTGCTGCTTTCATTTTATCATTTTGTTCCGCAGTTAATGACCTGGGAAGGAAAGAATTTCGATATTCTCAGCGGAATTTCTGCACCAGTTGTTGCGTATCTTGGGTTTACAAAAAAGATCCTGAGCAAGAAATTGATCCTTGCATGGAACATCATCTGTCTATTACTATTATTCAATGTGGTGTTCCATGGAATACTATCGGCACCATCGCCATTCCAAAAGTTCTCATTTGAAAATCCAAACCAGTTACCGCTATATTTTCCTTTCATGCTTCTTCCTGCATTCATTGTTCCGGTTGTATTGTTCTCTCATCTGGCGTCCATACGCATATTGCTATACGGCCGTCCAAAATAATTTAATCGATTTGTTTGTTTGCTAATCGTTACAAATTTTACGTTTTTATATAGAAATAATATTTGGATGAATATAATGAGCTATTCACTGAACATTGAATTAAAAGAACAATATCTTCACGTTACCGTCAGCGGAGAAAACACGCTGGCAAACGTTCTTTCCTATCTTGAGGAAGCATATGAAGCCTGTATCAAACATCGATGCTCCAATGTATTGATCGAAAAACTGTTGACCGGACCGAACCTTGATACATTCGATATCTTTGTTGTTATCAGTAAAAATTTCAATAAAGCAAAGACCATTAGTTTACGTCTCGCGTATGTAGATATGAACACCAAGCACATCAAGAGAGAATTGAAGTTTGCCGAAAATCTTGCTCACATCCGAGGGGTGAATGTGCGATTTTTTTACGGCGACCATGTCACCACTCAAGAAGCAGTTACATGGCTCTTGGATCATAAGACAAATCACGTCTAAATATTTTTTTGTGAAAAATCAATCGTTCATGAAGGATCCAATAAACCTATCCGGCTTTTTGTTAATTCAGATCGTTCTCTCTGTTCTTTTTTCCTTTTCATTGTTCTCTCAAGAACAAGGAAAAATCCGCGGTTTCGATGATGAGGCAAAAATTGAGAAAAAAGATACTACGCATTCCGAAAAGATTTCATCTTCACCTACTTCCACTTCGTCTGATGACATTTCGATTGACGATGCGTCCATCGCCATAGAGGTGGTAGGATTCTTCGCTGTAGCAATTGGTTATGTTGTTGTCGGAACACTTATTAAATTTCCCGGAGAAGATTCTTCTGTTTACGATAACACGTTCTGGACCCGCGGATTTACCGAATATCCGTATTCCAATCCCGAACAAGGAATGTTCTCGCAAGCTTCAAATAAAACATTTGCATTCTTCTTTTCTGGTCATCGATTTTTTGATGGAAATAACTTAACGGGTTATAGCGGACGGTTGTTTGTTTCACCGCATCAGTCGTTCAATTTGGAAGCTCACATTGTCGATCTATCGGAAAAATTAAAGACCAAAACAGATCATCTTCGATTCTACAATTTTTTTATTGATTATAACCGCATAAAATCAGAACGTTTTTCAGTGTGGTGGGGTCTTGGCATGAAAGGAATGAACGGTCCTACGGTGAATAAAACCGGATTTGCACTGAACAGTGGATTTGAGATTTTTCCAGTTGCCCCTATCAGTATAATGACAAACTATAATATCGGTTTTATCAATAAAAATTCTTTGCAAGAATTCCTCTTTGCGGGAAATTTCTATATCAATCGTTACAATTTTTCGTTTGGGTATCAATGTTTTACGGTTGGCGCCCCTGTATTGGACGGAATGATTCTTGGTATGACATTTCATTTTTAGTACACCGTTTCATCTCACGTAATTTTTAATAAAAATCTCTGTCAATTTTTCGGTGGCACCGCAATTAACAAAAACATATATAGTATCTGTTCAAACATAAAGGGAGCGCAATGCTTTTGTTCGATTACGTGTTATTAATAACATTGGCTGCAATTTGGGGAAGTTCATTTATCTTTATGCGTGTGCTTGCGCCGGCATTAGGTCCGGTGGCTACCGCGGATATGCGATTGCTGATCGCGGGGATAGCACTTACACTCTATCTCCGCTTACGAAATCAACGGCTTGATCTTGTAAAAAACCTTAAACGATATATCATCATCGGTCTGCTTAATTCGGGAATACCATTTCTGCTATTCTCGTTTGCAGCGCTCTATCTTCCTTCATCAATATCGGTGATCATCAATTCGCTGACACCGTTATTTGGTGTTTTGTTTTCAATTCTGTGGTTGAGTGAAAAAATGACTGCAAAAAAGATTTCCGGAATCGCGCTGGGTATTGTCGGCGTCATTATCATTCGCGGATCCGGAAATCTTGAGCTGAATGTCATGACAACGGTTGCAATGGCGGCGTGCGTTCTTGCAACAATGCTGTACGGTCTTGCAAGCACATATGTAAAATTGCATGCAAAAGATATTGCATCATCTGCCGTTGCAACCGGAAGTCAGCTTGTTGCGGGAATATTATTGCTGCCGTTGATTTATTTTTTTCCGACACGCACGGAATTGACCATAACGATCGCGCTGACCACAATTGCATTTGCACTCTTTTGCAGCGCAATTGCATATGTTATCTTTTACCGACTTTTAAAAAACCTTGGAACAACAAAAGCATTGTCCGTTACATTTCTTATCCCCGTCTTCGGGTTCATTTGGGGGTATATTTTTCTACAGGAAGAGATCACCGCTATCATGATTATCGGGTCGGTCTTTGTTCTTTCCGGAATTTATTTTGTAACGGGGAATGAATATCAAAAAAAGATCGGTTAACCTACTGTTCTTTTACTCCAGATCATCCGTATTTGAAGCAAAAATCTGATTTAGGTATATTGAAATATCATCACTATTGGTTGTTAAATCAGCGATTAACTATGGAGGGATGGAATGAAAACAGGAATTCGCATTGCGGTGTGTTTGATATTTTTATTTTCACATTTTCTCTCCGCTCAATATTCTTGGCAAAACCATTTTCCCTCCCTTCCGGCATTCTCCCTTCCAATCGAACTGGTTCATGCAGATAATGGAACGAACAGACTCTTCGTTGCACAGCAGCGGGGAATTATTTATCTCTTCGAAAATGATCCCGCAGTAAGCACCAGAAAAGTTTTCCTGAATATTGCAAATCGTGTTTCGCAATCGGGAAATGAATTGGGATTACTCGGACTTGCATTTCATCCACACTATCCAGATTCCCCTTATTTTTATGTTAACTATACAAGAACAACCGATTCACTCCGTTCATATATTACACGATACTCTGTCTCACTTTCCAATCCGGATTCGGCGCTGTACGACAGCGAAGTGATACTTTTCACTGTTGGTCAACCGTATTCAAATCATAACGGCGGGAAATTGGAGTTTGGACACGACGGATATTTATATATCGGACTCGGAGACGGCGGTTCCGGCAATGATCCGGGAAACCGCGCACAGAATAGAACAACACTGCTCGGAAAAATTCTCCGCATCAATGTGGACAGTGTTGATGCAGGATTGAACTATTCCATCCCTTCCACAAATCCATATTACAACAATAGTTCAGGATATCGCAAAGAGATCTTTGCATACGGAATCCGCAATCCATGGAAATTCAGTTTCGATCATGTAAAAGGAACACTCTGGCTCGGCGATGTCGGACAGGATTTGAGAGAAGAAATTGATACGGTGATCAATGGCGGGAATTATGGCTGGAGGTTGATGGAGGGAACATTTTGTACGCCTGCGGTAAATCCGGGATGCAATGATACATCTGGATTGCTCCGTCCGGTATATGATTATCCAAATCTAAATGGAACTGCTGATGGTTCCATCACCGGCGGATACGTTTATCGCGGGTCAGCAATACCATCGTTGTACGGGAAATATATTTATGGAGATTACGTTTCGGGAAGAACGTTTGTCCTAACATATGAAGGAGTTCCTTCCGCTTCGGCTCAATTGCTTACCGATGAACCAAATTTAATTTCAGCATTCGGTGTTGATACAAGCAATAACATCTATTATTGTTCGCTGGGAAACGGAAGGATCTATAAACTTATCGGACCTGCAGCCGATGTTGCAGACAATGAAGAAAAAATTCCTGCTCGCTTTTCACTTTCGCAAAATTATCCGAATCCGTTCAATCCGACAACGACCATCGAATACCGGCTATCACAAACCGCTGTTGTCTCTATTGAAGTAATCGATCTGCTTGGAAGAACAATTGCAACTTTGGTGCGTCAGGAACGAACGCCTGGACAATATTCCGTTCAATGGAATGCGAAAGGATTTTCGAGCGGGCTATTTTTTGTGCGGATGACTGCCGGAATATTTTTCGAAACAAAAAAGATACTATTGGTGCAATGAATGACGTTTAGTAAGAACTATTTTCTCTGGGAAAGGATACAGTGCAATGATAAAAATAGAAAAACCAAAGTCGGGTGAATATGATCCGTACGCAATCATGTACATCAAACTCCTTCCCGATGACGGGCGCGTATTACATCATCTGAAAAATAATTTTACGAAGACCAAAAGGTTCATTTCTTCCCTTCCAAAGAAAAAACTAACGTATCGTTACTCAAAGGATAAATGGACAATCAAAGAAATACTTGTACACATCATTGATGATGAACGTATTTACGCGTACCGCGCATTACGTATCGCCCGCGGCGACAAAACACCTCTTCCTGGATTTGAACAAAATGATTACGTGCCATTCTCAAAAGCCAATGAACGGACTCTTGCAAATATATTTACGGAATACGAAACGGTACGGAATGCAACGCTTTCACTTTTTAACAGTTTCAATAAAGAAGATCTTGTACGAACCGGAACGGCCAACGATCATATGGTAAGTGTGAGAGCATTAATATATCACCTTGCCGGACATGAACTGCATCATATGAATATTATTAAAGAACGATATTTATAATAGTGAAAGACCTCTGAACAGAAAATCACCCTTCTAAAACAATACTATTCAGATAATTTCGTCTTATATTGGGTCTATTATAATTTCCCATCCTTCATTTTTTATTCAACCCTGTGTCTGAATCTCATAAAGAAAAACTATTCACTCGTTATCAAATATTCATTATCGCCGTTCTGGCATTCATTCAATTCACCGTCATTCTCGATTTTATCATCATTGCCCCGCTCGGAGCAATGTTGATGAACATTATGAATGTAACTCCTGCACAATTCGGATCGATCGTTTCGGCATACGCGTTCAGTGCAGGTATTTCGGGATTTCTTGCGGCTGGGTTTGCTGATAAATTCGATCGAAAAAAATTTCTGCTCTTCTTCTATGCGGGATTTATTGTTGGGACATTTCTTTGTGGTATTGCAACCAATTTCTTTTTTCTCCTTGTTGCACGGATCATTACAGGAATTTTTGGCGGCGTGATTGCATCTGTTTCGCTCGCCATTGTCACAGATCTATTCGAGTTGAATGTGAGAAGCCGCGTGATGGGATTCGTTCAAATGTCGTTTGCCGTAGCACAGGTTGCTGGAATTCCTCTCGGCATTTATCTGGCAAATGTCCTCGGATGGCACGCGCCCTTCTTTCTTATTGTCAGCATCGGAATTCCGGCGGGAATCATTATGATGAAACTGTTGAGACCGATCGACATGCATCTTTCAGTCGAACGTCCGGCTGATCACAACGCGTTCAATCATTTACGAAAAACAATCTCACAGCCAATTTATATAAAAGCGTTTGCTACCACGGCGCTTCTTTCACTTGGTGGATTTTTAATGATGCCTTTTTCAAGTGCATTCCTGGTGAACAATATTTTGATTCCGCAGGAAAATCTTCCGTTGGTGTTCATGTTCACCGGAATGGCAACAATTGTCATTCTTCCAATTGTTGGAAGGATCAGCGATACGTTTGGAAAATTCAGAGTATTTACCATCGGAACCATTGTCGCAAGCATCATGATCGTTTATTACACAAATCTTTCTGTAACTCCATTATGGCAAGTTGTGCTGATCAATGTTGTTCTTTTTGCAGGAATCATGTCTCGTATGATCCCCGCAACAACGATGATGACAGCTATTCCGGAATTGGCTGACCGTGGAGCATTTATGAGCATCAGTTCGTCTCTCCAGCAGATCTCCGGCGGAATTGCTTCGGTCTTTGCAGGAACAATTATCATACAAACAAGTACGGGTGCGTTAAAAAACTACGATATTCTCGGTTATACATGCGTTGCGTTAATGTTTGTCGGTGTGGGAATGATGTATAGCATCAATAAGTTTGTAGAAGGAAAGAATAAAACTAGTGTATCCTAAAGCCACTAATTCCACAAATGATAATTACATTCAGACAAAAAAGCCTGCTTATGCAGGCTTTTTTGTTTTTTGTCTCGTCCTGAGAAAAGTTGACCACAGTCAACGAACAAACAGGAGGAGAACTGATGAAAATAACAATTACGCACCCCGGTCAAAAGCAATATAGTGAAGCATTGAAGCGTCAAGTAGTGAGGGAATATGAACGAGGA
>JAUXTU010000076.1 GCA_030679145.1 Bacteroidota bacterium | reverse complement strand
ACGTTTTTGTGGAAAATTGGTTAGCTATTAGGGTTGCTTTTTTCCAGGGGGTGCCACAAAAATTCACCATAGCTACAGTGCTATCGATAAATCATTGTGGAATAATGATTTTTGCCAATTGTAGTTTGTTACCAATGGAAGAAATGTGGCATCCCTTATTACAACCATTCACTTTTTTTGTGTAATCGTTGTAGACGGTTGTTCAATGCGCGCCGAGTGAGACCAAGAAGTTCTGCGGCAATTGTTTGGTTTCCTTCGGCACGTTTCATTGCTTCTTCAATAACGAAATCTTCTGCCTCTTTTAAAGTAGGGAACCTGCCGGGGAAACTTATCAGATTGTAGGATGGAGTTTGCGTCTGTGGATTCAACGTATGTTGTTCTGACAATGAAATTTTATTCCGAAATGCATCAAGAGAAAGAATCCCCGTCGAATGTAAACTAACAGCATCAAAAATCAATCCCTCTAACTCACGCACGTTGCCGGGAAAAGAATAGTTATTGAGCAAAGTATATAATTCTTTGGGAGGAGTAGGGCGTTTTTTGTTCAACAATGAAGATGCTTTGGTGATACAGTGATCAATTAAAATTGGAAGATCGGATTTGCGATCACGCAGCGGGGGAATATAAATATGATGCGATTGTAAACGATAATATAAATCCTGCCGGAACGAATTTTGCTCTTGCATAATTTTGATATCGCGATGTGTTGCAACGACAATACGAGCATTGGAACGTTTAGCAATATCTGATCCTATTGGATAATACTGACCATCTTGTAACAGTCGCAATAATTTTACCTGAGATTCGATACTTAAATCGCCGATTTCATCCAAGAAGAGAGTTCCATCTTCAGCTTTTTCAATCAATCCTTTCCTTTCTGATTCGGCCCCGGTAAAAGCTCCTTTTTTATGTCCGAACAATGTATCCGAAAAAAAATTATCATCAAGTCCGGCGACGTTCACTGAAACAAGTTCACCTTTTCTTCCGCTTGCTGCGTGAACCGATTTAGCAAAAAGTTCTTTCCCTGTTCCCGTTTCGCCGGTAATCAAGATCGGCAAACTTGTTTTTGCGACTGCTTCAATGTATTTAAAAATTGAAAGAAGCGAATTACTACGGGTGACAATTTCACTGAATATTTCCGGATGTTCAACATCTTCACGGAAAAGAGAGAGCTTTAATAACTCATTTTCACTTCTCATTTCTGTAAGCTCAATTCCATGTCGAACAGAAGTGACTAATTTTGAATCAGTCACTGGTTTAACGATGTAATCAAACGCACCTTCTTTTATACATAGCACAGCACTTTCAATATCGTTTACTGCTGTTACCATAATAACCGGGATTTCAGGGTGATGAGCAGCGATCAACACAAGTAATTCCAATCCTGAGATATTTGGCATGTTGATGTCCAGCAAAATCAATGAGTAATGATTTTGTGCGAGCAATTTCATCACCTTAGTGCTGTCGCTGCACGAATTGATATTATTGAATCCGTTCGAACGCAGCGTCAATTCTACGCTGAGCAAAAAATGTTCTTCATCGTCAACAAGAAGAATAGGGTGGAGGGGAAAAGTTTTCGTACTCATATGGTTGTATGTTTTTGTGTTTCAACTTCACGGAGAACAGGAATAGTGATTTTTACAATTGTTCCTTTGTTCACCTCGCTTTTAAATATCATTGTTCCGTTATGATTTTTAATAATATTATAAGAAACTGAAAGTCCCAAGCCAGTTCCGCCGGAATTTCGTTTTGTTGTGAAAAATGGATCGATAATGTATTTCATATCGCCTTCACTAATACCAACTCCATGATCCTCAACAATAATGCGAACGCGGTTTCGATCGATATCGTACGACGTCGTAATTTTTATTTCCGAAGTGTTGGTAGCAAGTGACTGGCATGCATTGGTAATAAGATTTACGATCACTTGTTCCAGCTGTTGTGCATTTCCTTTGATCTTTGGCAGCAATGCAGCATAATCAACAATAAAATTTGAAGTTGATTTTTTAATCAGCGCACCGGTTATTGCAACAGCCATTTCAACGACGTTGTTGACATCAACCATTTCTGTAAGTGAGTCACTATCCAGTTTTGAGTACTCAGTTAATCGTTTGGTAATATTTGAAATACGTTCGGATCCTTTAACAATGCCTTCCAATGATTGTGCAATTTTGCTCTTGAACTCACTATACGGTATTCCTGCAAGACAAAAATCGTTGTTCAAGTTATAGTGCTCGTCAAGAATGGGTGTAATTTCTTTCCACATTTTTGTGAACAACTGTGCGTTGAGTGTGATAAAATTATTTGGATTATTGATTTCATGCGCTATGCCTGCAATCAGTATTCCAAGAGAAGCCATTTTTTCTGCTTGCCGCAACTGGCGGTTACGATTTATTGCCGCCGATTCAGCTCGTTTTAAGTCAGTAATGTCGTTTATTAATCCATCATAGGAAATCGGTTTCCCGTGTTCATTTTTGGTTACAACAATTTTATTTCTTATCCATCGGGTTGTACCATCGCGGTGAATAATGCGATGCTCAATTGCTTTACATTCATTTCCGGCTAACGCTAACTGTGCCTGCTTCACAACACTTTCACGATCTTTTGGATGGATCATTCTATACCATAGATCAGGATCATTTTGATATTCTTCGGCAGTGTATCCGGTTATTGCAATGCAACCTGGACCATGATAAGTGCTAACCACAACACCATCATTAATCACTACCGTGTAAATATAATCGGTTAGATAGTTAACGAGCTTTTCGTATCGTTGTTCAGTATTCATGAATGTGCAGAAAGGTTATTGATCATGGCAATTCAATAAATATAAAAATATTTATACTGAGATATTGAAGTGATCAAAAATTGGATCATCGTGTAAAATATATTTAGTTGACTATTGACATCCAAAAAAAATATGTTATATTACATATAGTTCTTTTTACATATGTAATAAATTCATCAAGAGTGGATGAGGGACTGACCCGATGACTCCACAGCAACCGATACTTCAAACAGCAGTATGACAGGTGCTAAATTCAGACTCTCTGAAAAGAGAAACGAAGATGAACTAAAAGTCTGAACATTTTATGACCTCTTTTAGTTATCTTCTAAAAGAGGTTTTTTCGTTTAAAGCTATGTCAAACATCTCAAACTTACATTTATTTATCGCTAGCCGACCCGTTGTGGAGCACCTCTCTCCATATTTCGACGGGAATTTCCTCTGTTGTAGATAATCATATTTCCCGTTTCAATACTACACTATCACAGCGATTTGGTTTAACCAAAACGCCAATATTATATTATCTTAAATTTAGGGAATACGACTATGTCTACTAATGGAAAAAAACGTCATTATCGATTTGAAACTTTGCAGCTACATGCTGGTCAAGTGCCTGATCCGACAACTAAATCACGTGCTGTGCCAATTTATCAAACAACATCATATACTTTTGATAATGCAAACCATGCTGCAAATTTATTTGGACTAAAAGAATTTGGAAATATCTATACCAGATTGATGAATCCGACAACTGCTGTTTTTGAAGAACGAATTGCTGCGTTAGAAGGGGGTGTTGCGGCAGTTGCAACTGCATCCGGTCAGGCAGCACAATTTTTAGCGATCACCACAATCGCTCAAGCCGGTGAAAACATTATCTCTACAAGTAACTTATACGGAGGAACATATAATCAATTTAAAGTGACATTTCCTCGCCTTGGTATTACTGTAAAATTCACTGATGGTGATGAACCGGAACAGTTCAAAAAATTAATAGATTCGAAAACAAAAGCGATCTATGTTGAAACAATCGGAAATCCACGATTGAATATTGTTGATATTGAAGCGATTGCAAAAATTGCACACGAAAATGGAATTCCGTTGATCGTTGACAATACATTTGGTGCAGGCGGATATTTATCACGTCCATTTGATTTTGGTGCTGATATTATCACTCATTCAGCCACGAAATGGATCGGAGGACATGGAACATCTATTGGTGGTGTTGTTGTCGATTCAGGAAAATTTAATTGGGGGAATGGGAAATTTCCTATATTTACGGAACCAAGTCCTAGCTATCATGGATTAAAGTTCTGGGATGTTTTCGGGACCCCCGGACCGTTCGGCAATATTGCTTTTGCAATTAGAGCGAGAGTTGAAGGTTTGCGCGACATTGGTGCGGCAATCAGTCCATTCAATTCATTCTTATTGTTGCAAGGATTAGAAACCTTGTCGTTGCGGGTTGAACGTCATAACGAAAATGCTTTAAAGCTGGCACAATGGTTAGAAAAACATCCTCAAGTGGAATGGGTTGCATATCCTGGACTTTCATCACATCCGTATCATGCAAATGCAAAAAAATATCTGCGAAATGGATTATTTGGGTCTGTTTTGGTGTTTGGTATTAAAGGAGGAGTAGAAGCAGGAAAGCAATTTATCAATAATGTAAAACTTGCAAGTCTTCTTGCTAATGTTGGCGATGCAAAGACTTTGGTGATTCATCCCGCTTCGACAACACACGAGCAATTGAATCAAGAAGAGCAATTACTTTCCGGTGTTACACCAGATCTGCTCAGAGTGTCAGTTGGGATTGAGCATATCGAAGATATCATCGAAGATTTTGATGAGGCACTTCGTGCAGTGAAACAATCTGAAGCCATTGCTGTATAATTCTTTCCAAGTGACCGTCACCTTGCTGGTAGCGGTCATCTTCTAATAATGAAAATAAAAACCAAAGATATTGTTGAAACAAAAATTGTTTGTCTCTATAACGAAACAAATCCATTAGTTATGGATTGTGGTGTTTCGTTATCGCCAATTGATGTGGCATATGAAACATATGGTGAATTGAATTCCGAAGGAACAAACGCGATTGTTGTTTGCCATGCTTTGACAGGCAGTGCTCATGCAGCCGGATATTCATCGGACAATCCTAAATCGATAGGATGGTGGGATTCATTCATTGGTGAAGGGAAGCCCTTCGATACAAAAAAATATTTTATCATTAGTTCAAATTTTTTAGGTGGATGTTACGGAACTACTGGTTCTTCTTCAATTAATCCAAAAACCGGAAAACCGTACGGTCTTACATTTCCTCAAATGACTGTTCGGGATATGGTGAGAGTTCAAAAAGCATTGATTGATCACCTTGGAGTTAAAAAATTAAAAACTGTTATTGGCGGATCACTTGGTGGAATGCAGGTGCTTGAATGGGCATTGATGTATCCTGAAGTTGTCGAATCAATTATTCCGATTGCAACAGCTGCGCAACATTCTCCATGGGCAATTGGGCTGAATGATGTTGCTCGTCAGGCAATTATGAACGATCCTAATTGGCGCAACGGTAATTATTATGACTTTGGTCAGCCGGAAAAAGGATTTGCTCTAGCACGGCAAATTGCGATGCTTTCGTATCGAAGTGAAAAAGAATTTCAACTGCGATTTGCAAGAGAACGACAAAAAGTGAATGGGAAAGAATCGACGTATCGTTTTGATAATTCCAATTTATTTCAGATTGAAAGTTATCTGCATTATCAAGGGAAGAAGTTAGTCCAGCGTTTTGATGCAAATACTTATTTATATATAACCAAAGTAATGGACCTTCACGATATTGCTTTTCAACGTGGTCCAATTGATCAAGTTCTCTTATCAATAAAGATTCCTACGTTATCTATTGGTATTGATAGCGATATTCTTTATCCCGCAACTGAACAGCAAGCTATTGCCCGTTTAATCTCTCGTGCAACCTATCAGCAAATCACCTCACCATATGGGCATGATGCATTTCTCATTGAATTTATCCAAATGGAAACTCTTGTTCGAAAATTTTTAGTAGAATTAGAATGATGAAAGTTTAATTGGTGAACCAAAAAATATCTCTTTCATTTCAAAAACCCCGTTTTGTGAAAATCAAATCGGGATTTTTTTTGTCCTTTATATTGTGTATTTTATATGAAATAGAAAGAAAAAATGTCGAAACCAATAGTTGCAATCGTTGGGCGTCCCAACGTCGGAAAATCCACATTATTTAACCGTATTCTCGGAATGCAAACCGCCATTGTTGACGATGCTCCTGGAATTACTCGTGATCGTCACTATGGAGAGGGAGAATGGGTTGGAAAACCATTTACAATGATCGATACCGGCGGATTCGTTCCTGATTCAGATGAAATTTTTGAAAAGGCAATTCGTGAACAATCACAAATTGCAATTGAGGAAGCCGATAAGATCATCTTTATCGTTGATGGAAAAGAAGGATTGAACCATATCGATAAAGAAATTGCGAATATCCTCCGCAAGGAGAACAAAAAAGTACATCTGATTGTTAATAAAGTGGATTCCGCAAAAGAAGAGATAAACTCTGCTCAATTCCATTCATTAGGACTTGGAGAGGTATATACGTTAGCTGCTTTAGGTGGAAGAAAGATAGGTGATTTTCTTGATGTCTTGACTGATGGCTTCCCTGTTAATATGGATGGCAAAAAAGAAGATTCACAATTACGCATTGCTATCATTGGAAAACCAAATGTTGGTAAATCTTCATTAGTAAATGCGTTGATTGGAGAAGAACGTTCGATTGTAACACCTATTGCCGGGACAACTCGCGATCCGATTGATTCTGTATATCATTATAATGGCGAAGAAATATTACTGGTTGATACAGCAGGATTAATGCGGAGAAGTAAGATCCGAGAAAATGTTGATTTCTATTCAACGCTTAGAACATTAAGGGCGATCGATCGGTGTAATCTTGCGATAATATTATTTGATGCAAGTATTCCGTTAGAGAAACAAGATTTTAGAATAGTGCAAACCGCGGCTGAAAAAAATATTGGTGTTGTTCTTGGAATAAACAAGTGGGATATCGTTGAAGGAAAAGAGACGAATTCTACTATCCGTTTTGAAGCATCGTTGCGAGAAAAACTTCGCCAATATGATTATATTCCGGTAGTATTTATTTCTGCGAAAACAAAACAACGATTACCGAAATTGCTCGATCTTGCAAAACAAGTTCACACTAACAGAGCAATGCGGATTCCAACAAGTTCATTAAATGATGATCTACTTGCAGATATCCAACACTATCCTCCATCAACAAAAACCGGAAAAGATATAAAATTGAATTATGTAACTCAGGTTAAAACATCACCGCCGGTCTTTGCATTCTTCGCCAATGAACCGGAAATGGTGTCCGAATCCTATAAAGGCTTTTTACGAAATAGAATTCGACATCATTATGGATTTCAAGGTGTTCCGTTGATATTGGTTTTTAAGAAAAAACATAAATAGAATTTTTAAGGAATCTTTTATGAGCACAGTTACTATTATCGATCACCCGCTTGTACAACGAGATCTTTCAATTCTGAGAAATAAAAAAACTCCAAACCATTTATTCCGTTCGGTGCTTTCTCGTGTTGCCGGAATGATGGCATTTGAAGTAACACATAATTTTGCACTCCAAAAATACCCCATACAAACTCCGCTTGAAAAAACATCCGGTGTGGAATTGAAAGAGAATATTGTCATCGTTCCCGTTTTGCGTGCAGGTCTAGGAATGGTTGAAGGATTTATGAATATTCTTCCAGAAGCAAAAGTCGGTCACGTTGGTTTGTATCGTGATGAAGAGACGTTAGAGCCTGTTGATTATTACTCAAAATTTCCGAAGACATTATCAAAAAGTCTTGTATTGCTTATTGACCCGATGCTTGCAACCGGTGGCAGCGCTAAAGCTGCGTTGACGTTCTTAAAGAACAAAGGTGCAAAAAATATTCGATTTGTTTGTCTTGTTGCTTCTCCGGCAGGAATTAAAATTGTTCAAAGGAATCATCCCGATGTTGATATTTTTTGTGCTTCTGTTGATCGGGGATTGAATACCAATGGATATATTTTACCCGGGCTAGGTGATGCGGGCGACAGAGTGTTTGGAACGGAGTAAATTTTGCTAAATAGATCCGCTCATTGGTTGCTTCTTATTTGTTCTTCTACATCATTTCTTTTTCCGCAACTTCTTGACGACAGACGTCAACACACATTATTGATGCAGGGGATACATCTTACGCTTCTGCAGGAATATGATTCTGCTGAAAGTGTGTTTCAAATGACCATTCACGAATTCCCGAAACATCCTGTTGGGTATTTATATTTAGCCGGAATGCTGCAAGCAAAGTACACCGACTATGGTGATTCATTCAATGAAAAACGTTACGATTCATTATTGAATATTGTCGAGACATTATCCGAACCTCTTATAAATAACAATAAAACTTCAGCATACGGATATTATTATACGGGAAGTGCACAAGCATTTCGCTCATTTACAAAATCAGAAAATGGAAATCTGCCATCTGGAGTTTATTACGGATTAAGCGCCGGTAGATCTCTTGAACGGTGCTTGGAATCCGATTCAAACTTTGTTGAAGCAAAGAATATCCTCGGTTCATTCTACTATTGGCGCAGTAAATTGGCGTGGATTCCGTTTGTTCCAGATAGAAGTGATGAAGGAATCAAATTGATTATTGAATCATTTTCTCATCCGTATGAAAAACATCTTGCATCACATAATTTGATGGTTATCTTTACTGAAGAGAAGCGATATGCTGATGCTGAAAAGTATGGACAAATTATGCATTCTGAATATCCCGATAATCGATTATTCCTTTGGAGTTTAAAGACAGTATACGAACAGTGGAATAGAGTTGATAAATTAAAAAAAGTCATTGACCAGCTCTTAAAAAGCACACTTGAAGCAAAAATAGTCAATCACTATATAGAAGCCGACTGCCGATTAAAGCTTGCTCAAATAAAGATTGATGAAAATAAGCGTAATGAGGGGATGGAAGAATTGAAAAAGATAATTGTATTGCGGAAGTTTATTGGCAAAACAAAAGGCGATCTAAAGAAAAAAATAAATAAAGCGGAAGATTTACTCGAAACTCTTCGATAAAAATAATGCTTCAGGCGAAACACAAAAAAAAATTAGATGATCTGCTGGCGGTATGCCATAAGAATCTTCGTACTGTGAACGATGATCTGATCACACGTGCTTTTGAAATGAGTCTTGAGGCTCATAAACACGATCTACGGAGTTCCGGAGAACCGTATTTTGGTCATCCGTACGAAGTTGCAATGGTGCTTGCAAAAGAAATTGCGCTCGATGATGTTTCTGTCGCGTCGGCGTTGCTTCACGATGTTGTTGAAGATACTGACATTGGCATTGACACAATTCGAAAAGAATTCGGAGATACAATCGCTGAAATTGTTGATGGTGCAACGAAGATTAGCAATATCTTTGACAGTCACGAAATCACGCAAGCTGAAAATTACCGCAAACTGTTGCTCTCAATGGTCAATGATATCAGAGTCATGATCGTAAAGTTTGCCGACCGCCTGCACAATATGCGCACGCTTGAATATCTCCCTGCTGAAAAACAACAACGCATTGCAAAAGAAACACTCGATATTTACGCACCGTTTGCTCATCGGTTTGGTCTTGCAAAAATTAAATGGGAACTAGAAGACCTTGCATTCAAACATCTTTATCGAAAAGAATATGAAGAGATTTCTCACGGCTTAAATTCAAAACGAAGAGAGCGGGAACATTATGTCCGGAAATTCATTGTTCCAATTGAAAATCGTTTGCGTCAAGCCGGACTTAAATTTGAAGTAGAAGGAAGACCAAAACATTTCTACAGTATCCACAATAAAATGGTGAAGCGTTCTAAACCATTGGATGAGATCTATGATATGTTTGCCGTTCGTATCATTCTATTCACGCCGGATAATAATGAATGTTTTACCGTGTACGGTATCATATCGGAAATTTATAAACCCATTCCTGAGCGTTTCAAGAATTATATTTCAATTCCAAAAAAGAATGGATATCAATCGCTTCACACAACTGTAGTAGGACCTGATGGAAAAATGGTTGAAGTGCAGATCCGAACACGTCAAATGCATGAGATTGCGGAACGAGGAGTTGCTGCACATTGGTATTATAAGGAGAATGGGTCACAAGCTCCATTAGATAAAGAACTGGAAAGTTGGATAAACTGGGTTCGCGAAATGTTCGATCAGAAACAAGGCGACGGAAATGTCTCACCAAAAGAATTAATTGAAAGCTTCAAACTCAATCTATATCAAGATGAAATTTATGTGTTCACTCCGAAAGGAGATTTAAAGATCCTCCCCAAAGGTGCCACAGCAATTGATTTTGCATTTGAAATTCATTCCGATATTGGGTTTCATACGATTGGTGCAAAAGTGAACGGTAGAATTGTTCCGCTGAATACAATCTTACGGAGCGGTGATCAAGTGGAAGTGATCACGTCGAAGAAACAAACACCAAACTTTGACTGGGAAAAATTTGCAATAACTCACAAAGCCAAATCACATATCCGTCGTTATATCAATGACGAAGAGCATAAATTAACGGCGGAGGGAAAAGAGATATGGGAAAAGAAAACAAAGAAAGCAAAACTTCATATCAATGATGATGAATTGACTAAATTCATTCATACCAAACGATATGATAACCTGCAGGCTTTTTTCCTGGCAATAAAAAAGGAAGAAATTGATGCTGATGTTGTCATTACTGAATTGACCGACAATAAACAACGAAATGAAGGTGAAGTAAAAACCGAAGAAACATCTTCGATCTTCAATAAATTTGTTGATACTGCGCGGAGTTTTACTACAGGGATTTCTATCTTTGGAACAAAAGGGGATATGTTGTACACTTATGCAAAGTGCTGCAGTCCGATTCCCGGTGATGATATTGTAGGATATGTAACGACAGGAGAAGGAATTAAGATCCATCGAAAAAATTGCAGGAATGTTCAATCGATGCTGACCAATGGTGAAGAACGAATTGTGCGGGTCTCCTGGCCCGAAGCTGATGCAGGTGATTTTATCGCAGGTGTACGAATTTCAGGAAATGACAGAAGTGGGTTGTTGAATGATGTTACAAACGCAATTTCAAATTTCAATAATACCAATATTCGCGGTGTTACTATCAATACCAGAGATTCATTGTTTGACGGACAATTTGTAATGTATGTAAAAGATATTGCACATCTTAACGGAATTATTGAACGATTACGACGGATAAAGAGTATAACGAAAGTTGAACGGTTTGATGAGTAACGAGTATACACGATATATGGGTATTGATTATGGTTCGGTTCGTATTGGTTTAGCATTAAGCGACCCGTTAAAAATAATTGCCAGTGGACTGACAACAATTCAAAACGATGATCGATGTTTGGATATAATTCTTTCAATCATAATGGAACAAAATGTCGAGAAAATAATCGTCGGTAAACCGTTGAATCTCAAAGGGGAAATAGGAACAAAAGCTGAAGAAGTTCTTCAGTTTATTAAAAAATTACAGGAACGTACGTCGGTAGAGATCCATCAGATTGATGAACGGTTTACTTCTGTAATGGCGCAACGGTCAATTATTGCAATGGGAACACCCAAAAAAAAACGTCAGCAAAATAAAGGCAAGGTTGATGAAGTTGCCTCGGCAATTTTGCTTCAAGGATATTTGGATACAGTAAAGAGATAATGTGGAACCATTGACATCTTTTATTCTAGAAAAAGTCCGTACGCTCGTCAATTGGACTAAAGCAAATAAACTGAATGCTGTTATTGTTGGAATTTTGGCTCTTTTTTTTCTGCAATACTTGAGTCTTCCAAACAACAGTCTTCAATCACTCCGTAAGAACAATCCCAAAAAAACAGCACTGATGGAACAGAGGATAGAAGAGGCAGCTTCTTCGGAAAAAGAATTTTCCATTCAACAGCAATGGACTCCAATCTCGCGTATTTCCAAAAATCTTATTAATGCTGTCATCGTTTCCGAAGATGGAATGTTTTATGAACACGAAGGTGTCGATTGGTATGAATTGGAAGAATCGATAAAAAAAAATTTAGCAAAAGGAAAAGCGGCACGAGGTGGCAGTACAATATCACAACAATTGTCCAAGAATTTATATCTATCAACATCAAAAGATCCGGTTAGAAAATTAAAAGAATTGATTATCACGCTGCGAATGGAACGAACACTTTCCAAACGCAGAATTTTAGAAATTTATCTTAATGTTATTGAGTGGGGGAATGGTGTTTTTGGCGTTGAAGCTGCTGCCAAAAAATATTTCGGAAAATCAGCGTCACAGTTATCACGAGAAGAAGCAGCACAAATGGCAGCGGTTATCCCTAGTCCCAGAAAATATCAGCCAAATGTAATGACCCGATATGTCGCTCGTCGTTCATCAATTATCCTCAATAGAATGTCTGCACGAGGGATGTAAATGAATATTCACGATCTGAAATTGTTGATTGAAGATGGAGAAGGATTTGAATTGGAATTCAAACGGAAGGTTTCTTCTCCACTGAAGATTGCTAAGACGATGTCATCATTTGCCAATACGAGCGGTGGATTGATCTTGTTTGGTGTCGATGATGACGGTTCGATTATTGGAGTGGAAAGTGAAAAAACTGAACTTGATTTGATTGATGAAGGCGCAGAATATTATTGTGAACCGCCTGTTTCGTTCTCTATCAAGATCATTCCATATAATCATCGTGATGTTATTGTAGCAACGGTAGAAGAGAGCAATACAAAGCCTCATTATGTAAAAGATGAGAACAATGAGCAGAATGTATATATACGGGTTAAGGATAACAGTGTTCTTGCAAGCAAAGAAGTGATCAAAGTATTACGGGATGAACATCCGGATAAAACACCGTTAACTATTTCCATCGGAGAGAACGAAAAACGATTATTTGATTATCTTGAAACTCATCCTCGCATCACTGTCACAGAATATTCTGATCTTATCAATGTTTCACAACGTCGATCTTCCAGGATTTTGACCACTCTTGTTCGCACAGGAGTTATCAGAATTCACACATTAGAAAAAACAGATTATTTCACCCTTGCTTCCGCTGATGAAGTATCCGCAGGCAGTCGTACAAAACTATTCCGTACGCCACAGCAACATTAAGTGATTGTTTATTTCCGTACATCGGAATTTCAATTGCCATATCCGCTTCTCCAAGTATTTCTTTAGAAACCCCGGTGATCTCGTTCCCAAAGACAAGACAGAGAGGAAAATCTTGTTTTGTAAGATCATAATGTGGAACACTTTTGTTCGTTAGTTCCAGGGCACAGATTTTTATTTTCTGCTCTTTTAGTTGTTTTACAGCATCCAATGGGTTTTTGTGATATTCCCATGGGACAGTAAGAGTTGAACCTAATGCAGTTTTATCGATCTCTTTTCTAGGTGGGAAAGGAGTAAATCCAGTAAGGAATAATTTACTCAACAGTGCTCCATCAGAACTTCTGAAAATTGAACCGACGTTATAAAGACTTCTGATGTTATCTGCTAATGCATAAATTGGATTCCGTTGAATCAAAGGTATTTCTTCTATTTTCGCTCTGTTTTTTGATATTTCGTCGTGACTTAACTTTTGCATTGGTTTACAATTATTTTGGATGGGAATTCAAAAATCAGTATATTTAAGTTCAATTTAAGCGAAAAAAAGTACGTTGTGAAGAAAATAATTATAGCGATCGACGGTCCTGCAGCATCAGGGAAAAGCACTACTGCAAAGCTGGTCGCTGCTGAACTTGGTTATCTTCATATCGATACCGGTGCAATGTACCGCGCCATGGCGTTGAAAGTGCTGAGAAATAATATTTCCGTGCATGATTCAAAAAAGGTTGCTGAACTTGCAAAAGTTACTTCGGTAAGGCTTGTTTCAAACGGCATCAAGGTAAAAGTAGTTTTGGATGGCGTAGAAGTGAGTGAAGAAATTCGATTACCTGAAGTGACAAATAATGTTAGCGCTGTCAGTACAATCTCTGAAGTTCGAGCATTAATGGTCAATGAACAGCGAGCAATGGGGAATGAGGGCGGTATTGTGTTGGAAGGCAGGGATATCGGTACAATTGTTTTTCCAAAAGCGCACTTAAAGATATTTATGCTGGCCAATGAACGTGAACGTGCCGAACGAAGAAAAAAAGAATTGGTTGCAAAGGGTGTTGATATAACAATTGATGATCTTGTAAAAGAAATTCTTGAACGAGACAGAATTGATTCAGAACGGGAAGTGAGTCCTTTACGCAAGGCAGACGATGCAATTGAATTGGATACAACAAAATTGACCATTGAACAGCAAGTTGAATTTATTGTAGCGAAAGCAAAGAAGATAATATCAGAATGAAAGTGACTGTCGATAATAATTCAGGATTTTGTTGGGGCGTTGTGCGCACAGTGGATATTGCTGAGCAAGAACTTGCCGAGACAGGGAAATTATATTCTCTAGGTGAGATTATTCATAACCCGGTAGAGATCGAACGGTTGGAGGCGAAAGGATTACACACCATTCGTCATGATGATTTGAAGAATTTAAAAGATGCAAAAGTGTTGATCCGTGCTCATGGTGAACCGCCTGAAACATTCCGTAAGATGAAGGAATGGGGAATTGATGTTATTGATGCAACTTGTCCCGTTGTTACAAAAGTACAAGAACGGATCAGAAAATTTTACGATAAGAAATATCAGATCGTTATCTTTGGAAAAAAGGATCACGCGGAAGTAATTGGATTAGTTGGTCACACAAATGGAACAGCAATTGTCATTAAGGCGGTGACAGAAATTGATAAGCTTGACTTTACAAAAAAAACCGTTCTCTTTTCCCAGACAACCATGGATAAAGAGACTTTTTATGCAATCCGGGATGCGATAAAAGAAAAGATAAAAGCAGAATTCGAAGTCGGAACATTTGAAGAGATGGCGTTAGATTTTCATGCAAAGGATACGATTTGCGGACAAGTTTCAGGGCGGGATAAGAAATTGCGCGAATTTTCTAAAAGTAACGATGTCATGATTTTCGTTGCGGGAAAAATGAGTTCCAATGGAAAAGTGTTATATGAGATTGCAAAATCGGAAAATGCTAAGACATATTTCATTGAAAATGAATCTGAGCTGCAGAAGGAATGGTTTGCAGGAATTGAAACTGTTGGAATCAGCGGGGCAACATCAACGCCACAATGGTTGATGGAAAAAGTAAAAAAAGAAATTGAAACGACATTCAATTAAAATAAGGTCATCCAAAACAAACTAATTTATAAACTAAACAGTAATTCGATCGTCATAATTGTGCTGAGTTAAATACCGATGACCGTTTAACAACTCATAAAGATTACGATCTAGTTTTCATTTCAACGATTGTTGTTGGAAAAGAAAACACGGAGAGATGTAATGTCACAAAATAATGAAATAGATGTACTCATCGATGAAAAACCATATTCCGATGAGGAAATGAAGTTGTTGACCGAAATGTACGAAGGAACATTGGGTAAAATTACCCAGGGTGAGATCGTGAAGGGGAAGATCGCTTTTATCGGACACAATGATGTTGTGTTGGATATCGGTTTTAAATCCGAAGGAACAGTTCCGATCGGTGAATTTCCGAACATCAAAGAATTAAAGATCGGCGATGAAGTCGAAGTATTCCTCGAAAGCATCGAAGACAAAGATGGCCAAATGGTACTCTCTCGCAAACGTGCAGACTTTATGCGTGTTTGGGAAAAAGTTACCAGATCATACACTTCTGGCGAAGTTGTTCAGGGAAAAATTATCCGCCGCATTAAAGGTGGGCTTGTCGTTGATGTGCTTGGAATTGATGCTTTCCTGCCCGGTTCGCAGATCGATGTTCGTCCGGTGCGTGATTTTGATGCATTGCTTGGTAAGGAAATGGATTTCCGCGTGGTGAAAGTAAATCACCCTTCGGAAAATATTGTTGTTAGTCATAAAATTCTTGTTGAAGAAGAACTTTCCGGTCAGCGGAAAACAATTCTTTCCGGTCTTGAAAAAGGTCAGATCCTAGAAGGTATCGTTAAAGCAATTGCTGATTTTGGTGTGTTCATCGATCTCGGCGGTGTTGACGGACTTGTTCACATTACAGATCTATCGTGGGGACGTATCAATCATCCTTCCGAAGTTGTAAAACTCGATCAAACCGTAAACGTTGTTGTGCTTGATTTCGACGGAGAAAAGAAACGTATTTCTCTTGGTATGAAACAGTTGCAAGCACATCCGTGGGAAAAGATCGACGAGCGTTATCCAATCGGCAAAAAAGTCAGCGGAAAAGTTGTTTCGCTTACCGATTACGGCGCGTTCATCGAAATTGAAAAAGGTATCGAAGGTCTTATTCATATTTCAGAAATGAGCTGGACACAGCATGTAAAGCATCCGTCACAGATCGTTTCAATGGGTCAAGTGATTGAAGCTGTTATTCTTTCATTAGATGCTGCAGGAAAGAAGATCTCTCTTGGAATGAAACAACTCGAACCCGATCCCTGGAGTTCATTGATGGTGAAATATCCGATCGGTTCCAAACACAGCGGTACAGTTCGTAATTTGACGAACTTCGGTGTGTTCGTAGAACTTGAACAGGGAATCGATGGTCTTATTCACATTTCTGATTTGTCTTGGACAAAGAAGATTCGCCACCCCGGCGAAATTGTGAAAAAAGGTGATGCAATTGATGTTGTTATTCTTGGTGTGGATGTTGATCAACGCCGCATTTCGCTTGGACATAAACAATTGAACGATAATCCTTGGGATACATTTGGAAGCCAATACAAAGTCAATACAGAAGTTGAAGGTAAAGTTGTTCGCATCATTGAAAAAGGTGTGATCGTTGAACTTCCGCTTGGTGTTGACGGCTTTGTTCCGCTTTCACAATTATCACAAACGCCGATCAAAAATCTGGCTGAAGCATTCCAGGTTGGTGACAAACTTCCAATGTCAGTGATCGAGTTTGACGGTGAAAGCAAGAAGATCGTTCTTTCTGTGGTAGAATATCTCCGCGGAAAAGAGCAGTCAATTGTTGATGAATATGTTGCACAACATAAACTTCCTCCGATCACTCTAAAAGATGCTCTTCCTGTTGAGATGACACCTGAAGAGAAAAAAGCAGCGGATGAAGAAGCATCGTTGAAGTAACAGCAGATATATCAAGTGCCGCTTGCTTTACCGGCGAGCGGCATTTCTATTTTCTAAAAAATAATGAAAGCATCATTCCATACACTCGGCTGCAAATTGAACTACGCTGAAACTGCGGCACTTGAACGCCAGTTCAAGGAGCGTGGATTTGATATTGTTCCGTTTACCGAACACTCAGACGTTTGTGTGATCAACACTTGTTCGGTTACCGAGCGTGCTGATAGAGAAGCGCGTCAGATCGTTCGTCGAGCTTTACGAACTTCTCCAAGTGCATTTGTCGCTGTGATTGGTTGTTATGCTCAGCTTGATCCAGAAGTTATTGCATCAATTGATGGTGTTGATATTGTGCTTGGTGCTAGCGAAAAATTTAGAATGTTTGATTACACAACCACCTTCCAAAAATTGACGGCACCGAAAGTTTTTGTCTCACCGATTGAAACCGTGAATGATTTTGGTCCAGCATTTTCCGGTGGTGTGGATGACCGGACAAGAGCATTTTTGAAAGTGCAGGATGGATGTGATTTTAGTTGTTCATTTTGTACAATCCCTTTAGCACGTGGTGAAAGCAGAAGTCAATCGATTGAAGCATGTGTTACACAGGCTCGTCAATTAGTTGCGATGGGATATAAGGAAATTATCCTTACGGGGGTTAATGTTGGCGATTTTGGGAAAAAAGAAGATTCATCCTTCCTTAATTTACTTCGTAAATTAAATACTGTGGATGGAATTGAACGGATACGAGTCAGTTCAATAGAACCAAATTTGTTGAATGATGAACTCATTGATTTTTGGTTGTTGTCAGAAAAAATTTGCAACCATTTTCACATTCCATTACAAAATGGGACGAATGAAATTCTTCGAATGATGCGCAGACGATATACCTCTGAGTATTATCACGGTTTAATTCATTCTATTCGTGATAAATCTCCTAATGCAGGAATCGGCGTTGATGTTATTGTTGGATTTCCAGGTGAAAATGAGGAATTGTTTAGAAAAAATTTTGATTTTGTTCATAAACTTCCAATCAGCTATCTTCATGTATTCACATATTCAGAAAGACCAAACACTCCATCGATCAATTTTGATGGAAGGATAGAGCCGCGAGTTCGTTACTCACACAGCGATCAGTTACGAGTGCTTGGACAAATGAAGCGAACAGTATTCTATCGGTCACAAAAAGATTTTGTTCGTCCTGTGTTGATAGAAGGTGAAATCGAAAATAATATGCTTTCAGGGTATACTGATAATTATGTTCGTGTAAGAGTTCCTTATCATCCTTCGTTAGAAAATTCAATTGCAATGGTTCGTATCGGGGATGTTCAGGATGATGTTTGTAACGGTGAGATTGTCAACATGAAATCAAGTCAAACTATAATTAATCCATTGCTTCCAATTATAAACTCTGCGACATTGTAGCAGGAGAATAAAATCATAAACTTGATACTACTTAAATCACTAAAATATTTCATGGAGAGTAGTATGAAATTATTCACAGTTATTGCATTTGTTACATTCTTGAGCAATACGGTTTTTGCTCAGGAAAATCTTTTTAAACTTCGTTCTGAATTTTTAACGCCGATCAACAGCAGCGAATCATTTCAATTGCAGGAAGGTGCTGCAGTAGGCAATAAAAAATCCGGTTTTACGGCGGTGTTGTATTCGTTACTGCTTCCCGGAATGGGAGAATTGTATGCGGACGGTTTTGAACAAGGTCAATATTCGTTGATCGCTGAAGGGGGATTGTGGCTGACATATCTTTCTTTTCAACAATATGGAGGCTGGCTTCAAACCGACGCAAGGAATTTTGCGGTGGCACACGCCGGAGCTTTAACGGATGGTAAGCAAGACCAATTCTATGTAGATCTTGGGAACTTTAACGATACCTATGACTATAACGATAAAAAACTTCGCGACAGGGATATACAAAAAGTATATGATATTAATGGTGGTTATTTTTGGAAATGGGATTCAGATCAAAACAGAAGAGAATATCGAGCAATGCGAGTTTCCAGTGAAAAAGTTTTGAATAATTCTCAGTTCGTTATTGCAACTATTGTTGTAAACAGATTGATCAGTGCAATCAATGCAGCGCGTTTAACACGGCAGTATAATCAACGGTTGAATGACAATCTTGGCTCATGGTGGCTTGAATCGTCAATAATCAATGATGGGCTTAAACCTGATGGATTAGCTTTGCGTATTGTCCATAGATTTTGATCGAAGCCCCGCGAAACGGGGCTTTTTTTATGTTTGTCTCGTCCTGAGAAAAGTTGACCACAGTCAACGAACAAACAGGAGGAGAACTGATGAAAATAACAATTACGCACCCCGGTCAAAAGCAATATAGTGAAGCATTGAAGCGTCAAGTAGTGAGGGAATATGAACGAGGA
>JAUXTU010000070.1 GCA_030679145.1 Bacteroidota bacterium | reverse complement strand
GGGTTGAGTAAAAACTCAACCCTTATTAATATACATCAGAAGTTTTTAGAAACCTAGAGTTACGGTAACAACACTATTTGCGTCAAAAAATAGTGTATGCCGATATGCATAATCAAACCCAACAACTGTGCCTGCAAGATCAAAATTAAGACCAAAACCAAATGTATAATCAAAAATTTGCGCATCTTTATCGGCTTCAGGATTTACATTATATCCGCCGCGCACAAAGAGTAGATTATTATAACCATATTCACCGCCAAATTTGTATTCGTCAGTTGAATAGTTATTGTTTTGGAATGTAGAAGAGAACATAATATTGTGCTGTCCGCCAAATTTTTTCTCATATGCTAATCCAATTTCCATTGTCGTTGGAAGTTCAAAAGAGGCGGCTTCAACCTTATAATATTGTGCATCGCGATCGGCATCAATGGTTCCAAAGCGATAAAGATTTGAACCATTATACGACATATTGGGTCCGATATTTTTAACAGCAATACCAAATTTTAATTCCGGTATTGCTAATCCACTATATTGAACACCTGCATTAATTCCCATACCCGTTGCAGATGTACTCATTATTTGTTCAGCAATGAGGTTGAATGTTACACCCACTGAAATACGATCATTTAACAATCGTCCATAAGTAATTCCCGTCGTGACAAATGTTGGCGAGAATGTTTCGCCTGTTCCGTCCGGAAAATCTTCAGTCGTTCTTGGAATATCACCAAAGGAAACCGATTTAATAGTAAATGCAAGATTCCCAAATGAACCGGCGTTGACATTTAATGCACCGTATGCAACTCCAATATCTGCAATATATTGCATTTGTGAAAACATTGCTTCTACACTGCTTTCAGTTCGAACAATTCCAGCAGGATTCCAATAAATTGCATCAATACCACTGGCATTTGCAATAGCGGATGACCCTAAAGCCATTCCACGAGCACCTACCGGTATTAAAAGTTCTTGGGCACCAGCAGTTCCCTGTCTGTTTTTATTTCCTGCAAATGTTATTGCAGAAATGATAAAGAGGCAGGCAAAAATTAGCAAAGACTGCTTGCGTATTTTTTCCATAAAATTCTCCTAGTAATAAAATTTATTTTTAATATCTATGTTAGAATTGTCCTCAGCAATATTTGACTGCCGAGGACAACGTATAATATTAGAACTTATCAAGAAATTGAACTTCAGGAATAATCGCAAGTTTCAGTATCTTTGTCGTTCCTATTTCTGGCATATCAACATGAACAATGTACATTCCCGCACCTGCCGGAAGCGATGCTTCGTTGCGCAGATCCCATTGTGCAAACTGTGTAGCGTCGTCTTTTTTAATCGTCTTCAAAAGAATTCCCGCAACGTTGAATATTCTAATTGTCGCTTTTTGCGGTAAATGATTAAAGGTTACAAAACGATTGTATTTATTTGTTTCTCGAGCGTTTAATCCAAAATATGGGTTCGGAAATACATTTATTTTTGCCACATCCGCTTTTGCATTTGCAACACTCGATGTTGCAGCCGGTGCTGTAAATGTAAATACATCATTCAGTGTGTTTATATGATTAGCAAGTATTTGGAATTCATCTCCTGAACTTACATTGGCTCCGCCTCTGCGCATTACGGTACCTGTATACATAATTGGTAATCCAGTAGTTAAAGCAGAAACTTTGTAAGCATTATTAGGTGTAGCATCGGTGTAAGGAGTTGCAAAAATAAAGAACCATTCACGACCAGTGGCACCTGCATTTGCAATACCAACGCCGTTTGGATACGACCAATATCTTCCTTCAACCAAACCAGTTGGAACATTATTCTCTAAAAATCCTACAGCTAAACGAACTGGTGGGTTTACATCGGTATTCCACGCCGAGAAAGGAACTGTATTTTTATTGTAACCGCCAAAACCATAGTTTGCTGTAATTCCGGCATTAAGTCCAACGTAAGGGGCAAATTCGGGACGAGCCGGAGCACCAGTTCCACCTCTTACATATCGATATCCGTATGAGAAGTTTGGATCTGTGCTTGCATTCCATACTGCAGTATCTGCATAAAAAGCATCTCCTGTAATAGCAACATTTGTATTTTTTGCAGTGCCTGAAGAAGCTGTTGCAAATTTTATTAATACATTCGCTACAGCAGAAGCGGGAACAGTGCGTTCTGGAATACTACCAAAAATGTGTGCCGGTTCATCCCAGCCAATTGCTCCGTTAAATCCTTCAAATCCCAGCCCGTCACCATCAGCCCATGTCCAGCGACGTGCACCGTTTGGTATTGACCAATCTTTCATTCCAGGTGTAGCCGGTCCAGTTGTTTTGATTAACAGTCCATCAATTGAATAGTAATCGCCGTCACCCGTTTGATTGTATTGTTTATTGAAAATCACTGTGCTTGTAGTTACATCGGTCAATTTCCAATACGTGCTTCCATTCCCACCCGCTGTGTCAAAATCAACTCGATAATTATGACCGGTTAACTTTGTAGGATCAACAACGATCGCAAAAACTCCTCCTTCACTAATACCGGAAGCATGGACAACCTTTAAAGTATCCCCCGCTTTTTGTCCTAATCGAACGCCAGGAGCAGGACTTTGCGGAATAACCTCAATTAGTGCTGGTGCGGATTCAAGGTTGTTTGGTATTGCCAATGGATCTGGATTATAATTGTATGCAGTGACGAAGAAATAATAACTTCTTCCATTTACTAATGGTTGACTTGTAAAAGCATCATTAGTTATAGTGAAAGTTCGGGCTAAACCATTATCAGTTCCAAACTGTACGGGTTTAACTACAGTTGTTCCCACCGATCCATCATAAACTTCATCTCTGATAACACCAATGCCGTCATTAAGATCAAATGTTCCTAATAATTTTGCATTATCCGGAGAATAGCTTGAAGTTTTATTTTGATAGATATTATATCCCTGGAATTTATAACCTTTTGCATTATTGGACTCAGTCAAATTAGAAGCAACCATATCGCCCCAGTTCAAAACAACTCCACCTTCTGCATTGAATATCTTTACTGCCGGTGATGCTGGCGGTGGTGCAAGGTCGAAATTTGCATCATACGCAGCTTGAGCGGCTTTGTCATAGAACTTTAGAACTGAAATACTTGAAAGTCTATCACCACCTTGACCAACAATAGTAGCAACAACAACTTCCTGTGTATCACCATTTGCCATTGTAAATGGACCGGATGACATCGAGAGTCTTCGATCACCAGGAGGTGCAATTACTCCATCAACCCAGCCCGCATTAGTAACCGGATCACCAGTTAATACAAATGTTGTAACTTGTCCTGTAATAGGATTAATATAGGGACCACCTGTTGAACCAATTAGCCCTTTCATTAATCTGAACCATGAAACTGTTCCCGCAATAGTACCTTGTGCAGGATCTGTATATGTTGCATTGCCATTGACAAAGAAATTAAACGATGTCATTTTTAAATTTTTAAAACCCTTTTTATATTTTCCGCCTACTTTAGCACTATCGGTGGCAATAGAAGGCACGATTGGACCTTGGAAAAAGTCATATCCAGAAGCAGGAGTTTTTGTGCCGTATTGTTCATCAAGCGCTTTACCGTTATACACATAACCAAGGCTCAGCACTGTATCACTGCCGCAGTAATCATCTCCTGCGCCGCCAAGATCCGGATCAGACCATTGAGCTACATAGGTAGATTCAATTGCCGCACCACTTTTATTTATTATTTTATATTTTGTAAAAATGGTATTACCAATAGCTCCGCCCCGTTTATATCCCCAAATAGTTCTTTGTAATTCAAGTCCAATCGGATCGGAACCATATAAGAACTTTGTCCTTGCAGCATCAAGATCGTTTGATACATGCCATAAGGTTTGATCAGCTCCTGCAACACCAGCGGAGTCAATATTTTTATCATAAACGCCATTACCATTCTTATCATCAAACGGTGCACCTTGTGCTGCTGGCCATTCATTCCAATCGGTGATATACTGATCGTAGATACTTTGAACCGTAGTGCCAGATTCGTCACGAGCAATTAAATCAAGCTCTTCAGTTTGCAGTTTTTGAGATAATGCCGCATCTAATAAAATTCCCGGTCGAACATCTGGACGTACTTTATAAATGCGATTACCAGTGGTTGATGGATTATCACCAACTGCTGTTGTCGTTGCTGTGCCCGGAGTAACAATTTTACCAGCCTGCCATCCATGCCGATATGCAGATCCGCCAACTTTTACAATTTTGGTCGTATCTGCCGCACTCGTACGAGTTTTTCCACCTATCAAAAAACCATCTTCAAAAACAGCAAAATTACCGCTACCCTTGGGAAATTCTAGACCACTGCTCCCATGATAGTTATTATACGAACCATCACCATTATTGCTGTAGAAGTTATAAATGTTATTGATCAAAAAAGTCTGATAATGATCATTAGCGGTTATTTTATTGAGTCCCTGTTTATTCTTGTCGCCGATTGGTTTACCTGCAAACACAATGCCAGTTAACAGCATTGTCAGCAAAATCGTTTTAAGAATAACTGACTCGCCAATATTTTTTCTTGACGCCCTATTCATATTTACTCTCCTAAGTTAATTATTTATAATCAATTTTCACGCCAAAACGAATTTGTCTCGGTGTATCAAAATTCTGTGAGTTTGTATTTGTTATTGCTGAATACAATGCGCTATACTGTGCTCCTAACTGTTGAGCTTTAACCTTACCAGCAGGTTCACTCAGCCAACCATCATCACGTGCATCTCCAGTCCTCGGGTAAGCACCAATTGCATTTTGGAAATTCAACAAATTTTGAATATAAATATAGAAATTAACATCAATAGAGCCGAACTCAATCATTTTATCGAGCTTAGCATCAAGATAGAATACCCAAGGAGTAGATGAAGAACCAATCAACTCAATCGGCGAACGGAAACGACCATCGCCAACTCCTTGTCCTTCAATCTTAAGTCGTGTAAATGCATTACCGCTGTTAAACTGCATTAACATATTCAATCCTAGTCGCTCAAGAATTGGTCCACCATCATTTTTTGCAAAACGATAATCAACAGACACACTTCCTTTGTGCGGTTGGTTAAATGTTGTAGGGAAAACAAACTTTGGTGTAAAATCTGCGTTCTTGGATCCAGCAACAGTTCCTGCTAATTGGGTTGGGTTTGAACCTGTAGCTCGTGCATCGGAGAAAGTATAGTTAACCGAAGCTTGCACACGTTCAACGCGGCGTAATGTCACTTTAAACTCAACACCTTTTGTCGTTGCGTAATCACCGTTTACTAAAGCACCGTAGTTTGATTGTTCAGCACCCGGTTTCGGTACAATCTGAGTAAATGTAATCTGGTCTCTAATGTCTTTATAATATGTTGTAAGATCAAAAGACGCTACATCAGAAAGCTGCTGCTGGAACCCAATTTCGTACAGCGTTGAGCGTTCGGGTTTCAAATTATATCCAGGAACATTCGCCACAAAGAAACCACCCTTAATATTATTGGAAATTGTTGAAAGTCCGCGATAAGAATCATTTCCACGAGTGGGCGAAATAAATTGTCCGTATTGTGCATGAAATACAGTTTGATCAGTAACCGGAAACGAGAAGCCAAGGCGTGGACTAATCTGTGTGCTTACATCGGCCTTTTTGAACGAAGCTTCTTTTATTAATCCTGTGGTCGGATCAAATCCTAAGGATGTCGGATCAACAAATTTTTTCCCTCCATTATCAATATAATCATAACGTAATCCAATATTGATATTCACATCAGACATTTCGATTTTATCCTGCAAATAAGCGCCAATAAATAAAGGGAACATTGCTCCAAAATCGGTCAAACCGCCTGATGAGTTTCTTTGAGCGTTATCTATTTCCTTAGTTCCAAAAACATCATAACCATAATTCTCAACGCCAGATGTTCTTAGATCTTTTGCTTTTTGTTCAAGCGTTTTCGTCGTATCAGTCATTGTCCGATATCGATTATACATTTGGCCGACCGTTGCAGCATAGCTGCGAACTGTTCCTTGTGTATATTCTCCACCAAGTTTTACGGTATGAACTTTTGCAAGTTGTGATGTGAAATCAAACTTAGCACCGTATGTTCTAACACTTGTTTTATTATACCCAGATGCTAAAACACCGGGTTGGTTAAGACCTAATGTTCCACCATAAATATCATAAGCTTCAAATGCCTGATATCGGTTAATTAATGGTTCAAAATAATATGCATTGTAACCAATCTTTGCATTTGCAGATGAATCACCATATGCATCCAGGTTATCACGTAATGCTGGATCCATCCCTTTAGTATCACGCCATGTCATATTGCCACTGATTTCATAGTTGGCAGTCGGAGTGATAAAGTGAACGAATTTTATATTTGCAAATCCGTCATCTAATGTATTCAATGGAAGCCGACTTGAATTCAAGAAATTAGCAAAGTTACCAACAGTTACTCCTGTTTTCTGTTCCTGTGTAGTAACTGACCCAGACGCTTTCACTTGAAAGTTCTGCAGATTGTAAAGTAGACTTCCAGTGAATACAAATGTATTTAAACTAGCATCTCGAACATTACCAGCTGGTACAATTAAATTAATAGTGTCAGCTCTTTGATCATTCGGATGAGCAGCTGAGTGAACTGCACTGGTAGGCAATCCGTTTGCACCACTAAAATTCAGACCCGCAAGATTTATAACATTGGGATCTCTGAAAAATGTGTTCTGAACAGCACCGAAGAATCTTACTTTATCAGAGACTACTGGACCGCCAAAAGTTGCTGTGTAGTCCGAATAGCCATATGAATATGTTCCTAAAGATTTTTTACCTTGACTGGTAAAATTATCTGTTTCGCCGAGAAGTGAAAACTTCCAACCTTCGCGTCCAGTTTTAATTGTAGAAGTAATGATTCCTCCATTCGCGCCTGAATATTCCGCCGGATAACCACCAGATTGAACTTGTATCTGCTCAATCGCAGCATCTGTAATGGTGAGACCACGACCACCAGCAAGAAGATTGTTGACGCTGACACCATCTATTTGATACGATGTCTGGTCCGGACGTGATCCACGAACAAACACATTACCACCCTGTTGAACCACACCGGGTTCCAGTCTAATCAAAGCATCGACTCCACGGGTAGGAAGTGCTGTGATAGCTTCTCCGTCGATAATTCGAACTGAATTCGTAGCCGATTTATTGATGAGAGGTCGTTCGGCGACAATTTCTACAGTCCCTACTGTTACACCTTGAGCAGACAATTTGAAATTAGCATCCGTTGTTAAATCTGAATTCACACGAATATTGGAAATAGTAACTGACTGGTAACCAATATAGCTAGCTCTTACTTGGTATGTGCCAGCATCTAATCTGAGAATAGAAAATTCTCCTGAAACATCTGTTGTCGAACCAAGAGAAGTTCCAACAACTACAACCGCCGCCCCAATCAAGGGTTCACCGGTTTGGCCGTCAACTACTTTACCCCGAATTTTTCCCTGCGTGCCGGCAAAGAGTAGAACGGGAGTAAACATTGCTACAACCAAAAGAAAGTACAGCTTGCGTCTCATGTTTTTCTCCAAGAAATTGTGAATTGTTTAGTGTGGGTTATTTTACTTGTAAGGATTTATTGCTTCTTTATTTTTTATTTAACAAAATTTTTATCATTAAGAACCAAATGAAACTTTTAAAGAAATATACGTATAACGTTTTTTACACAAATCTATGTTTTGAATATAGGGAGCGCTATCTCAAATGTCAAGCAAAACATTAATAATTATATAATATAGCACTGAATATTCTAAATCGACAAGACTCGCGAATAATAAATTAATTTGACATTTTAATTTACTAAAGGCGGTTTCATATATAAAAAATGTTACAAAAAACACCTTTTTGCAATAGACTGTTAAATTAGTAACAATCTATCAATTTTGGTATACCCCACTTTTCATCCCAATCACGATATATTTCATGCACAAAATTTAACCTCTCATCACAGAACTCTATCTATATACTTAGTTTTCATTTATTTTCAAAATACCATTCTTCACTATATTCAAAATTAACGGGAGGTGTTATGAAACTTAACAAAAAAGAAGTCGCCCAGAACCTGCGGTTGTTTGGATACAAACGTTTTGGCACAATGAAAAAATTCGCTGAGGCATTGGATATGAATCCATCAACACTGTATTCAGGTTATCTCAATGGGAGAAGTTTGCCAGGTCCGGTATTACTTGTTAAGCTTATTGATCTCGGCTGTAATATCAACTGGCTCTTAACAAGTAGAGAAACACCTTTTATCAATAATATAAATGATGCATCGAAGAAAAATGAAGAAGAAGGCGTATTATTACGAACTCCGCTTCCCCGGTCTACCGTTACTTCAAATGTTTTTATCAACTCAAAAAAAGCTAGCGGTTCATTTGCGGAATTGCGTCGATGATATTTTCTGGAGTTTAATGAAAAGATTCTTTACTATCGAAGGAAAGAATCACATTTGAATCATGACAACAAAGACGTATTGGCAAAAATATAGAACAGAATTACTATTCTATTTCGGATTTCTGACTATTCTTGGACTCGCTTTCTTCTTACAAGCAATCTATGCTGACTCCTGGTCGGATGAACCGACAAAACCGACCACACAAGAAACGATCAATGTTTTTGTCGATAGACTGATCGCCGCGTATCTATGGCTGCTTCTGACCCCCTTCATCATTTGGATAGCAGAAAAAATTTCTCTCAAAAGTTTCCCATTTATTGCACTTGTAGTAATTCATCTTTTTGTCGGCCTATTCTTTACATTCCTGCATATTCCAATTTATACAACTTATATTTTTACAATTCATTCATTTATTCCATGGATGTACTACAGTGTTTTCGAAAAGATGCCAGATATAACATACCTAGATTATCTTCTCACATCCCTTGCTCGGGTTAATCATGTCTATCGACTTCTCTACTACTGCATCATCATTGCCATCCATTTTGCGTTCGATTATTTCAGAAAATATTCCGAACGAGAGCTCCGCGCTTCGCAGCTTGAGGTTCAATTAAAAGAAGCACAGATCAGAACATTACATCAACAACTTCAGCCTCATTTTCTTTTTAATACGCTCAACGGAATTTCTTCCCTAATGTACAAGAGTGTTGACGATGCGGACAAGATGTTGACATACCTGGGCGATCTTCTCCGAATCTCATTGGAGCGAATGAACACACAAGAAGTGCCGCTAAAAGATGATATTGCTTTTATCGAACGATATTTGCTCATTGAAAAAACAAGAATGGGTGACCGATTGATTGTTCGTACAAATTTTCACACCGACACATTGGATGCACTCGTTCCTTGTATGATGGCACAACCATTGCTCGAAAATGCAATCAAACACGGTGTCGCGCCGAATGTCCGTCCAGGAAATATTGTTGCAACATCATGGCGAGAAGCAGAAAAATTATATCTCCAAATTGAAGATGATGGTTGCGGTCTTGACAAATCCATCGAAGAAAGTCTCACCAAAGGTTATGGTATTAAAAACACCATTGAACGGCTAAAAATCCTTTATGGTGGAAATTACTCCCTCCAATTTTCTAACAAAGAAACCGGTGGATTACGTGTAACTCTTTCCATTCCTTTCCGTATGCAAACGGATTAAGTTCACAAAAAATCAATTCTAATAATATATACACTATGATTCGCGCGATCATCATTGATGATGAACCCCTCGCACGCGATAAGGTTAAACTTTTTGCCGCAGGCGAACCTGATATTGAGGTTGTCGATACGTGTTCAAATGGACATGAAGCAATTGCCTCGTTTAACAAGTTCAAACCAGATCTTCTTTTTCTCGATATTCAAATGCCGGAAATAAACGGATTTGAAGTTCTTCAGCAGTTACCAGTTTTACCAGGTATTATTTTTATTACAGCGTATGACGAATTTGCACTACGAGCATTTGAATTTCATGCATTGGATTATCTTCTAAAACCATATGACCGGGAACGATTTCAAAAATCTGTCATTCACGCACGTTCGGCGTTACGTTCAAGGACGGAAACAGAAACGACAACGGAACAGATTAAATTGTTGCTCCATTCAATACAACAACATTCCGATAAACTAGAACGCTTGATCGTTAAAACCAACGGCAGAATTATTTTTTTGCGAATTGAAGAAATTGACTGGATGGAAGCGGCGGGAAATTATGTAAAACTCCATGTTGGAAATGAATCACATTTGATTCGTGAAACTATGAATGGATTAGAACATCAATTGAACCCGCAGAAATTCATTCGCATTCATCGCAGCACGATCATTAATATTGAAAAGATCAAGGAATTAGAGCCTTATTTCAACGGAGAGTATAAAGTGGTTCTCAATAATAGCACACAATTAATACTAAGTCGAAATTATCGGGAGAACTTCACTAATGTTTTGGGTAAACCTCTTTAAAACTAAAAATCCTTCATAAATTTGAAGG
>JAUXTU010000066.1 GCA_030679145.1 Bacteroidota bacterium | reverse complement strand
GTTTGACATCTGATGAACTACATCGAGCACAATGTTTTTTTCGTCACGATTCTACACCTTGTTGGAGTTTTCTACCAATAACGCTATTTCAAAGAACAACTTACAGTGATTTTAGCAACACTTTTTGACTATTATGCCCGCAATGACATTGATGCGAGATTTTTCAGATGCCTCTATTTATTATTCCCGTCACTTGCTCAGGATAGTAGCCAGCTTAATAAATTATGTCAAAATTATTTTCTCCCCTTACGATCAAAAACGTTACACTCAAAAACCGCATTGTTGTTTCGCCAATGTGCCAATATTCATCCGTTGATGGATTTGCAAATGACTGGCATCTTGTCCATCTCGGAAGCAGAGCAGTCGGCGGAGCGGGATTGATCTTTACCGAAGCAACTTCCGTTTCTCCTGAAGGAAGAATCTCTCCTGACGACCTCGGTATTTGGAAGGACGAACATACTCCCGGACTGGAACGAATCACCGATTTTATCCATCAGCATGGAAGTATTGCAGGAATTCAACTTGCGCATGCCGGAAGAAAAGCGTCAACTGCTTCTCCTTGGAAAGGGGGAAAACAAATTACTGCAGTGAACGGCGGATGGCAAACCGTTGCCCCGAGCGCAATCGGTTTTACTTCGGACATCATTCCTCCCGCAGAACTTGACAGTGCAGGAATACAAAAAGTGCTCACTAATTTTAAAGCAGCGGCACAACGCGCGTTAATTGCCGGATTTAAAGTGATTGAGATTCATGCGGCGCATGGATATTTGATCCACGAATTTTTATCACCGCTGAGTAATCACCGCACGGATACTTACGGTGGATCGTTTGAGAATAGAACGCGTCTGCTTCGCGAAGTGGTAACAGCAATACGGTCTGTGTGGTTGGCAGAAAATCCTCTTTTTGTGCGCATCTCCTCTTCTGAGTGGACTAATGGCGGATGGACAATTGAAGATTCTGTTGCGCTTGCTTCAATTTTAAAATCACTCGGGGTTGATCTAATTGATTGTTCTTCAGGCGGGAATGTTGCGAAAGTGATTATTCCACTTGCTCCCGGATATCAGGTTCCATTTGCAGAAGCAGTGCGCAAGAGCGGCATATTGACCGGCGCAGTTGGATTGATCACTACCGCAGAACAGGCAGAGGCTATTGTTGCCGAAGGAAAAGCAGATGTTGTCTTTTTTGCGCGGGAGATTTTGCGTAACCCTTATTTTCCATTACAAGCGGTGCAGCAGTTGGGTGATGAGATTGAGTGGGCGGTGCAATATGTGAGAGCGAAGCCGTTTAAGAATTAAAATAATAACGAATTTTTTTATATTTTTGTTAATAACTTATAACTGGGTATTTTTAAAAATGAATTATTCAAAAAATGAAATAAACAAAGCTGGAATAATACTAAAGGATAAAATAAACCATGGTCCTGACGAAATAAGAAGGGCCGAAGATATTTTAACTTATTGGAGAACTATTCATGATGCCCCAATAAATACTTTTCAAGCAAATATTAGATTAAAGTTAATTCAACTCGAAAAAGATGGATTTGTAGCACAAAGATTAAAACGATCTCCATCAATAATTACAAAACTTCTTAGAAATAAGAACATGAAATTATCAACAATGCAAGATATTGCTGGTTTGAGGATTGTGCTTAAAAATTTAAATGATGTCTTTACAATTAAGCAAAGTTTGTTAGAAAGTAAAATTAAACATGAATTTATTTATGAAGATGATTATATAAATTATCCTAAAAAAAGTGGCTATCGAAGTGTTCATCTAATATATAAATATGTAAACCCAAAAATCGAAGAATCAAATGGATTAAAAATTGAAATTCAAATAAGAACAAAACTGCAACATACTTGGGCAACCGCAGTTGAAACTATGGGAACTTTTATTGATTATTCTTTGAAATCAAGTGAAGGGCCAGAAAAGATTCTAGAATTTTTTGCATTAACTGGTTCTGCTTTTGCACATTTAGAAAACTGCGAGCCAATCCCCCAATATAAAATTTTAACAAAAAATGAGACTTTTACGCAAGTTATAAGCCAATTCATTAGTTTAGGAATTGGTGAAAAATTAAGAGGGTTTACTGTCGCAGCAGAACATGTTTCTAAAAAAGAAGCTATTAATAGTAAATATCATCTTATAATACTTAACTTGGAAAAAAATGTTGTAAATCTAATACCATTCAGTAAAACAAATTTGGCAGCTGCAAACCAAGCATACACAGAGGTTGAAAGACAAATTACTTCAGGAGCTAAATTACAGGCAGTTCTTGTTTCTATAGATTCAATAAAGTCTCTAAAAAAAGCTTATCCCAATTATTTTTTGGATACACGAGAATTCATTGATAAGATTGATTTAATTAAAAATCGACTACCTAAATTAAAAGATTAATAATATTTCTCTCATTCCCAATCTCCTGATTGGGAATGTTTGTTTTAAAGGCTCTGCTCTCGCCGAACCATCGCTAGATGTCAGACATTCCGTCAAAAAGCATGGCGGACAGGTGAAAAACACCCACCAAAAAAGATGGCGGGCAAGCCGTCAGACTTCGTTCCGGCTCTTGACTCCTAAACGAAATGTCTGTACTTTTTCGTCCACTCTGCGGCATCTAACGGAAATATATTTATATTGTGAGAAACAATGAACGGCAGCGAAGTCTCTATTTTCCCCGGTTTCATTAATCTCTTCAAGGGAACGTTCGGATTCACCGACGAAGAGTTCTCCGATCTATTGTCCTGTTTTCACATCAAGCATATCCGTAAAAAGGAATTCTATCTTCGGGCAGGTGATATCACCCGCGTTCGGTCATATCTTAACAAGGGATGCACTCGGAGTTTTGTGGTGGACGAGCACGGACACGAGCGGATATTATTTTTCGCGTTAGAAGATTGGTGGATCGGGGATTTCGAAAGTTTCTATTCGGGAAATCCCGGGACGAATTACGTGCAGGCGTTGGAAGATTGCGAACTGCTGGTGATCACGAAGGAAGATTTTTTAAAACTTGAAGAACGTATTCCAAAACTGAAACAATGGTATGCTTTCAAGATGGGGCGCACTGCCGCCGCATCGTTAAAACGAATAGAAGAGATAAAAACATTAACTCCGGAAGAACGATACCTGAAGCTCCTGAAAAAGCAACCAAACCTCTTTCAACGTGTTCCGCTGCAGTATATCGCTGCGTATCTGAACATCGAACCGCCATCCCTCAGCCGAATGAGAAAACGGCTTAGCAAGAAATCGTGAACAGTTTTTCATTTCTTAACCCGGGTTAATAGTTTTTTTCCATCCGCACCATATCTTTGTTGTGAATTCACGACAATTCTGTCTGATTTAGAAAGGAACACAGTATGCAGCAATCCATCTTGATACGGGTAACTCCTGAGAATTTTTCTCAATGGAGAACGGCACATGACGAATGTCGCGTTGCCAGGTTAGATTACGGAATGACAGACGGTCCTGTCTATCGGGATGAAACAGACCCGAACACTGTTCTTGTCCATCTGAACGTTGAGAATATGGATAAAGCAATGGGTTGGTTCAAGGATGAACGATTCAAAGCAGGTGTTCAGCGTGCGGGAAAAGTTTCGCGGGAATTTTTGTTCGCAAGTAAAAAAGAGTGACCCCGTTTCAACACTGTTTTCATCTCATTCCCAATCTTTGATTGGGAATGTTTATTTTAAACGCTCTGCTTTCACCAAGCCAATGCTGAGTGTCGGACGGTGGATAACATCTGACATGGTTTTCAATGTCTGATGTTTTGCGGGGTCAAGTTTTCCTTTAGTGTTTTACGCTGGTCTACGCCAGATGTCAGACGTTCCGCCAAAAAACATGGCGGACAGGTGAAAAACGCCCACCAATCACGAAGTGATGCCTTAGGCAAAAGAAGGCGGGCAAGCCGTCAGACATCGTCTTTCGGCTCTTGATTCCCAAACGAAATGTCTGTACTTTTTCATGTTCACCATCGTCAACAATTATAAGGTGACCGTATGAAAACCCACAATGAACAACCACGCAAGAGCGGCTCTTTTCTCTCCGGTGCCGCCACACCCGGTAAACAATCCGACTGGTGGAAACACAATCATCCGAACATAACAAAACCAAACGGCAGCACCGCGTTCACTAATAACGTTAAGACCGGATTTTGGAAAACGTACAACGTAAGGAATTCCGGTAAGAAGTAATCTCGTTCCCAATCTCCCGATTGGGAACGTTTGTTTTTACAAGCTCTGCTTGACGTTCGCTCCCAAACAGAGTTTGGGAGCGAGAGAAAATTTCTTACCTTGTCCCATTCCTCCGATCTCATTTGTTATTAGCATGTAATTCAATCATTCAATATCATTAACAAAAAGGGTACAGCTATGGAAGAATACATGTTGATATTCAGACACCAGGACGGCAATGCGGTGGCATCGCCGGAACAGATCCAGATCTGGATGAAACAGACAATGGACTGGATCGGCGGGATCGCGGCGCAGAATAAATTCGTTGCGGGGAACGGTCTGCCGTTTGCCGATGCGCGCGTTGTGCGGACAAAAAATTCCAAACCAGTCGTCACGAACGGACCGTTCGGCGAGATCAAAGAGACTCTCGGCGGATATATTGTAGTGAAAGCATCATCCATTGATGAAGCGGTGGAATTTGCAAAAGGCTCTCCCGTTTTGCAGGGCGAAGGAAACAGCGTTGAAGTGCGGAGAATTGCCAAGGGAGACGGGATTCATTAGAAGCGGTTTCAAAAATACCTAATCATTGTCATTTCGATCCCGCTTTAGCGGGAGAGAAATCTTGTTTTTAACTTCAATAATAAAATCGAGATTCCTCCACTTCACTTCGTTCAGTGTCGGAATGACAAATAAAATTCATTTTGAGACCGCTTCTAGAAACGAAAAAAAATTATGAATACTAAACCTCTACCAATAAATTATACGGCGGTAATCGTTACAGGGTTTATCGCTTTTGCACTCAGCGGATTATGGTACAGTCCGATGCTCTTCGGATCAATTTGGATGAACTATCGAAGCGCAGATGTTTCAACATTTCCGAAATGGACAATGATGTTCGCGCCGCTTCGTGAACTTATTGTTTCGTATGTACTGGCGCTGTTAATTACCCGGCTTCATCTTCTTCAGTGGAAAAGCGCCGTCAAACTGATCCTTCTGTTGTGGCTTGCATTTCATGCCGTCGGGATGGCAGGGGCAATACTGTGGGATAATATGGCGTGGCAGCTTGGTGCAGTTCATGCAGGAGACTGGCTGATGAAAATGGTGTTCATGGCGGTTGTTCTAAGCATATGGCACAATAAAAAACCGGTGCAGGATGGCTGACAACTCACGCCAAATCAAAAAGATGCGAAGGCACGAAGAAAAGGAGACGGCATACATAAATAATGAGACACACCTCTGTAATTTTACAGAGGCGTTTTTATGTACCAAAGCTCCCTTCAAGTTTGTAATAAGTGGTTGCAACTAATATAGAACAACGGCGTTTGATATTGATGTCCGTAGGAATTCAACCATTAATTTCTGGAGTGTGCTGTGACCGCTCATGTTTGTCTTTTTATTATTGCCTTCGTCATATTTTTTGGGGGATCCGAATCAGAAATTGTTGAGAGTGATCTTTACAGATTGACAAGAACATTCTCTTCGCACACGTCGCATGTGTGGTCAGTGCGTTTTAGTCCGAATGGAAAATATCTTTTCAGCGGAAGTGTCGATAGTACGGTAAAGATATGGAATACAGAGACCGAAACATTGGAACGTACGCTGAAACAGCCTGCCGGAATCACCTATATCGCGGTCAGCCCCGATGGAAAATACATAGCCACTGCGGCGTATGACGGGATTGTACGGCTATCGAAAATTTCGGAAGCGGTATTGGTGCGGGAGTTTACAGGACATAACGGAACGGTCTGGTCTTTGGATTTTTCCCCCGATGGAAAAAAAATTGCGAGCTGCGGTGAAGATGCAACGATAAAATTATGGGATGTTCAGAGCGGTCGGTTGATAAAAACCATGTCTGGTCACACACGGAATGTGTGGGATGTGAAGTTCAGTCCGGATGGAACGACGATTGCCAGCGGGAGTTTTGATAACACCGTGAAGATCTGGAATGTAGTCGATGGAAAACAGACTCATGATTTGCGCGATCATTCCGAGGCAATTGTTGCATTGGCATTCAGTCCTAACGGAAAAATATTGGCGAGTACGAGCGATGATAAAACCATAAAACTATGGAACACCGGAAACTGGTCATTGATGAACACGTTTGAGGTTTCCCGTCACGTTCAGGCGGCAGATTTTAGTCCCGACGGCAAACGATTGATCACCGGAGGAAGGGATCAAACAACCTTTGGAGAATTCCTGCAAAATTTTTTTGGTGACTCTGAAACCAATAAAGGAGTATCAATGTGGCTCTGGGATGTTTCAACTGGCAAACTTCTGCAGACTTTTTCTGAGCATACAAATGATGTGAATGATGTTGCATTCTCACCGGACGGCAAATGGATCGCCAGTGGAAGTTCGGACAGGACGGTAAAATTATGGCGTCTATCCGACACCGACCATAAATAATTTTGCGTACCTTCAATCACGTATGGCAAACGACAAGCTTTTACCGCATCTCTTTAGAACAGAATACAGAAAGATCGTATCCGTCCTCTGCCGTCATTTCGGATTTGATCACATTGAAACTGCCGAAGATCTTGCGAGCGATACATTCCTGACCGCGGCGCAGACGTGGGGATACAAAGGAGTTCCGGATAATCCTGTTGCGTGGCTCTACACGGTGGCAAAGAACAAAGCAAAGAATCATCTGCAGCGCGATCTGCTTTTTAAAAATACCATTGCCCCCGAATTGCTCAACGATTCTTCCGGCGTTCACGAAATATACATCGATCTCTCTCCGGACAACATCAACGACAGTCAGCTGCAAATGATGTTTGCGCTCTCCCATCCTTCCCTTTCTCCCGAAGCGCAAATTGGATTATCTCTCCGCATTCTGTGCGGATTCGGCATTGAAGAAATTGCCGATGCATTCCTCACAAACAAGGAGACGATCAATAAACGTCTCGCACGAGCCAAAGAAAAACTCCGTGAAGAAAAGATCGCAATCGAATTTCCTTCTCCTTCAGAAATCGATCAACGATTAGAGAGCGTTTTAAAAACAATCTATCTGTTGTTCAGTGAAGGATATTATTCTACAAGTTCAAATGCAACGCTTCGAAAAGATCTTTGCTTTGAAGCAATGCGCCTCTGCACAATGCTTGTTGAACACAAACAGACCGACACACCACAAACAAATGCACTGCTTGCGCTGATGTGTTTTCATGCATCGCGGTTCGATGCGCGGATCGATCAGAATGGCGAGATCATTTTATATCACGATCAGGATACAATCTTGTGGAATGCAGAATTGATCAGCAAAGGAGGATATTTTTTGCACAACGCATCGACCGGAAACAGACTTTCATCGTACCATCTGCAAGCCTCCATTGCATACTGGGGCACACAACAATCGGACACGGTGGAAAAATGGGAAACGGTGTTGCAGCTCTATAATCATTTACTGCAGTTGGAATATTCCCCTATTGCTGCGCTCAACAGAACGTATGCATTTTCGAAAGTCCATGGAAAACAGAAAGCAATCGTTGAAGCAGAAAAACTGAATCTGACTGGGAATCATTTCTATTATACACTTCTCGGGGAATTGTACGGCGGAATTGACAACAAAAAAGCGATGGAGCATTTTACCAAAGCGCTATCCTTGGCAAAAACTGAGAACGACAAGAAGATCATTCAACGGAAGATTGACTCACTACGATAGCCGTTACAATAGTAAAACTATTTGTTAGCGCGAATATTCTGATTCATTGACACACAAACCGCTATTGAGTATTTTGTTCTGCAGTTAAAAATCACCATCGAAAGGAATACCGTCGTGACCGCCGAAGAACAAAAAGACAGAGAGATGTTAAGTGCCTTGAATAAACAATTCATCCGAAATTTTGTTACCAACGACGCCGATGCGCATGACAAGATCATCCATCACGATTTTGTCTGCATCGAAAATTCGGGTGAGATCGTTGATCGGAAACGATATATCGAGGAATGGCGGCATGGATATAATCCGGAGGTGCTAACGTCGTTCACCGCCAGCGACGAACATATTCGTCTCTTTGGAAACATTGCGTTAGTCAGATCGAAAACAACGCATGGTAAAAAAGTCAATGGCGTCGTTAGCACCGGACACACGATCTACACAGACACATACCTTAAAGAGAACGGCGCGTGGAAGTGTGTGCAGGCACAGATCACTCCGGTGATTCAGTAATTTTATATTTTGCTCTGCCCAATGCTATATGTCAGACGATGGACAACATCTGACATAATTTTCAATGTCTGATGTTTTGCGGGAGCCAACGCTAGATGTCAGACGTTCCGCCAAAAAACATGGCGGACAGGTGAAAAACAACGTCAGACATCATCCCATCATCCGCTTGTCTTTTGCAGAATGATTTGGTAGAATAATCTATCATGAGTCTTATACTACGACCAATTACGCAGAACGATAATCAGGAAATTGCTGAATTGATCCGAACAGTATTCCGTGAATTCAAGATCGATAAACCGGGAACCGTCTACACCGATCCGACAACTGACGATCTCTTTACATTATTTCGTCAAGAAGGGAGCGTCTATTGGATGGCAGAAGAGAACGGAATCATTCTCGGCGGCTGCGGAATTTTTCCGACAAAAGGACTTCCGGATGGATGCGCTGAACTGGTGAAATTCTACGTTTCATCCGACAGCAGAGGAAAAGGGATCGGTAATGCGTTGATGCAGAAAAGCATTGAGTCTGCGAAAGAATTCGGTTATAAACAATTATATCTTGAATCATTTCCTGAGTTGAATAAAGCGGTGAGCATGTACATCCGATCGGGATTCACATATCTTCCAAACGCATTGGGAAACTCCGGACATTTTGCATGCAATGTATGGATGCTGAAAGATTTATCTTAATGTGTCAGGCTCTTCAACACATTCATATTTTCTACATCTTCATGCAGATCGTCGCTTTTTGGTGTTTCCAAAATTTTTGGAATGTGCGCAAAGCGTTCATCATTTATAAGCAAACGAAATCCAGTTAGTCCAATCGTTCCTTTGCCAATGTGTTCGTGTCGATCAACATGCGAACCGAGTCCTTTTTTTGAATCATTGATGTGAAATGCAACAAGCCTGTCCAATCCGACGATCTCATCGAACTGTTTGAATGTTTCTTCATATCCTTTTTCGGTTGCAATATCATAACCTGCGGCAAAGATGTGGCACGTATCGATGCAGACTGCCATTCGTTCAGGATGCTCAACTCCGTCGATGATTGCGCGGAGATGTTCAAACTTGTAGCCAACATTTGTTCCCTGTCCCGCTGTTGCTTCCAGCACACTTTTTATTTTGAAATTTTTTGTTGCATTGTGAGCAATATTCAGACTTTCACAGATCCCTTTTATCCCTTCATCATCTCCTACTCCAAGATGCGAGCCGGGATGGAAATTCAATAATTGAATCCCCAATTGTTCGCATCGCTCCAGTTCATCAATGAATGCAGCGTGCGACTTTTTAAGAATGTCGGGATTCGTAGCGCAGAGATTAATCAAATATGAATCGTGAGAAACGACCGGCGCAATTCCCGCAGCGGAGATTTTCTGTTTATACTGAACAATATCAATTTCGGTGAATGGTTTTCCATTCCATTGATTGTTGTTCTTGGTAAACACTTGCAGCGCAGTGCATCCGATGGATGTTGCGCGGTCAACGGCGTTGTGAACGCCTCCCGCAATGGACATGTGTGCGCCAAGAAGTACTGCTGCATCGGTATTCTTCATCGTTACATTCTGTTCAGAAATGGTTTTCGTTCTGATGTTGTTCGTTGTTTTATTACCGGACGATTTCAAAAATTCCGCCGGTCATTCCGTCTAATTCAACATTGTTGTTACCGGAGAGAATTATTTCATTTCCCGTCATTGCGTTACGCAATAACATACTTCCTTGTAATTGATGAGTAAACGGCGAAAGATCGATCGTTTGTTTTTCGGCGTTATGATTAATTATCACCATAACACGTTCGGATTGTGCTGTTCTGAAATAGGCATATACTTCATTCACCGGTTTAAAGTGAATGAATGTTCCAGTTTGAAGACTTTTATATGTGGAACGGATCTTTAAAAGCTGCCTGGTAAAATTAAAAATATCATTTTCTTCCGCTGTTCTTCCGCTTTCTGTAAATGCATTGCGCTGATCGTTCGGAAATCCGCCGGGAAAATCTGAGCGGAGAGTACCGTCATCTTTTCCTCCTTTCATCCCAATCTCGGTGGCATATAATAACTGAGGTATTCCCCGCGTTGTTAATAGTGTTGTCAATGCAAGTTTTAATTTCTTGCTGTCCCCTTTCAAACTATACATTACCCGCGTGATATCATGATTATCGAGAAATGTTACAAGATTGTTCGGCTCCGGATAAAGGAAATCTTTTGCAAGAGTATTGAATACATTCCAAATACTCCCTGTTGAATCTACAAACGTTTTTAGAAACGCATCATATAATCCGAAATCGGTAACTGCCGGAAGCTCAGGTTTAATTGTTCGCGGAATATAACTTCCTCGTTGATACGGTGCGATAAATGCCGGGTCCTGAACCCATACTTCGCCGACAATATTGAACCGTGGATATTCATTCATAATAGTTTTACACCATGTTTCGCGGAACTGCGGATCGATATATGGATATGTATCTTCGCGGATACCGTCTATACCGCTGAACTCGATCCACCAGATCATATTTTGTGTAAGATAGTTGGCAACAAAAGGATTTTTCTGATTCAAATCTGCCATGTGATTGCTGAACCATCCATTTGTTGCTTTCTGTTTTGTCAACGAGTCGCTGTGAATATCATCCAGTTCCGGTTTTGAATGAAATGATCTTTGATGGTTTACTGTTGTTCCGTTCAACCAATCTACCGTGGGAAGATTTTGTATCCACCGATGATTGGTACCGATATGGTTGTTCACATGATCTATGATCACTTTCAATCCGCGCTTGTGTGATTCGCTTACAAGTTGAGCGTACAATTCATTCGAACCAAAACGCCTGTCTATTGCATACAGATCCGTTGCTGCATAACCATGATATGTTACCCTATCCATATTGTTTTCTACCAACGGATTGATCCAAATCGTGGTAATTCCAAGATCGCGAAGATAATCAAGATGATCGATTATTCCTTGAATATCTCCTCCGTGTCTTCCGCTGCGTTCCGAACGATTGACTGCGTCGGGCATTCCCGCGACTCTGTCGTTTGTTGTATCTCCGTTTGCGAATCTATCCGGCGTGATAAGATAAATAACATCCGAAGAATTAAATCCTTGATGCTCGTCTTGAGATTTTTTCCGTTTGATAACAGGAAATTTGAGCGAAGTTGTTCCTTGTTTTGATGCAAGAGTTATTTTATAATCAGCAGGTTTTGCGGATGGAGAAATTTCAACATCAATAAACGCATACGATGTATTCTCCGGTTGATGGATGCGAACTATTTTGATGTCGGATGATGACGATGTTGCTTTTAGATTTTTTAAATTCTCACCATACACCATTAATTGAATGGTGTTCAATTTCATTCCTGTCCACCAGTTTGGAGGTTCTACGGTGGTAACCCGCAGCTGTTGTGCGGACAAATATTGAACAACCGTGAAAAATAACAGCAGAATAGTTCGTTTGCAGATCACGATTAACCTCTTCGAATCGATGGAAAAATAATTTCTATCGTTTTTAATCATTTAACTTTCTAATTTACAGGTGTTGATAATATAGAATTTTTAGAGCAATGAGCAAACTCTCTTTCCTTCAAGCAAAAAAGAAGAAGCTGGTTGTCGGGCTGATGTCCGGCACATCGGTGGATTCCATTGATGCTGTGCTGGTTGAAATTAGCGGAAGCGGAACATCAATTCGCTTCAAACAGATCGCATTTTATACTCACCAATATCCGAACGGATATAAAAAATTTGTTGTTCAGAATTCTCTCCCCGGTTCAGGAAGCGTTGATACACTTTCAACATTGAATATTCTCTCTGCACATTTTTTTGTTGACGCCGTGAAAGCGCTCGCTAAAAAAGCAAAGGTTCCACTCACAGGGATCGATCTTATCGGCTCACACGGACAAACGATTCATCATCTGCCTGAATATCGCACATTGTTTGGCAAGAAAGTCCATTCAACATTACAGATCGGCGATCCATCCACTATTGCAAAATTAACGGGAATCGTCACCGTCGGGGATTTTCGCACGGGTGATATGGCTCTCGGCGGACAAGGGGCACCGCTTGTTCCGTATTTTGATTACATTGCTTTCAGATCGACCAAGAAAAATAGAGCGTTGTTGAACATCGGCGGAATTGCAAACATTACACTGTTGAAAAAAAATTGCTCTGTAACCGATGTGTCGGCATTTGATACCGGTCCCGGAAACATGGTAATTGATGCATTGATGAATAAAATGTATAATAAGCCATTCGATCATCATGGGAACATTGCCTCACGCGGAAAGATTCTTTCCGGCTTGTTGGAAACGTTATTGCATCATCCATATTTTGTGCGGCCGCTTCCAAAATCGACGGGACGGGAAATGTTCGGCGATGCATTCGTAGAAAAGATTCTGAAAAAACAATTAAAGAATATTCGCGGCGAAGATATTATTGCAACAGCAACTGAATTTACAGCGATAACCATCTATGATCAGTTCAATCGATTTCTCCGTAAACGATTACAAAGTGAAATGCTGGATGAACTCATTGTCAGCGGCGGCGGTTCAAAGAACGGCGTGTTGATGGATACGCTTCAACGATATTTTTCGCCGACACAGATCATCACAAGTGATTCGCTTGGTGTTTCATCCGACGCAAAAGAGGCGTTATGTTTTGCTATTCTTGCCAACGAAACAGTTGCTGGCAACAATTCAAACATTCCGAATGTTACCGGAGCAAGCCATGGAACGATTCTCGGAAAAATTTGTCTGTAAGTATTTAATCAACGTTGTTACGCAGAACAGAGGAAATGTTCATGCTAAGCAAGGCGCAGATTTAAATATTTAAATCATCCTTCGGCGCATCCTTCAAAAAGCGAAGGATTTGCTCAGGATGAACGTCTTTTCCGCGCCGCGCCGAAGCATTGTTTATAAAAACTAAGACATTGCGTAACATGAGTTAATCAATGTCATCGAGGAGCGACTTGTCCGCCATCTGTTTGGCGGAAGCGACGTGGCGATCTCGTTTTTTGTAGAACATCATTCACCAAAAAATCCTTATGCTCAAAAATCTTTCTCTCCCCACTAAAGTATCGATCATCTTTTTTCCGTTCTTTTTTGCGGCAGTTGCATTGATCTCCTATTTCAATTACAGCGCAACGCAGGAACAAATGATGTCGCAGGTGCAGAGCGGAGCAACAGCACAGGCCAATACCATCCGCGAAGCACTGGTGAATATGATGGTCACCAATGAACGGATCGATGACAAATATCTTCAAAAGGTCAGTTCGTCAGGAGATATCCGCGATATCAGTATTCTTTTTCGTCTCGACAGTCTTCACTTTGATGAAGAACGCCTTAAAGATGATGAGGTACGAACGCGGTTGATCCGCCGCGAAGTTGATGTGTGGGATAAGAACAAGAATTTCGGCAAAGAAGTGTTCAACACTACAGTGCCGCAATGGTTCTTAACGTGTAAGAAAAAAATCCATGTAACAAAAATGATTACCAATCTTTCCGCCGATAAACCTGCGTTGCTTCATTCGTGTGAAGAGATGGAGGCGCTGATCCCGTTCGTTGCTGAAAAAAAATGTACGAATTGTCATAATGTGCAGATCGGTTCCGTGCTCGGTGCGGCGGTAATGCGGGTCCCGATGGAAACGACTGCACTTCATCTGGAAGAGAATGCTCTTCGCTCGCTGTACGTCTTCTTTGGGTTCATGGCGCTGACGGTTGTTTTGAACGGATTTGTGTTCCGGCAATTCATCAATAATCCATTGAAAAAACTGATCACTGCCGCGGAATCCATTGGGAGCGGACAGAAATTCGATCACCCGTTGACCAATGATTTTGCAAATGATGAGATCGGAAAATTAGCATCATCATTCGAGCTGATGCAGAAGAATCTTGACCGCGTTCAACTGGAATTGGTAAAAGGCGAGCGTCTTTCTGCTGTAGGACAAATGGCAAGTTCCATTGTTCATGATTTTAGAACGCCGATGACAACCCTTTCCCTTACGGCAGAATACCTGCAGAAACATGAAACACTCGCCCCGGAACAACGCACAAAGAAATTTGAGCAGCTTCACAATTCCATTCGTACAATAAATGATATGATGCAGGAACTGCTCGATTATTCCAGGGGGAATTTTCAACTGAACTGCAAACAGGTCTCCGTTGAAGCATTCGCAGAATCACTGCAAAAAGATTTTGAGCCCCGCTTTGAGGATTCCAACATCCGTTTTGGACTCAGATGCCAATGCGGCGGCACAATGTCGGTTGACAAAGACCGCCTTCACCGCGTTCTCGGTAATATTATCAACAACGCGCAGGATGCAATTCCGGAAAATGGAATGATCAGCGTGTTGATCGAAGAAAAGAACGGCGATATTCGTTTTGTGATTCAAGATACCGGAAAAGGAATTCCTGAAGAGATCCGATCAGATCTGTTTGAACCATTCGTTACTTTTGGAAAAAAGAAAGGAACGGGACTTGGTCTTGCCATTGTAAAAAAGATCGTTGAGCTGCATAAAGGAATGATCTCATTCTCTTCGGAGATCGGTAAAGGAACGGAGTTTGTTATTACGGTGCCGCGTAATCCCTTGATATAGAAACCTGGTTAAAGAAAGTTTGTATAAAAAATCCAACGTAACAACGTTGGATTTTTTATAGACATCCCGTTTCATTTGATGTCTCCTCAATCTTTCGTACCTTTTCATCGAAATGAAAAAAATTATATTTTTGCTATTTGTTGTATCGTATTGCGTTACAGAGACCGCAGCGGCTGCGGAAGAAGCGAAACGCGATTCAATGTTTTTAGGTCTTAGCCGTAACGATGTTGCAACGTACGGAACCATTGCATGGTCTGCCGGCGCGGTCTTTATGGAGTTTCAATGGTGGTGGCGCGATGACTATATCTATCAACAACATCCGTTCAGAATGAAAGGTGACGGTTATTTTTACAACAGCAGTTACGGCGTTGATAAGCTTGGTCATATGTATGCGTCATATCTTATCTTCGGTCTCACGTACGATGTAATGAAATGGGCTGATATTGACGATAATACGGCGTTATGGGCAGCGATCGCTGTCCCCGCTTCCCATGCAATCGCCATTGAGTTTGGCGACGGATTTTCGAAATATGCATTCAATGTTTCTGATCTGTATTTTAATTCAACAGGAATTTTGTACGGTGCGCTTCAGGTGAAATATCCGTACCTGAGAAATTTCACCTACAAGTGGAGCTATTATCCATCCGGCGGCGGCGGAAAAAATGATCCCGACTGGGGACCCGCAAGCGATTACAGCGGACACATCTATTGGCTTGCAATGGATATGTATAATATTCTTCCTGAGTCTGTGAACAAGTATTGGCCAAAATATTTGAATCTTGCAGTCGGTCTGGGCGCAAAGAATGTTTCGTTCGGCGATGTCGGGATCAAAAAACATAAATTTGCAGTCGCGCTGGATTGGAACACCAACGCAATTCTTCCCGATGGCGACACGTGGAACATTTTCAAGAATCTGATCAATAAGATCCATCTCCCCGCTCCGGGAATAAAATTCTATTCCAGTGAAAAAGCTGTTGCGAAGGGATTGCTGCTGAATTGAAGAACAATAAGAATATAATACCAAACGTTTCTATTCCCCCTTGTGTGAAGGATTGTGTGCTTGCGAAGGGGGTACGGGGGATGTTGTTTTTGTTTTTGCTTTCGACACTATTCTGCAGCGCCGGAGATTTCGATTCGCTCATCACCTTTCTGCCAAAACAAAAATACATTTCAACATTCACCGCAAACGGAAATGAACACCGCATCTCATATAATAAATTGATGAACCGAAATTCGCTTATCGGAAGCATGGGAGGAATTTTTCCGATGGCGAATATTCAATTCAAAGAATTGGATGCCCAAGTCTCAATTGCAAGTTCGATCTACACATTTTTAAACAGTGCGGGAATACGATTTCAAGTGGTGAACGTAGATTTTTTTGTGGATATGTATGCCGATATCAAACTCTCCCCTGCAACTACAGCGCGCATTGGTTGGGGACACACAAGCCAGCATTTTGCGGATGATGCATTTGAATCGCTTGGATATACAAAGTCGATAAATTACGCCCGCGATTATTATCAATTATTTTTCATCCATCAAATTCCGCTCATCAAAGGTTTCGTGTATGGCGGAACGTATTACAATCATTCGTTTCTGATCGATAAAAGAATTGATGGTGAATTTCTGTGGGAAGCAGGCGGCGAATTTTTGAACATTCCCATCACCGGACCAATAAATTTTTACTCTGCGATTGATATCAAACTGCGAAGCGAACTTGCCTACGGATCAACGCAAAGTTATCAAACAGGAATAAAAGTCCAGAACGAATCGCTGAGTGCAATACGACTTGCGTACACATATCGAACCGGCATTGAAGAACGGGGACAATTTTATAATCAGCGAAATACATATCACACTATTGGGATGTTTTTTGATTTTTAACGTATCCAACCTTGCAAAGGTTCTACTCGTCCGCCTTCCTTTTTGGCGGAAACCTTCGCAAGGTTTTTTAATCTTATGAAGATCACAATCCGAAAAGGAATTCAGAGCGACGCACGGATAATCGCCGAATTTAACGCCGCAATGGCGCTCGAAACAGAGCATCTCACGCTTGATATTTCACGGCTTCTTCTTGGAGTGAAAGGATTATTCGATAATTCCGACAAAGGATTTTATCTGGTTGCAGAACATAGCGGTGTTGTTGTTGGACAAATGATGATCACGTACGAGTGGAGCGACTGGAGAAACGGTGTTTTCTGGTGGATCCAAAGCGTGTACGTTCTTCCGGAATACCGCGCACAAAAAATTTTCCGCACGTTGTACGAACATGCAATCACGTTAGCAAAAGAACAACAGAATGTTTGTGGGCTACGCCTGTATGTTGAAAAAGAAAATGAACGCGCCCACCATGTGTATGAAAAACTGGGAATGACGCTGACAAATTACGATATGTACGAAGTTGATTTTGTATTGAACCGATGAAAACTTTAAAACAATAAAACCATAGATTATGTATCCATGGTTTTATTGTTACTCTCGAACATTTTTACCAAATATATGTTCCAACCGCTCCCGCATTAAGAAATGATACGATCTCTTTTTCGCCGTCTTTGATCTTGAATGCTTGTGCTGTTTGACCGTTATTTAAAATAAGTGCTACTTTTTTTCCGTCTGTAGTTTTGAAGACAACGTTCGGCAGATTTGCAGAACCTGTGGAACCGATGCGAACGGAGCCAGGACGAATAAATTTTGATGCATGGGCAATGATATAATATGCTGGATTTCGTACTACGACATTTCCGTTGATCGTTACTACACCTAAGCATTCAGAACATCCGCCGTCAGTATGCGGGTTCTGATTTGGATCCGCCGCAAGATTCCATTCCAATACATTCCGGCACCAGTTCAACGTACCGCCGATAAAAAGAGTTTTGATATGCCAGCTAAGGTCGGATGGATAATTTCCCGGTGCGCCAATCCATTGTTCGGTAAAATATAGGTGTTTATCCGGATGAGCGTTATGAACGGTTGACAGCATTTCAATCGTTCCGCCGTATAAGTGAAATGCCGAACCATCAATATATTTTTTCGCATCCGGATCGTTGAGAACTGTTATCGGATAATCTGTTCTATCCGCGTTGTGATCATAAATAATTATTTTAGTATCGATATTATTTGCCGCAAAAACCGGTCCCAAATAATTCTTGATAAACAATGCTTGATCTGCCGCCTGCATCACCATGCTCGGATTGTTCCCGCCATGAAGCGGTTCGTTTTGCACTGTGATCGCATCAATTCTAATTCCTTCGTTTTTCATTTCCTGAATGTACTTCACAAAATATTTTGCATACGCCCTATAGTATTGCAGTTTCAAACTTCCGCCAATGGAACCATTATTTGTTTTCATCCACAATGGTGCCGACCATGGTGAGCCAAGAATTTTGATATCCGGATTGATCGCAAGAATTTGTTTGAGAATGGGAATTAAATGTGTCCGATCCGGATCGAGCGTAAAATTGGCCATCGCCGTATCGGTTTGTCCTGCGGGAAGATCGTTATAGGAAAAAACATGATCGTCAAGATCGGATGCGCCGATACTGATCCGCAAATAACTCATTCCGATATTGGTGCCGTCAAACGCAAATAATTCTTTTAACAGCGCACTTTTTGCATCCGCGCTCATTTGATTGATCAGTTGTGCGCTTCCGCCGGTGAGCGCACAGCCAAAACCATCAATCGTTTGAAACGTTTGTGTTTCGTTGATCTCGATCAGTTGAGGATTCGTTGCGGTAAGCGGTTTGGATGTATTCTGTTGTTGAAACATTGCCGATTTATCTGGATTTGACAGCCAAAATTCAAATGTTGTTTGTGGTTCATTGGTATCGGGTCCGTTCTCTAAACTCTTGTCGCAGGAAAAGGATATTGTAACAAAAAAAATAAATAGAAGACGATGTTTCAGGGTGGCTTTCATTGGATAGATGCTTTCATAAATCAGTGTTGAGATGGATTACATTAATAATATATTCATATTATGATTTAAGAACCACACAATCTTCCCACTAGTTTTTTGATTGTTTTATATTCTTTCCATCTTCCGTACCTTATAAAAATGCCTGACCAAAAAAAATATATCGCCCATCTCGATCTCGATTGTTTCTTCGTTTCCGTCGAACGGATCAAGGATCCGTCATTGATCGGTAAACCGGTCGTTGTCGGCGGAACCGGGAGGCGCGGAGTTATTTCCTCCGCTTCGTACGAAGCACGGAAATTCGGCGTGCGCTCTGCAATGCCAACAGGGCAGGCGCTCGATCTCTGTCCGCAGTTGATCGTTGTACGAGGAAGCCATGGTGAATATGGAAAGATCTCTAAACGATTGTACCGTTTTATGTGCGATTATGCCCCCATTGTTCAGCAGGCATCCATTGATGAGATGTATATGGATTTTACGGGATGCGAACGATTGTACAACAACAATCTTCCCGGACTGATGCGCACATTACAAGCATTGGTTAAGAAAGAATTTTCTCTCCCATGCACCATTGCGCTCTCATCCAACAAAGTTGTGTCAAAGATTGCGACCGGAACTGTAAAACCCGCGGGAATTATCTATGTTGAACATGGATTGGAAAAAGATTTCCTTTCCCCTCTTCCCATTGATGTCATTCCCGGCGTTGGAAAAAAAACAGAATTAGAACTGCGAAAATACGACATCAATTTCATTCGCGATATTCAAAAAATGCCAAAGAGCACAATTGAAACGATCTTAGGTGATTATGGAAATTATATCTACCGAACCTCTATGGGAATCGGCGGGAATACGCTGGATGTCGAGTGGAAACGAAAGAGCATCAGCAACGAACATACGTTTGGCAAAGATATTTCCGACAAAAATGAACTGTTGAAATATCTGTTCGAGCTGACGGAAAGCGTCTGTTACAATACGCGGCGGTACGGATGGAAAGGGAAAACAATCAAATTAAAATTACGCTATTCTGATTTTTCTACGATCACTCGCAATATCACATTAAAAGAATCAACCAATGATGATAAGATTGTGTTTGATGCCGTGAAAAATATTTTTTTGAAAGCGTACACACGCAAAATGGCTGTACGTCTTCTTGGGGTCGGGCTAACTCAGTTTTCTGAAGCGAGTGAAGAAACGCTTTCGATGTTTCCCGCTGATGAAAAACGAAATCAAGCATTAAGCGCTGTGGATAAACTCAGGAAAAAATTCGGAGACGATTCCATTCATACGGGAACTGTATAATGTATGGTCATTGCAAAAATAGTCCCGATTATACTCGGGACTATTATCTGATATCTGAATACTGATCGCTGAAAACTATTTTTATCCCATATTGTGGTACACGCTCTGCACGTCGTCATCTTCTTCCATTGCATCGATCAGATCGGTAACTTCCTTCGCTTGTTCCGGAGTTAGTTCTTTGGTTGTTGTAGGGAGATATTGAAGTTCGGTGCTTGCAGGTTCGATCCCTTTTTCTTCGAGAGTTTTTTGCATTGATCCAAATCCATGGAATGATGTATATACATATAAGAACTTGTCATCACCCGTTAGGTCGTCCAATCCGTGATCGATCATTTCCAATTCAAACTCATCAACATCCGGGATCTTTTCAATCGGAATTTTGAAGAGTCCTTTCCGTTCGAACATGAATGCGATCGATCCGGGATTTCCCATCGCGCCGCCGTACTCCTTAAAATGATACCGAACGTTGGAAACTGTCCGCGTTTGGTTGTCGGTTGCACATTCAACGACAACGGCTATGCCGTGGGGAGCATATCCTTCATAAATAATTTCAAAATATCCCGACGTATCCTTATTGGACGCGCGTTTGATCGCTGCATCAATGCGGTCTTTCGGCATATTCACACTTTTTGCGTTCTGAATTGCAAGGCGCAAGTGCGAATTTGTTTTTGGATCCACGCCGCCGGCTTTCACTGCAATTTCAATATCTTTTCCAATGCGGTTGAACGCTTTAGACATTTTTTTGAACCGTGCGAACATTACATGTTTACGTTTTTCGAATATTCTTCCCATAAATAATCACTATTAATTGCTGCTGATAAAAAAGCGGTTAGATTTATTGTTAATAAAATACAAAAAATGAGCGTGAAGTGAAAACAAAATTGCTTACGTCTTATTGGTTTTGTACTTTGAAAATAAAACTTTTCATTCAAACACTATGAATCCTTCTGCTATTCCATTCCAAACAATTGATTGGACAACCGTTGCGAAAACTGAATATCGTGGAGAAACGGGATCAGCCTTCTGGCAAACGCTCCAATTTTCCGGACTGCGGGTGAGAATCGTCGAATACGCTCCCGGTTATCTCGCTGACCATTGGTGCAGCAAAGGTCATATCGTTCATTGTTTGGATGGAGAGTTTATCAGCGAACTGAAGGATGGAACGCAGTTCACATTGACAAAAGGAATGACATACATCGTTTCCGATGAAATGAGTTCACACCGGTCGATTTCAAAGAATGGTGTAACTTTGTTGATTGTTGACGGAGATTTTTTAGGGAAAAATAAAATATGAAAACTATCGGACTTATCGGCGGAACGACATGGATATCCACCGTTGATTATTACCGCGCAGTGAATGAAATGGTGAACGAACGTCTCGGCCATGCGCATTCCGCTCGCTGTTTGCTTTACTCGTTCAATTTTCAAGATATATCAGATCATATCAACCGAAGAGACTGGGAATCGGTGGGACGTGAATTCTTATCCGCCGCGAAAACATTAGAGAGAGCAGGCGCCGATTGCATTCTTTTTTGTGCAAATACTGCTCACGTTGCTGCTGATCTCGTACGAAGAAGCATTTCCGTTCCGTTGATTCATATTGGGGAGGCTACTTTAGCCGAAGTACAAAAACGCGGTATTACCAAAAAGATCGGATTGCTCGGTACGCGATACACCATGGAAATGGATTTTATCAAAGAGAAGTTTATTGCGGAAAATATCGAAGTGCTAATTCCTGGTCCCGACGAGCGAGAATTCATCCATCATTCGATCTTTGACGAACTCGGGAAAAATATTCTCAAAGAGTCGACCAAACAACGGTATCAGGATATCATGGCTTCGCTTGCATCGCAAGGGGCAGAAGGAATCATTCTTGGCTGTACAGAAATTCCGTTATTGATTAAACAAAGCGATGTTGCTCTTCCCGTATTTGATACAACGTTGATCCACGCCAAAGCGGCAGTGGACTTTGCACTTTCCGAATAATCATTCATGATCGATATTCCGATAACATATGTTCGGACTGATGCACAGAAGATCGTTCGGTGGGTCGGTGACAACGAAAAGAGGTTTGCCGAGCTGATGAACATGTTTTTTTCTGCAGATGATCGCACCGCATTGCGCTGCATTTGGATCATCTCTTTGTGTGCGGAGGAGCATCCCGCAGTCATTCGACCATGGTTATCCAGGCTGGTAAAACTGGCCGGCAAAAGAGATATCCATGACTCTGTAAAGCGAAACATTATCCGCACGCTTCAATTTGTCAATATTCCCCCTTCACTTCAAGGTCGTGTTGCAAATCTTTGTTTTGATTTCTTGCAAAATGTGAAAGAGCCTATTGCCGTCAAAGCATTTTCAATGACAGTGCTCGCTAACATTGCCGCACGAGAACCCGATCTGAAGCAGGAAATAAAACTTGTGATAGAACAAATACTGCCGTACGGTTCTGCGGGGATCCTATCCCGCGGGAGAAAGGTATTGAAGCAGCTTTCGTGATACATTTTTCCCGTTGTTTATCACCTCTCTCCTTTCTAAATTGAAAGTGTTTCTGAAAAATTTATCCACTGCTGAATCCCGACTCTATATGAAAAAAATAATTCTGTTCTTCATTGTTATGGTCGTTGCCATAACTGCTCAGACCATACAATCACCAAGCAAAAAATTAACGCTCAATTTTGCTGTAACATCGGATAGTGTTGCACAATATCGATTATCATTTGAAAAAAAATCAGTGATAAATCCTAGCACGCTTGGTATTACGTTAAAAGATCAGCCATCATTTCTCAATGGTTTTACGGTTGCATTGGTCGAATCCTCGCTTGTTGATGATTCTTGGAATCCGGTTTGGGGCGAGGTGAAAACAATTCGCAATAATTATCGTGAATTAAAAGTTACGCTGCACCAGCCTGCGCAGAACAATCGTGCAATGGTGATCGTGTTCCGCTTGTTTGATGAAGGTCTTGGCTTCCGGTATGAGTTTCCCAAACAAGATAATCTTAATTATTTTACCGTAAGTGATGAACGCACAGAATTTGCTCTCACCGGTGATCATAAAGCGTTTTGGATCCCTGGAGACTTTGATACAAACGAATATAGATACTTTCACACTGCCTTAAGCGAAGTAAACGCTCTGCAAGGAATGTCGTCTACCGACATCGCAACACGAAGTGTTATCGCTCCAAATGCCATTCAAACACCGGTGATAATGAAATCGGCTGATGGATTGTATATCGATATTTTCGAAGCTGCACTTTCAAACTATCCGGCAATGTGTCTCGATATCAACAAAAGTAACTTTGTGCTCACATCCATGCTTGCACCGGATGCGGTTGGAAACAAAGCATATCTTCAGGCGCCGACAAAAACTCCGTGGAGAACAATTTTTGTAAGCGACAAGGCGGTTGATATCCTTGCGTCAAAGATGACACTGAATTTGAATGAGCCGTCAAAGATCGAAGATGTCGGCTGGATCAAACCTGTAAAATATGTCGGTATCTGGTGGGAAATGCATGTCGGCATTGCTTCGTGGAATTATGCCGATACAAACAATGTGAAGATCGGCGAAACAAATTGGAACGCGCTGCGGCCAAACGGTCATCATGGCGCAACAACTGAGAGAACGAAAGTTTATATCGATTTTGCCGCCAAACATGGCTTTGACGGAGTGTTGGTTGAAGGCTGGAATGTTGGATGGGAAGATTGGTTCGGCAATTGGAAAGAGAATGTGTTCGATTTTGTCACACCGTATCCCGATTTTGAAGTTGCAGCATTACAAAAATATGCGGCGGAAAAAGGTGTAAAACTAATTATGCATCATGAAACGTCCGCCTCCGCTACAAATTATGAACGAAGAATGGATGATGCGTATCGTTTTATGAATCAATTTGGATATGATGCGGTAAAGACCGGATATGTTGGAAAAATTATTCCACGCGGAGAACTTCACGATGGACAGTGGATGGTGAATCATTACGTTCGCGCAGCTGAAAAAAGTGCGAAGTATAAAATTATGATCAATATGCATGAGGCTGTTCGACCTACCGGATTGCAGCGCACGTATCCGAACTGGCTTGCAAACGAAGCGGCGCGCGGAAATGAATTCAATGCCTGGAGCAGCGGCAATCCGCCAGACCACGAAACGATTCTCCCATTCACCCGTTTTATGGGTGGACCGATGGATTATACTCCGGGTATCTTTCAGATAAAGATGAGTTTTTACAATCCAAACAAAAAGGAACAAGTTCATACAACACTTGCAAAACAATTAGCGCTGTATGTAACCATCTATAGTCCGCTGCAAATGGCTGCCGATCTTCCTGAGAATTACGAAGCAAAACCGGATGCATTCCAATTTATCAAAGATGTCGCTGTTGATTGGGACGATTCAAAAATTTTAGAAGCTGAACCGGGTGATTATCTGACGGTCGCACGCAAAGCAAAGAATATGGATGAATGGTATCTTGGCGCAATTACGGATGAGAATCCGCGCACGGCTACCGCATCGTTGAACTTCTTAACCCCCAAACAAAAATATACAGCAACGATCTATGGTGATGCCTCTGATGCACATTGGGAAAAGAATCCGATGGCATATAAGATTGAACAATTTCTTGTCAGCGAAAAGACTGTGCTCAAATTGAAATTGGCAGCGGGCGGCGGTTCGGCAGTAAGCATTAAACCTGCAACCGTTGAAGAGACCAAAAAACTTAAATCATACAAACAATAATCATTTACAAAGGACCAGGCAATGATCGTTTCAAAAGATAAAGTAGTTTCAATTGAATACACGCTCCGCGATGACAGCGGTGAAATTCTCGATTCATCAGAAGGACGCGAACCGCTGGCTTACCTGCACGGAAACGGAAACATTGTTCACGGACTCGAATTACAGCTTGAAGGAAAAGCAAAAAACGACAAACTAAAAGTTGCTGTTGCTCCCGCTGATGGATATGGCGAATTTAATGCGGGTGATATCATAGAAGTTCCACGCGAACAATTTCAGGATGTAAAAGAATTAGAAGCTGGAATGCAGTTCACCGCTTCCGGTCCTGCAGGACATCGGGTTGTTACGGTTACTAAGGTTGGGGATAAAATTGTTACGGTGGATGGAAATCATCCTTTGGCAGGAAAAACATTACATTTTGATGTGAAGATCGTCGATGTTCGTGACGCAAGTGCGGATGAATTAAGCCACGGTCATGTTCATGGTGCAGGTGGACATCATCATTAACAATATTTTTTCCATAAAGTAAAACAACGGAAATTAATATACGCCTGCCTAAGGCATGACATTGCGAACAGTAAAAAATTTCTTGGCAAAATCATTAATTATTTGGATCAAGCAATTCAGCATTCAAAAGAAAAATTTCACATGGCTGAGAAAAAATCAAAATTGGCTGAAATAAAAACAAAACCAACCTCCGCAAGCGTTGAGGATTTTATCAATACTGTTACGGATGAACAACAGCGTAAAGACAGTTTTGTGCTTTTGGAAATGATGAAAAAAGCGACCGGGGAAGATCCGGTACTATGGAGCAGCTCAATTATCGGTTTTGGCAACAAGCGATACAAAAGCCCCGCTACCGGCAGAGAGGTTGATTGGCTCCTGATAGGTTTCTCTCCTCGTAAAATGAATCTATCATTGTACCTTATGGTAGATATTAAGAAACAAGCTGCTGTTCTTAAAAAACTTGGTAAACATAAGACCGGTGTTGGGTGCCTCTACATTAATAAACTTGAAGATGTTGATCTAAAAGTTCTAAAAGAAATAATCATAGTATCTCTAAAAAGAAATAAATGAATATTCAACAGAGGTAATATAAAAGTATGAAGAAAACTAATAGCAATAAAAAGAAGTTGTCACCAAAACAACCTGCCTTGCCGGCAGGCAGGCGTGAAGAACTGCTCAGAGCGTTGAAAGACCGTTTTGAGGAAAACATGAACCGCCATAAAGGTCTTGAATGGGCTGCCGTGCAAGCAAAGCTGGAAGCTAATACTGAAAAGCTATGGTCGCTCAATGAAATGGAAAGAACCGGCGGTGAACCGGATGTTGTTGGTCAGGATAAAAAGAGGGGTGAATACATTTTTTTTGATTGTTCAGAGGAAAGTCCTAAAGATCGCAGAAGTCTTTGTTACGACCGTGAAGCGCTGGATTCGAGGAAAGAACATAAACCAAAAAATAGCGCTGTTGATATGGCCGCCGCCATGGGTATTGAGCTGTTAACGGAAGAACAATATCGGGAATTACAGAAACTCGGGAATTTCGACACAAAAACGTCAAGCTGGGTACAAACTCCTGATGAGATTAGAGAGCTCGGCGGTGCCATCTTTTGCGACCAACGCTACGATCATGTCTTTACTTATCACAACGGTGCAGAATCTTACTATGCCGCCAGAGGATTCCGCGGCTCGCTAAGGGTTTAAATATTACACAGTCGGCTCAATTTAAATTTGACAATGAATCATCTGAGAAAGAATTGGAAAGTATGGGGAATGAATAACCAAAGCCCGGCAGCCAACAGACGTTATTTCCACTTTGGCTGCGAAAGCGAAACAGCAAAGAATGATGTAATCAATAATATATTGTATTCAATTTCACTTTTTCCAAATCCGCTCACAGACCATCCGTTCTTAAACTGAAAAAGATAGATCTCTGCAATAAGATAGATTGCCAACAACAATCCTATCGGCTTAACAAATTTTCCAAGAAGAAATGTCAATCCTCCAAGAATTTCAAATGCCGTAAGCGACCATGCAACGATCGTTCCCTGCGGAATGCCGCTTAATGTAAGCACTTCGCCAAATCCCAACACGGTGTTAGAATAGATCCGTAATGCGCCGTGGGTAATGATAAGCGCACCGATAATGATTTGCAACATTGTTATTGCTTTTGTGGATTGTATCGTCATTTTTTTTCTTTTGTTAGTTTTGATTGTTTTGAAGATTGAGATTTATCTGCAGTAAAATTCAATGAAATTGAGTTGATGCAATATCGCAAACCTGTCGGTGCCGGACCATCTTCAAAGACATGCCCCAGATGCCCTTTACATTTTTTACAGTGAACTTCTACGCGTCTCATTCCAAGAGTGTTGTCGACTTCTTCTTCCACCATTCCGTTGTTCATTGCGGAAGAGAATGCTGGCCAGCCGCAGCCTGAATTGTATTTTGAATTTGATTTGAACAATTCTGTTCCGCAGCCCGCACAGGAATATGTACCATCCTCAAAGAACTCATCAAACACTCCGCTGAACGGCATTTCGGTCGCTTTCTCCCACAATACACGCTGGCGCAGACTTGCAGTATCTCCCATAACAGATTTTACGGCACGCGACGCTTTGTTTTGCGTAAACATTACTCCCGCTATGAGCAAAACAATGATTCCGATAATAATAACGCTTTTCATAATGACATCTTTCTTGTAGTTTACAATGATTGTTTTCATCATCTATAACGCACAAGAGCGGTGGAAAAATCCTTCTTACAATAAATGTTATACTTTTGTTATCTTTTCCGTTGGCGCATCACATATTCTAGAATACACTAACATTGACGTATCGTTTTGGATTCGCTTTAAGATCTTTTGCCAGTTCATTCAAACTAAGAATAAGGGAATCAAGGTGATTGTAAAGTCTCTCATCGTTCATCAGTTTTCCGATTGTTCCATCGCCGCGTTCTAATTTTTTGAATACATTATCAATAGATGTGCTTGCATCTTTAAATCGACCGGATGCTTCTTCCATTGTTTTTGCAGTTGCCCGTATGCTTTTTACGCCCTCTTCAATATTCCCTTTTTGACCGACAGCGATCGTATCCAATCGTTTTGCAAAACGGCTCATGTCTTCGGAAAATGTTGAGAAATTTCCGACCGCATAATCAAGATGTCCCCCTTGTTGAAGGATCACTTGTTGAAGATCTTTTGCGGCACGATTCAATTCTAATAGAATGCTTTGGATGTTCCTGCGAGTCGGATCATCAAATGTTGTGTTCACCCGCTCCAAAATTCCCAGTACGTTCGAGGAGATCGGCGATAGTGTTGATGTTAATTCCGTAAGATCTGCTTCGTATGCGCCGGTCAGCGTATCGCCATCTTTTAATATTTCCGGCGAAACTCCCGGAATCATTGCGATCTGTTTTCCCCCCATAAGGCTTGATGATTTGATAAATGCCTTTGAATCTTTAGAGATATTTACTTTGTTATCAATTGCTATGCTGACAGCAATGACGTTTCCCGCAAGACGCATATCCTGCACCTTACCAATGTTCAATCCTGCAATGGTGATCGGACTCCCTTCGGTTAATCCGTTGACATTTCCATAGAATAGCGTCAGTCGGTATTCTTTTGATCGGAAATCAATTCCCTTCAGAAAAATAATCCCGCCAACCAGGATTATTGCAGCAAGAAATACTGCAATGCCGATTCTCGCTTCATTTGATAAATTCATAAATCACCATTATTTTTTTGTGAGACGGAAACCACGGAGAACTTTGTAAGTTTTTTAAATAATTCTCTGTGACAAATTGCCTTACGTTTTAATATCACTCTCAATATACTTTCGAACTTCCGGATTTGAACTGTTCCTAATATCATCTTTTGTTCCGGTTAAGAGAAACTCTCCGTTCTCAAAAATCGCAAATCGGTCTCCCACAACAAACGCACTGTGAATGTCATGTGTTACAACAATGGATGTTACTCCAAGCGTTTTCTTTAATTCGTTGATTAAGAGATTGATCCCGTCGGCAGTTTCTACATCAAGTCCGGTTGTTGGTTCATCGTACAACATATATTTCGGTGTCAGCGCAATTGCGCGCGCCAGCCCGACACGTTTTTTCATGCCGCCGGAAATACTTGACGGCATAAGATGTTCAACATTTTCTAATTTCACCAAGCTCAGTGCATACTTTACTCGCTCACTGATGTCCCTGGCATGATAATCGCTGTGTCTTCGTAATGCTAATTCGATATTTTCACCAACGGTCATCGAATCAAACAACGCCGCCCCTTGAAATAAAAATCCAAATTTAAATCTCATTCGCTGCAATTGTTTATAGGTCATTGATAGAACTTCTTTTCCGTCAACAACAATTGAACCGCTGTCCGGTTTGATCAATCCAATGATCATTTTAAGCAGCACACTTTTTCCGCCGCCGCTTTTTCCGATAATGACCAGGGTTTCATTATCGCGCACTTCAAGATTCACCCCGCACTGAACTGGTTTTTCACCGAATTTTTTCCAGATATTTATTAATTGTATCATACGTTTTCGTGTTGCTCAGTCATACGATGAGTTGTTTTTTTTAATATCGCATCGCCAGTAAATATCTGGCAATTATTATAAAGACTCATCGTATGACTGCTTTCACAATAGCACCGACGCTAAGATAAAGTCCATCACCACAACCGAAAGAGAGGTGATAACAACGGTGTTCATGGTTGCTTTACCGACCCCTTCAGAACCTCCTTGCACTTGAAATCCTTGATAACATGAAACTGACGTGATAATAAAACCAAACACCGTGGCTTTAATGATTCCGAAGACAGCATCCCACGCTTGAAACGAACTTTTCATTCCATCAACGAAGGCTTCTGATGGAATTCCAGCGATCACTGACGCGCCAAACATTCCGCCGAGAATTGCAACCAGATCACCAAAAATAACCAGCAGTGGAAACATTAAAACTCCTGCCAGTACTCTCGGAGTGATTAGAAATGAGATGGGATCGAATGCTAGTGCTTCCAATGCATCTATCTGTTCTGTTACGCGCATTGTTCCAAGTTCTGCGGTTATTGTTGCGCCGACTTTTCCCGCCAATACAAGGGCTGTCAGTAATGGTGTTAATTCTAATAGAACGGATTTGGTGACAAGCGCTCCAACCACCGTCCGTGGAATCCAATCATAGAGTTGATAAGAAGATTGCACTGCTGTTACCATTCCCACAAACATAGAGACAAAAATGACAATAGGAATGGAATTATTCCCGATTATCACCATTTGCTGAAGAATATTGCCAGAATACTCCTTGGCGTTGCGGAAATTATAGATCATCCATCCAATAGTGCTGAGATAACGGCCAAGATGTTCAAAAAAAGATAGTATTATTTTCCCGGGGTGAACAAATATTTCCGCGGCGCGAACAAGAAGGGACGAGTGGGTTATGTCAGTCATTCATTTGATGATTGTTTAGTGCTGTCAATATGAAAAAACTGGAGGGTAAAATCAAGGAAGCGGGGTAACAATAACTGAATAACTATGCAGACAGCTTTATGGGTTTTCAGCAGGTGCTTCGCTGTCTGTCTTGCGTATTCGTCCCACTTTGCGAACCGCATCGGTCAGCAGGAATTCGATCTGTGCGTTAGCACTGCGCAGATCATCGGCTGCCCATTTTTCAAGAGCAGTATAGATATCGCTATCAAGACGCAATAAGAATTTTTTCTTTTCGCTCATAATAATTGTACCGTATTACGCTGCACCATTCGCTGCTTGTCGGCGGGAAAGTATCTGATCATAGACGATCATAATGATCCACGGATTTTTATCGATCAATTCCGATTCATGTTCAATGGTTACATTCAGTGCCGTTTTAAAAAGAGATTCCCGTTTCAGTGAGATTATTTTTATTTTTTGCTGAGAAAAAAGTTCGTTCTTATTCTTCCATAGTTCATAAACATATTCGATCCTTTCGCCGTTGGGAAGTTCGAACATTCCACCGCTTCCCCATTTCCCAACAATAAATTTTGCAAAAGGGAGCTGATTGTGCTGCTTTTTAATATCAAGATTCGATCTCCACCATTTCGGTTTTTGAAATTCCCATATCTCTCCGAATCCTTCAACGATAGCAAGCGAACTGAATACCTTTGGATAGGTCATAGTCAACAGCACTGTTTCTGCGGTGCGTAATTGATAGATCCGCTTCCAGATAGATGGCTGGACCAGTTGAACTTTTTCTGTTCGGTATTGTGAAAATGATTTCATATTTATTTTTGAAGTTGATCGTCACCTTTAAGATGACGGTCAACTTAAGAAAAATTATTGATACAGCGTTCCGGTGTTGATCACCGGCTGCATGTCTTTATCCGAGACCAACGCAACCATCAGATTGTTTACCATTGTCGCTTTTTTATCTTCATCCAATGTTACAATGTGTTGTTCAGACAACATTCGCAGAGCATCCTGAACCATTCCAACAGCACCTTCAACGATCTTCTTTCGCGCCGCAATGATCGCCTGCGCCTGCTGACGACGCAGCATCGCTTGTGCAATTTCTTGTGCGTATGCCAGATGACTTATACGCGCTTCAATAATGTCGACACCGGCAACCTGCAGGCGTGTCTGCACTTGTTTCTGCAATGCTTCTGCAATCTCCGTTGGATTTCCGCGAAGCGATGCTTTGCTCTCTTCGTGTGAATCATACGGATACTCCGATGCAAGAGCGCGGATCGCCGTTTCGCTTTGGATCGCAACAAACTGTTCGTAATTCTCCACATCGAACAATGCGCGGGCGGAGTCGACAACGCGATACACAACAACGGCGCCGATCTCGATCGGGTTGCCATCGAGGTCGTTCACTTTAATTCGTTCACTGTTAAAATTGTGGATACGCAGCGAGACATGTTTTTTTGTTGCAAACGGATTTGCATACCAAAATCCAGATTCGCGGACGGTGCCGATATAATTTCCAAAAAGAATGAGCACGCGCGATTCATTCGGCTGCACAACAAAGAATCCACCCATTGCGATTAAATTGATGATCAGCGATGGAATGGATACCCAAAGCATCGATGGTAATTCTAATCGTATCATTGATACCAGCCAATACCCGTTAAATAATACCAGAGCAAGAAACACGATCAAGGCAATATAACCGTTTATGGTAACAGCATTTTTTTCAACAATTGTTTTCATTATGATATCCTTTCGTTGTTTGGTATCATAATGATATCATATCAATATCAAAATGTCAAGTACTTTTTTATTTAAAATTAAAAAGCTTCAAAATGATAAAATTTTGAGGCTTTTACTCTTTGTTATTTGTTCACAAAGATAATGCTTTTAAAACATAAATCCCCAAAGCCATATTCCAGACTTTGGAGATTCTATTTTTACAAAAGATCATTTACTGCTTTTCGATAAAGTCATAGAACTGCACTTTGATCTCGAACTGCTGTCCTTCTTTATACTGCTTCTCATATTTTCCCGGATGAGGCTGCACAACTTTTACGTTTGCCCAGCATCCATGTGCACTTTCAATGGTCGCGTCATACAACGGAACATCGTTCAACACACAGGTATATGTTTTTCCGATTTCCGGAGCATCTTTTACAGTATGAGTATGCATTTTTTTTCTTCATTAAGTATATCGTCATTCCCGCACGCTTTTGGCGGGAATCCCCTCCTGCGTCGAGCTGGCATTCTATGGATGCCCGATAAAAACACTCGGGCATGACGTAGAATTATTATTCAATGCTTACGCAACTGCCGGTTTCGATTTCATTTTGCCGTACAGAATATACGCAACGGCAAGAATGATCAAACCGAACAATGTATAGATCAGCCAATTGGACGGTTTAACTTTTGAGTACCAGAGTTGAACCTTGGTGTCGATATCGGCAACCTGTGCATCGGTGATCATTCCGTTCTCTTTCCATACCGGAACCCAGATCGGTTTCAAGCTTTCAGTCCAGATCTTTTCGAATGATTGGTAGACCGCATAGGAATCGTCGCTTTTTTCTGCAGAGCCGGTGATCTGATCGTCGATGAATCGTGCAAGCGCAGGATGGATCTCTGAACCGTTGGTAATCGGAGCAACCGACAGTTTTGCATCGGAGAACATTCCGTTCAACGATTTCCAGAATAATTCATCAACTTTCGTTCGCCATTCACCGATCATCGTATCAATCGCCGGTATCTCGCGTGCTTTCTCTTTGTTGGAGAGATATGCGTCGCCGACAAGTTTCTTTACGCCGTTCCAGTTGGATTCAAACTTCCGGTTCTCGCCGTACAAACTTGCAATATCGTTTCCGGAAAGCTGTGTTGTTGAAAGAAATTCAATGTTCTCCGCAACTGCCCGTTTCACGTTGGTCAGCACATTACTTCGTTCAAGTTTTGCCTGCTGGCTCTTTTGTACATCCCCCATCGGCTGGATGTTCTTATCATATTGCATGAACAAACTGTCAACCAGTGCGAAGATCGCTTTATCCCTCTTTGCAAGATTGGTGCGAAGTGTTGCAACTACTTTTAGCAATGAATCGCGTTCTGCTTTTGCATCCTTTAGCTGTGCAAGAAGTGATGCATTCTGTCCGTTCAATGTGTTGACCTGTTCCGTTAAGACGGTCACCTGTTGTTCCAGTTCCGCAATGCGTGTTGCGCTTTCGCCGATCGCTTTGATTTTCTGTTCGGAATAGGTGAATGATGCTTTCAATTTTTCAATGCTCGCATCAAAATTATCTGGATACAATGCTTTGTTTAAAAATTCCTGATGAAGTTTATATTCTGATTCAAACGCCTTTACTGTTGAGTCAACCAGCGCAATGTCGTCCATTGTTGCGGCATTGGTAATTGTTTTGAGTAATGCTTTGTAATCTTTTTCAAAATCCCGTTTAATATCGGAATTTGAACGGTCCTGCGCTGCTGAGAATGTGAACAAGAAAATGCTCAACAGTAGAATGATGCTGTGTTTCATTTCGTCCTCCTTTAGGATTCGATGATAATTTATGCGGAACGTTTTCGCGTTCCAAGATAGATCCCCGCCAAAATTGCGATTACTAATGCACCGATCAAAATATACGGCAGTGTTCTGCTTTCGATCGGCGTCATTGCCGCAGACCATGTTTTGGTCTTTGCATCAATGTCGTTCATCTGTTCTTCGGTGAACAAACCATGACGCATCATGATTGGGATCCACGAAGGTTTTAATTTGCTTCCCCATGTGTTATAGGCAAATGATTCAAAGATAATTTTTTTCTCAGGATCGCTCCGCTTCGGCGTGTTTGCCATTTCATCATCAATGAACTTGATGATGTTGCGCTGCATTTCTTCTCCGTTGTTGAATGGAACAATGGGAAGATTTTCGTCGGCAAATACTTCGTTCAATCCTTTCCAAAAGACTGCGTCGGCAAGTGCATGCCAGTTCGTGATCAATCCGTTGATTTCGGAAACTTCTTTTGCCTGCATTGAAGACGGAACATATGCTTTGGATAATTTTTGTCCGACGCCCTTCCAGTTCGATTCAAATCTCCGCTGTTCGTTCAACAGCTGCGGGATCTGCTGTGCCGAGAATGATGCCGACGAAATGAACATAATATTGTCATTGACCGATCGTTTTAAACTTGCAACAACGTTCTTCTTTTCCAACACTGAAAGCTTCTTCATGTCGCTGCCCGAAAGCTGATCGGTGTCATATTTAATAAACAGACTGTCAACAAGTGCAAATACCGCTTCGTCCCGCTTCTGTATCTCATCCTGAAGCACGGCGATCGTTTTTTTCAATGCGGCAAGTTCTCCCTGCGCTTTTGCAAGCTGTGTTCGAAGGGATGCATTTTCTTCTTTGAGAGATTGCACCTGCGATGTAAGAGAGCTGATCTCCTTTTCTAATTGAGATGCGCGAATTTTATTTTCCGCAAGCTCTTTGGATTTTTTCAACCGCTCGATCAATCCGTCGTATCCATCAGGAAAAACTGCCTTATTAAGGAATTCCTGATGCGGCTTGAACTCAGTCTCAAATGCAGAGACATCGTTCAAAAGCTGCTGCAGTGACGCTTCAGTTTCCGCGCTGTTTAGATTTTTTGTAAGAAGAACAAAACGTTTTTCAAAATCACGTTTTACATCGGAAGGCGAGCGCTCCTGTGCATTCAGCCCGGCAGAGAATAGAACTGCCGCAACTAAAAGAATGATGCTCTTCTTCATTTCTTACCTCCAACAGGTGTTACACCGCTTTTGGTCAATTGAAATTTTTCTTTTCCGTTCCATAATTCTATGTAGGAATCTTTTTGATCGAACTTCGGATCATCCATTGCTTTCTCTGAGGAAATAACGATCGTGTTGCTCACGGCAAGCGCTCCGTCGCTTTGTGCAAGCACGTATACGCTCTTGAATTTTTTCCCGGTCAAATAATAGAATCCCGCTTTATCACGGATAATGCGAACTTCGTTCGTACTTTGTGCGGCAGCAGAATCCGCTGCAAACTCTTTTGCCAGAAGCGGCGTCACGGTGAATGCAACGCTGTATCGTTTTGCATCAACCATTCCCTTGGCACCGACTGCAACGATTTCTTCCGCTGCCCACGAAAAATCTGCGGGCTGCAGATGCAACGACGAACAACCAATCATCGCTAACGATGTAACAATACTGACGAGGATAAGAATTTTTTTCATAGTGTTTCTCCTTAAATGGGTAAATAAATTTCTTTCACTTTGTCGACCCTGCTGCAAAGACTGCAGGGGTGAATCGTTTAACTCATAAAAACAAACTTCAGAAGTTTCCAGCCTTTCGAAAGTAGCCGATAACTTGCCACAAGTAAATCATCCAAAGGGATGAAAGAGTAGCTAATCCTTTCTTAAAAAATTACTTCTTTCCTTTTTTCTTTTTATTCGATTTCTGTGTCTTTGAAATTGGTTTCTGTTTTACCGTGTCTGATTTTGCCGTTGTTTTTTTCAACGCGACGGGTTTCTCTTCCTTCTTTGGTACGGATTTTTTTTGATTCTTGCTAATTAATTTTTCTTTACCCTTTGTTGTTTCACTCTTCTGTTTCTTCAGAGCTTTTTTTTTATCATCAAACAGTTCGTTCTGCTCAATGGTTTCGCCGTTTTCTTCGGGAGCGGGAACCGACGCACGCGCCTTATCCGCCGCTTCGAGTTGCTTTTCTTCTTCATCCTCTGATGTCACTATTGCGATAGCAGTGACAGCATCGTCAGCATTCAGACGGATCAATCGTACGCCGGATGTATTCCTTCCGGAAACTCGTATCGCTTCTGCGCGCTGGCGAATCACCATTCCGCTGGATGTTACAACAACAATATCGTCGATATCCTGCACTTCTTTAATGGCGATCATCTTTCCGGTCTTCTCGTTCGCGCGGAGTGTTGCAATACCCTTTCCGCCGCGGTGGCTGACACGGTATTCCGAAAGATCGGATCGTTTGCCGAATCCGTTTTCTGTTACCACAAGAAGGGTTGTCTTCGTTCGTTTTATGGAAACTGCTCCGATCACTTTATCACCATCTTCAAGTCTGATCGCACGAACACCGGATGCCGAGCGTCCCATTGCACGAACTTCGCTTTCAGAGAATCGGATGGCGATTCCTTCATGGGTTCCAATCACCAGCTCATGGGAACCGTCCGTCAGTTTTACGTCACGTAAGAGATCATGTTTGTCAAGCGAGATTGCACCAATACCGTTCTTGCGCGGATTGCTGAATTCCATCAGCGATGTTTTTTTCATTTGTCCTTCTTCGGTTACCATAAAGACAAATTGGTTTTCACTGAATTCTTTGACGGATAAGAATGCGGTAATGTTTTCTTCCGCTTCCTTAGCAATAAGATTTGTGATCGCTTTTCCTTTTGATGTGCGTCCCCCTTCCGGAACCTCGAACACTTTCAGCCAATAACATTTTCCTTTATCGGTAAAGAAGAGAATATAATTATGCGTGCTTGCAATGAACATGTGTTCGACAAAATCATCCTCACGTGACGCCGCACCGGTTACTCCTTTTCCTCCTCGTGATTGCCGGCGATATCCGCTGACGGGGAATCGTTTGATATATCCGCCATGGGAAATAGTGATAACCACTTCTTCTTCTGCGATCATATCTTCGATCTTGAACTCGGTCTGTTTCATCACGATCTCAGTGCGGCGATTATCACCGTATTTTTCTTTGATCGCAAGAAGTTCTTCTTTAATGATCTGCATCTGAAGCTGTTTGCTGTTGAGAATCGATTTTAACCGATTGATGAGTTTAATAAGTTCTTTGTATTCATCTTCTATCTTTTTGCGCTCTAAACCGGTCAATCGCTGCAGCCGCATATCCAAAATCGCCTGAGCCTGTATCTCGGACAATTTGAATTTCTTCATCAGTCCTTGCTTCGCAGTCTCGGTATCTTTTGATGCTTTGATCAATTTAATGATTGCATCAATATTGTCGAGTGCAATGATATAACCTTCTAAGATGTGCGCTCGTTTTTCTGCGGCATCAAGATCAAATTTTGTGCGGCGAACAACAACTTCGTTTCGATGTTCGATAAAATGATTGAGCGTATCTTTCAACTGCAACACCTGCGGACGACCATCGACCAACGCCAGCATAATAATGCCGAATGTTGTCTGCATCTGTGTCATTCTGTAAAGATTGTTCAACACGACGCTTGCATTTGCATCACGTTTCAGGTCAATGACTATTCTCATTCCATCGCGGTCGGATTCGTCGTTGATTCCCGAAACATCGTCCATTTTTTTATCGCGTACTAACTCTGCAATTTTTTCGATCAGTGTTGCTTTATTTACTTGATATGGGATCTCCGAAACGATGATACTTTGTCTGTCGTTCTTCGCGGTTTCAATGGTTGCTTTAGCGCGAAGGGTTATTTTCCCTCTGCCTGTTTTATATGCTTCACGCACTCCATCGTAGCCGTAAATAATGCCGCCCGTTGGAAAATCCGGTGCTTTGATATGCTTCATCAATTTTTCATTATCAATGCCGCGGTCGGCAATCATCGCAACGACTCCGTCTATTACTTCCCCGAGATTGTGCGGTGGAATATTGGTTGTCATACCTACAGCAATTCCGCTTGCACCATTAATAAGAAGATTGGGAACGTTTGCCGGAAGAACCGAAGGCTCTTTAAGTGTGTCGTCAAAATTTGACGTAAAATTGACAGTGTTCTTCTCAATATCTTTCAACAGCTCTTCTGCTACACGGGTAAGACGCACTTCTGTATAGCGCATTGCCGCAGGAGAATCGCCGTCAACCGAACCAAAGTTTCCCTGCCCATCAACAAGCGGATAGCGTAATGAAAAGTCTTGCGCCATACGCACGATTGTATCATATACCGATGAATCGCCGTGCGGATGATATTTTCCAAGCACTTCTCCGACGATACGGGCGCTTTTTTTATATGCGCGGTTCGGAGCAAGTCCAAGCTCATTCATTCCAAACAACACGCGACGGTGAACCGGTTTTAATCCGTCGCGAACATCGGGAAGTGCGCGCGCAACGATAACCGACATCGAATAATCGATGTACGATCCTTTCATCTCTTCTTCAATATCAACAGGAATAATTTTTTCGTTTGAAGTTGCCATAGATTCAATCGTTCTTTCTAAGTATTGCGGTCTGGTCTGTTTTATTCAAGTTTAATTTGCCTTCATCGTCTTCCACACGAATGTACCCGAGTGATCGATGTAGCCTTTTTCTGTTGTTGTTTCCACGTACGCTAATCCGTTTTGATATTGTGCTGCGTCTAAAAATTGCGGTTGTAAAACTATTGCTCCGGTTGCATCAACATATCCCCACAAATTTTTCTGTAAGAACGCAGTAACACCTTCGGAAAAATTTAACGCGTTTTGAAATGGAGTGCTGAATACTTCGTTTCCTTTTTTGTCAATAAACTTCCATTTTCCATCTTTTTTAACAAGCGTAAGATCTTCGGAAAAATTTCTCACTTCTTCAAACTGAAACGGAAGGACTGTCTCGCCGGAGGCATTGATAAATCCCCAGAGCGAATCTTCTTTTACGCCCGCCAATCCACAAGAAAAATTTCTTGCTCCGGCATATTTGATCGGAATAACAATGGCGCCTGTTGTATCGATAAATCCTTTTTTGTTTCCAATTCGCACCGGCGCGCGGTATTCGGAAAAATCCCCCGCGGCATCAAATTGATATGGTATAACAAGTTCGCCTCTTCGGTTGATATACCCAAATTTATCCGGAGTAAATTGTGGGAAAAAAAATGGGCGAACAATTACGATTGCTCTTCCGTTGTTAAAGTTTCCTACTTCGGAATATTGGGGGGATATTTTTTCTGTTCCCGACGTGTCTATAAATCCCCATTTCCCGCTTGTAAGAAAGATTGCTTTGCGGAACCTTGCTAATCCTTCAGAAAAAATTCCGGCATCTTCATGCGTTGTTACAATTACGACTTCACCTTTGGTGTTGATAAAGTTGACATCATTATCAAACCAGTGATGTTCAATCTGTTTAGAGTATCCAGCAACAAAATTAGATCGTGTGTTCAGCGTCGGCTGAATTGCAACAACTCCTGCTGAATTGATGAATCCAAACAATTCTCCTTCTTCGATCAAAAAAAGATTGTCTTGAGAAAAAGATTGCGCGGACAACAATAATAAAATTAAAAATACTTTTTTCATTGATTTACACATCGAGGTTTCTTACATACTTCGCATTCTTTTCAATGAATTGTCTGCGCGGCTCAACGTCGTCTCCCATCAAGATTGAGAATGTGCGGTCGGCATCTGCGGCATTTTCTATTCCCACCTGAAGGATAGTTCGTGTCTCTGGATTCATTGTGGTTGACCACAATTGCTCCGGATTCATTTCTCCAAGACCCTTAAATCGGGAAATCACTATTCCGCCTTTTAATACTGCTCCTTCTTCCGGCGCGACTTCAATCTCTTCCTCTTTTGATGCCTTTTCTGCTTTCTCGCCTTTTAATTTTTTTAAGATCTCGTCGCGCTCTTCGTCATCAAACGCATATAATTCCGTTTTCCCTTTTTTCAGTTTATACAACGGCGGCTGTGCAATATAGACGTGACCGAGTTCGATCAGCGGTTTCATATATCGGAAGAACAACGTTAACAGCAGTGTTCGAATATGTGAACCGTCCACGTCCGCATCGCACATTAAAATGATTTTATTGTATCGTAATTTTTCCGGATTAAAATCTTCGCCGACACCCGCGCCGATAGCGGTGAAGATATTTCTGATCTCTTCGTTCTCTAACATTTTATGCAAACGTGCTTTTTCAACGTTCAGAATTTTTCCTTTCATCGGAAGAATGGCCTGAAATCGTCTGTCTCGTCCCTGCTTTGCGCTTCCGCCTGCGGAGTCACCTTCAACAAGATACATCTCACAATGTTCGGGATCGTTGATCGAACAATCTGCAAGTTTTCCGGGAAGGCCGGCACCATCCATCGCATTTTTTCTTCGTGCAATATCTCGGGCTTTGCGTGATGCTTCGCGTGCTTCTGCTGCGCGAAGGCTTTTATCAATGATCCGTTTTGCATCAGGAGAATTGCTGTCTAACCAATCCGAAAGCGCGGAACCAACCACTGATTCAACAATCGATTTTATTTCGCTGTTACCAAGTTTTGTTTTTGTCTGACCTTCAAACTGCGGCTCGGGAACTTTCACGCTGATAACTGCTGTCAATCCTTCTTTAAAATCTTCACCTGTTAGTTGGATCTTTTCATCTTTCACAAGATTGTTCTTCGATGCAAACGTATTCAACGATCTTGTCATCGCGGTTCTGAATCCGACAAGATGTGTTCCTCCTTCATGTGTGTTGATGTTGTTCACGTACGAAAAAACATTTTCGGAATATTGATCGTTGTATTGGAATGCCGCTTCAACCTCTACCGTTCTGTCGTTCTCATCTTTCCCCTCGCCTTTTGCGTAGAACACTTTTTTCATAATTGACGGGCGTGTTGAATCTGTATACTTCACAAACTCCTTTAATCCACCTTCGTAGTGAAATTTTTCCGTCTGCTCCTGCTTGTTACGAAGATCGGTGATTTCTAGTGTTACTTCCGGATTCAAAAATGCTAATTCACGTAATCGTTCAGCAAGAGTATCAAATTTATACGTACGGTTTTTGAATATCGAACCATCCGGCATGAAGGTAACGGTTGTTCCTGTTTTATCGGTCTTACTCATGTTTCCGATAATTTTCACCGGCGCAACAGGGTCTCCCTGTTTGTACTTTTGATACCAAACTTTTCCGCCGAGTTTCACGGTCACCTCAAGCCACTCGCTCAGCGCGTTCACCACGGATAAGCCGACACCATGCAAACCGCCGGAAACTTTATATGTGTTTTTATCGAACTTTCCACCTGCATGCAGCACGGTAAGAACAACTTCGAGCGCGGAGCGTTTCTCTTCTTTATGAATGCCGGTTGGAATACCGCGACCGTCGTCAACAACACTTACGCCACCATCTTTATTTATTTTAACGTCGATGTTTCTGCAATATCCCGCGAGCGCTTCGTCAATAGAGTTGTCTACAATTTCATACACAAGGTGATGAAGACCGCGTGTGCTGACATCGCCGATATACATCGCCGGTCTGCGTCGAACCGCTTCAAGACCTTTTAATACGGTGATGTCTTCCGCTGTATAATCTCCGTTTTGTTTCTTTGGTTTATTATCTGCCACGATTTTCCCTTTGGTTTGATTTCAAACTCTCCACATACTGAAACAGTGCAGAGCTGTATGATTATCTAAATTTTATGTCGGTAATACTGTTTGAGTTTGTTACCGAATGGATCTTTTCTAAAATTTCCTGTTTTCGAAATGTCAACTCTGTTCTCCACGGTGCGTTGTTCACGTTCACAATTAACAATCCGTTGATTAACCGCTCAGGCTGCGCAACTTTTGCTACCTGCGGACCAACCGCTTCGTTCCACACATCGAATATTTTATACTGTTCAACCTGCTTTTCAATTCCAAGGGATTGAACCAGCATTTTTAGTGCGTCTCCAAGTGATTGAACATTGTCGTTTTTCTTTTTCATGCCGCCAGCAATTCGTTCACTGCTTCGCCGTTTTTAATAAAGAATTTTCGTCGTTCAGAATTCCATTCGGCACCGCCGAATATTTTTTCGCTTGTTGTTGTGATGAAAATTTGACCAAGTGATTCTGCCAACAGCAATATTTTTTTGCTGCGGTGTTCGTCAAGCTCGCTGAAAACGTCGTCTAATAAAAAAATCGGTGTTTCACTGCATCGCTCTTTTAAGAAAAAAAACTCTGCAACCTTAAGAGCGATTAAAAATGTTTTATGCTGTCCTTGCGATGCAAATTGTTTTAACGACAACCCGTTCAACGAAAAGAAAATGTCGTCGCGATGAGGGCCAACAAGTGTTGTTTGGAACCGCAATTCATCATTTTTCTTTTTTATTAATTTTATTTCCATTGCTGCTGCAATCTCTTCTACCGTTGAATTTTTTTGAGCTGAAACAGTCGGCAGGTATTCGATCTTTGGTGTTTCTCGTTCGGCAACAATATCAAGATATGTTTGAGCAATATAAGGTTCGAATTCTGTCAGAAAGTTTATTCGTTTACATATGATCCTCGACCCGTATTTTACAAGCATTTCGTTCCATGGAGATATTTCATTACTACAATCTTTTCCTTTTGCTACGGAAAGGATCGCATTTCGCTGTCGAACAATCCGCCGGTATTCTATTGAATCTTCAACGTATGATTTGCTGCTTTGCGAAATAACCATGTCGATAAATTTTCTTCTGTCTGCCGGTGAACCAAACGTAATGGAATTATTTTCCGGCGAAAGGATTACAACCGGAAACATGCCTATTACTGTTGAGAATTTTTCGACCTCGGCACCATTGATTGTAAATTTCTTTTCCTTTTTCATGTCGTCGTATGTTACTCGCACCTGAAATTCTTTTCCTTCATCCGATTCAAGCGTACTTTTTATCTCAAAAAATTTTTTTTGTTGCTGCATTACTGTTGTATCCGCGCTTGCATAAAAACTTTTTGTCAGACAGAGAAACGACAATGCTTCCAGAGCGTTGGTCTTCCCTTGACCATTTTCCCCGAGAAGCACATTGATTTGTGAACCAAACTCAAATGTTGTTTCGTTATGATTGCGAAAACTGCGCAGGTGGGCATTAGAAATTTTCATGGAGGCGCGCTGAATTAATTATTCAACCGGACCGGCATGATTAGCATTAATACATCTTCCCCATCTTTTTTGTTGACCGGAGAGACAATTGCGGCGCGGTTTGGAGAACTTAATTTGAATTCTACTTCTTCTGCATCGATATGAGAAAGAACATCGATGACGTATGCAGAGTTAAAACCAATCTCTAAATCTTCATCGTTATAATCACAGGAGATTCTCTCTTTTGCTTCACTGCCGAAATCCTGATCTTCTGCGGTAATTCGTAGTTCATCTTTTGCAACTGAAAGCCGAATCTGATGAGTGGTTGAATTTGAATATAATGAAACCCGTCGAACAGACTGTAGCATTTCGTTTTTACTGATAATCAGTTTCTTTTCATTGTCTAAAGGAATCACGGTCTCATAATTAGGATATTTTTCTTCGATCAAGCGGGAGATCAACGATGTTCCGTCAAATTTGAACATTACATGTGTTGCACTGATAGATACTTTTGTTTCTTGTCCTGTTGATACTTTATCTAATTGTCCGAGTGCTTTTGCAGGGATAATGATGTCTTTTGTTAATTTTGTATTGCCAAGATTCTTGTTGTTGATCCGAACAAGTCTGTGACCATCTGTTGCTACGGCGCGGACTTCGCTTTTTGAGAACTGAAATAAAACACCCATCATTGCCGGGCGTAATTCATCTGCGCTAACTGCAAACATTGTTGTACCAATAAGTCGCTGTAATACAGGTACATCAAACATTACTTCTGCTTCACCTTTAAATTCCGGAATTGCCGGAAATTCTTCACTTGACTCTCCGGTAAGAGTATATTCACCATTATCGGTTTTCATTTTAATTTTATTTGTTTCAGTGTCAATTGTAAAAACGATATTGGTGTCAGAAAGTGCTCGAACGGTATCAAATATTCGTTTTGCCGGAATTGCAATTGTTCCGTTTTGATTTCCTTGAACCTCTAAGGAAACAGAAACAGATATCTCAAGATCGGTGGCAGTGATTTTTAAAGTGTTTGCATGAATGTCAAAATGAAGGTTTTCAAGTATTGGTAACGTTGATCTGGTAGGAACGACGCTGACGGTTTTTGCTAATGCTTTCTGTAAATCAGCGCTTCGTACGGAAAATTTCATGATCAATCTCCTTAAATAATAGTAATCTTAGATAGATAATTTTAATGCTGTAATATACTAAAAATGTATGGTATTCCCAAAAGAAGAATACCTGTAAGTATTTATTCTTTCAGTGAGTTAGGGGATAATTATAATAGATATATATCTTTAAATCAATAACACTAATAATAGTGTGGATATGTTGGTAAGTGACAGTTTAAGATTCTTTTACAGATGAAAACATAAAAATCAGTGTAGACAACTTGATGATAGAGTATAAAGTTCTTCACACCTATTCACATTTAAATGAGAATCACTTTTTAGCGAAGACGTACCAACATTTGATTAACACCACTTCACAAACCATCCACAGAAAAATGCGGACATGTATTTAAAAGAAAAAAGGGAATCATATAGGTTTGATCCCCTCTTTGAGAATAAAAATTTTGTTTTTAGCGAGAATGAATTTCAATTTTCTTTTTTATCTGTTCCATTGATGAACGGAATTTTGGATCAATCTTGATCTGCTCCTCAACGGTTTGATAAGCATGAATTACAGTGCTATGATCCCGCCCACCAAAATTCAATCCGATTGTTTTCAAAGAACAATTCGTCAACTCTTTAGCAAGGTACATAGCAACCTGGCGAGCGATAACAATTTCTTGCTTTCGTGTTTTTGCTCGTAAGAGATCATTTGGAATGTCGAAATATTCGGAAACAATACGTTGAATTTCTTCTACTGTCAATGGAGAACGAACCTCAGTTACAACAGAACTTAGCACCTCACGAGCCATATCAAGATCGATATCTTTTCCAAGCAACGAAGCATTAAACAATAATTTTGTATAGCAACCCTCCAATTCACGAACGTTTGAGGTAACGTTAGCGGCAATAAAATCCAGTACGATTTCAGGAATAAAAACATCGTCCCGTTCACATTTATTGCGCAAAATTGCAGATCTGGTTTCAAGGTCAGGCGGCTGAATATCGGCTGTTAAACCCCATTGAAAACGAGAAATAAGCCGCTCATCCAGCCCCTGTAATTCCTTTGGAGGTCTGTCAGAAGAAAGGATGATCTGTTTTCCAAGTTGATGAAGCGAATTGAAAGTGTGGAAAAAACTATCCTGCGTCTTTTCTTTTCCCGTAAAAAACTGGATATCATCCACGATCAAAATATCCATGCTTCGGTATAAGTTTGAAAACTCGGTCGTTGCATCATTTCGGATAGCATCGATAAACTCATTGGTAAATTTTTCACTGGAAACGTAAATAACTCGCTTTGCTTTTCCGGTTTCAAGAGCATAATTACCAACAGCCTGCATTAAATGCGTTTTACCAAGCCCCGTTCCACCATATAATACCAACGGATTAAACGAAGTGCCGCCAGGGTTATTAGCGACAGCGGTAGCCGCAGCGCGAGCAAGCTGATTACTTTCCCCTTTAATAAAACTATTAAAGGTGTTTCGTTTATTTAAAAATGTTTTTTCATATGGCAACGGCTGGATGTATTGTGCCTGTTCAACCCTAATGTTGATCAAATCATTTGCCTTGCCGGCAGCATCACTTGAAGTAACCAAGATGCTTTGCATCGGCTCGTCGGAGGGAACCACGGTATATGTAAGCTTTGCCGTGGGCCCAAGTGTTTTTTTCAATGCATCAGAGATCAAGGAATAATAATGTTCCTCAAGCCACTCATAAAAAAACTGGCTGGGAACAGTAACCGAGACCTCATTATTCTCAATTTTGATCGGCTTTATTGGTTCAAACCAGGTTTTAAAACTTTGAGAATTTACTTGTGGTTGAACATGGGACAAAATATTTACCCAAACTGCATCAACCTCGTTTTGTGAGACATCAGGCTTTTTAATTGAGACGGGAGCATCAGAAGACGTTGCAATGGAAATCATAAAACCTCTAAACGTTATCAACATCAAACATTGTTTTATTCACAATGTTATTCACAATTTCACAATCTAAAATTAACAGACTTAGAACAAGAAAGAGAATTATACACATTAGTTTTGAACCGCTAACCCGTTGAAACATAATGTCTCCCGTACAACCGCCACCAACTTATCAACACGTGTTGTTAATATCTTTTCACCGCTCTTTCACAGCGTTTCCACAATCACCGGCAAACAACAAAAGTTATCCACAAACAATCCACACACACAAAATCTCTTGCTCATAGTGTATTATATCGTATTTAAGTTAACGAAGTCAAGAAAAATTTCATTAAATATTTTTTTATTTGCGGGTTTATTTGAAAATATGTATTAAATATTCTAAAAACACAAATTTATCTTGTTTGTCCAACGATGTTTTCGTATTTTTATATCGCTTTTATTCATCCGGAGAAACAATGAAACGAACATTTCAACCCCATAAACGTAAACGCAGAAACACACACGGTTTTCGTGAACGCATGGCGACCAAAAACGGACGCAAAGTGTTATCAAGCCGCCGTGCAAAAGGGCGACACAAATTGACTGTAAGCGACGAGCCGCGTAACTAACGTGGCCTTGCTTTCGTCTGTACTTCTCTCCTCTCTCTAAAATCAGGAAGCGGTGGTGTGAGTGCGACAGACACTTCCTAAATCAAACATTCTACGCGGGTATCAATCGTTCACAACAATAATCACCAATGGAGTTTCGTTTAAGGGAACGCTGTTGTCTGCTTTTGTTTTGAAGGATGTGACAAAAAAGAGTTTGTCGATCGGATTTTCTGTTCCCAAAAAACGTATCGCGCTTGCCGTTAATCGTAACAGGATTCGACGGTTGATGCGTGAAGCGGTGAGAAAGAATTTGAACGAAGCACAAATAGCAGCACGAAAAAAAAATGTCGGAGCAGATATTATCGTCATGTTTAAAGGGGATAAACACGGCAACACTCTTCGTTTAAAATTACAGGATATTGAACCGGAGTGGATCAGGATTCAAGAACAAATCCTTCAAACGCTATGAAACACATATTGATTTTTTTAATACGCGTTTATCAGACGCTGATCTCACCACTTCTTCCTGTCAACACTTGCAGATTTTATCCAACCTGTTCTACATATACCATTGAATCAATTCACAAACACGGCGCCGTAAAAGGATTAATTCTTGGCGCGAAACGGATCGGCAAGTGTCATCCATACCACGAGGGTGGATATGATCCGGTGCCGGAAAAATTTTCACTGAAAAAGAAAAAATAATATTATGGGAAGACAAGAAACACTCGGATTTGTTTTGATCGCGGCAGTATTGATGGCGTGGATGTATTTTACATCTCCGCAACGGCAACCGCAGCAAGCAGCGCAAACAACACAAAGCATCGTTCACGATTCGGTAAAGCGAACAGAATCGTCGCCTCGAACTGAACAACAACGAATAGCTCCAAGCACGCCTTCTCAAACTCAATCTCAAACCACTCAGTCGGTAAGCGACACCCTCGGAAAATTTTTTAGTGGAACAGAAGTTGGTCGAGAGCAAACATTTACAGTCGAAACTGAAAATTATATAGCTGAGCTTTCCACCAAAGGTGGATTGATCAAACAATGGACGTTGAAGAATCATAAAACTTGGGACAACCATCCCGTACAATTGGTGAACGACAGTAACGGTGATTTTAATATTTTGTTCACCACGACCGATGGTAAAATGATCAATACAAAGAATCATTTTTTTACAACGCAGCTTCCCATCGGTGGAAAAATTATCCTGTCGGGTAGCGAAGAAACCGTTGTGCAATTTGTGTTGAATGGTAGCGAAGGACGGATCGTAAAGAAACTTACCTTTAAGAACCAAGCATTTGATTTCGATGCTGATATTGCATTTGAGGGGATGCAGAGCGTTGTTGCAAATTATGAATATCAGATTCTGTGGGAAAATGGTGTTCGCTATACAGAATATAACAGTGTTGATGAATCCAGCACAGCAGCAGCATACACGTACGGCGGCGGCGAACTAAAAGAGGTTAATGCAGCAGCCGTTGGTGAAAATCCTAAAGAAGATCCATCAGGACAAACAGAATGGGTTGCGCTTCGAAATAAATATTTTGCAGTAGCGCTTCTGTCGCAAGATAAAAAAGCAACCGGCGCTTACCTGGAAGGACAACATATTTTAACACAAGACAACGGTGTTGTCGAGAAATATTCTGTTGCACTGAAATACCCCTTTAAAAACACCGCCAACGAAACAGCAAAAATTTCCACCTACATTGGACCCCTTAAATTTTCAACGATCAAAAGTTATGACCGCGGTTTAGATCAGATCATGTCGCTTGGATGGTCGTGGATCCGCCCGATCACAGAATATATTTTCATCCCATTGTTTGCGCTGCTGCATTCTGTAATTTCCAACTATGGAATAGTGATCATTATATTTTCAATCTTGATCAAACTTGCATTGTATCCGCTGACAAAATCCAGCATGGCATCAATGAGGAAAATGCAAAAATTACAGCCGTTAATGGCGGAGATTCGAGAAAAGTACAAGAGCGATGCTCAGCAAATGAACATCCAAGTGATGAAACTGTATAAAGATTATGGTGTCAATCCTGCCGGTGGCTGTCTGCCGATGTTGTTGCAGCTTCCAATCTTGTATGCGTTGTACTCATTGTTCACAGCGTCAATTGAATTGCGACAAGAACATTTTATGTTGTGGGTTACCGATCTTTCGGTGCCGGACGTATTGATTTCACTTCCATTTTCACTTCCGTTACTTGGTAATTTCATCAGCGGCTTGACGGTTGCAATGGGTGTTACAATGTTTATACAACAAAAACAGACAGTAACAGACCCGACACAAAAAGCGTTGGTATGGATGATGCCGATTATGATGACGGTGATGTTCAATCATTTTCCATCCGGCTTGAACTTGTATTATTTTGTGTTCAACCTGCTTTCAATCGGACAGCAATGGTATTTTAATCAACGCCACAACAACGAACCACTGCAAAAGATACCTGAGAATCAACGCAAGACAGGATTTATGGAACGGATGCAGAGAAATCTTCCCAAACAATCGGGGAAGTAATAGTTAAAGAAATCATGAAGTAGAAACAAAAATCCCCGAAGTCATTTTTGAGTTCGGGGATTTTTGTTTTCAATAAGAGATGATATTATTGATTATTCTTTTTCGTGCTCAGAATCATTTTCCATGAACGCCTGTAGTTTTTCGCCAAGCCATCCGCCGATCAACGAAAGGACAAATCCGGCAGCGAGACCCTCAACAACGTATACCGACTCTTCCATCATCAACAAAGAGAACGAGTAAAGAAAAATCGCATTAAGAAATACACTCAATGCCCCAGCTACCCCAGCCTCCATAATTGTTACACCAGGAGAAAAATATCCGACAAGCAGCCCTGCAAAAAGAAAACTGGCACCTAGCGCAAGAAGTATTCCACCTGTTCCAAATTTCAGAATAGCAAATCCGCCGATCACAAAGAAGGCATTGAAAATAAAAGCAATCACCGTTCCCGCAAGTATCCAGCCCCATTGTAATCCGCCTTTTTTATCCGCCTCTAATTCTTGAACAAGTTCTTCGGGAGTGATTTGGATCTGTTCTCCAACCCATCCACCGATCAACCCTAAAATCAAGCCTGCAAGGGGAGCAAGAAATTTTTCCAGCGTTGTAAAATTGTAGTTAAAGCCGAAAGCGAGAATATTTCCAACGAGCAAAAGCGTGATAAATCCTCCAATTGCCGGTTCCTTGATCGTGTAACCTTCGGATTTATAACCGATGATTATACCCATCACCACAAAACCAAGCAGCGACATAAATGTGGGAATGATCGGGATGTGAAATGTTTGGGAGATCATTAAATGTAACGATAGGCAGAGCGCTGTCCCTGCAACAATACCGGTGATCAGCCATTTCCAATCAAAAGATCCTTTGGATGTGGTGGCTTCAGTCGTCATTGAAAACTCCTTGAAAAATGATTGTTAAATTAAAAAAATAACTGCGGGAATTTCAGCAATTCTGGTTTGAAAGTCAAGAAACGAAATTGTTCACCGAACACCATCGAAGAAACATCTGTTGTGGATAAGGAAACGTTTTACATTTTCGATAGATCAATGATGCTCATCAGATCTTCAATATCACCAAAACCCCAGTTGACCTTATTACACAGGATGATAATGGTTGAGTGATCGTCCAGCCGGCGAACAAAAAGAGAATTATATCCGCGCCACCATCCGCCATGGTAAACAATTTTGCTTCCATCGGCCAGCGTGTCTATGCGAAAACCATATCCATAATTATTATCACGCTTGTAATCATAACTCACAGGAGTAAACGCTTCGTTCAATGTCGTTTGTTTGACCAATCGCTCGGAATATAATGCTTGATCCCACAAGAACATATCCTCTACGGTTGAATGGATTCCCTTGTCACCACAAACACCATCAAGAAAATCTTCATAAGACTTTCGGTGATTTCTATTGTAACCGTTTGTTTCATACTCGTTCGTTTTTTTATTGAGCGGATTATACACAAACGTGCTTGTCATTCCAAGCGGGTGGAACACATTCTCTTCCATAAACACATCGTACGGTTTTCCCGAAAGACGTTCAACGATCAGTGCAAGCATTGCATAGCCAGTATTACTGTATTTGTACCGTCGATCCGGAAGGAATTCTGGGCGAGGTTTGTTAGACACCATGATTTCCAACAATCGTTCATTGGTAAGAAATTCTTTTTTCTTCTTCCAATATTTTGCCGTAAAATACATGTAGTTAGGCAGCCCCGAACGATGTGATAATAATTGTTTTATGGTGATGTTCTTATAGGGAAAATCGGGAAGAAACTTTTGTACAGAATCTGAATATTCAAGCTGACCTCGTTCTTGCAGCATCATAATCGCGATCGCGGTGAATTGTTTTGAAACAGAAGCAATTTGAAAAACAGATTTGACATTAAGCGGTTCTTTTGTTTTTAGATTTGAGAATCCGAAGGCATTTTTGTAAACGATATTTCCCGACATACCAATAAGCACGTTTCCATTAAACCCCCCTTTTGTGGAAAGCGAACGGAACAATGAGTCAAACCTTGTTGCGACGACCATTGAACGAAGTTCAATATTACCGCTTATATCGCTCGGTTTAATTGGATCTTCGCCAAGGATGGTCGACCACAAGAATGTTGCGATAAGAAAAAAAAGATTCATTACACTCCACAGACTAATATACAAAAGCACCCAAAGAAGGGTGCTTTACCATTACAAAAATACAGTACAGCGCTGGATTTTCCAACAATTTTAATCAGTTACAGCTCCAAGCGAACTTGTCGAAACGAGTTTGGCATATTTTGCCATTACACCCCGCGTGTATTTATTTTCTCTTGGCTTCCAAGCGGATCGTCGTTGTGCAATTATTTTTTCATCCACATTAAGTTGAAGAATATTTTTTGTTGCATCAATAGTGATCGAATCCCTTTCGTTGATCAATGCGATTGTTCCGCCGACAGCAGCTTCGGGTGCCACATGTCCAACAACCATGCCATACGTTCCCCCGGAAAATCGTCCATCAGTGATAAGACCAACCTTATCACCCAATCCTCTGCCAATAATCGCCGAAGTTGGCGCAAGCATTTCTCTCATCCCCGGTCCCCCCTTTGGACCTTCATAGCGAATGACAATAATGTCCCCCGCTAAAATTTTATTTCCGGTGATTGCTGCCAATGCAAATTCTTCAGAGTCGAAAACTCGCGCAGGTCCGGTGATCATCGGATTTTTTACTCCGGTAACTTTTGCCACAGCACCTTCGGTTGCGAGATTTCCTTTTAAAATTATCAGATGTCCTTCTTTATACAATGGTTTATCGAAAGCATGAATGACGCTTTGATTTGCCGATGGTTCGTTGGGGACATCTTTTAAAAGTTCAGCAATTGTTTGTCCGGTGATCGTTAAACAATCTCCATGAAGAAGTCCATGGTTCAACAACATTTTCATCACCTGCGGAATGCCCCCAGCTTTGTGAAAATCTACCACGAGATATTTTCCGCTTGGCTTCAAATCGCATAACACAGGGACCTTTTTTCTGAGCGTTTCAAAATCATCGATTGTAAGAGGAATATTTGCCGAATGTGCGATCGCAAGAAAGTGAAGCACAGCATTCGTCGATCCGCCGATCGCGTTGATGACGGTGATCGCATTCTCAATTGATTTACGCGTGATGATATCGCGTGGTCGGATCTTATTCTTTACCGCATTCATCAATATTTTTCCCGATTCGTTTGCGCTGTCGGATTTTTCATGATCTTCTGCAGCCATTGTCGACGAATACATCAAGCTCATTCCCATCGCCTCAAATGCGGACGACATTGTGTTTGCGGTGTACATTCCACCGCATGAACCCGCACCGGGGCATGAAAAACATTCCACTTCTTTTAGTTCTGCCTCTGAAATTTTTCCGGCGCTGAATTGTCCGACAGCTTCGAATGCACTGACAATATTAAGATCCCTTCCATCCTTCGGATGATGCCCAGGTTTGATCGTTCCGCCATACACAAATATTGCAGGAATATTCATTCGTGAAAACGCGATCATTGCTCCCGGCATATTCTTGTCACATCCACCGATCGCGATGACGCCATCCATACATTGCGCGTTGCATGCAGTTTCAATTGAATCTGCGATCACTTCGCGTGAGACGAGAGAAAATTTCATTCCCTCTGTTCCCATTGCAATACCATCGCTGGCAGTGATTGTTCCGAATGACTGTGGCATTCCCCCAGACTCTTTAATCCCTTTTTCTGCCACAACAGCGAGTTCATTCAACCCCATATTACAAGGAGTAATGGTAGAAAAACCGTTTGCAACTCCAATGATAGGTTTTGCAAAATCGCCGTCATTAAATCCAACGGCACGCAGCATTGCTCGATTTGGCGAGCGGTTTGTTCCCTGTGTAATAATAGAACTTCGTTCGTTATCCATAAAAATCTTAAAAATTGGTTAATTTTGTGAGTTTTAATATATAGAAGGTATCGTTTTTTCAAGGAAATTCAAAGGTTTCAGAGAAATACTTTTTCTTAGAATAATATATATTAATTGTTGTAGGAAATACGAAATCTTTCATATATCTTTACAACGTCAATTAACAGTACACCGTAATAACTCCTTAGGGAGTCTTCTGCTCAGTAGCGTTGTAAGAGCCGCTTGTCTTTACAGTTTGATGGATCGTTACACCTGTTTTCTCTGAACACACCATCATCGAGAAACCGCTTTTGAAATTTAAAGCGAGTAAGGTAACTAAGTCGGTATTCTCGGAGTACACCCGTCCGGTGGTCTTGCCGGACAACATAAATGAAAGGATGTGTTCCATGGAAAAAGGAACAGTCAAATGGTTCAACGGAACAAAAGGTTTCGGTTTTATTTCACGCACAAATGGCGATGATGTGTTTGTACACTTCAAAGCGATTGTTGGTGAAGGTTACAAAAACCTTAACGAAGGCGACAAAGTCGAATTCGACGTTGAACAAGGTCCGAAAGGATTTCAAGCTGCAAACGTTCGCGTTATCTAATACGCAAGCGAAAACTGCTTTTTGAACAGAACACCCCGCATAACGCGGGGTGTTCTGTTTTAAATAAGACCACTTAATCTTTTGTGGTAAATCCTCCGTTGACTTTTCAAATCCATTTCATTACTCTTTGAAGGGTCTTAGTATCATTTTTAGTGTTTTTATGGAATCAAATATTCAATATTTAAATGAAATTCGTTCCGTGCTTACCGAAGAGATCGGTGCACTTTCTCGAATGTCTCGGGAATCGATTCTTAGTAACGGCAAACGGATCGCTCTGCGTGAAGATGCGGCAGTGTACAGATTTGAAATTCCCGAGAACTATCATTTTGTTCCGGCAACAACCGTTCGGTGTACGATGGGAACAGTTGTTCGATTTTCATTTCTTGCCGTTGTTGCAGACATCCAAAGCCAGTTTTTATTTTTATTGTTTCCATGCAATGCGGGTGAATTTGTTCCGGAGATCGAATGTAAATGGAATCCATCTGAAAGTATTGAACAGCTCAGTAAATTATGGTCAACATTTTCTTCAACCGATATTGTCAAGAACTTGGTTGAAAGAACCTTTTCGAACAACGAGCTCCCTCCCAAAAAAGATTCAATTTTTGCTTCAACATTTTCACCGTCACAACAAGAAGCGATAAAACAATCGTTGAACAGAAAAGTTTCTTTCATTATCGGTGAACGTAAACGTGGTAAAACGGGCGTTGCCGCATTTTTATTGCTGAACGGACTTCGCGAAGGGAAACGCGTACTATATCTATCGGCTTCCGCCGGAGGTCTCCATGATTGTTTGAAAGAAGTTGCGGATGTTAATCCAATTGCTGTTGAAGAATCAATTACAATATTGAGCGAGGTATTATTTTCACGTCCGGATGTTACAGTTGATTATCTGCCGAAGCTACAACCAATAAGTGAAGAGACGCGCACAGGTTTAATGAAATTATTTTCCATTATTACCGCAGAATCTGAATATGCGCATGTTCAACTTCTTCACGATAAACTCAATGAAAAACAACGACAAATCAATGAAGCCGACGAAGAATTGCAAAGCGTAAAAAAGGAACTGCACCGCATTCAAAACGCCTCAATGATTGAACGATTGCGCACAGGAAAAAAAGTCGTTGAAGAACTTCAAACCAAGCTAGTGGGTAACGAAGCACTTCTTGAACGATTACAACAACATCAAAATACTCTCAATAAGGAACTGCTGAAAGAAGAAACACGTCTGCCCATATCTCATAAAGATAAAAAAACTATTGAACGTTTTGCTTCAACTCAGTTTCCTCCGGCAGATCTGGCAATAATTGAAAAGAGCATTCTGTCCAAACAATGTTTTTCAACAACCATTCACAATATCATTGCGATGCCGCAATCGGTGTTGTCATCGTTCGATATTGTTTGCATCGACGATGCTCACGCATTAAATCTGCCACAGCTTTTTTTATTTGCTTCATTTGCAAAAGAGCGATGTTACATTTTGGCGGATGCAACAGAACAACCGCCGCAATCGATATCGCAGCTTGATGCCGCCCGACTATGGCTTCACAAAAATTATTTTACTTATTATCAAAAGGAAGATGTTGATCATTACCGATTCATGGTTAACCTGCTTCCGCACAATGTTGCCAGCGAACTGCAATCCTCAAATTCTTCCGTATCCATTTTTGAGGCCAGCTTGATAGCGGCACTCGAAAACAAAGACATTCAGCCCGGAGCAAACGGAAGAATATTTCTCATTAATACGGAGGATCAACATGCGGTATCTCCGCAGTACATTGGCAAGAAAAAGATCCTCCCATTTAACGAAGTAAACGCAAAACGAGTTGTGGATTGTATAAAACATTCCTTGTTGAACGGATCGACAACACTTGCCGATATTATTGTTGTTGCACCACCAAGCGGACAAACAATGTTCTTGCGGGAATATTTGAAATCACATCAATTTGGCGATGTTGAAATTACCGCTCTTGGTTCAATTCGATTGTGTTCAAAACACACCGTAATTTTCGATCTTACGGCCGCCGGGATTGATTTTACACTTCGCGCACTGGACGATAAAAAAGTCGGTTTGGTTCAGGTTGCCGACATGTTCAATACACTCTTTTCCACCGCTATGGATGACATGTATATTGTTGCAGATGTTGCTCATTTCAGAACTAAATATAAAGGTCGGTTTATTTCCAATTTGCTTGAGAAGATAATTTCAATTCGTCAAAACGAAGCAGCAATTATTAGCGCGGTAAAACGATTTGACGACCTTCCGCAGGAACTTCGCAAAAAGGTGATTTTTGGAAATAAAAATGAAAAAAGTCAACACGATTATACTTTGAAACTTGAACAGTCAAAACAATCGACGCTCGATTTATCAAAGAATGCGCCGGTCAATTCAATTGCAGCTGCCGATAAAAAATTAAAATCAGATATTCGACTCGCTTGTTTGCGGGTGCTTGCGCATCGGGAGATGATCAATCTTATTACACAATATCTCGGTGCACTTCCGCTGTACAAAACAACACATGAAACCCAGAAATATGCATCCGTAATTCCTGAGTTCGACTGTCAAAACGAAAATGATTTTAAGATCGTAATGGATATGTGGAATTTGCTTATCTATGAAACCAGCGATGTTCGAAAAAGCGAACACCCCCTCTTTCAAAAAGCACGAGTGGATTCAAAAGTTCCCATCGATCTTCAGCAAATTCATTCTTTCTATCATACCGATCTTGAAATGGTGGTTGAAGAAGGGAAACATCGTCTTGCACAGAGCATCCAAAAGATCTTCAATGACTGTATTGGAAAAAAACCGGTAACCCCGATCGATTGGATGAATGCATACATTGTCTTCCTTAATCGTATGGAAAAATATCTTGATACGATCATCAATCAGATCCGCGCATAATCCTGCATTGCATTTTACTTTGTTTTGTGCTACTTTGAACCAACATTTTTATCAAATAGCATAGAATTATGGCAGAAGAGACACCGGATCAAGCTCCGGAATCATCACCGGAGCAACCAAAGAATAACCCAAAACGCGAAAACCCGTTTCGCCGAAAGAATTTTCGGGGAAAATATCCACGCCCGCAAAGAAAAACGGAATCAGAATTCCCGTCTCTTGAAAAAGTAGAAGAATTACCTGCATCAATTTTTCCTGAAATTGCTGAAGAAAAACAGACGCAGGTTCAGCCACAGCAGCCAAAGCATCAACCGAGACAGCCCCAGCAGCCAAGACCGCAAAAGCAGCCCCAGCTGCCACAACAATCACCGTCACGCAATCCGCTTGTTTCAGTTGTTATTCCATTGTTAAACGAAGAAGAATCGCTCCGCGAACTTCACGAACAACTGAAAAATGTATTGTCGCGTATTGGCGGTAATTATGAACTGATTTTTGTTGACGATGGTTCAACAGACAATTCTTTTAAAGTGCTTCGCGATCTTCGTCAGCGTAATAATCGTGTAAAGGCAATTCGATTCCGAAGAAATTATGGCAAAAGTGCCGCGCTTGCGGTCGGCTTTCAAAAAGCACAGGGCGACTTTGTGGTCACAATGGATGCCGATCTTCAAGATGATCCGGCGGAAATACCCAACATTATTCGCGAGCTTAAAGGCGGACTCGATGTCGTTTCCGGCTGGAAGAAAAAACGAAAAGATCCTCTTGGCAAAACCATTCCATCAAAATTTTTTAATTTTGTTACCGCAAAAGTTACCGGAATCAAAATCCATGATTTTAACTGCGGTCTTAAAGGATATAGAAATGATGTTATAAAAAGTGTTAATGTTTACGGTGAACTACATCGTTACATTCCGGCACTTGCACATTGGCTGGGATTCAAAGTCGGGGAAACGGTTGTCAATCATCGTCCACGGAAATTTGGGAAAACAAAATTTGGTATGACGAGATACTCGCGCGGTTTTTTGGATTTATTGACCGTAGTGTTCACCACTCGTTATGTATCACGCCCACTTCATTTATTTGGCGGATGGGGAATTTTCTCATCAATTATCGGCTTGGCTATTAGTTTGTGGCTTGTCTACGAAAAATATTTCAACGATCAACCGCTCAGCAATCGTCCGCTCTTTATTGTTGCGTTGATTATGATCATTGTCGGCGTACAGTTCGTTTCAATGGGACTTCTCGGTGAGCTTATCACTCGCAATCAGCAGATGCAGCGAGAATATTCGATTCGCGAAGAGATTAATTAACAATTAGGTATAAAATATTTTTGTAACATCATGCCGAATCACAAAGTGATCCCTTCGGGACCTGGTTCGGCATTGTTTTTTCAAGTAAATAAAACAGATAGAAATAAATGCAAATTATGTTGTGTGATCAGCAATGAAAATCCTTCTCTTCGGTCCCGCATACCCTCTTCGCGGAGGCATGGCGCATTTTATTGCAATGCTGTACACGCATCTGACAAAACGCGGACATGATGTTTTAATTATTTCGTTCACGCGCCAATATCCAAAGATTTTATTTCCCGGAAAGACTCAAGAAGAAAGCGGGGATGCCGGAACACCTGTTCCAAGCACAGCGCTTATCGATTCAATCAATCCGTTAAACTGGATTATTCAGGGAATAAAATTACGGAAGCAAAATGCTGATTTGGTTATTTCAACATTCTGGATTCCATTTCTTGCGCCGAGTTCGGGAACACTTCATGCATTGCTTCGAACGAAGAAAACAAAGACGCTGACGATTCTTCACAATTTAATTCCGCACGAAAAACGCCTCGGCGACATGCTGTTTACCCGCTGGCTTATGAGATTTACCGATTATTTTATTGCTCAATCAGCATCGGTTGAAAAGGATCTGTTATCCCTTCTTCCGTCAGCAAAATATAAACGTGTTGCTCTGCCAATGTTCGATCTGTTCCATAATCGGATTCCAAAAGCAGAAGCACGTAAACAGCTTGCTATCACCGATGAAAAAGTGATTATGTTCTTTGGATACATTCGTCCGTACAAAGGATTGCACATTCTGATTGATGCGATGAAAATTGTAAAACAAAAAATAAATATTCGTCTTTTGGTTTGCGGAGAATATTATGGAGATGAAGAAAAATACCGCAGGCACATAAAAGAAGCGGGCATCGAAGATGTCACAACGGTGTTTTCAGATTATATTCCTAACGAAAAAGTACATATCTTCTTTTCAGCTGCAGACGTTGTTGTGCAGCCATATATTTCAGCAACACAAAGCGCCATTGCACAGATCGCTTACTTCTTTTCATCCCCGATCATTGCGACAAATGTTGGTGCACTTCCGGAAGTAGTGATCAATGAAAAATCGGGGTTGATCGTACCGCCCAACAATCCGCAGCAATTAGCAGATGCAATTTTAAGATTTTACAACGAACAGATGGAAGCCAAATTAACTGCCGGCGCATCGGAAGAACGGAAAAAATATACTTGGGATGCAATGGTGGACGCGATAGAACAACTTACTTTAAAAGGATGAATTATAAGGGATGAAGGATGAACTCTGTTCAAAGATTTTCATAATTCATAATTCATAATTCATAATTCATAATTCAAACTATGCAGTACGATCCGATTAAAAATGTTATAGGCGATGTGGCAAAGAAAGCACCGATCCTTCGAAAATTCTTTTATTGGATTCTCGGCGTGATGTTTCTGCGAACGTGGTATGTGAAACGTGCACTGCGCGAACTGCTTTCCGACAAAAAGGAAACATTCAACCTGTTTGACGCGGGAAGTGGATTCGGACAATATTCATATTTCATTGCGAAAACATTTCCCAAAGTAAATATCCATGCGATTGATGTGAAAGAAGATTATATCCAAGATTGCAAACAATTCTTTTCAGACGTTGGTATTTCAAATGTGCAATTTGGAGTTGAAGATCTTACCGTACCAACACACAGCAACCGATTCGATTTTATCCTTTCTGTTGATGTGATGGAACATATTGCCGCCGATGTTCAAGTTTTTAAGAATTTCTTTGCGGCGATGAAAAGCGGTGGAAAATTATTGATCCACACCCCATCCAATCTTGGCGGATCGGATGTTCACCAAGAAGGAGATAAAAGTTTTGTAGAGGAGCATGCACGGGACGGATATTCGGTTGAGGATATTACAACAAAACTTCGCGGCGCAGGATTTAATGTTCTCTATACAAAATATTCGTATGGTCCGGTGGGCACGTTTGCGTGGAGACTCGTTGTAAAATATCCGCTGCTGATGGTGAATGCAAGCAAAGCATTCTTTATTGTTTTACCATTCTACTATTTGCTTACACTTTGGGTCTCATTGATCTTAATGTGGATTGATTTCAATTCAACCAATGCAACAGGAACAGGATTACTGGTAGCGGCAGAGAAGAAATAATATACTTTGTGCTATCAGCTTCAGATATTCATTACTTCAACAGCAAAAGCTTTTTGGTTTCCATAAACCGATCAACCCGTAAGCGATAAAAATATACGCCACCGGATACATTTATTGCATTCCACTGTTTTGTATGGCTTCCAGCGGACATTTTTTCGGAAACAACAGTTTCCACCTCTCTCCCCATCATATCAAACACAGTAAGCGAAACAAATGATGCAATTGGAAGATCAAAAGAAAAAGTCGTTGTAGGATTGAACGGGTTAGGATAATTTTGTAAAAGAGCAAAATGTTTCGGAGCGTTTTCTATGCCATCCGAAACCGAAGTGGTGGAAAGCTGAGATACTCTTACATAATCAACAAACATTGTATCTGGAAAAGGAGTGGCGCCGTCCGGATTTCCGGGCCAATTGCCGCCGACTGCAAAATTGAGAAGAATAAAATGTGGCAGATGAAATTCTTCGGTACCATTGATGCCAGATGCAATATTTCCCTCAAAATATTTCACTCCGTCAAGATACCATTTAATAGCGCTGGCGTCCCATTGGATGGAATAGACATGATATTGTGTTACGTCGCAAGAAGTATTTCCTCCGTATTGAGAGTATGCAGTGTTAAACCAATGTATCGTACCGTAAGATTTAGCTTCGGTGTTAATATGTTCCATAATATCAATTTCACCGCATTTTGGCCAACCGACTGTTGTAATAGAATTTCCAAGCATCCAGAATGCAGGCCATAATCCTTTTCCAAGAGGAAGTTTAATACGGGCTTCAATTTTTCCGTATGTAAAACTTTTCAGATCTTGGGATTTTAATCGCGCAGAAGTATAACTTTTTCCGCTATAGGATTCTTTCTTTGCAATAATCAACAAGCTGCCGTTGTTGATTACTGCGTTATCTGTTCTATTCGTATAATACTCAAGCTCATTATTTCCCCAGCCGCTTGAACCATTGCCTATTTCAAATTTCCAGTTTGCGCTGTTAACACTCCCGCTGTCGAATTCGTCTGACCATACAAGGTTCCAGATTTGTGCATTAGCTTGAATACAACAACAAAGAATCAACAATGTGAAGTATTTTGTTTTCATAGAAATTATGGTTAGAGACATCTGAAAAATGATTGTCTTTTGTCATTCTGAACGAAGTGAAGAATCTCGTTTTTATTTTTTGCCAACGGCTCGCAGAGAGTAAAAAAAGCGGGATTCCTCGTCGCGCTGCTCCTCGGAATGGGCATAATAGTCATTTAGTGTTGCTATTTTTGCCAGGTACAAAATAAAAATACCATTTAAAATAAGCATCGCGATGATGTAGAGCGAGTCCGCGATGGTGACGATAATGTTCTTTGAGACGACTAAAATA
>JAUXTU010000065.1 GCA_030679145.1 Bacteroidota bacterium | reverse complement strand
GTTTGACATCTGATGAACTACATCGAGCACAATGTTTTTTTCGTCACGATTCTACACCTTGTTGGAGTTTTCTACCAATAACGCTATTTCAAAGAACAACTTACAGTGATTTTAGCAACACTTTTTGACTATTATGCCCGCGATGACATTGTGAATGTATTTTTGAGACTGCTTCTAGTACGAGTATTTAGAAAAATTGCTTCAAACTTTATTTTCTGATTTCTATTTCCAGTGAGTAAGAATGAGCGCTACGACAAACAATGAGATCAGATGATATCCTGCATTGATCGCAAAAAGTTTCCACGATTTCTTCTCCCACACGATTGCACCAAGATGAACGGGGACATAGAAGCCGAGCCAGAGAAAAAATGAGGAATTCATGGCATTCATCAAAGGAGAGATCTTTTCCGAACCGGGAATAAACTGCCAGCCGGCTAACGTCCACGCAAGCACCCACGCCAAAAGAAAGTTTCCGATCACCATAAACGCCATCCCTTTTATCACTATGCTGTTCTCCGGTTTCACAGCAGGATCGTATCCCATCTCTTTTCCCCATGCTTTTCCAAACAGAGGTGTGTACCAGATAAAACCGAGAATGAAATTGACAACAACAGCAACCAATACAGCGACAAAGTTTATGCTGAATTCCATGGCTATCTCCTTTATTGATTTCCTACTCTTATGGATTTTCGGTTCGTCCCGTTTTTTAAAGTGATCGCTGCTTCACTATCGTTATCAAACAAATTGACCGTCACTTTAGAGGTGACGGGCTATGATCATTTCTCTTTTTTTAGTGTTGACACATTCATTGCTTTCATGATCGGACAGACTTTCGTCAATCCTGTTTTAAGGAAAAACGGAATGAGAATGATGACGACAATGAGTCCGACCATCGGAAGAATTGCATCACTCATAAAATGGTAGGCAACCAAACCTAAGCAGCCAACGCCGAGAAATATTCTGATAACACTATCAACTTGACCTACATTTTTTTCTTCTGACATCGTTACTCCTTTTTTTACTTATGTGATTGATGAAATATTTATTTTTACGTTCGTTTTGGTGATCTTCACTCATGAATATTGTAAAGCTATCCGTTGAGTGAAAACGTAGAAAATTTGGCGAGAGAATGCAATACCTGAATTCATGTATTTTTCCGGAGGATGGCGGACGATGTCAGACGTCGCGTTCACTTGTCCGCCGCGCTATTGCCAACACAAAGTGTCCCTTCGAGAAGGCATTACTTCGTGTTTGGCGGAACGTCTCACATCTCCGAAGGAGTCCTTTGGACTAGCGGTGGCTGCAACGCTTATCCCTCGCTAAATGTCAGACATTGTCCCCGCGCAAAAACGTCAGATGCTGAAAAACGTATCAGACGTTGTCCATCCCCCTATAAATAAAAAGGGACGGATTTTTATCCGTCCCCAAATTATTTTTCTTTACGACTTAGCGGCTTCTTCTCCGCAATGGCGGATGCAGGATGTTTTTATTCTTTGAATTTCTTGAATGCAAGCGTCGCATTATGTCCGCCGAAACCGAACGCATTACAAATCGCCGCATTGACAGTTCTTTTGATCGCAACATTTGGAACGTAATTCAGGTCGCATTCCGGATCGGGTGTTTCATAATTGATCGTCGGGTGCACTTCATCGGTCACAATGCTCATCACTGTTGCAATTGCTCCGATAACTCCGGCAGCACCAAGCAAGTGACCGATCATTGATTTGGTGGAATTAACAACAAGCTTTTGTACGTGATTGCCGAAGACAGTCTTGATCGCGTTCGTTTCATACTTATCATTATAATAGGTCGATGTTCCGTGAGCATTCACATAATCAATCTCAGTCGGATTCAAGCCTGCATCGTTCAATGCCATTTTAATTGACCGCTGAGCTCCTTCGCCACCCGGTGATGGTTCGGTGATATGATGCGCATCTCCCGTAAATCCCATTCCTGCAAGTTCGGCATAGATCTTTGCGCCGCGTGCTTTTGCATGTTCCAATTCTTCAAGAATCATGATTCCGCCACCCTCACCCATCACAAATCCGTCGCGATTCTTTTCAAATGGACGGCTCGCTTTTTCAGGAGCATCATTTCTGGTGGATAGAGCTTTCAGCGCGTTGAATCCGCCAATTCCCATTTCACAGATTCCCGCTTCCGATCCTCCGCACACCATCATATCAACAACGCCGCGCTGGATGAGCATCAACGAATCACCGATCGCATGCGATGCGGTCGCACATGCGGAAACCGTTGCATAGTTCGGTCCTTTTAATCCGTATTTGATCGAGATACGTCCTGCAGCAATATCAGGAATCATCATCGGAATGAAGAACGGACTGATGCGGCTTGGTCCTTTTGCTTCAACCATATTCGTTGTCTGCGTTTGGAATGTTTTGAATCCACCGATTCCCGAACCGAACACAACTCCAACGCGTTCTTTATTTTCTTTTTCCAGATTCACACCGGAATCTTTGATCGCTTCTTCAGCAGCAGCGAGTGCGTATTGAGTATATTGATCGACGCGCTGCGCAAGTTTCCGGTCCATATAATTATGCGGATCGAAACCCTTCAATTGACCTGCAAACTTTGTGTCATACTGGGTCGTATCAAAATAGGTGATATTGGCAATACCGCTTTTTCCGGCAAGTGCATTAGCCCAAAATTCTTTAACGGTTAATCCGATTGGTGTTACTGCGCCCATTCCGGTAACGACAACACGACGCATCTGACGAGAAGCCATATAATATTCCTGAATATTCTTAATGAGGGTCATTGCGAGGAGTACATCCTAATCTTATCGGGACGAACGACGCGGCAATCTTTCACTGTTGAGATCGCTTCATGCCGATTTCATCGGCATTCGCAATGACGATAAACCAAAAACAGAAAACCACAACGTCACAGTATGTTCTATGAAAACTGAGACGGTGTGGTTTTAAATGTACAATTATTTTTTTGTCGCAGTGATGTATGTGATCGCATCGCCAACAGTGCCGATCTTTTCAGCATCTTCATCCGGAATGCTGATACCGAACGATTTTTCGAATTCCATGACCAATTCAACGGTATCAAGTGAATCCGCACCGAGATCATTGGTGAATGATGCTGTTTCGGTTACCTGTGCTGCATCAACGCCAAGTTTGGTGACGATGATCTCTTTTACTTTTGCTGCTACATCTGACATAATGTTTCTCCTATTATGTGTTTATTGGATTACGTTTATTTTTTGCATTCGTTATTTTTATTTGTTCAAATTCAAATCATTAACAGTGTTGAATTACATTGCCATACCGCCGTCAACATTGATCGTCTGCCCGGTGATATAATTAGAATCACTAGAAGCCAAAAAGCAGACAACCGACGCGATCTCCTCCGGTTTAGCAATCCGCTTCTGTGGAATGATTGTTAAGATACCTTCTTTTTGCTTTTCATTCAACTTTTCTGTCATGTCAGTTTCGATGAATCCCGGCGCAATCGCGTTCACCTGAACATTGCGTGAAGCAAGCTCTTTTGCAATTGATTTGGTGAATCCGATAACTCCCGCTTTGGACGCAACATAGTTCGATTGTCCGGCATTGCCCACAACACCCACAACCGATGAAATATTGACGATTTTACCTGATTGCTGGCTCATCATCTGCCTGCATGCTGCTTTGGTAAAATTGAACACACTCTTTAAGTTCGTAGTGATCACATCATCCCAATCCTGCTCACTCATTCTCATCAGCAATCCGTCTTTTGTAATGCCCGCATTGTTCACCAGAATATCAAGCCGACCGAAATCTTTGATCACGTTCTGCACAACGTCGTTCGATTGAGTGGTATCCGCTGCATTCGATTGGAATGCAGCCGCTTTTCGTCCGATCGCTTGCAACTCGGCCACAAGAGCATTCGCTTCTTCCACTCTGCTGCGATAGGTGAATGCAACATCGGCACCGGAATGCGCAAGGTGTAAAACTATTGAGCGGCCAATTCCGCGTGAACCGCCGGTAACGAGAGCAACTTTTCCGGAAAGATTATAGTTTGTCATATTCTTTTATCTAGAAATTATTTTACCTGATTATTATTCTTCATCGTAACCAATTCTTGATATCCATCTTTGCCCAGCACAAATTCTAATTCAGCTTTACAGGAATCAACAAGCGTTGAGTCAGTGTCGGTGACGATCGAGCAGCATTGTGCTTTATCCTGCTGATAATCATCAAAGGTCAGTACGCCCGTATCAAGTGAGATGGGAAATGCAATGCAATAGAACGGCTTGATCTTCCACGGATCATTGTATTTTTCGGCGCTGACAAGCTGGACACTACAGCGTCCGCCTTTGTCAAGAAAAACACATTTATCATTGAACACTTCCGTTCCAACAGCATATCCGGAAGGAAAATCCTGATCGTCAACTCTGATGTTGTCGAACCAAACAGCATCATTTGTCGTTTGGGTTTCATCCATCTTCAGTTTTACTTCTTCCTTGTGTTGAAGAATGACATCACGATCGGTCGGATCTAAATATACTCCTGACGAACAGCATGTGGTTTGACATTGATACGGACCGCATCCTCGTGAGAATCCTTTTTCAAACAGCACCGGATCAATTACATATTTTCCAATTTTTAATACTGACATTATAATTTTACTTCCGCTGCTTTATCAATTCCTGATATTTCAACATTTGCTACTGTTCGTTTCACCAATCCTTGCAATACTTTTCCCGGACCAACTTCAATGAATTTAGTCGCCCCATCACCAGACATCCGGATAATTGTTTCTTCCCATCGCACTGGATTCGTTACTTGTTCAAATAATAAATTTCTGATCTCATTCGCTTTTTGCACTGGCTTCGCAGTGACATTTGCATAGACGGGAATCTTCGCATCTCTAATTGTCACTGCATCCAGAGCTTCTTTCAATTTTTCTTTTGCTGATTGCATCAATGGCGAATGGAATGCACCACTAACAACAAGTTCTTTCACTAATTTCGCGCCGCGTTCTTTTGCAACTTCCATCGCTTTGCGGACACCGCCAACCGAACCGGAAATAACGATCTGTCCCGGAGAATTGAAGTTTGCTGCCTGAACAACCCCTGCTTCACTTGCTTTGGCTGTTATTTCATTAACAACATTTGCATCAAGTCCAACAATCGCAGCCATTGTTCCGGGATTCTCTTCCCCAGCTTTTTGCATCAATTCTCCGCGCAATCGAACAAGTTTAATCGCATCAGCAAACAAAATTGCTTCTGCTGCAACAAGCGCAGAATATTCACCGAGTGAATGTCCCGCTACCATTGATGCATCGGTCGGTTTCAACAAATTCCACAATGCAACACTATGCAGAAAAATCGCCGGTTGAGTGTTCTTTGTCTGTTTTAATTCTTCTTCCGGTCCTTCAAAGCAAATTTTGGAAAGAGAAAAACCAAGTACTGAATCCGCTTCGTCAAAATATTTTTTTGCCGCAGGAAATTGTTCACAGATATCTTTTCCCATCCCCACATACTGCGAACCTTGTCCCGGAAATATATACGCTGTCATAAGTTAAAAGGTAAAAGTTTCAAGTAAAAAGTTGTTCCAGAATTATTTTAGTACAGTTTACAATTTTAACTTTTTGACTTTACACTTGGTTTAGTACGCCCACTTCACATACACCGCACCCCATGTGTACCCCGCACCGAAACTTGCTAAAATAAGATTCTGTCCCTTTTTCACTTTCCCTGCATGCCACCATTCAGAAAGAGCCAGCGGAATTGTTGCCGCAGTTGTATTTCCATAGCGGCCAATATTGATCATCACTTTCGATTTATCCAATCCCATGCGGTCTGACGTTGCATCAATAATACGCAGATTTGCTTGGTGAGGAACAAGCCAGTCAACATCCTTGCCGCTAAGATTATTGCGTTGCAAAATTTCCTCAGAAACATCCGCCATTCCCTTCACTGCAACCTTAAATACAGCTTTTCCATCCTGTACCAAATAATGCATTTTGTTATCGATCGTCTCGTGGGAAGGGGGATTTAAACTTCCACCGCCGCTCATATACAAAAATTGTCCGCCACTTCCGTCAGAATATAATTTATGGTCCAATACACCCAACTTTTCATCAGTGCTCGGTTCCAACAACACTGCGCCCGCTCCGTCTCCAAATAAAATTGCAGTGTTACGGTCAGTGTAATCCATAATGGAACTCATCTTGTCTGCACCAACAACAAGAACTTTTTTGTATGCACCTGTTTCGATCAATTGTGTTCCTAACGAAATAGCATAGACAAATCCTGAACACGCGGCGGAGATATCAAATCCCCACGCTTTTTTTGCACCGATCTTTTCCTGCAGCACACACGCCGTTGCCGGAAAAAACATATCCGGAGTAACGGTTGCAAAAATGATCACATCGATCTCTTCTGCACCAATTCCACGATTCTTTAAAAGCATTTGTACTGCCGGTACAGCAATATCCGATGTAGCGCCGCCTTCGGCGATACGCCGCTCACTGATGCCTGTCCGCGTTCGGATCCATTCGTCATTGGTATCAACTAATTTTTCAAGATCAAAATTGGATAAAACTTTCGGTGGGACGTAATGGCCAACCGATGTAATTGCTGCTTTGATTTTACTCATTAAAACTCTCTAGCTCTTTAATTGTTCTTGAATATGCTGATTGATTTTATATTGAACCACTTCTTCTGCGCGAAATAACATGTTCTTGATCGCTTTTGGCGGCGAACCGCCATGACCGATGATCGTTACTCCGTTCACGCCAAGCAGCGGAATTCCGCCATGCTCCGTATAATCCATATCTTTGAATATCTCACGGAGCGAACCGCGTAACACTCCAATCATTAATTTATTAAGAATACGCTTGTCCGCAAATTTCTTGAATTGATATTTCAAATATCCGGGAATGCTTTCCGCAAATTTCAACAATACGTTCCCGACAAATCCATCACACACAACAACATCCACATGACCTTTCAGAATATCACGGCCTTCGATATTTCCGACAAAATTTATTTTGTCTTTTCGTTCGGAAATATATTTGAATGTCTCTTTCGCAAGCTCGTTCCCTTTAGATTCTTCTTCACCGATGTTCAACAATCCGACACGCGGATTCTTTTTCTTGAACATGTATTCAGAGTAGATACTTCCCATCACTCCAAACTCGAACAGAAACTGCGGGCGGCAATCCGAAACTGCACCTGCGTCAACGATCAGCGTTGGACCTTGTTCGCTTGGAAAGATCGCCGCAACAGTCGGTCTGCTTACACCGGGAATTCTTCCAAGGATCAATGTTGATGCCGCAGTGACCGCACCGGTATTTCCCGGGGAAACGAATGCATCAACCAAACCTTCTTTATGCATCGTCACTCCTTTTACAAGGGACGAATTCGGTTTTGTTTTGATCGCAACAACAGGAGAGTCGTGCATGTCAATAACATCGGGCGCATGAACGATCGAGAAATCCAATCCATCGGTATTCCCGATCTTTTGCAATTCTTCTTTGATCTTGCTCTCATCGCCGACCAACACCACATGAAACCGATTATTGCTTTGCCGGAGACATTCAATTGCACCCTGCACTTCATATGCAGGGGCAAAATCGCCCCCCATTGCGTCTAAGGCAACACGGATCTTTTGTGAGGATTGATTCACTGTATTATTGGATTGCAGAGTAAGCACCTAAAAAAAAGCCACTGCAGAAATATTCGGCAGTGGCTGTGAATAAACAAACTTCTTTTACGCAGTTTTCTTTTCTTTGATCACTCTGCCGTTGTACATCAATTTACCTTCCGATGTCCATACAGCACGGTGACTTAAATGTGCTTCTCCTGATGCTTTATCGATTGCAACAGTAGGTTTCTCTGCTTTATAATGTGTACGGCGTTTACGACCGCGTGTTTTGGAATGTCGTCGTTTTGGATTTGGCATTGCTTCGTTCCCTTCAAAATAATGTTTTAGTTTTTTTCAGTTCGTAATAAGTCTTGTAATTTTTTCCATCGAGGATCGATCGTCACTTCAACCTCCGGCTTCGCAATGAATGATTCCGGAATATCACAGTTCTTTTTGCATAACAATTTCAACGGAACAGCGATCGCCAGATATTCTTTTACCGAATCATCAATAGAAATTATATTTTCTTCTTTTCTCAGAATGTGAAAGTCATCATCATCCCCAGCTTCATCATCATTATTCCACGAATAGATGGACGTGAATGACGTTTTCACTTCTTCCTCAAACTCATCGGCACAACGGTCACAGACAAAAACACCCTTGACAGAAGCGTTCACCATTACTGCAATTTGGTGAATACTTTTCTCAAGGGTAACGTGCGCGTGAACCTCACCCAAATAGTTTTGTTCTAACCCCAACGCAATGGCAGGTTTTGCAAAATCATAACTATGAACGCCCTCTGACAGGCCTGAAATATTGATCTTCATTCTCTTTTCCTCGTTCAAATTCAGAGGGAATTGCTGTTTTTGCTAAAATTTCAAAGAATTTACATAAAAAGTCCGCACAAATATAGAAAGTTTGAGGGAGAGAGTCAAGAATTTGCTAAAAATACAAAAGACCCTTTGAGAATTGCTCAAAGAGTCTTCTGTGAAATAAATCGGAAGAAGTATTAGGCTTGTTCAACAACAGTTTCCACCACAGGTGCTACTTCACGTGGTGAAGAAACGGGAATACCCTGTTTCCCTAATTCATCATGGACAAAATCCACCGCTTCGGCCAATGCATCGGCAAATTTTTCAAAATCTTCTTTATAAAGGAAAATTTTATGTTTTTTGAATTCATCTTCAGCAATTTTCTTGCTCTCCGTAATCGTAATGTAAAAGTCCTTTTCGGATTTGGTTGCTTTCACATCAAAGAAGTAAGTACGCTTGCCCGCTCGTACACGTCTGCTAAATACTTCTTCTTTTTTTTCCGTCGATTGTGTAGTAGAAGTTTCCAATTCTACCCCTCCTGTATATAGTGAATGAAAAATTGTGCAGCATTTCTGCACGGATGTTGATTACAATTTATTTTTGTATAACTGCAATTTTTGATGTTGCAACCTGATCTCCCGGTCTGTTATGAGCAACAACAATATAGATTCCGCTCGCAACCAGTCTGCCCTCTCCATCCCTGCATTTCCAAAAAGCACGTCCGCCCCCTTGAGC
>JAUXTU010000047.1 GCA_030679145.1 Bacteroidota bacterium | reverse complement strand
AGTGCATCGTGTTTAAATTGTGAGTCGAATCTTCGACGACGTTGTGGCTCTGACATGTGAACACCTCCTGACAGAATATACTGTCTTTTCTTGGTGTCCGAAAGTTCGGGGCAAGATCATCCCTCCCCTGTCCCGAAGGGATACCCTTGGTAAAAGGGGAGGGACTAAGGGTGGGGTTGAACTTCCTCTTTCTCCATTCCAATTCTTTCGGTACATTCCTATAAATGAATGCAGGAAAAATTAAATCATTAGAAGCCATCTCAAAAATGGAATGTCATTGCGAGGAGTCATGTTTTTTAGGACGACGAAACAATCTTTCTTTGCGTATCAAGATTGCTTCGCCAATCCTTCGACTTCGCTCAGGATCGTCTCGCAATGACAATGATCGAAAAATTTTAAGAAAATCTATAGTCAACTTTGTTCTAATTGCAACCGTACTGTTTCTACATATTGCCGTTGGTCAAACACACAGCAATTTTGAATTGGAGAAAAACGCATTTGTTCATCGGCAGACGCGTGTAAGTTCATTAGCAAGCAATTGGTTCGATGTTACATACTACAAACTGGAACTGGATATCACTGCACCGCCGAATTACCTGAAAGGAATCGTCACCGCTGCCGGAAAATGCCTGCAGAACAATTCACAAGTGCTGACGCTCGATCTTACAAATACAATGCGCGTGGATTCTGTTCTGGTGGACGGAGCAAAGAATACTTTTGTCCAAAAGAGCAGTTCATTTGAGATCACATTGAACAGAGCGTACCAATCGGGAGAAATGCTGTCGGTGATCATCTATTATCAGGGAACACCGATCATCTCCGGACTTGGAAGTTTTTCGTTCGCCGATCATAACGGGGTGCCGTGGATCTATTCGCTCAGCGAACCGTACGGCGCGCGCGACTGGTGGCCGTGCAAAGATTCTCCGAGCGATAAAGCAGATTCGGCGGATATCATTGTTACATGCGATTCCATCTATAAGGTTGGTTCGCAGGGAATCCTTGTCTCCGTGGTCAATAATGGCAGCGGCAGAGCGACACATCATTGGAAAGAACGGTATCCCATCGCTTCATATCTTATTTCAATCGCGGTCACCAACTATGTTCAGTTCTCCAATTGGTTCCGGTATTCGCCGACCGATTCCATGGAAGTGCTCAATTACGTTCTTCCCGAACATTATACGGACGCGCTGCAATCCCTTCCCAAAGTGATCGATATGCTTTCTATCTTTTCGGATGCGTTTGGTCTCTATCCGTTCATCAACGAAAAATATGGTCACGCGGAATTCACCGGCGGAGGGGGAATGGAACACCAGACAATGACTTCGCTCGGAACATTCAACGAAGATGTTGTTGCGCATGAACTTGCTCATCAATGGTTCGGCGATATGATCACCTGCCGCTCGTGGTCCGATCTGTGGCTGAATGAAGGATTTGCCGAATACTCTACCGGAATCTATCGCGAAAAAAAACAGGGCGCCGCATCGTATTGGGAATATATGACTCCGATACTGCAGAACGCAACATTTGCCGTCGGAATGACCGGTCTGCCGGACACGACGAACCCGGGCAAGCTTTTTAATTTCTCGCTGATCTATGCCAAAGGTGCCTCCGTGCTTCACATGCTTCGGCATGTTCTGGGGGATTCGGTTTTCTTTCAAGCGATCCGTTCGTATGCGAACGATCCGAAGCTGAAATATTCTACTGCAGTGACCGCCGATTTCCAGTCGATCTGCGAAACTGTTTCACAAAAAGATCTTGATTATTTTTTTCAGGAATGGATCTACGGAGAGAATGCGCCGACGTATCAATATTCCTGGAACTGGAACGATGCGGGAGATTCATCGTCGCTGAGCATCCAACTGAAACAGCCTGCAGGACGAGCCAATCCTGTTTTTTTTACGATGCCGCTCGATTTTCGGATCAAAAGTGCTGAGAGGGATACGGTGGTGACTCTTTTTAATAATGCACTTGAGCAGACCTTCACAATAAAATTTCGGACGAAACCGCTCTTTGTTCAGCTCGATCCTGATAATTGGGTGCTGAAAAAAGTCATTTCGGGAGAGGATGGACTTCCGACCGATTACCTGCTTGAGCAGAACTATCCGAATCCGTTCAACTCCGGAACGACGATCACCTATCTGCTCCCTCAACGGGAGAATGTAACGCTGAAGATCTACGATCTGCTGGGACGGGAAGTGACAACGCTTGTTGATGAACGGCAGGACGGGGGATTGTATGAATATCGATGGACTTCGCAGTACGTTTCGAGCGGTGTTTATTTTTACCGTTTGATTGCAGGTGATGTTCAGATTCAGAAAAAGATGGTTGTGATTCGATAGGAACTGCTACAAAATAATCTAATCTTCAATTACTGTTACACTCCAATTATTCATTTCTTCATTCCTAGAATTAAGCAAGCAAATATCCTATCTAAAATGTGACTTATAGTCCGTAGACTTTAAGACCACTATATACAATTTTAAACAAAAAGGAATATCAATGAAGTCAGAAAAACATTTAGATGCTTTTGGTGCAAAACTAAAAGAACAGCGTTTGAAAAAAGACTGGTCGCAGGAAGAACTTGCCGCCGCTGCCGGACTCGACAGAACTTATGTAAGCAGTTGTGAACGAGGGCAAAGGAATATTAGTCTTTTGAATATTTACAAATTGGCTAATGCACTCAAAATAAAAGCTGGTGATTTGCTCTAAAGTAAAAAAATCTAATTCTTAATTATGAAAAGAGAATATTATTCTGATACTTTAAATAATTTTAGAAACACTAGCTCCAATGAAATTATTGGTATAATTGCTTCCAACAATGAATTTCCTACTGAAACCACTCAGATGGCTGCTTGGTTGGAAGAAATTGAAATATTAAAAGTAATTCTGAAGTCATTCGATGGAACTATTTATTTCGAATATTCAATTCCTCGAATGGGAAAACGAATTGATGTAGTTGTTATTATTGGTTCCGTAATTTTTGTTCTTGAATTTAAGATAGGCGAAAAAGAATTCTCGACATCTTCTATCGATCAGGTATTTGATTATGCTTTAGATCTAAAAAACTTTCACGAGCCAAGTCATGATCAGTTTATTGCCCCCATACTCATAGCTTCAAAAGCGAAAAGTCTCGCTACAAGTATTGAACCAACTCCTCAAAACGATAAGTTACTTTTTCCCATAAAGTGTAATTTAGAAATGCTTGAATCGGTAATAAAATCTATCCTACAATCTACGGAAGGTGATATTGTTGATCCAAAACAATGGGGTAATGGTAGATATTGTCCTACCCCTACAATAATTGAAGCAGCAATGTCTCTATACAAGAACCACTCTGTTGAAGAAATTTCACGAAAAGATGCAAGCGAGAAAAATCTGACATTAACCTCACAGGCTATATCCGAAGTGATTAACTTATCAAAGTCGAGTTTACAGAAATCAATTTGCTTTGTGACAGGAGTTCCAGGTTCTGGTAAAACACTAGTTGGTCTCAATATTGCCACTAAGCATGTAAATAGTAACAGTGGTCTTCATAGTGTTTATCTTTCCGGTAATGGCCCGCTTGTCTCAATTCTGCGTGAAGCATTGGCTCGGGATAAAGTTAAATATGAAAAGAAACACAATAGAAGAATAACCAAAAAAGTTGCACTGAGTGAAGTTAGTATGTTCATTCAAAATGTTCACAATTATCGAGATGCTTATCTTATTGATAAAACGGCCCCAAGTGATCACGTGGCAATATTTGATGAAGCTCAACGTGCATGGAATTTGCAACAAACAAAAAATTTCATGCATCGGAAAAAGAAAATACCGAATTTCAATCAGTCCGAACCAGAATTTCTTATTTCTTGTTTAGATCGACATGGGGATTGGGCGGTAATAGTATGTCTTGTTGGAGGTGGACAAGAAATTAACACTGGTGAAGCTGGAATTAGTGAATGGATTGAATCTTTGAATCGCTCATTCCCAGACTGGAAGATTTATATTTCTTCTCATCTTGATGATAGTGAATATGGGGCTGGGAAAATATTGAGTAAAATTAAATCTCAATCACAAATTGTTGCAAATGATGATTTACATCTTTCGGTTTCAATGCGTTCGTTTCGTGCGGAAAATGTTTCATTATTAGTTAAACAACTTCTTGACCTTGAGAGTATTGAAGCGAGTAAAACACTAATTGATCTTAAAAATAAGTATCCGATCGTTATTACACGTGATCTTCTAAAAGCAAAGCAATGGCTAAAAAAACAAGCACGAGGCACTGAGCGTTACGGGATTATTGTTTCTTCTCAAGCTGAACGTTTAAAGCCACACGCTATTGATGTTAAATCCCCAATGAAACCTGTTAATTGGTTTTTAAACGAAAAAGATGATGTTCGATCATCATACTATCTTGAAGATGTTGCCACAGAATTTGACGTACAAGGATTAGAACTTGATTGGACTTGCATTACTTGGGATGCAGATTTTAGATATTCCAAAAATGGTTGGATTAATAAATCTTTTCGTGGTAATCGATGGAATAATATTAAAAGTGAAGAGAGAAGAAATTATCAGAAGAACGCATACCGGGTGTTGTTAACCCGTGCTCGACAAGGAATGATCATTGTTGTCCCAAATGGAGATATAGAAGATCCAACTCGAAAACAAGAATTCTATGATCCTACTTTTGATTATCTAAAAGAAATTGGGTTTACTATAATTTAAATTGCACTTCAAGCCCGCCTTTTCTATTTTCATACACCAACGTCTGGTATTGGCTAAAACATAGCGGAGCCTGGCGTTTTGAATTTACGCTCGTGAGTTTTCGTCATGCTGAACTTGTTTCAGCATCTTATGGATCCCGAAACAAGCCTGCCCTGAAAAGATTTTGTTCAGGGTTCGGGATGACGGGTAGATTTTCAATTAATCTTCATCAAACATATGAAGGAACACGCATGTCCGAAGCAGCAATGAGTTTTCCACAACCCCCGCAATACAATAGCCGGGCAACTGAACAAATGATAATGGTTCAGCAAATGGCGCGCGACTTTGCCGAAAAAGAGATCAAACCGCACGTAATGAAGTACGATGAGTCGCAAGAATTTCCGAAAGCGATCTTTGCGAAGATGGCGGAGCTTGGTTTTCTCGGCGCATATTATCCCGAAGAATACGGCGGCGCAGGGCTTTCGGTGCTCGACTTCACGGTCATCATCGAAGAGATCGCAAAGGTCGATCCATCAGTTGCGCTTGGTCTTTGCGCGCACAACGGACTCTGCGTCAGTCACATCTATAATTTTGCCAATGAAGCGTTGAAGAAAAAATATCTTCCCGATCTCTGCAGCGGGAAAAAACTCGGCGGCTGGGGTTTGACCGAAGCGTTTTCCGGAAGCGATGCGGGAGGAATGAGAACATTTGCAGTGAAAGAGGGAAACGAGTGGGTGATCAACGGAAGCAAGAATTTTATTACACACGGAATTTCGGGCGATACGTTTGTTGTTCTTGCGGTAACGGATAAGACAAAGAACAAATCGATCTCGGCATTCATTGTTGAAAAAGGAACGCCCGGATTTTCCTCCGGTAAAAAGGAAAATAAACTTGGAATGCGCTGCAGTGAAACGGCATCGCTGAATTTTGAAAATGTTCGCATTCCTGCAGAAAATTTGATCGGGAATGTTGGTGAAGGATTTAAGCAGGCGCTGAGCGTTCTCGACGGCGGAAGAATTGGCATTGCCGCGCTGTCGGTCGGTCTTGCGCAGGGTGCAATGGAAGCGAGCATTAAATATGCAAAAGAGCGTGTGCAGTTTGGCAAACCGATCGGAGATAACCAAGGGATCCAATTCAAAATTGCCGATATGGCGATGGAGATCGAAGCGGCTCGTCTGCTTACACACAAAGCTGCGTCGATGAGAATGGAAGGAAAAGATGTGAACCTTGAAGCGGCGCAGGCGAAATATTTTGCGAGCGAAGTCGCCACGCGCGCATCGGGCGAAGCGGTGCAGATCCACGGCGGCTACGGCTTCACGAAAGATTTTCCGGTAGAGAAATTCTACCGCGACGTGAAACTGCTGACGATCGGCGAAGGAACCAGCGAAGTGCAGAAGATGGTGATTGCGAAGAGTCTATTGAAATAATTATGGACAATTAACAATGATCAATAACCAATTACCAGAAAATCAATATCGAGAATTTCAGTGCTATTATATTGGTAATTGGTAACTGTTAATTGTTCATTGAAGAAAAAATATGGCACGAATAGGTTCTGAAATAAAAAAAGACGAAGCCTTCAAACGGAACGAAGAATTAACGGTATAAACATAAATGAAACAGAAAGTATATATCGAAACATCGGTGTTGAGTTATCTTGCTGCAAGAACGAGTGCAAATAAAATTGTTTCTGCGCATCAAACTGTAACAAAAGATTGGTGGAGGACGGAATCAACAAAATTTGAATTGTACGTCTCTGAAATTGTCTTGCGCGAAGCAGGAAGAGGTGATGTTGCGGCAGCAAGGAAAAGATTTTCCTATGCATCGGAGTGTAATATCTTACCGATGAAGAATGAAGTATTGTCAGTTGCAGAAAGTTTTATGAAATTAAGTTCAATGCCTAAGAAAGCTTCTGAAGATGCATTGCACATTTCCGTTGCAACAGTTCATCATGTTGATTATTTATTAAGTTGGAATTGTGCACATATTGCAAATGCGTCAATTCAAAAGGAGTTATCAAAAATTGCCTTTTCACTTGGTTATGAACTTCCAATTCTTTGCACTCCCTTAGAACTATTCGGAGAATAATATGAAAAAAGATCCTATTGTAGAAGAAGTTCGAAAACAGCGCGAGGCGCATGCAAAAAAATTTAAATTTGATCTTAAAAAGATATACGACGATTTCAAAGAAAGTGAAACAAAAAGAAGCGTTGGAAAATATCGGATCGCTGAACCATCGGCACATTATTCTTCGCGAAAGAAATAGTGATAGAAGATGGTGATTGCGAAAAACTTATTAAAATAATTACGGACAATTAACAATGATCAATAACCAATTACCAGAAAATCAATGTCGAGAATTTCAGTAATATCATATTGGTAATTGGTAACTGTTAATTGTTTATTAAAGAAAAAATATGGCACAAATAGGTTCCGAAATAAAAAAAGATGAAGCTTTTAAGCGTAACGAAGCATTCCACAAGAAGGCGTTGAAGGAACTGGAAACCCATGCGAAAAAAGTCAAGCTTGGCGGTGGGATCGACGCGATCTTGAAGCATAAGAAAAAAGGAAAATTGACTGCGCGTGAGCGGATCGAAGTGCTTATCGATCCAAAATCTAAATTTTTAGAAGTTGGTCTTTTTTCTGCGTATGAAATGTATGCAGAGTATGGCGGTGCGCCATCCGCCGGAACTGTTTTTGGAATTGGGAAGATTCATAATCGTGATGTGGTGATCGTTGCAAACGATGCAACGGTGAAAGCGGGAGCGTGGTTTCCCATTACAGCAAAGAAGAATCTTCGCGCTCAGGAAATTGCAATTGAAAATCGTCTGCCGATCGTTTATCTGGTTGATTCGGCGGGGGTATTTCTTCCGCTGCAATCAGAAATTTTTCCTGACAAAGAACATTTTGGAAGGATTTTTCGGAACAACGCAGTGATGTCCGCAATGGGAATAACGCAGATTGCTGCAATTATGGGAATGTGTGTTGCGGGCGGCGCGTATCTTCCCATTATGAGTGATGAAGCAATGATCGTGGATAAAACGGGAAGCGTGTTTCTTGCCGGTTCGCATTTGGTGAAAGCGGCAATCGGTGAAGAGATCGATAACGAATCGCTCGGCGGAGCGACGGTCCATTGCGAGATCAGCGGAGTGACCGACCATAAAATGGCGAACGATGAAGCGGCGTTGAAAAAAATTAGAAGTATCATTTCCAAGCTTGGGCGTTTCCCTGTGGCAGGATTCAATTACGAAAAACCTTCTAAGCCAAAGTTCGATCCAAAAGATATTTACGGAATACTTCCCGTTGAACGGAATAAACCGTACGATACATATCAAATTCTCTCGCGTATCATTGATGACAGCGAAATGGATGAATACAAAGCAGGATTCGGCAAATCAATCATCTGCGGTTATGCACGGATCGATGGTTGGGCTGTTGGCATCGTCGCAAATCAGCGTGCGATCACCAAAACTGCAAAAGGAGAGATGCAGGTCGGCGGAGTGATCTATTCCGACAGTGCGGATAAAGCAGCGCGGTTCATTCTCAATTGTAATCAGAAAAAAATCCCGTTAGTATTCTTTCAGGATGTGACTGGATTCATGGTTGGAAGCAGAAGCGAGCATGGCGGCATCATTAAAGATGGCGCGAAGATGGTGAATGCAGTTGCAAATTCCGTCGTTCCGAAATTCACGATCATCACGGGAAATAGTTACGGCGCGGGGAATTATGCAATGTGCGGAAAAGCGTACGATCCGCGATTGATCTACGGCTGGCATTCGGCGCAGATCGCGGTGATGGGCGGGAAACAGGCGAGTGAAACGCTTCTTGCAATAAAAGTACAGGCGATGGAAAAAGGGGGAACGCATATTTCCGCAGAACAGCAGAAACAGCTTCTCGATGAGATCCAGAAAACATACGAGACCGAACTCGATCCGAAATTTGCCGCAGCTCGGTTGTGGGTTGATGGAATTATCGATCCATTGGAAACGCGCAATGTCATCTCCCGCGGAATTGCAATGGCAAATTGTAATCCGAACATGGCGGAGTTTAAGACGGGGGTGTTACAAGTTTGAACTTAAGGATGAAAGATGAATTATGAAGTATGAATTCTAAATTTTTGATAGAATTGCGAAGGAAACGATTTTTTATTTTTCATGTTTCATTTTTCATCTTTTTGATTTTTCATCCTTCATCCTTCATCCTTTCCCAGGAAAAAGATTCAACTTGGCTCAATGACGACTGGTATTATTCCACCGAAGACTCATCATTCATCGATCCCACCGATTTTCTCCCTCCGCTTTTAAAAGACGAAGCACATTTAAAGCGATATCTCCGCGACGATCGGTTCTATGAACTGCGCAGAACGTATGATGATACGCTTGCTGTTGATGCAATCTTTGATCGCGCGATGCTCATTGCAGATGGAGATGTGAAACACGCATTACTGATCTCTATACTTGCAGTAATGGATCATAAGCGATTGGGTTTGAAAATCCCAATCATCGGTTCGGTCTATTTTCCATTGACATTTGAAAATGATTCACTCTTTCGTCTTCGGCGTACGCATCTTCCCAAAAAAATTCTCAGTAATGTTCAAAAAGCAAGCGATAAAGATAAACTGCAGCATTTTTTCGGTTCGGCATATATTGCGTATGCAACAAGATCGAATTCATTTGCGGAAATGATCGGCGATCTTTTTGAATTAGGTGAGGATCGATTTGTGTTGGGCGGGAAAGATGATCCAAGAGACAAACAGGCGAACGCAAAAGGAAGAGAATTTGGATTACGGCTGCTGAAAGATGAGAATGTTCTGCCGAGCGATGCGCTGTGGGGAAAATAAATTCAAGAAACCTTGTCAAGGTTTAAAACCTTGACAAGGTTACCAAAGATTACGCTGCTGAAGCAGTTGCACCTTTTACATATAATTTTCCAACGACTGAACCGAGCACCGCGCCCCAGATGATACCATAAATAATGGAAGCCCACACGTAACTATACATCGTTCCTTGATACATCAAGTAGGGGAAAAACATCACGGGGAAATTCATGATAACGCCGTAGTAAAGTCCGAACTTCATTCCGCCTTCCATCCCTCCGCTGAAACTGCTGTACACTTTATCATAGAACCACACAAAAAGGATAACCATGATCACATCCATTACCACAAACCACGCCGGGTTTGTTTGTTTCAATCCCTCCATCTTAGAGTAGAACATGGTTTGGAACAGCATTCCCTGTACCAAAAAATCAATAACATTCACAACAATACTGCCAACAATAACAGCGATCCAGAAATTCTTGCTCATCATAACAACCTCCGAAAGTAAATGATGGAACTGCGGAACGAGCCGCATTGAATTCGGAGCGAAAGGTATGAATTCGAGCAGAGAGTGTCAAGAAGAGTTTTTTACGGGATCACAGCCAGCGTTTCTTTTTGAACCAGAGATAGATTCCCAGTGTGATAAGACCCATTACAGTAATAACAAGAGGATATCCGTAGGGGCTGTGAAGTTCAGGCATAAACTCAAAGTTCATTCCATAGACGCCGACAATGAACGTTAACGGCATAAAGAAGACCGAGAACAATGTAAGAACACGAACGACTTCATTCGTTCTTTGTGATGAAAGAGAGATGTAAAGATTAAGAAGGTTGTTTGCATTCTCGATCGTTTGATCGTAGGACGTTTCCAGACTAAGAAAAAACTCACGGAGATCCTGATGAATGACGGCAGAAGTATTCTTGTCAAGATTATCAATGATGGTTTTAGAGAGACGGAGGATACGAAGGCAAACGGCAGCTTTGCGTTTTAAGTGGTACAGTTTTCTTAGTACAGAATTGGTCTGATTCTTCAGAACGATCAGTGTCTCTAATTGATCCAGTTCTTCCTCGAGGATCGATGAAGGAGTAACATACGACTGGAATATGTAGTACAATATTTTAATGAGAAGATCGTTCGGTGCTGCACATTGAGCGGTGTTAAAATGCTTCGCCCGTATCGCGTCAAGGAACGGCTGCTCACCGCGATGGATCGTAATGATGAAATTCTTTCCGACAAAGATCGCGATCTTGTTGCTGATGTCCTGGATGGTGTCTGCGTCCTTGGTTGACAGATAATCGTACACTCTTCCAATGATGAACACCGTATCGTCGATCCATTCGAATTTCGGGAGATGTTCCGGCTGAAGGCTGTCCTGAACTGCGTTAGCATGGAGAGAATGTTCTTCTGCAACACTCTTCAACTCATCTGTTGTCGGATTGATGACGTCGATCCATTCGAACTTCTTTTTTCCGGTATTTCGGTAACGGGTGATCATAAATTATTTGAAATTTCTTTTCCGCAATACTTCATACATGACAATTGCACCGGCAACCGAGGCGTTGAGTGATTCAAAATCCCCCTTCATCGGAATTTTTACGAGAAAATCGCATTTATCTTTTACTAATCTGCGTATTCCTTTCCCTTCGTTTCCGATGACCAATGCGACCGGAACCGAGTAATCGATCTCGGTAAAATTTTTCGGTGCGGTCATTTCTGTGCCGACGATCCACACGCCGTTCTCTTTTAGTTCATCAATGGTCTGTGCAATGTTCGTCACGCGCGCCATTGGAAACTGCAAACTTGCGCCTGCTGATGTTTTTACAACAGTATCATTCACCGGAGCGTTGTGATGTTTTGGAATGATTCCTCCGTGCGCGCCGGTGCAGACTGCGGTACGGATCAACGCGCCAAGATTGTGAACATCCTCGATCTCATCGAAAATGAGGAAGAAGGGCTGCTCGTTCTTTGCCTTTGCCACGTCGAACAATGCGCTGATATCGGAAAATTCTTTCGTCCCGATGAACGCAATGACTCCCTGGCTATTTTGACCTTGTGCAGTTTTTGAAATTTGATCTGCGGGAGACATTCTATACGGAATATTTTTTTGCCGCGCGATCTTGATGATCTCATCAACAACTTCACCGTGAGAATTTTGCGCGATCATCAACCGGTCAATTGGTGTGTTTGATTTCAGCGCATCCAGAACCGGTTTTCTGCCGAGGATTAGATTCATAATTTCAGTTTAAGATTTTATCAGTTTTTCTTCTCGACGCAATGAATTCCATCCAATTGCACCTGCTGCGATCAAAATAAGTGCAATGATCTGCGCCTCGCTTAATCCAAACAGCAAGCGGGGATTAAGTCTGAAGAACTCAACGGTCAATCGTTCAATTCCTGCAAGAACAAGGTACGCATAGAACATTTGCCCTTGAATGCTCCACTTTTCACGATTCTTCCAAAGGATGACGAAGAAGAGGGAACAGATGATCGTTTCATAAATTGGTGTGGGATGACAAAGCGTATTGTCAGGAACGATGCCGTTCGGGAACAACGATGTCACTTCCGGAAAACTTCTGAATGCTGCCGATGGCGGATACGTTCCGTTGGAATAATCCGTTGCCCAGGGAAGATTGGAAGGAAATCCATAATCGCCGTCTCCCGCAAGATGACAGCCAATACGGGCAATACCGTACGCAAGGAGTAATGCAGGAGCGGCCGCATCACCGATCTTCATGAACGGCAACCCTTTTTTCTTTGCGTAATAATAGATCGAGATCAATGCGAGCACGAATCCGCCGTAAAATGTCATTCCGCCCGGCGAAAATGTCATCCCGATCGGATCGCGGGTGAAGTCACTCCAATTTTCCAACAAATATAAAAATTTCGATCCGGAAACTCCCGCGATCAATGCGATCAATGTAATGTTCGATGCAAGATCAGAATGGAGTTTTTTTCGTTTGAATTCTTTGGTGAGAATATAATTTCCGATGAGGAAAGAGATACCCATCATTAAGCCGAAGCTGTAGATGGTGATACCGCCGAAGGAGAAAATAATTGGATGCATTATTTATTTTTCTGTCTCTTGATTAGTTTTTTTGTTTTTTCATGACCACGATGGATATCGGGTTTTAATTCAGGGACATCCGCATCGGTCAATCTGTTATTCTCAAATTCAATTTCATCAGTATAGATCTTCAAAAAATTAACAATTGTTTTTGTTGATTTGACCGAAGATCGTAAAAATTTCAATGATGTTGAAGCAGTTGCTTTTTCGTTTTTGACGAGCATAAAATCTATTTTGTTGTCGAGGTCAAAATAGATATTGCTGTATTGTGCGGCGCCGGTTGAAGGCATGTTCATTGACGGCGCACGCAGTCCGCGTAATGTCCAAACGATTTTTCTACCGAGAATGGTCTCTTTTACATCAATGACATAGCTGAAATTGGTGAATTGTTTCGATGTCTCAAGTAAAAAAAGAATTCCTTCTTTGTTCACCGTCGAATCAAATGTTGGTCGCACCAATAAACGGTATTCTATCGATTGATTCTTTGTCGGCATAATCTACTTTGCGGAACGGAGGTTATACCGTTGAACCGCGTTATTGTTTGAAGAACGTCAGGATATCGCTCAGCGCGATCTCTCGCTGAGTGTGATCCACTAAGTTCTTCAACGATCCTTTACCGCTTTCAAGTTCCGTTGAACCGACAACAAGGACAAATTCTGCCTTCTGTCGATCCGCTTCTTTCATCTGTGATTTCAAACTCCTGGAAAGAAGATCTGTTTCAGCCGATACACCGGCAGATCGAAGCTGCATTGTTGTTGTCAGTACCCATTCGCGGGAAGAGTCGTCTGCCGCCGCAATAAAAATTTTTGGATTTCGCTGCGGTGATTGGATCCCTTTCTTTTCAAGGATCATCATCAACCGTTCAATGCCTGCCGCAAATCCAACACCCGGAGTTTGTTTACCGCCGAGTTCTTTCACCAGCAGATCGTATCGTCCGCCTCCGGCAAGCGCATCCTGTGAACCAAGTTCAGTGCTTGTAATCTCGAATGCTGTCTTAGTATAGTAATCCAATCCGCGTACTAATCGTCCGTTTACCGTAAATGGAATTCCATACGCGGTCAATAATGTTTTCACACGCTCAAAATGTTTTGAACATTCTTCATTCAGATAATCGGTGATAAGAGGCATTGAGGCAGTCAACAATTTATCGTTCTCGTCTTTGGAATCAAGCACTCGCATCGGATTTTGGTCGATCCGTTTCTGACTATCGTTGGAGAGTTTATCAGCGATCTTTCGTAATTCAGCGCTGAGAATTTCTTTATATCGAGGACGGCATTCTTCATCGCCGACAGAATTGATCTGCAGCGAATAATTCGTGATGCCGAGCGCTTTGTAAATTTCAATTGCCAATGCAATGATCTCAACATCCGTTTCCGCTGTCGGCGATCCGATCGCTTCCGCGCCGAATTGATGGAACTGACGGAGCCTTCCGGCTTGCGGCCGTTCCTGCCGGAACATTGGTCCGATGTAAAATACTTTCGTCAGCGGCTGAGCTTCACCAATGTTGTTCTGGATGAATGAACGAATGACCGACGCAGTCCCTTCAGGACGAAGCGTGATACTGTCGTTGCTTCTATCTTGGAACGTGTACATTTCTTTTCCAACGATATCAGTCAGTTCGCCAATGCTGCGCGCAAATAATCCGGTTGATTCAAAGATTGGTGTGCGGATCTCTCTATAATTGAAACGATGAAAGACATCGCGCATTGTCTGTTCAACGAACTGCCACTGCGATGTTTCGGAGGGAAGAATATCTTTAGCGCCTTTTACGGAACGATAATTCACGGGATATCAGAAATAGTTATAAAATTGGGAAGAGAGTTACTCGGTCCAAAAAAAATTACGCCCAAGAATTTGCAGGGAATTTAATTCTCGAAATATTGTGCTTCTTCGCTCTTGAAGATCTCGATCACTTCCTTCGAAGTTTTTGCATCAAGCAGTTTCTTTCGGAAATCTTCTTTGTTCATTAAGCGGGATATCCTGCTGAGCAGTTTAATATGCGGTCCTACCATGCTGTCTTTTCCAACCAGCAGGAAAATAAGATGAACCGGCTGTTCATCCAAAGATTCATAATCGATTGCTTCTTCGGTAATGGCGAACGCAGCCACAATATCAAGCACAGCATCGCTTTTTCCATGCGGAATGGCAAAACCGTTCCCGACACCGGTTGACATGATCTTTTCACGTTCAAAGATCGCCTCACGGACCTTTTCGATGTCCGTGATCTTCGGGGAATGATTGACGATCGCGATCATTTCATTGATGATCTCGTCCTTTGATTTGCCTTTAAGCTTTACGCGAACAACTGATTCATCTAAAATATCACTGATTTTCATTTTTTCTTGATCTCCAAAATATCAACCATATAAATTCAACTGTGAAATATACGACTTTCGACCTCTAAATGGTAGCTAAAATTCTTGCAATATCAATCTCGAGTATCACGCCACTCAACGATCTTCTCTTCGTATTGTGAAACCAAACTTTCAGCAAGTTCTTTGTCTGACGATTCGGCGTGAACGTGGAACGATGGTTTTGCTCTGTCGGGCCACATCAACACCGATGTTGATTTTTTATGGTCAAGGATTAACTTTACTCCATCCAAAAGAATTCTATGCGGCTGATTATCGGTGTCCTTCATCAGGTAACGCATAACACGTCCTTTTTTATCCCAGGGAACATGGATCGCTTTTTTATTCATATGAAGTTTCGGAACTTGTTTATCTAACTGTCCGAAACGTGTTCCGGCAAGTGCCAGCATTTCCAGGATCTTTGCGACAGAATACATCCCATCACTCGCAAAAAGGAAATCAGGGAAAATAAATCCCCCTTTTGTTCCGCCGACAAATTTAATATCCTCTTTGATGGCAGCTTCCATCAATGATAAATGACTGTCGCGTGTCTTTACAACTTCAACACCCATGTGTTCGGCGATCAGATCGATCTCTGCGGAGGCAGTGATCGGAACAGCGATCTTCTTTACATCAGGGTAGACGGTAAGAAAAAGATGCGTGACCAGCGTGAGCAAACGGTCGGTTTCAATGAATTTTCCATTCTCGTCAACGATCAAACAGCGTTCTGCACCGGCATCAAGAAGAAAACCGATATCATAACCCAACGAAGTAACGATATGCGACAGCTGAGACACGCTTTGGTCGAACTCATCCTGATTGCGCGTTATTTTTTTTGCATCAAGGTATGCGTTTTGCGAAAGGACCTGTGAATTAAAAGAGCCAAGAATATTTGGAAAGATCGATGATGCAATGCCGCTGGAATAATCCACAACAAGTTTGAACTTTGATTGCGAGATCGCTTCAACATTCAGTGTGGAGAGGAATTTCTGTATATAACTTTCCTGTGCGCGTTCGGGGAATGTAACGCCGCCAACATCATCCTGTTTTGCCCGCGGGAAATCCTCTCCAAAAAATAATCGCTCCATCGATTTTGTCTTGCTTGACGGGAGATCTTTTCCTTTTCCATCAAAGAAAATAATATCAGTGAGATTTTTGTCAATGGGAGATTTTCTTACATGGATTCCGCCGGAGTGTTTCCCTCCGCGCAATTCTTGACGAAGAATGGGAATGGATACCGCACGAAGATCGCCGGCATCAACTCCTGCCGACATCAATCCGCACATAATTGCCCGGTTCATCATTCGTGATACATTGTCAGAATCCCGGCTCATTAAAATAGATTTTCCTTTTCCTGCCAATGCACCGAATGCCGCACCGATCTTTGCGCCAAATTCGGGATTCATCTCTATATTAGAGAGTCCCGTAATTCTTGCATCAGTGAAAAGATCTTTTAACCATTTATCCTCCCACACCAGAGAACGTGTTAACACTGCACCTTCTTCAACTTCTTTTCCGGGCCAGAGTTTTATATTCGGAGCGAGTCGGCTTTCTGCTCCAATAATACATTTATCGGATATAAAGACATTATCATTGATGATAGCGTAATCACCGATAGTGCACCACTTTGCAACAACGCACGATGTGAGTTCTGCGCCTTTTCCGACTTTGGTATCGGACCAAATCACGGAATTACGGATCACAGCACCATCATCAATGACGCAGTCATTTCCGATAACTGATTTTATAATTTTTGCATTCTTTCCAACTTTGCAATTCTTTCCGATCAAAACTTTACCCTGCAGATTTTCAATAGCAGTTTCGATCATCGTATTTGATCCGACAAAAGCGCTGCCAACCATATTCCCTTCGTGCACTAAATTCACACCATCGTCCAGTGCATCAAGATGTGCTTCCTGATATTCATTTAAATTCCCAACATCACGCCAGTATCCTTCGGCAATGTAACCGTACAATCCCATGTCCTGTTCAAGCATTGCAGGAAAAAGATTCTTGCTGAAATCGAATTCCTTCTGATATGGAATAAGTTTCAACACGTCGGGTTCAATGATATAAATTCCCGTGTTGATCGTATCGCTGAATACTTCACCCCATGATGGTTTTTCCAAGAAGCGAGTGATCTTTCCGCTATTGTCGGTGATGACGACTCCGAAGGCAAGAGGATTTGTTGCACGCGTAAGAACCAGCGTTGCTTTTGCTTTTTTCTGTTCGTGAAATTCGATCGCTTTGGTCAGATCGAAATCCGTCAACACATCGCCGCTGATAATGATGAACCGTTCATCGAGAAAATCTGCAGCATTGCGTACGCTTCCTGCAGTTCCATAATCGGCTTCTGCTTTACGGTACTGCATTTTAATTTCAAACTTTGCTCCATCTCCAAAATATCCGGTGATGATCTCCGGTTGATAGAAAAGTGTGGACACAATTTCGGTAATGCCATGTTTTTTAAGTAAGTCAACAATGTGCTGCATCATCGGCTTGTTCATCATCGGCACCATTGGTTTTGGGATGTTGCATGTGAGAGGTCGAAGTCTGGTTCCGAAACCTCCGGACATAATGACTGCTTTCATAGCGGATACTCGGTTAGTGAGAAAGAATTGTGTTATTGAAGTGTAGGTAAAAAATAAAAAGAGAGCAATAGTTAAATTTTGAAATATTTTTTTCTTTTTTCCAAAATTTATGCTATAGTAAGCATTCCAATTCTGAGAGATGAATTATTTTTGGAGCGAAATCATCGTTGACTTTACACCCAAATTTCGATAAATTAGTCAAGTTTTTTGCGATTTCTAAACGAACAAGGACTCATTAATGCAGGCAAATCAGCAGGAAATCGTCCATTCTAATATGAAAAGTTTATTAGAAGAGGTCGTTCTGGCTGGCGTTGGAGTCCTTCTCGTATTTTTAGGAGTATTTAGTAAAGTGCCGTTGACCAACATAACTGCAGTTGGTATCGGCGCTTTTCTTTTCTACATAGCATATTTCAACTATAGGAACAGGACCGGAGATTTCAAACAACATATCGGTGATGGAAGTGAAGAGGAATCAAGTGAAGCAGAACGATATGGCGGACGCGGACATGAAATTGAAGAACAGATAGTAGAAATACCAACACCGGAACGTGAGCATTTTCAATTTAACCGGACAGAATTTGTACCGCAGCAACAACAGCCTCACGCTCGCGCCAAAATTTCTGCAGCAGATTTTTTCGAGGAGAAACAAAATATTTCCATGAGTTACGCAGAACCCCAAAGTGAATTTACCAACCTACTGCTTAAAGTTTTAGCAATTGTCAAAGAAGTCTGTTTCGCACATTCTGTGACATTTTTTTGGGTGAAAACGGAAACACGTCAATTGATCGTTGAAGGGAAAATATCCGATAGCGATGCTTTCACGCAGGATCGAAAAATTTCGCTTGGGTTGGATGTGGTGAGTAAGATTGGATTGAATGGTCAGCCGCAGATTGTGAACAACATTCTTCCTGAAACCGAACGCGATGTTCTTTGTTACTACAAAAACTTGCAGGGTGTAAAATCGTTTGTTGGAGTTCCGATTTTTTATGCCGGTGATAGTTCAGCACAATCACCGATCGCGGTCTTAGCGGTTGATAGTAAAGCAGAGGATGCATACGGTGATGAAACATTTGCAATTCTTTCGCACACGGCAACATTGATATCATCATTACTGATAAGTTATACGGAAAAATATGATCTTTCTGCTGATGTAAAATTGGTTGAAGCGGATACACATCTGAAAAAAAAGATTTCCATTCAACCGTCAATTACTTTGATCATCAATTCGCTGGCGGAAGAGTTGGAGAACATCATCTCCTGGGATTCGATCAGTGTTGTATTGTTTGATGATGCTCAGCGGGCATGGGCAGTAGCGTCTGCTCGGGTGCGGGGAAATGATCGGTTCGTCTCGCCAAAACAGCTGATCGATTTTGAGGGCGGTATCGTTGGACATTCGATTAAAACAAATAGCGTGCAGACGATCAACCTTGCACAGAATTCAAAAATAATCTTCAATGAGAATGAACGGTCATCTGAAGTATTGAAACAAGGAACACTGGTCTCAGTTCCATTCTCCTCCGGAGGAAAATGTTTTGGTGCAGTCGTGGTGTCAAACCGGAAGGCAAATTCATTCTCAAAGAAAGACATATCATCAATTCAATCTCTTTCTACAACAATAGCTCCTGCGTTTGAGATCGCTGAATTAAATATGATCCTTAGCGAGCATATTGCCATTGATGAACAGACAGGAACGCTCTCAAAAAAATATTTTGTCACTCGGTTGAACGAAGAGTTGCATCGTGCATCAGACCGGGAAGAAGATTTAAGTTTAGTATTTGTTTCAGTATCCAATCTTCACGATATAGAGCAACGATATGGAGCAGAGGGGAAAGAGGCCGCACTCATTCATGTGGCTCGTCATCTGCGTGCAAGTGTTCGCCTGTACGATGTTGTGGGGCGATTTGATGCCTCAACGTTTGGAGTGATTCTTGGAGATACGATCGCAAATGATGCATTTATGTGGGCTGAAAAACTCCGTACAGCAATTGCCGGAAGCATTGTTTCAGTTGACAAAAGAAGTTTCTCATTGTCCGTTACGATCGGAATCAGCGGCGCCTCTGCAAAGATGTTGAGTGACGAGCTGATCAAAAATGTAACGCATGTGCTTGAACAGGCAAAAAAAGCGGGCGGGAATATCGCCAGAGTTTTTTAATGAAAAGAAATGGTAAAATAATCTGTATCGTTCTAGATGGCGTCGGAATTGGTGCTGCTCCTGATGCAAATATATATCACGATGAAGCGGCGAACACGTTAGGTAATACTGCATCAAAAATGGGTGGATTGAAATTGCCAAATATGGCATTGCTTGGATTAGGGAACATCGCTAAAATTGAAGGTGTTCCAAGTAATGGAAATGCCTCAGCAAATTTTGGAAAGATGCGGGAAGTTTCAAAAGGGAAAGACAGTACTACCGGACATTGGGAAATGTCGGGAATAGTTCTAGAAAAAGATTTTCCGTATTATCCGAATGGATTTCCGAAGGATGTTGTTGAAAAATTTTGCGCATTGACCGGATGTAAAGGGATTCTCGGAAATAAAGCTGCTTCAGGTACGGAAATAATTGCTCAACTTGGAGCAGAACATGAACGAACTGGAAATCCGATCGTCTACACATCGGCAGATTCTGTACTTCAAATTGCGACGAATGAAAATGTGATCCCGCTTGACCGATTGTATGAACTGTGCACTATTGCCCGCAATCAAGTAATGATCGAAAAGCATGCGGTTGGTCGGGTGATCGCCCGACCTTTCATCGGTACAAAAGGGAATTATAAGCGGACAACTAATCGGAGAGATTTTTCGTTATTTCCACCGAGCACAACAATGCTCGATATCTTATTTGAGAATAAAATTCCGACGATTGCCATCGGCAAGATTGATGATCTGTTTGCCGGAAAAAGTTTGAGCGAAAAGATCCATACGAAATCGAATGCTGAGGGAATTGATGAGACGATCGCTTCGGCGAAAAAAACAAAGAGAGGTTTTATTTTCACGAACCTTGTCGATTTTGATGCGCTGTTCGGTCACCGCCAGGACCCGAAAGGAATGAAAGATGCATTGGAATATTTTGACGTTCAGCTTCCGAGAATTATCGAAACGTTAAGAGATGACGATATTCTTATTCTCACAGCAGATCATGGCAACGATCCGACAGACAACAGTACTGATCATTCACGTGAGTATGTTCCGCTGATCGTATATTCTCCAAACGGAAAAAAGAATGTGAATATAGGAATTCGTAATACATTCGCTGATCTTGGAAAAACAGTTGTTGACTATTTTGGATTTGAAGGAAAAGAATTAAGCGGCACAAGTTTCTTACCTCAAGTAATCTAAGAGATGGAAAAAGCAAAGCACAGTATTCAGTTTGAAGCTGAAGTTGATAAAGACGGAAAAATCTCTTTCTCAAAACCGGTGTTCGATCTTGAATTGAAAGCCGGTGAAAAAGTAACGGTCAATATTTTTGGCGGTGTCATGTCAAAACAATTGACGAAATTGAATGTTACGGAAGCAGAAATCGAGCAGATCGGTAAGACGCAGTTGGAAGACCGTCAACACGTTATGACATTTCTGGCTTCTCAAGGTACATTAAGCAAAAATAAAAGCTTTGCGGAACGAATGAAGCGAGCGTTTGCGTGATAATGAAGAAAATTGTCGTAGATTCAAGCATTATTGCTGAACATCTTACAACAACGAATGCTCAGTCAATTCTGAGAACATTGTCAAAAGAATACTTCTGTTACACAACCGTTTTCAATGCGATTGAACTTTTTTCTGTTTCAAAGAGTCTAAAAGAGACGCAGGCAGTAGATGACGCAATGAGTGCTTTGAAAGTGCTTGGAGTAAACTCGAAAAGTGCAAAGAATATAGCAGCGGTTGTTTCGTCTGGTAAGAACGAATTCTCTGCATTGATCGCTGGGGTTTGTATCGAAAGTAAACTGCCGATCATAACATTGAATTCCAAGCGATTTTTAGGGATCAGTAAGCTAAAAGTTTACTCAATAAAAGATATTGCGAAGCTATGATGACGACACTTATTCTTCAATCGACGATTACTTGTCCGAAGTGCGGATTTCAAAAAGAAGAAACAATGGCAATTGACTCTTGTCAGTTTTATTATGAGTGCTCTAATTGCAAAACGATGCTAAAACCACAATCAGGTGATTGCTGTGTGTTTTGTAGTTACGGAAGTGAAAAATGTCCTCCAAAACAAGAATCAAAAGAGTGTTGCTGAAATTTTTAGTTAATAAATGAATACAATTAAGGTGAAGCGTTAATGGTTAAAATTACAAAACAGTATACGAACAGAGAGAGCCAATCACTCGATAAATATCTGCAGGAGATCGGTAAAGTTGATCTGTTGACTCCCGATGAGGAAATCGATCTTGCAAAGCGGATCAAAAAGGGTGAACAGCGTGCATTGGAGAAATTGACGAAAGCTAACTTGCGTTTCGTTGTGAGCGTTGCAAAACAATATCAGAACCAGGGATTATCGCTTGGTGATCTTATCAACGAAGGAAATCTTGGTTTAATAAAAGCTGCAAAACGGTTTGATGAAACGCGCGGATTCAAATTTATTTCATACGCAGTATGGTGGATCCGTCAATCGATCCTTCAGGCACTTGCAGAGCAGTCTCGTATCGTTCGTCTTCCATTGAACCGAGTCGGTGCGTTGAACAAGATCGGTAAAGCATTCAGCCAGCTTGAACAGGAATTTGAACGCGAACCGAGCGCGAGCGAACTTGCGGAAGAACTTGATATGTCCGTGTTCGAAGTTGCAGACACACTCAAAATTTCTGGGCGGCATCTATCGGTTGATGCGCCGTTTGCTCAGGGAGAAGACAATCGCCTGCTCGATGTTATTCAGGATGAGCGTCAACCTGCGCCTGATTCTATCTTAATGGATGAATCATTGAAAGAAGAAGTGAAACGCGCACTTGCTACGTTAAGTGAACGTGAATCTGAAGTGATCCGCTTGTATTTTGGATTGCATAAAGAACATTCGTTAACGTTGGAAGAGATCGGCGAGAAGTTTAACCTTACCCGTGAACGTGTTCGTCAGATCAAAGAAAAAGCAATCCGTCGGCTGCGTCATGCATCGCGCAGTAAAAATTTACGTTCGTATCTCGGATAATAAACTATTTTTTATGTAATTCGAACATGCTTAAAAACCCTTCGATATATTCGAAGGGTTTTTATTTTTTCTACATTGACTTTTAAAATCATAGTATTTAACAAAAAGTTTGGGTTATGAGAACTCGAATATCCATAGCACTAATTATCCTCTCCATTCTTTCTCTTTTGATGATTGATTGTAATAAAGATCCTGTATCCACGATAGATGATACTAAACCAGGAAGACGGGATTATATCTGGTCCATCGACAGCGTTGAATACGGTAATCTTCCCAGTAAAATTCAATTGGAGTCTATATGGGGAAGTTCCTCAGCAGACATTTGGGGTGCTACAGGAGATGCAGCAGATGTTCGAGATTGTTTGTGGCATTTTGACGGCACTAAATGGACAAGAGCAACAGCGGGTACTCCAATCACTGAAAACACAGGAAATAAAGTTGTGTATGCAGTATGGGGAACGGAGAAAAACAATGTGTGGGCATTTGGAAGGAAAATAAAACAGAATGTTCTTAGTGCATTTATAATGCACTATGATGGAAATGTATGGTTAGACGTTACCCCGTCCAACGTGCAGGCAATTGCTGGGCATTTATATAACGTTTATGGAATTACCAAAAATAATATTTGGGTTGGTGGATATGAGTACGCTTTACATTATGATGGTAGTCAATGGAAAAATTTTAAAATAGCAGATAGTATTACTGTTGGATCAATAGCTGTGAATGATAAATATATTTACTTAAATGCATATAGCCCGTGGGGAAAGAATATACAACTTGCATATATGTTTGATGGAAGTAATTTTAAGCTTATAGATAAAACTACTGATGCGGAATTGAAGTTTGCTGGACTCTTCTGGGCAACCAATTATAGTCTGAATTCGTTTGCTAATGGACTAATATCTGCAACGATAACCCTGAATGGTAATATTGATCCGATGTCTTGGCACAAAGAATTTAACACACCAACATTCTTTGCTGAAAAAATGATTCAATCTTCAAAGAATATTTTCGCCGTTGGTCAGTGGAATCTTGTTTACCATTACAACGGTACCGATTGGAAGCAGATTTTCATTGATATTCCAAATCATACTGTTGATTCTTTTGCACTCTTTTGGGGAGTTTGGACGGATGGTAATGAGGTTTTTATTTGTGACACAGAAAATGGAGTTATTTATCATGGTAGATAATTATAAGAAATTGTGTGTCAAAGCTTCCAGTGAAATTAGCGTCTTTTAATTTTTTAGTTCAAATAATTTTCTTAAATTTGTTTTAATGAAAATCATATTTTGCTCAATTGTTGTAATATTTCTTTTTGGATGCGGATCATCTTCCCCTCGTTTTGCCGGAAACGAAGACACAAAAAAAGAGACGAAGAAGAGCAAAAAAGGGAATATTCGTTTTTCTTCCAAAGTTGTTGAAGAGGAGACAAAGGAAGACGATAAGAAAGTTGACGTAAAAAAAGTGGGTGAAAGATTCAGCAGCGCAAAACAATCAACCAAATCTGCTGCACCGAAAAAAGAAACAAAAGAGAGTTCTGAACCTAAAAAATCTGATATTGCAACATCGGGAAGTTTTGAACAGCAGAAAATGATGGATGCAATCCTTGCGTGGTTAGGAACTCCATACGAACTTGGTGGAGAAACGAAATCTGGAATCGATTGCTCAGCATTTTCAAGAGAAATATTTAAATCAAGCGCAGGAATGGATCTGCCAAGAACAACAGAGGCGCAAGTGAAACTTGGAGCCTCGGTGTCACAAGAAAATTTGAAATTTGGTGATTTGATTTTTTTTAACACAACGGGACAGAATCCGTCTCACGTTGGAATCTATATCGGTGATGATATGTTCGCGCATGCGAGCGTTAGTTTCGGTGTAACATTATCATCATTGTATTCATCGTATTATAAAAAGCGCTATACTGAAGCAAGAAGAATAATTCAATAAATCGGATCTATCTATGTCAACATTACCTATTTACTTATACGGCAACGACGTCCTGAAGAAAAAGGCAAAAAAAGTTACTGAAGTGACTGATGCAGATATCAAATTGGTAAAGGAAATGTTTGAAACAATGCATGAATCCAACGGTATCGGTTTAGCGGCGAACCAGGTTGGTGAATTAAAGCAGATATTGGTTGTGGATATTTCCGATATGGAAGTGGGTGAAGGAACAAAGCCGATGGTTGTCATCAATCCGGAAATTGTTGATGAAGAGGGTGAATGGGAGATGGAAGAGGGATGTTTGAGCATTCCTGATGTACGGGAAAAAGTCTGGCGGGCAGAAAAGATCAGATTGAAATACAACGACATCAATATGAATGATTGTGAAGTAGAAGCTGATGGAATGTTGGCGAGAGTTTTATTACACGAGATCGATCATTTGAACGGCGTTCTCTTTTTGGATCATTTAAGCTCAACCAAACGGACATTATTGCGGTCGAGATTGAAAAAGATATCCAAAGGTGATGTTGAAACTCAATACGAAGTAGTGATTGCGGGCGAACCGAAATCAAAGTCAAAGAGTAAAAAAATAGTTTTGTAAATATTGAAAGTCATTGCATTTTTGCGGTGGTAAATGAAGATTATATTTATGGGCACTCCGGATTTTGCTGTTCCAAGTCTGGATATATTATTAAAGAACAACTACACAATTTCTGCAATTGTTACTGCGCCCGATAAACCGCGTGGCCGAGGACAACAAGTTAGTTTTACTCCGGTAAAAGAATTTGCACAAAAACATTCCATTCCAGTTTTGCAGCCCGAACAACTTAAAGACGAATCTTTCATTTCTCGAATCTCGAATCTCAAACCGGATTTGTTTATTGTTGTAGCATTTAGAATTTTGCCGAAGGAAGTGTATACGATCCCTGCAAAAGGTTCGTTCAATCTTCATGCTTCGCTGCTGCCAAAATACCGCGGCGCAGCGCCGATCAACTGGGCGATCATCAACGGAGAAAAAGAATCGGGTGTAACAACGTTCTTTCTACAAGACAAAGTTGATACAGGGAATATCATTCTGCAGAAACGGATTCCGATTTCGGATGAAATGAACGCGGGGGAATTACACGATGCACTTTCTGAAATTGGTGCAAATGCAGTGTTGGAAACAGTTCGTTTGATCGAAAGCGGGAAAGTAAATCCACAACAGCAGGATAATACACTATCATCCCCTGCACCAAAAATCTTTAAAGAAACTTGCCGAATCAACTGGAAGCAAAACACCGATTCGATTCATAATTTTGTACGCGGACTTTCACCGTATCCTGCAGCGTGGACAGTTCATGATGATAAACAGATCAAGATATTTCGTTCGAAGAATTCAGAATTCAGAATTCAGAATTCAGAATCTAATGTCGGCGGTATTGTTGTTACTCAAAACAAAATAATTGTAAATACTTCCGATGGTTCGATAGAGATTCTTGAACTTCAGCAAGAGGGGAAGAAACGAATGAGTGCAGAAGAGTTTTTACGAGGATACCGATTTTCAGAAAATTCAAAATTTGTTTGAACTAAAGATCTCTCCTGCATAAAAACCTGCCCACGTTGCAATAAGACATCCAAAGAGACTTACGCCGGTATTTAATCCTGCACCAAAAAAGTTTCCGGATTTCATCATTGCAAATGTATCATAACTGAACGAAGAGAAAGTTGTGAATCCGCCTAAGATTCCAATAATGAGAAAGAACCGGACATTTTGGCTGACGACGATCCGTTCTTGAAAGAGAGTCATTAATAAACCAATGATAAAACAACCGAGGATGTTCACCAGCATTGTTCCATAGGGGAAAAGGCTTTCTGTCTTAGTTTGAACGAGAGATGTCAACCCATACCGTGCAATACTTCCTAAAAATCCACCTAAACCGATAAATACGAGCTTTTCCATAAGACATTGATATTGAAAGCAAATACATTGCTTCCATTTTTGAAATGAAGTATATTGTTACAGTTTGATACAAAATAAGAAAAATTTAAGCGAGTGCAAGCAGTAATCAGTTAAATCAATGGGAAAAGTAATAGCCATAGCAAATCAAAAGGGTGGTGTCGGGAAAACCACTACCGCAGTGAATCTTGCTGCCTCTTTAGCTGCTGCTGAGAAGGAAACGCTGTTGATCGATATCGACCCGCAGGCGAATGCAACCAGCGGCGTTGGTTTTGAAAGCAAATCGCTTGATCGAAGTGCGTACGAAGTGATCTATGGAAGTATCTCTGCTGAAGATGCTGTTATCAAAACATCAATGCCGTTCCTTTCTGTTATACCTTCTCATATAAATATGGTTGGACTGGAAGTTGAATTGGTAAATGAAGAAAATCGAGAGCACAAATTACGTAATGCACTGGTTTCCATCCGTAAGAAATTTGACTATGTTGTTATAGATTGTCCTCCATCATTAAGCTTGATCACATTAAATGCGCTGACCGCTGCAGATTCGGTTCTTATTCCTGTGCAATGCGAATATTACGCCCTGGAAGGTCTTGGTCAACTGCTGAATACCATCAATGGAGTAAAAAAATCATTCAATTCATCGCTTGATATAGAAGGTGTGTTGATGACAATGTTCGATTCCCGCTTGCGATTATCGAACCAGATTGTTGATGAAGTGAAAAAATATTTCGGTGAGAAAGTATTCTCTGTGATTGTCACTCGTAATGTGCGATTGAGTGAAGCTCCAAGTTTTGGAAAACCTATTCTGTTATATGATGCAGTTTCTTCGGGTAGTAAGAATTATATCGATCTTGCAAAAGAAGTGATGAAAAATTCACAGAATCATCATGCGTCTCATAGAGATTCATCTTTGAAGCCAGTTGCAAAGTCACTGTAGAAAAATTAAACATCACTAAATATCCTATGTCAGATTTCAAATCAAAATCAGTATTGGGCAAGGGATTAAGCGCACTTATACCGCGCATTCCTGAACGGGATGAGCAATCAACATTAAAACCGTTGCCGCGAGATGAGAATTCAGGAACCTCAACAGCTGAAATTGAAATTTCGAGGATCTCTCCCAATCCGTTCCAGCCTCGACAGGATTTTGATCAGCGTTCGCTCGAGGAGCTGAAACAATCGATCAAACAGAACGGAATTATCCAACCGATCGCTGTTCGCCGTATGATGTCCGGCATCTATGAATTGATATCAGGCGAACGTCGTGTTCGTGCATCGCAGGAACTTGGATTAAAGACAATCCCAGCGTATGTGATGCAGGTTGAAAGTGACGCGGAGATGCTCGAATTAGGATTGATCGAAAATCTTCAGCGAGAGAATCTCAATCCGATAGAAATTTCTCTTTCATTTAAACGATTGATGGAAGAGTGTAAGTTAACACAGGACCAAGTTGCAGAAAAAGTCGGCAAAGAACGTTCAACCATTACAAACTTTTTGCGGCTGTTGAAACTTCCTGAAAAAATTCGTCAAAGTGTTCGGGAAAATAAACTCTCGATGGGCCATGCCAGAGCATTGCTTGGTGCGGTTGATGAGAAGACCCAGTTGAAATTATTCAATAAGATCATTGAAAAGGGTTGGTCTGTTCGTAAAATTGAAGATGAAATAAAAGGAAGAGATTCCAAAAAGTCGGGTAAAACTTCTTCATCACATTCCCCAACATTGCGAGGAAATGCAGCGTTCAATCAAATTGAAACACGTCTTCGTCATAAATTTGGAACGAAGATCACCATCAGTAAAAATGCTGCAGGCGGCGGTGAAATTGGGATTGAGTTTTATAATCCAGATGACCTTGAACGATTGATCGATCTTTTAGATACGTAGGAATTTTTAAGAAAGCATACCGTTCGTTTTTAACGAACGATATGCTAAGGAAAATCACCATATGAAAACAATTATTAAAACAGATAAAGCACCTTTACCGATCGGTCCTTATAATCAAGCGGTCGCCGTTCAAGGTCAATTATTGTTCACCGCAGGACAAATTGCACTTGATCCAAAATCCGGCGTGATGGTAGGAACGACTATTCAAGAACAGACAAAGCAAGTATGTGAGAATCTAAAAGCAATTCTGGCAGCGTCACACACTGATTGTGCTCACGTGGTAAAAACCACGGTGTTTCTGAAAAATTTCAATGATTTTTCTGCAATGAATGAGGTGTATGCGCATTATTTTGGGGATGCATCACCTGCCCGTTCCACTGTTGAAGTTGTTCGTCTTCCTAAAGATGCGTTGATTGAAATTGAAGTTGTTGCACTCATATTATAAATGGTACGAAATTTTTTACATGCGTTTTCGCTTTCACTGATCTTTTGCGTGACAGCATCAGGTCAGTTCGTTTCAAGATATGAACGTCCGATTAGCACCCCGATCTTTTTCATCTCCCAAGCAGAAACTCAATTTTCCGATCAACCCGATACACTTTCCAAATTACATCTTAACGAAGATTCTTTGATCGCTGCTCAGATTGGTGTGGTTGACACGACAGTTCTTCCGCCAAAATCGACGACCATTGCAATGCTGAGTACGATGATCCTGCCGGGAGCGGGTCAAATTTATAATGAGTCATATTGGAAAGCTCCGGTTGTGTGGGGATTAGGATACTATTTTTATTCTGTTTACAAAAACCAAAACAAACTATACCGAGAAGTTAGAACAAAATATGAAACAGCATTAATTGCCCATGATACGACCACTAATGCAATTGCAAAAGAAGATCTAAGCAAGCAAATTAGCTATTATCTAGATACTCGAAAGTTTCATGAGCGTCAGCGAAATGAATTTGGTTGGTATCTTGCAATAACGTATGTGATGACGATACTTGATGCGTATGTAGATGCGGCATTATATAATTTTGAAGTAAGTCCGAATCTGCAAGGGACAAATGACTGGCGAATGCAGGCACGGATACCAATACGATAAAATATTGATAATTACTCAATCTATTTTTCTTGAAAACAGTTCTTCGTCAAAGACACTATATAAAATTATTGCCACAGATTCACAGATTCGATTTATGTGTATGTATGCTTCGCATAAAAATTTTCTGTGAAAATCAGTGTAATCTGTGGCATAAAAAAACTTCTCTGAGTATTTATGAATACTGATAATCCAATGCTCAAAAGAGTTGAGCTGTTTGTACAGTTCAAAAAAACAACAACATAAACAACAGAAAGAAAAAATATTTCTATAAACTGAAGAGGTTCTCATGAAAATTCGACCAGAAGATGCGCTGGAATATCACAGTTCCGGACGCAAAGGTAAACTTGAGATCACGCCGACAAAACCATTTGCCACCCAACGTGACCTTTCACTTGCATACACACCGGGCGTAGCTGTTCCTTGCCTGGAAATCCACAAAAATCCTGAAGATGTTTATAAATACACTGCAAAAGGAAATCTTGTTGCAGTGATCAGTAACGGTACTGCTGTTCTCGGACTGGGAAATATCGGAGCAGAAGCCGGTAAACCTGTCATGGAAGGGAAAGCAGTTCTCTTCAAAAAATTTGCTGATATCGATGTATTTGATATTGAAATTCGTCCTACAAAAGTTGAAGATGTGATCAAAGTTGTTCAAGCTCTTGAACCAACGTTTGGCGGAATCAATCTTGAAGATATCAAAGCGCCAGAATGTTTTGAGATTGAACAGGAATTACGCAGAACAATGAATATTCCAGTATTTCATGATGATCAACATGGAACGGCAATTATTTCCGCTGCGGGATTAATGAATGCACTTGAAATCATCGGGAAGAGCATAGCAAAAGTAAAAGTTGTTTATAATGGCGCAGGTGCTTCAGCGATGGCGTGTGCAAAATTACACATTCTGCTCGGTGTGAAAAAAGAGAATGTCATTATGTGCGATAGCAAAGGAGTGTTGTACAAAGGACGCACTAATGATATGAACAAGTACAAAGAAGATTTTGTTGCTGATACTCCTGCACGAACACTTACTGATGCCATGAATGGTGCCGATGTTGTTTTTGGTCTTTCCGTAAAAGGGAGCATTACAAAAGAAATGGTCAAATCCATGGCTCCAAACGCGATCATTTTCGCAATGGCAAATCCCGACCCTGAGATCACACCGGAAGATGTATTCAGTGTTCGGAATGATGTCATCATGGCAACGGGTCGTTCTGATTATCAAAATCAAGTGAACAATGTTCTCGGATTCCCGTTCATCTTCCGCGGAGCATTGGATGTTCGTGCAACAACGATCAATGAAGAAATGAAAGTTGCAGCAGCGCGGGCGTTGGCACAGTTGGCAAAAGAGGACGTTCCTGATTCTGTGATCAAAGCATATGGCGGAGCGCCGATTCGTTTTGGAAAAGATTACATTATTCCAAAACCGTTCGATCCGCGAGTGTTGCGATGGGTTGCACCGGCTGTTGCGAAAGCTGCCGTTGAAACCGGCGTTGCCAGAACACCGATCACCGATTGGGAAAAATATGCCGATCAATTGGAAGAACGCCTCGGACGTTCAAAACAATTCATGAACTTCATTATTCATAAAGCACAGCAGAAACCACAGCGTATTGTTTTTCCGGAAGGTGATGAAGTGAAGATCCTTCGTGCGGTTCAGATTCTTCTCGATCAAAATCTGGTGAAACCAATTCTTATTGGACCGAAAGAAAAAATAGAACGTCTCATCAAAGAGAATCATCTTGAATTTGATGAGGAAGTTGAGATCATCGATCCGAAAACATTTGGTGACCACAAAAAATTCGCCGACGAATATTATCGTCTTCGCCAGCGAAAAGGGGTAACCCAATTCTACGCTAACAAAATGATAATTCAACGTTTTAATTTTGCAATGATGATGGCTCGTCTCGGATATGCCGATGGTGTGATCGGCGGATTGACTACAACGTATGCGGATACGATTCGCCCGGCATTACAGATTATTGGAATGAAACCCGGAGTAAAGAGTGTTGCCGGTATGTATGCGGTTATCGCAAAGAAAGGAACATATTTCTTCTCCGACACAACTGTGCATGTCGATCCGGATGCAGAAACACTTGCTGAAATTGCGCTTCAGTCCGCAGAAACAGTTCGTCAGTTTGATATCGAACCGCGGGTTGGAATGTTATCATTCAGTACTTTCGGCAGCACGAAACATCCGCAAGCTGATAAAGTTCGGACTGCAACGGAAATAGCAAAGAAAAAAGATCCGACGTTAATGATCGATGGAGAAATGCAGGCGGATGTTGCGGTCACTCTTGAAATTTTGGAAAAAGAATATCCGTTCAGTTCGTTAAAACGCAATGCTAACATTTTGATTTTCCCTGATCTTAATGCGGCTAATGTTGCATACAGATTGATGGGACGAATTGGTGAAGCTGAACTCATTGGTCCGATTTTAATGGGAATGGCAAAACCTGTTCACGTATTGCAGCATGGTGCTGAAGTTACGGATATCGTTAATATGACCGCAATTTGTGCCGTTGAAGCAATAGAACGTAAATCATAAGTTCCATTTCGGGGTCGGAAATACTCCGACCCCGATTGTTTTACTTCGGAACGAATCTCAAAATAGTTGGTGTTTTAAGAATGGTTGACTAAACTACTTTGCAACAATTGTGTCAAACGAGGAACGAATAATTATATAGGTGTTATGAAAAAGAAAGTTTTAATCTCATTTGCTTCAATAATCATTCTCTTTAGTGTTACCGGATATTATTTTTATTTCAGAACAACCGCGGAAGAAGTTCAATTTCGAATTGAAAAAGTTGCAAGAGGCGATGTGTTAGTTGTAGTGACCGCAACAGGAACTGTCAGTGCTGTCCGAACCGTTCAAGTGGGTTCTCAGGTTTCTGGAACTCTTCAAAAATTATATGTCGATTTTAATGACAAAGTAAAACAAGGTCAGATCGTTGCACAGATCGACCCGACATTTTTGGAGGCGAGCGTTCGTGATGCTGAAGCAAGTCTGCAACGGGCTACGGCACAGTACAATGAAGCCAAAAGAAGTTTCGGGCGAATGAAAACACTTCTTGAAAAAAATCTTGCTTCACAGGCAGACTATGATGTAGCTCTTGCTCAATACGAATCGAACGATGCTGCAAAAAAACAATCGGTTGCACAGGTCGAACGTGCGCGAATCAACCTTCGCTATGCGACAATAAAATCTCCAATCGATGGAGTCGTCATCTCGCGTGCGGTGGATGTTGGACAAACAGTAGCGGCAAGTTTGTCGGCGCCAACATTGTTCACCATAGCAAACGATCTGACCAAAATGCAGGTACAGGCAAATGTTGACGAAGCCGATATTGGAAAAGTGCAGGAAGAGCAAGAAGTTACCTTCACTGTTGATTCTTATCCTGAACAAACATTTCGAGGGAAGGTACAGCAGGTTCGTTTATCACCGGTTGTTTCACAGAATGTTGTCAATTATGTTGTGATCATCGATGTTCCAAATCCTGACCTTAAATTAATGCCCGGGATGACTGCAACGGTAACGATTCAAGTCACAAAAAAAGAAGGTGTACTGAAAGTTCCGACAGTTGCACTTCGATTCAATCCGCCGGAAGAATATATTGAACAGCAAAAAGATTCATCGCAGGTAAAGGAAGATTCCATTCGCGCAGAAAGAAGAAAACAATGGAGTGAACGAATTCAGAGTGAAGGGGGATCTAACGGAGGCGGAATGGATCAACAATCAATCCAACGAAGAATGGCATCACGAGGAATCACACGGGTTTGGATCATGAATGAACGAAAGAAATTGGTTCCATTGATGGTGCGGACAGGAATTTCAGACGGAACATTCACAGAAATTGTGAGAGGAAAACTAGACGAAGGACAGGAAATTATTGTTGGAACAATTGCATTGAAAACACAAAATTCACAATCGTCTTCACCGTTAAATCAACAGCGGCAACAAGGCGGAGGCGGAATGCCTCGCAGGTTCTAATTATGGGTATACTTGATGTTTTTGAAATAGCGGTCAACTCTCTGACGCGTAATAAGATCAGATCATTCTTAACAATGCTCGGTATTATTATTGGTGTTGGTGCAGTTATTGCAATGATGGCAGTTGGTACCGGTGCGCAGGAAAATATAAAATCACAGATCGCATCACTTGGAACAAATGTCATTCTCGTTTTTCCGGGATCGTTCAATCAAGGGGGCGTTCGGTCCGGAACCGGAACATCTGCTTCACTTTCACCGGAAGATCTTGTTGCAATTCAAACTCAATGTCCTTCTGTTGCATTGGCTTCTCCTTCTGTTCGCGATGGAGCACAAATTGTATATCAGGAGCAGAATTGGAGAGCAAGTATTATTGGAGCAACGCCGGAATATTTTACGATCAGAAGCTGGTCCGTTTCAAGCGGTCAATATTTTACCGAGGCTGATGTTCGCGGGGCCACAAAAGTTTGTGTGATCGGTCAAACTATTGCCGATAACCTTTTCAAAGGGAATGATCCGGTCGGACAAGTGATTCGAATAAAGAAGATGCCGTTTAAAATAACAGGTGTTCTTTCAGTGAAAGGACAATCAGCACAGGGTTCTGATCAGGATGATATTATCATTGCCCCGTATACTACTGTTCAGAAAAAAATGACAGGACAGACATTCCTGAGTAATATTATGATCTCCGCCGTGAGCGAAGATGCGATGGCGGATGCGCAAGCTCAGATCACCGAACTATTACGAGTTCGTCATAAACTTCAACCGTGGGACGAGAATGATTTCACCGTACGCAGTCAAACGGAAATTGCAACTGCCGCCCAATCAACATCACAAGTGCTTACAATTCTACTTGCTTCCATCGCTTCTATTTCACTTATTGTCGGTGGAATTGGCATCATGAATATCATGCTCGTTTCAGTTACAGAACGAACAAAAGAGATCGGGATCAGAATGGCAATCGGAGCAACTGCAAAGAATATTATGATGCAATTCCTTATTGAAGCGGTTGTTCTCAGCCTGCTCGGCGGACTCATCGGTGTTCTGCTTGGTGTTCTTTCTTCCAATCTCATCTCAACGTTTGCAGGATGGACAACGATGGTATCGACAACTTCTATTTTTCTGGCATTTACGTTTTCCGCTGCAATCGGAATTTTTTTCGGATTATATCCCGCTCGTAAAGCGGCGCAACTCAATCCCATTGACGCGCTTCGATACGAATGATGAACGCAGGACATATCACTTTTATTCTTAACCCAAAAGCCGGACGCGGAAAAGCTCAGCACATACGTGCAGCGTTAGAACGAGAACTTCAACATTCTGATCTCAATTATTCCTTTTTCATTACAACGGCACCCGGCGAAGCAACCGCATTAGCACGGACTGCAAGTTTAACTTCATCAATTGTCGTTGCAATCGGTGGAGACGGAACTGTCAATGAAGTTGCTTCCGGACTTGTTGGAACAAATGCAGCAATGGCAGTCTTAAGTGAAGGATCGGGAAATGATTTTGCACGAATTGTCAATGCGCCGAAAAACCCATCGCAATTACTTTCTCTTCTTCACAACTATAAAATAGTTCAATACGATTCAGGATTTGTTCGCCTCACTCATTCCGACGGAAGTATAACCGAACGATCATTCTTTAATTCCATCGGGCTTGGATTTGATGCAGCGGTTGCAAAAAAAGTAAGTTCAATTCATTGGATGCGTGGTATTCCTCTTTATCTTGCAGCATTACTTCATACACTTGTTGGGTACGGACCACATTTTTTTTCTGTGAAGTATAATAATAAAGAATGGAAAAAAAATTATTTCTTGCTGTGTGTCGGAAATGGAAGATGGGAAGGGGGCGGATTTATGCTCACTCCAAATGCATTGCCTGATGACGGAATGTTTGAAGTATGCGGAGTAACAGGAGATAATATATTAAAAGTGCTGCCGGTTCTTCCGTCAGTAATGACCGGAAAACATATTGGTAACAAGTGCATTGAAATTTTTGATGCATCTTCGCTTGTTGTTGAATGTAATGAGCCATTCCCCGTTCACGGCGATGGAGAAATATTCGGGATGAAGGTTAAAAAAACCGAAATATCACTTGTTCCCAAATCTCTTCGTGTTGTTGTAACGCACAAATAACATTATGAATTGCTGTTACGCAAAATGTTATTTTGTAATAAAATGGTTCGACGCGGCGCAGAACCAACGGTCTTCCTGAGCAAATCCTTCGTTTTTTGAAGGATGCGTCGAAGGATGGCTTAACCATCTTAATCTGCGCCTTGCTCACCATGACCGATTTTCTCGTTTCGTGCAAAGTCAGTTACAAGTTTATTATAATTGTGTTGTTTGTCTATTGCCTTCCCCGTAAAAAAGTCTATATTGCAGTAAAAATTTCAACAAATTATGCCTCCTCCAAACCGAAATACTCCTGCTCATAACGACGATGTCCGCAAGTATGTACTTAAGCGGGATAAGATGTCGTGCCAGTGGCCCGGATGCGGCAGTTCGATGAATATTGATGTTCTCTTTTTGGTTGAAACAGAGAATGGACATAGTGAAGAAAAGCCATACTATAATAACGGTGTAACATTATGTCCAAAGCATATGGAGATCGTAAATCTTCATGACAAAGCGTTCGGTCCGCTCATCTTCGATTTGATCCAGCTTGTGGAATTTGAGAACGATCTTCAAGCCACAGAAATAATGTATAAAGAGATTTTGAAAACGTAAAAAATAAAATTTGTTATTATGAAAAAAAGCGGACATCTCGTCCGCTTTTTTTCTTTTTATACTTCCCGATTCTTATTTGAGTTTCGTTTTAATTCTAAGCATATTCAAGACACTGAACGCTTTTTTTTGATGCTAAACCTGTTGACGATAAACCAACATATAAGAATTTTGTCCAAAATTCTTAACTGCAATAATTACAACAATTATTGTTCCGGTTAATATTCCGAGAGCATAAACAAATATATCATGTATCAATTTTTGTTCGATACTTCTGTAATTCTCGGTGGCATATTCCTCGCTATTTTTGGCGTTATAGTTTTGACTTCTCATAAAAAATCTGCTTGGATATGTTTAGGAATTTCTCTTTTTTTCTTTACCATTTCTATTTCAACCTCTTGGTTAAAAACTTTTGAGGTATCAGAGAACCCAACACAGAAAACTAACCTTCAAGAAGGTGTAATAGACATTGATTCCAATACATCTCAAACAATTAAAATCCAACCAATAGAAAAAAACGTTAAAAAATATAAACCAAAATCCCCACCCTTTGTAGGTGCTTCTATTGAAAGACTTGAGGTAAATGCAAAATCAGACACTGCATATACGGTAAGGATAATGATTCAAAGTTCTGAAAAACTTGCCTTAAAACTAATCGTATACGGAAAACTCTGCATCGATTCCGTTACTACAAAAGATTCAATTCAGGTACGAGATTCAATAAAATCATATAAAGATTATAGTAGATCGCTTCCGGCAAACTTACCACACTACGCTTTATTTTCATTCCCAAAATTTGAGTCTATTCAAGATCCGTTCAAAACAGAAAAAAAATTCATTTTTTTAGGAATCATAAGCTACTATGATGGCAACGATATAAGACACTTTACAACGTTTTGCTTTTACTGTAAACCAAATTCAGAGCAACATTCGTCTTATCCAAAATTTAATAACGCATTCTAATTATGAAAAAACAACTAACACCAAACTCCCAAAAAAGATAACGTTCTTAAATACGAGAAACCCTTAAAACTCATTATGATTTTTGATGAAGTAATCAAGCGTATTGATTGCTTTGATTCTAAAGAGATTTAGAAATCGTCATAGAAATCTTTAAAACACAAACGGCGGCTCTTCGCCGCCGTTCACCCAACTTCACCCCACACTACAATTGTTTATACTTCCGAGGAACGCAATTTAGATTCAAGTCTGCGAAGTTCAATCTGTCTTTGTGGTAATTCTTTCATTTTTTCTTGCAGTTCTTTGTGCCTCATTTCCATCTGCGGTTCAAAATGGAAATTGAAATGTTCCGGTGATTCTCCTCTCCAAAACATATCGTCACCCATTTCATTTTCGGAAATCTCCAACGAAACGGTTGTCTTTTTCCCTTTACGGATAAGTTCAATATTCACTTTATCACCTTCTTCAAGATCTGCAATTGCATCACGAACATCGCCAATATCTTTGATTACTTCATCACCCACTTTTGTAATCACGTCACCCGCTTTAATTCCAGCGGTTGCGGCGTTTTCATCCTTCTCTACTTCTTTCACAAGAACGCCTTTGGCATTCGGAGCTTCAAAATATTCTGCAAGTTGTTTGTTCAGTTCCATTAGATCCATTCCTTCAATATCACCGCCAAACATATTTACAACAACACGTGGTGCGCGTGGAACATTCAGCGCAAATGGCATTCGTATTTTGTTTTTACCAATATTCACAGAGATGGATTTACTTTCGCCATTTCGGTTGATCTTTACTGTGGCTTTTGTTCCCGGTTTTGTTTCGCGGACTGCATTGCTAAGATCTTCGGACGTTTCAATTTTTTTGCTGTTAAAATCAACAACAACATCACCTTTCTTTAATCCTGCAGAATCAGCCGGACTCTCGTCAACAACTTCGTTGATGTATGCACCTTCTTTAATTTTCAATTCATTTTCCCTTGCGAATTTTGGAGTAACATCTTGGATGCCGACTCCGAGCCATCCCTGTTTTTTGGACTTTGTCCTTATTTGTTTGTCTCCATTGTCAGCAAAGCTTAGTGCGCTGGCAACAAGCAGTAAAGCAACAATTACTAACCGTGATTTCATAACGCCTCCTTTTTGGATGTAAATGATTTGGGGTCATTTGAAAAGTTAGACGCTTGGCTGGTTGCAAAGTTCCAATAAGTTAATGGCTGATGGATAACCTTGATGATTGTAGCAAACCGGAAAAAATTTTCATATTGTACATAGAGAGTGTTTTATTTTAAGGAGTCATCTTAAAAACTTCAGAATCATAGTATCCGCAACCTTTATGGTTGCGGGAAACGATCGATTATTTTTAACGCACGCATAAAGCGTGCGGATACATTTTTCAAAAAAATCTCATTGAATTTCACGTCAAAAATGACGTTTTTCCTCTACACATTCTCTTTAACCTATGCCTTCATCAATTAAAAAACTCCTGTTTGCTAAACCATTTCGTTTTGCGGTTTCTGCATTGATAGGATTGATTGCCGCGTATCTCATTTCATTGTCTTCACTCGGGAAATCAGTCGAGCTGAATACATTGGATATTCAGTTTCGCCTCGCCCAAAATACACGCATACCTGATACAAACATTGTCATTGTCACTATTGACCAAAATAGTCTTCAATATTTCAAGAAAACAATTAAAACTGGTTGGCCATGGCCCCGTGATTTTTATGCACTGACAACAAGCTATCTTGCAAAGTCCGGAGCAAAAGCGATCGTATATGATTTTCAATTTTCAGAACCAGATCAAGATAGAGTGAATTCATCCGGTGCAGAGAATGACAGAAGTTTTGCAGATTCCATTAGATCAGCAGGGAATGTATATCTTGCAACAATTCTTGCCAAACAGGAAGAAGAAGACCAACCGGGAGATTCACTTGTAAAATTCTCTGCATTAACATCGAAAGTAAAACAGACTCAGCTATTTGAGTTCAACAAATCATATTCTCCGTTGATCCAATTTCAAGAAGCAGCAAAGAGTGTAGGTGTCGTTAATTTTGCGCAGGATGAAGATGGAGTTTGTCGTCGAATAGCAGTGCAATATTCATATCAAGGGAAAAATCTCTTCGCTCTTTCTTATAATATTTACAAAGATTTATTTGGCGAGCAACATCCTATCGATGAAAAAATCAAATCACCATATTTGATCTATTGGTATGGTAAAGGTGGTCCTGACGGAGTATTTAAGTATTACTCAATTCATGCCGTTATTGTTTCCGCATTAAAAGAACAATCAGGTGCAATTCCCGATATTCCCCTCCAAGCGTTTAAAGATAAGATCGTCTTTATCGGATCGAATGCACCAAGTTTATTCGATCTGAAGAACACACCGTTCACATATCTTGAACCGTATCCCGGTGTTGAGATTCACGCAACCGCAATGAGCAACTTTTTGAATCAGGATTTTATCGGAGAGACTTCCCAATGGTGGATATTTATCCTTTCTGTAATTCTTGCAATATTCATTTCCTATATTTCCAATTATAATGAAAATATTGTTGTTAGTACGGCTGGTTTGATCGCCGCTATTTTTGTATTCCTTCTTATTTCAACACAATTATTTGTTCGTGAATTAGTGAGAGTTCATGTTGTATTCCCGCTTTTTTCGATGGTGTTACCATATATTATTTCTATCGGATGGAACTTTGCAACAGAAGGGCGGAACAAGCGGCAAATTCAGAAAATTTTCGGTCAATTCGTTAATCCGTATGTTGTAAAACAATTAAGTTCCGATCCGGAAAAAGTTGAACTTGCCGGAGAAGAGGTTGAAGCGTCCATCATGTTTTCTGATATCGAAGGTTTTACGACCATATCGGAATCAAAAAAACCGAAAGAGTTAGTAGAATTTTTAAATAATTACTTCTCAACGGCAAACGACATTTTTTTTAAACACGACGGGACGATCGATAAATTTATCGGTGATGCAGTTATGGTGCAGTTTGGAATTCCGCTAAAGAATCCGAACCATCGTTTGCTCGCAACCCGCGCGGCGTACGAATTTTCAAAAGTTGTTCAAGCAATGACTCGTGAAGCAAGATCGAAAGGTGAGCCTGTATTTTCCACCCGAATAGGAATCAACACGGGCAATATGGTTGTCGGTTATATCGGCGGACGATCGAAAAAAGAATATACCGTTATCGGCGATACAGTGAACCTTGCTTCGCGCCTTGAAGGTGTCAATAAATATTACGGAACATCGCTGATGATCAGTGAAACAACTGCGAACGATCAGGTGAGAGATGAATTCCTTCTGCGTGAAATGGATATTATGCGGGTAAAAGGAAAGAATCTTCCAATAAAGATCTACGAAGTGGTCTGTAAAAAAGAGGAAATAACAGAGCAATTGTTGAAAATGGTGCAAACATTTGAATCAGGATTGACTCTTTATAGAGAACAACAGTGGAAAGACGCGATCTCCATGTTCAGGACTGTGTTGAATTCAAAACCAGATGATTATGCATCGGAAATGTATATTGAACGATGCGAAGAGTGTCGAAAAAATCCTCCACCCAAAAATTGGGATGGTGTGTATGTGATGACAACAAAGTAGTTTGAATTAAAAATAGAACACAGATAACACGGATTTAACTGATAGTCACAGATAAGATGGAACTGATTCATCAAAATATTACTGATAAAATTATCAAGGCATTTTACAACGTGTATAATGAGCTTGGTTTCGGTTTTTTAGAAAAGGTTTATCAAAATGCGTTGTTTCTGGAATTGACCACAATGGGTTTAAATTGTGAAAAGCAGAAACAAATAAAAGTATATTATAACGAACAAGTTGTTGGTGAATATTTTGCGGATATTATTGTTAATGATTGTGTTATTCTTGAATTAAAAGCTGCAGAAACAATTGTTGAAGAACACGAATATCAATTGATCAATTATCTTAAAGCAACAGAAATTGAAGTTGGACTTCTGTTGAATTTCGGTAGAAAGCCACAGTTTAGAAGGAAATTATTTACCAATGATAAAAAGAAAATCAAATCCGTTTAAATCTGTCTAATCCGTGTTATCTGTGTTCTATTTTGAAAAATATTTCAAGGAGTTTTTATGAAACGAATATTGATACTAATCCTTCCGTTCCTGATGGTTATGGAAAGCAATGCGCAGAAACTTCGCACAACACAACCGACGAATTATCTTCGCGAAGGTCCCGCTTCATATTTCCAAATTGTTGCCGCAATTCCTTCATCAGTTGATGTAAATAAGGTGGAACAAAAAGGGAGCTGGTTAAAGGTGAAAACCGAACAAAATGATATCGGCTGGCTTTCGGAGAACAGCTTTGCGAATGCTAAAGGAAGCAAATCGCGCGATGAAAATATCGTAAAGGGAAAAGCGTCAACACGCGCCTCTCGCGCCGAACTTGCAGCAGCGGTAAAAGGATTTGGCAAAAAATATGTCGATGGAAGTGAATCCGAAGGAGAAGATATCAGCAAATATTCAAATCCGGTGGTTACGGAAAAAGATATGGATCAGTTTGAGCACAGTTTTACCATTGAACCGTTCCGCGGTTATATGAATATTGAAAAACCGTTCGATCTTCAATTCCACGAAGAAGGAATTGGACTTGGCATTGCACAGAAGATCGCCGCGCAAAAAGGAATTGTGAATGACAAAGCGGCAACGCTTTACATCAATATGATAGGAAATTATCTTTCAAAATATACAAAAGCATACGATCTCGGTTTTCGTTTTTATATTTTGAATGACGATCGTGCTTCTGCTTTTGCAGTTCCCGGGGGTTATATTTTTATTTCAAAAGGAATGTTCAAAGCGTGTACAAACGAAGCCGAACTTGCCGGAGTGATTGCTCATGAAATGGTTCATGTCATTCAACGTCACGGGGTGAAAGAATTGAAGAAGAGTGAAGCAAAGATCAAAGCGGAATATGCTTTTGCTGAGCTTGAAGAAGAGACAGGACCAATGGGTGATGAAGAAAAAGAGTTAGAAGAATATGCAGATAATACGTATCAAAATTTGATTTCGCCGAGATTACTTTCATACGAAACCGATGCGGATAGAATTGCAATGATCTATCTGAAACGCGCCGGATATGATCCTACAGGAATTGGCAGTGTGCTGCAACGATTACAAGAGCCAACCACAGCGACAAAGGATATTTTTGATGAAAACTATATGAAGAAAGATGATCTTCGTGAACGATTGTTGAAGGTGCAGCAGGTTATCCGTGATGAAGGTTATCGTTCGAGAAGTGATAGACAATATGCAGATCGTTTTAACAACTATACCGCTCAACTTCGTTAACCGCCGTTTTAACGCGGATTTAAGTAACAATTGGTCACATCGTTAATCGGCGACACGGAGGAGAACAGTCGCTGATTTTCAATGAATCTATCACATAGTAATGAAAAAATGCTTTATCAATGTTAAGGCCGTTATGAGTCGCTACTCCTTTTCGTTTTTGTTGCTTATGTCATCAGGATTTCTTTTTGCACAACAAAATAAATTATTGTGGAAAGTGGAATTACAGGATGACGTAAAAAAGATTCAACCGATTCAAAATGGAAAATATATTTTTCTTTGGGCTGATGAATATGCTTGGTTATATGAGAATACTTCCGGAAAAATGATTTGGAATGTAAAGATTGAAGAATACAGTGAAAAAGCTGTTCATCAACTGATCAATGATTCACTCTATCTGGTCGCTAACGAAGATACGCTTCTCTGTTACAATGTTCTCGCAAATAAAATGGTATGGAAAAAATCGTATCAAGGGATTGAACAGGATCGATTTCTCGGTTTGAATCTAATTGATTCAACACTCCTATTCCATTTCAAACAAATTGATATTGCTGTGAGTCTGGAAAGTGGAAGAGAATTATGGCGCGCACCATTGAATTACGAACGCTCGTTGATTGACGAAGGGACAGTTAATTTTATTGCACTGCCGGCACTTGGAAAATATATCGCATTCTTAGAAGATGATGAATGTGCGTTGATGTCGTTAGCAAACGGAAAAAAACTTTTATCAATTCCAAAATCAGAACCCAATGCTGACCTTATCAAACAAAAGCGGGTATGGTATTATATTGAACCGGAACAGCATTTTGCTGCAATGATGTTTGACAAAAATTTCGTTGTCCTGAATCTTGATTCGAACAGAATTATCGCACAACGAACAATCGATATTTCCGACCAATATAATGTTTTATTTTCAACGGAAATTGGCTGTGCGGTGATCGGTGAAGAAAAACTTATCCATGTCAATTTTCAAAACAAGATTATTGCGGAAACAATAATCGATGTAGATGAAATGCGAAATATCTGCACTGCAAAAACAGATTCTGGTATGGTTGCGATTATTAGTCAAAAAAATAAACTATTTGCACTAAATCTGGAAAACGGAAAACTACTCTGGCAGACAGCACCAAAGTCTATTGCGGTAAACGGATTTGTTCATCGGATGGTGTTACGCGATTCAAATAATATCATCGTTACGTATCTCGACCCGACAGATGATCTGAAATTATATCTTATGAGTATTAATGTGCTAACCGGAGAGATCAATTATCGGACGAATGTTGCACATGCAGATGAATCGTTGCCAAAACGAATCCTTCCCCTTTCCATTACCAGTGACACACGATCTATTTCGTTCGGATTTGAGAATGTAGGATTTGTTTACGGTGTATCGATTGATAGCGGTAATGCCAAGATTTTAATTCATACAACAAGTGAAATGTTGGAGCCGAATTCTGATAAAGAAGGGGGAGAAGGCTTGATCGTAGTTCGACTTGAAGACGGGAAATTTCTTTCAAAAAATTATATGAAGATTACTGATGGAATGTCCTTCAAAGGAGGACTTTCAGCACTTGCAAAACCCTTGACTGTTGGGAACATTCTATTGCTGCCCGGGAATAAAAATCTTGTTGCTCTGAACGCTGAAACCGGTAAAATTCAATGGATGCTCATAGAACAAGATCTTGCCGGAGGTTATATCTTTGATATGGCAATGATCGATTCGGTTCTCTATATCAAGACTGGTGGATTCAAGCAAGAGTTTACGTATGATTCCAAAAAAGAAAAAGTAGAAACAAAGAAGATTTGGGAAGAAGATGATTATCAATTGATAGCTGTTGATCCATCAAGTGGGAAGATTTATTGGAAAAAAGAGTTCGATTCGGATCCCGGCAGGATATTCCACGATTATTCGATAGCACATTACTCAAAAAATGATAAGCAATTGTTCTATGGTAGTGAAAAATTCTTATATTCGCTTGCGTTGTTCCCAGGGAAGAAAGATTCAACTAATTGGTCATTTGAGTTTTCGGATAGCGGTATTGGGAAAATGAATTATGATGATCTGTATCTTCAATCAACGAATTGGAATGGTGAACGATTGTTATCCGAAGATCCATCGGGTTACAGAAACGACTCATTATATACTCTCAGTTCATCGTTACATATTGATGAGTCCTTCACACATTCAATTTCAAAAATAATTCACGTTACCTATAGTAAAAATAGCGACAGACTTTTGTTGTTTGGCGAAGACGGAATTGCGTCTGTAAATCCAATAAATGGGAAACGTTTATGGCATCACGAATGGGATTTTAGTGCTAAGGCAGTTCATCACAGACCAATGATCCTGAAGGATGGTATATTCTATTTTATTGATGGTAAAATGGTGTTGATCAATATCGATTCAGGGAAGATCGTTTGGCAGTCAAAATTGGATAAGGAAAACTCCATATTCATAATGCCGGATTATTCTTCAATAATTGCGATTGAAAAAGATGTTGTTACAGGATTCATCATTCCATAAATAAGGAAATCTCTTTATGAATCTGTGTATAAATATTGTTTGTTTAATTTGTTTTTTAACTCTCTTTGCAAATGCTCAAAATAAAAATGAAGCTGATGCACTTGAAAAGTTCAAAAAAGAACAAGAACAGGGGGCACAAAAGGAGGAGGAATCTTTTCAATATTATAGAGCAGAAGTAACGAAACAATTTGAAACCTATACCACTGAACAAGAACGATTGTTCAAGGAATATACCAGTCAGATTGAAAAAAAATGGGGAGCGAAAAATGTTCTTACCAGTTCAAAAAAGGAATATGTTTCGTACGATTCAAAATATTCTTCACGAAGTTCCGTAGATTTTGAAACGGGAACTGCAAAAGTTGAAATTCTCATGACTGAAGTTGAAGCAAAAAACCCGAGAATGATCGAACAGAAATTGAAAGAACAAGTTGCTCAATTAGTGGTCGCAAAAGGGGGAACAGATCCGTTAGAAATTAAGAATGCCGTTCCGCCGGAGGGGAAACCGATTTTGGCAGAACAAGTGATGACGAGAGAAGGGAAACCGGTAACAGAAAAAACTGCAAAGCAATTTGCGGAACAAACTGTTCAACCCGCCCAAGTTACTCAAGAAACGGTTACAGGGAAAGATGGCATTAAACGGGTTGTTGTAGGAGTTCAAATACCATTGGTTCCAAATCATGTTAAAAAACGAGCAACTGATTTTCGCGAACAAGTAAAAAAAGAGTCTGACAGATTCGGAATCGATATCACTCTTGTTTTTGCAATCATGCATACAGAAAGTTATTTTAATCCAAAGGCAAAATCACCGGTGCCGGCATTCGGGTTAATGCAGCTTGTTCCGAAATCAGGTGCCCGCGATGCATTTTTCTTTGCGTATAAAAAAGATTCACTTGTTACCGGAGAGTATTTATACGTTTCCAGTAACAATATTGAACTCGGCACGGCGTATCTCACAAAATTATTGACCGTAGAATTTAGAGGTGTAAAAGATCCGAAGAGTAAAATTTATTGTGCAATTTCCGCTTACAATACCGGACCGGGGAATGTTGCAAAGGCATTCACCGGAAAGCGTAACGTTACTCAGGCATTGCCTCAAATCAATGCAATGACATCCGATCAGGTATTTGAACATTTAAAAAAGAATCTTCCGTTCGAAGAGACACGTAGTTATGTCGCAAAAGTGAGCGAACGGATGGGATTATATGATGAGTGGTCTAAAGAATAATTCGCGAAGAAAACTTAGCAATTTGGATTGCAGAATTACCGGTTAACATTAAACGGCATTTATTGATTTGTTGAAATTCTCATTGATAATGAAAAGTGTTCAACTTATCTTTTGTCACCATTGAATCATTTTCTTATCACTTCCCCATACTTCTATGAAAAAAATCTTCCTTGTTATCTCTCTTTTGTCATTAGTTTTTGCTCAAGGCAAAAAACCAAATTGGGTCGAAAAACGTCCGAATACAGCCGGATATTATCACGGAATTGGAGTTGTACCCAAAACCGGTTCTGCACAGGAATATCTTCAGCGTGCAAAAGATGCCGCGTTGAATGATATTGCTCAACAGATTGCGGTAACGATCGATGCTTCACAGATCAGTAAACTATCTGAAAAACTCGATGAGTTCAAAGAAGAGTATCAAACTGCTGTTCAAACTTCAACAAAGGCTGATCTTGAAGGAGTTGAGCCGGTTGATACATGGGACGGTGATGACCAATATTGGGTCTATTACCGATTGGATATTGCTGAATACAAACGACGCCAGGCTGAAAAACTGCGAAAAGCAACTGCACTCTCTCTTGATTTTTACACCAAAGCAAAAAACTTTGAAAAAGCAAACAATGTCGGTGATGCGCTTCAATCGTATATTCAAGCGTTAGGTGCTGTTGAAAAATTTCTTGGTGAAACATTGGAAGTTCAATTCGGGTCCGCAAAAATATTTCTCGGGAATGAAATTTTTGCTTCATTACAATCCGTCCTTAATCAAATAGAATTAAAAGCAAAGAATCCTAAAGTTGATGCGCAGGTTGGTAAACCGCTTCGTCAGCCGTTAGAAGTTATCGTCAATAATACTGCAACGGCAATTCCCATTCAAAATTTTCCGGTGAAATATTCTTTCATCCGCGGTTCCGGTGATATCATCACTTCATCTCGCACGGATAAGAATGGTATTGCGGCGACTCAAATTGCCAAGGTTATTGCAACGGATAAATTACAGTTAATCAAAGCTGAAGCAGATCCGATTGCATTATTAGGACAAAGTTCATCGCCAGTGTTGGAAATGTTAGTCAAAGGACTAACACTCCCTTCGACTCGTTTTACAATGAATGTTGTTTCGCTTTCGATCGTGTTTGAAACAGAAGAGATGTTATTGGGAAATAAACTTGTCATTCCCCGAATTGAACCGATGCTGAAAAATACTCTTTCAACTCAAGGATTCTCATTTGTTGATGATGCGGCAAAAGCGAATATTATGATCACAGTGAAATCGAATGGGCGTGACGGGGGAGAATATAGTGGATTGTATACGGTATATGTTGATGCGAATATTTCAGTTGTTGACTTGAATTCGGGCGAAGAAGTGTATAAAACTTCATTCAACAATGTAAAGGGTGTCAGCATCAATTACGACAAAGCAGGGATGAAAGCGTATGATGAGATCGGTGTCAGTCTTCAGAAAAAAGTGATCCCTAAAATTTTAGAACAGATAAAAAAATAATGGAACTCACTCTGCTTGGACTTGCGGTTGCTCCCGGTGTTGCAATTGCAATTTATGTGTATTTTCGAGATCGGTATGAAAAAGAACCGTTAAAACTTCTTGTTCAGACTTTTCTTGCAGGGTTTTTGGCTGTAACAATTGCAGCTGTTGTAGAAGTATTTTTTGCAAAAGTCTTTACGCTTGATGACTTGAACATTTCCCACGTTGCGATCAATAATTTTTTCTTTATTGGATTCACGGAAGAAGTCTGTAAATATTATTGCCTGTATAAAATTGCATACTCAAAACCGGATTTTAATGAACCGTTTGACGGGATTGTCTATGCAGTGATGATCTCGATGGGATTTGCAACATCTGAAAATATTTTATACGTGATGAATGGTGGAATTGGTGTTGCATTTATGAGAATATTTACTGCAGTACCTGCTCATGCAACATTTGGCGTCATGATGGGATATTTTGTGGGGCTGGCAAAATTCAGAAAACAACCGAAACCATATTTGTTTCTTGGGCTTACTATTGCGACTATCTTCCATGGCGCATACGATTTTTTCCTTTCAGTAAATAATATTCAATTGATTGCCCTCGGAGCACTCGTATCGTTGATTATTGGAATAATATTTTCAATGAGAGCGATGAAAATATTAAGTGAACATTCTCCATTCAGATACTCCACGATCATACTGCAAAAAAATCGAACAGAACAATCATGAAAAAAATATTCCTCTTTATCACGATTATTACACTCTCTCTGAATGCACAGATCACAACAAAGAGTGCTGATGTATTTGAAGAATTAGAGACAGGGAATTTGACACTGAGATTCTTTAACGCCGTCAACGGTAACCCTATTGTTGGTGGAATCGTTCAGATCGAAACATTTGAAGCAATGTTGACCGACGAAGAGGGAAAAATCCTTTTTGCTCCACCGGAAAATGATGGAATTTTCATTACTCGGTTTAGCGCAGAAGGATATATACAAACAGAATTTCCGGTTGAAATTATTGCTGGCACACTTTTCTATAATCGGGTATCAATTTCTCCCAAGCTTGATATTAAATTCGTTCGAATAGTTGTTGATTGGGATAAAGAACCTCGCGATCTTGATGCACATTTTGTAAAGAGCGGAAATAACGGATATCATATTTCTTTTCGGAATATGAGAGTATTGGCAGATGGTTCCGGAATGTTGGATATTGATGCAATGCAGGGATTCGGACCAGAGACGATTACCGTGAAAGAAGTTTCGACAAAATCACTCTATGAGTATTCTATCGTCGATTATACCAATCAAAACAACAAAAATTCGACTGATTTATCAGATTCAAAGGCGACCGTGAAAGTGTATGGTGACGGAAAATTATTGAAAGTGATTCAAGTTCCCCGAAAGAAAGAGGGAACAGTTTGGAATGTATTTAAAATCGAACAAGGACAAGTGAGTGAGGTAAATCAAGTTGTAACAATTAGGTAATAATACTCTCTTTCTTTTGTAGGAGAAACTATTTATATTCGCACTAACATAATTCATCATTATTTATCATAATTCAACGTTGTAACTCACTTTTTCATTTCAATAATTATCTGGAGGTTTTATGCAAATACTGAAATCATTCGTTGCTGCAGCACTTGTAGCAATGTTGCTGGTTGGATGCGGCGGTAGTGAACCACTTCAAAAAACTGATACCGGTGATGTTCCGGATTGGTACCTTAACCAACCGGTAGATCCAAATTATTTGCATGCCGTAAACACATCAACGTCAAAAGATATGCAAGTCGCAGTTGATAAAGCAACACAAGCAGCTCGTGTTGAAGTTGGCCGTCAAGTAGAAGTAAAGATCAATGCGTTGCAAAAACGATTCACAGAAGAGACCGGAATAGGCGATGATGCACAATTACTCGATCAATTTACTCAGGCTTCAAAGACCGTTGTTTCTACGAGTTTAAGCGGTTCAAAAGAGAAACAAAAGAAGATCGTAAAAGATGGCAACAACTGGCGCGCATATGTTCTTGTTGAATATCCACTCGGTGCTGCACAAGAAGCTCTTCGAGAACAGATCAAAAAGAACGAACAGATGTATACACGTTTCCGTGCTTCACAAACATATAAAGAGCTTGATGATGAAGTTCAGAAATATGAAGAATCGAAAAAAGGTCAATAATTATTTAAAGAATGTTTCAATGACGCCATCGGGAAATACTTCTCGATGGCGTTTATATTTTACGGGGGAATAATGAAACAGTTGGTCCTGTTGTTCATGTTGTTTGCAACTGCAAAAGCGCAGGTTTATCCAAGTTGGTTTCTCAACCAAGATCAAATACGTTGCAAAACAAAAATCGTAACAGTTATGAGATCTCCTACGTTTTATCGTGATTCAGCGGTAAGTTTAGCACTCAGAGTCGGCTGTGATTTACTTGCAAAGTACACCAATGTAAAAATTAGCGGCGGTCAAGCATTCTGGACAACAGAAGCAGGTGCCCATTCAATGGGTGCACATTATGAAGAAAATTATGATTCTTCGCTGGCAGAATATTATCAGAAAAAACTTACCGTTTTGGATTATTACTTCGATAAACAAAAATTGATCGTACTTGCAGGCGATACTTCGATCTGTATAATCGATGACAAAGTAAAAGAAAAGATATCAATGACAAAAATAAAACAGCCAAAATGGGTTGAAGATCTTCCTGAAGACAAACAATACTTCTACGGTGTCGGTTCATCGGAAGAATATTATTATGAACCAAGTTCATGGGAAAGGGCGGAACATAATGCACTTATGTCGCTGGCTCGTACTGCACACAGTTCAGTTCAATCAATGCAAAAAAAGAATGTGATTGAATCACAGGATGTATTCAATGAAGATGTTGATGTAACATTGCAAAATATTGAGATTGCCGCACGATGGAGAGATGTAAAGAAAAAAGTATTTTATGTGTTGGCAAGAGTAAAGCATTGATCCATATTTTTTAGATTTAGTGCGAGATCACGTCCGATAATTAAATATATATTTGCTACGAAGACCAAAGGACTAGAAAAAAAATATTGAAAGCATTATTGAATTTTCAGAACTGTTCTATAGAAAAAACTATATGAACAATGTGATATTCAAAATAATTATCATGGTAAATGATGCAATCCAACCTTATTTGGACACTCCGCCAATATATCAGCTAAACTACAGCATTACTCTCACTACCACCTGCGTTTTGAAATACAAGGCTATGTTATCGGAATAATAATAATGGTAATATCATTTTGATAATATTTTTGTCTTTTCCCAAAAAAAGTGCCAAAAATTTACAAATCAGAGGAGTCGGTTTTTTGGCACATATTATGCAAACGATTGCACAAAAAGTAATTGTACAGATTACAGATTCTTTTAATAAAGTGGGCATTTTCTTAATATCAATTAATAAATTGATTACTAATATAGAAAAAGTATTCTTGTTGATTTTTTAATGCAAACGATATCTTAAAACCTACGAAAGAGTCTCATTATGTCCACAAAACTTAAAGATATTGCTCAAAAAACTGGTTTCTCTTTGTCAACTGTTTCTAGAGTTCTTCACAAAGGATCGCAAAAGGTATCCATAAGTGCAGAAACAACTCGGATCATAAAAAAAACCGCTGAAGATCTTGGATACAGACCTAATATTATAGCTCGTAGTTTGAGAACCGAACAAACACATGAAATTGGAATATTGGTACCCGATATTTCAAATCCTTTCTTTTCAACTATAGTAAAGAACCTTGCAAGTGAATTAAGAAAATTTGGTTATGGAACAGTTGTTTATGACACTGATGAAAATACGTCCCTCGAAGAAGAGTCACTTCGTCAACTATTAGACAAACGTGTTGATGGTTTAATTATTGCCGCAGTTGGACAAGAAGCAAAGCATTTTAAAGAGATTGTAAAGAGAGGGATTCCTTTAGTTACTCTTGATCGATGTTTCAATGACTTTGATGTTGATGCTGTTAGTGTCGACAATGTTTATGGAGCAATGATTGCCGTTCAATACCTTCTTAATGAAGGGCATCAACGCGTTGCATTTATTCAAGGTCTGCCGGGAACGTATGCCAGTGATGAGCGAAAAAAGGGATATTGCAAAGTTCTTGATATTGCAGGGATTCCCATTGATCCGACGATTATTGTCGGCAGCGATTTTAGAGCGTTTAATGGTTACATAGAAACAAAACACCTTCTTTCAATGAAAAATCCTCCTACCGCAATATTTTCTGCAAGTGATCTTATAACACTTGGTGTATTAGAAGCATTGCGTGAAGAGAAAAAAATAATCCCTCAAGAAATCTCTCTCGTTACTTTTGACGATCCTTATTTTACAAAATACCTATCTCCTGCAATTACTGCTGTTGCCCAGCCGATCGAACGAATGGTTGAAATAGCAGTTAATCTACTCTTTCGCAGAATGAAAAATCCAAAAGAACAAAGCCGTCGTGTTTTGTTGGAACCTTCTCTCATTATTAGAAATTCAGTACTTCGCGTTTCAAAATTATCAGCGATAATAAATATTAATAACACGAACTCGTAGCATATATCCATTCCAAGTTTTCTTTAACCGTTGCATCATTTACAACCGTGCATCGCCGGTTCAATAGTTGATAAGGTAATTCTTCAAAAAAGAAAGTTGTTTATGAAATATTTTATGCTCGCTATTTTGTGCTGGGTAACGTTTCTTCTGGCAGCAGATAAAAAATCATCAGCAACAGAACAAAAGATCGATTCAATTTTAGCGACGATGACGATAGAAGAAAAAATTGGACAGATGACACAAACCACCGGACAATGGAATTGGCATGACCCGGCGAATTATACGTCAAATAGTGCAGCAAGTGATGGACAGCGAATTGCAATTAGAGAGGGAAGGATCGGTTCTTTTTTGAATGTGTATGGTTCAACAATCACACGCGAATTACAAACAATAGCAGTTACTCAATCCCGCACAAAAATTCCTCTGATCTTCGGGTTTGATGTTATCCATGGTTTTCGTACAACTTTTCCAATTCCATTGGCAGAAGCATGCAGTTGGGATCTCGATGCTATTGAACAATCTGCTCGCATTGCAGCACGGGAAGCAACTGCCGCAGGTCTCCATTGGACATTTGCGCCGATGGTTGATATTGCTCGTGATCCTCGGTGGGGGAGAATAATGGAAGGAGCCGGCGAGGACCCGTTTTATGGTTCTCTTGTTGCTGCTTCAAGAGTAAAAGGTTTTCAAGGGAATGATCTATCTTCAAACAATACGATGGCTTCTTGCATAAAACATTTCGCTGCGTATGGAGGTGCAGAAGGAGGAAGAGATTATAATACCGTTGATATTTCTCACCGAACACTTCTTGAAACATATCTTCCGCCGTACAAAGCGGGAATTAATGCTGGTGCTGTAACGGTGATGACATCCTTTAATGAGATCAATGGAATTCCCAGCACGGGCAATAAAAATTTATTGACAGATATTCTTCGCAATGAATGGAAGTTTGACGGTTTTGTTGTGAGCGATTGGGGAGCTGTTGGTGAATTGCGCACCCACGGGTTTGCGTCTTCTGAAAGTCAAGCCGCAAAAAAAGCATTACTTGCAGGTACCGATATGGATATGGAAAGTTTTATTTATGAACATCAACTTTCAGCATTGGTGAAAAGCGGTGAAGTCAATGAGCAATACCTCGATCAATCGGTAAGAAGGATTCTTCGTGTAAAGTATCTTCTCGGATTGTTTGATGACCCATTTAGATACTGCGATAGTGTTCGTGAAAAGAATGAACTCCTAAATCCAAATAATGTTATTGCTGCTCGAGAGATTGCAAAGAAATCAATCGTTCTATTAAAAAATGAAAAGAATCTTCTCCCATTATCAAAAAAAATAAAATCAATTGCAGTAGTTGGACCGCTTGCCGATGATAAGGCAAATCCATTAGGATTTTGGAATGCGTTGGGAGATCCAACGAAGGTAACGACGGTATTGGAAGGAATTCGCAAAACTGTTTCGTCTTCAACAAAAATTATTTATGCAAAAGGTTGTGAGATTGATTCATTGGATACATCAGGTTTTAAAAAAGCAGTTGAGACTGCAAAACGATCTGATGTTGTTATTGCTGTTGTGGGGGAATCGGCTGTAATGAGTGGAGAATCAAAATGTCGTTCATCGCTAAATTTGCCCGGCGTTCAAGAAGAATTCATTAAAGCGTTACTATCAACAGGGAAACCTGTCATAGTTGTTTTGATGAATGGCAGACCACTGACGATTGAATACATCGACAGTCATGTTCCCGCTATCTTGGAAACATGGTTTCTTGGGATGGAAGCAGGTAATGCAATTGCCGATGTCCTGTTCGGTGACTACAATCCGTCTGGTAAACTTGTTACAACATTTCCACGAACTGTCGGACAAATTCCAATACACTATAATCATAAAAATAGCGGAAGACCTTCAAATCCGGATCCAAAATCGTATAGTGTGCGATATCTTGATTTGCCGATTACCCCGTTATATCCATTTGGTTATGGTTTAAGCTATACACAGTTCACTTATGGAAAACCATCACTCAATAGTCATAGTATTACAACAACAGATTCAATTATGGTGAGTGTTGATGTAAAAAATAGTGGAAGCAGAGCCGGAGAGGAAGTTGTTCAATTATATATTCGTGATGAATTTGGAAGTGTTACTCGTCCGGTGAAAGAATTGAAAGGTTTCAAAAAAATATTTTTGAATCCCGATGAAACAAAACGTGTTGACTTTATTGTAACACCGGAACTTTTGTCGATGTACGATATTGACATGCATTATGGTGTTGAATCAGGAACATTCAAAGTATATGTCGGAACAAATTCATCAGATGTTCAAGAAGCAAGTTTTGAAGTTGTTGAGTAACGATGAATACTAAAAACGAAACACTGCTGCTAAAAAATTTCTAAAAAAAAACGGAGGAAGTAATGTTTATTGTAGAATCATATTCGTTTGCTGTTGTGTTGTGTTTCATCACAATGTTGTGCTGGGGTTCTTGGGCGAACACTCAAAAACTTGCGAGCAAAGAATGGAAGTTTCAATTGTTTTATTGGGACTATGCAATCGGCGTTTTGCTCTTTGCCGTTCTCTTAGCGTTTACGTTAGGAAGTAATGGAGAGCAAGGCAGAAGTTTTGTTCAGGATTTGTCTCAAGGAACTTCATCATCATTTTGGTCTGCATTTCTCGGCGGTGTATTATTCAATCTTTCGAATATACTTCTAGTAATTGCAATTGATGTTGCCGGAATGGCTGTTGCATTTCCTGTTGGAGTAGGATTGGCGTTAGTGCTTGGAGTGATCACAAATTATATGGCTGCGCCGGTTGGAAATCCGATGTTATTGTTTGTGGGGGTTGGAGCGGTTGTTGTTGCAATTATTCTTGATGCATTGGCGTACAAAAAGTTAGCATCGAAAGGGGACAAAACGTCCGGGAAGGGAATTATTTTCTCTATACTCGCAGGTGTGTTGATGGGGTTCTTTTACAGATTTGTTGCAGCATCAATGTCCGCTGATCCAGTAAATTTAGAAATTGGCAAATACAGTCCATATACAGCGGTCGTTGTATTCTCGTTCGGAATATTTATTTCGAATTTTCTTTGGAATAGTATTGCAATGGTAAAACCTGTAGAAGGAGATTCGGTACCGTTTGGCGATTATTTCAAAAAAGGTTCACCGCGTCTTCATGCAATAGGAATTTTGGGTGGAATAATCTGGAGCATTGGTATGTCATTGAATATTCTTGCATCAGGCGCTGCCGGATTTGCAATATCGTACGGATTAGGACAAGGTGCTACAATGGTTGCTGCATTTTGGGGTGTATTCATTTGGAAAGAATTCAAAAATGTTTGGAAGGAAACCAAGAGTTTAATTATTCCCATGTTCCTTCTATTTATACTCGGAATAGCGTTAATCATTATTTCAAGAACGAATTAATAACAAGATGAGCAATAAGCAATTATCAAGGGTTCTATCATCAGAAAAAAAACAAAGGATGTATGCACTATGAATAATTCAATAGTGGTTATCGGTAGTTCAAATACCGATATGATTCTTAAAATGAAGGAAATTCCACGCCCCGGTGAAACAATAATCGGTGGAACATTTTTTACAGCGCAAGGAGGAAAAGGAGCAAATCAGGCGGTTGCTGCAGCAAAATGCGGTGGTAACGTTACGTTTGTTGCAAAAATTGGCAACGATATGTTTGGCAATAATGCAATTCTTGGATATGAAGAATGCGGCATCGATGTACAACATATTTCCAGAGATACTGATGTCGCGACCGGAATTGCACTTATTTTTGTTGACGGTAAAGGTGAAAATGCAATTGGTGTTGCATCTGGTGCCAATGCACGGCTTTTACCTCCCGATATCCATCGTGTGCGAGAAGTTATTTCCAACGCATCAATAGTATTAATGCAATTGGAAATACCGTTGGAAACAATAATGGCGGTGGCGGAGATTGCTCATAAAAAAAATATTCGGATCATTTTAAATCCAGCTCCGTCACAACATCTTCCTAACGAGTTGCTTTCAAAAATTTCAATTCTTACTCCTAACGAAACCGAAGTTGAGCAGTTAACAGGTGTTTCTATTTCGAATGTTGATGATGCTTTGCGTGCCGGTGAAATACTGCTTAAGAAAGGAATTGAATGTGCGATTATCACGCTTGGTTCAAAAGGAGCAATTGTTGTTACGAAAGAATTTTCCGAAAAAATCAGCTCATTCAAGGTTAACGCTATAGATACTACAGCTGCAGGCGATACGTTTAACGGCGCACTGGCTGTAGAATTGGCAAATGGTAATAGTATTAGAGATGCGATTCGTTTTGCGAATGCTGCTGCTGCAATTTCGGTAACTCGAATAGGAGCACAGTCGTCAGTACCAAACAGAGCTGAGGTGGAGCAATTGCTTTCCGAACAATTATTTCAAGTTAGTTGACAGTTAGATATATTTTTAGTGGAACACACATTGATCTACAGTTATTACAATAAACGACAACTATAATTCATATTAATTAATTCATTCACACATCATTTCATTCCAAGAAAGGGAAAAAAATAGGCCAAAAAATTGTTGGGTAATAGATGTTTGTTGTAATTCACATTATTCACAAATAGTTTCATAACACAAAGGAATACTATTATGAAAAAGATTTTGTTACTTCTCGTCGTTTCTTTGGCGATGTCCGTACCGATGAAAGCCCAATGGCTTTTAAACGGTTTTGAAACAGTTGCTAAAGATTCAATGGTTACGTTTGATCAAATTTCAGGGGTACCTCTGGATATAAAAGACTCAGTTATTGCCGGTGGTTCGAAACAAGGAACGACAGCTTTGAGGGTTAAATGGAGTGTGAAACCTGATCAAGGTTGGGGTGGATATGCAGCAATGAGGTTTTATCGTCCTCGAGCCATAGATACTACACGTTATGCAAAACAAAATCGTGCGCTATTTAGAGATTCGTCATACTTTAATTTTGGGGGCGCAAAGTTTTTAAGTTTATGGTACAACAACATTGTTCCATCAAGTAAAAAACAAAAAGTATTATTCCGTATTCGGCTTGATGAAGGGGGAGTAAATACAAATTATTGGAATACATTAGGTACGACTGAACAATGGTTTTTCGATTCGTGGAATGTGTTCGACACCACAGCCGGTTGGAAACAATTAATTATACCGCTTGTAGACAGAGGTGCTAATGGTACACCAAACGACCTGGGATTTTGCCGCACCGGTTGGAACGAAAACCTAAACTCGAAACCGGTTTTGGAATTAAATAAAATTGTCAGATATGGATTTGAATGGAGCAGCGGTCAATCTTTTGGTGCTGATTCTGTTTTACGAGGTGAGATACTTTTTGATAATATGCAATTGCTGGATTACGCGTATCAGCCAATTACTAAATTCAATAATTTTGTTGCAGATACAACAGGACTTTTCTTTGGGAAGAATGATAATGGAAAAATTACTCTTTCAGAAGAAAAAGTGGATACTCTAATCTCTCCTTCAGCGTTAGCAATTAAGTATCAAGTAAATTGCGCACAATCGTGGGGTGGATATGCAAATTTAGAAAGAAGATTACCCGCAGGAACAGTTTTACCAAGTCTTGCATTAAATACAGATGTATTATTATTTGTAAAAGTTAAAACTCCGCTTACATCATCCACTGGTACTCTTAGCAATAAGGTTATTGCACGATTAATATTAAAAGAGAAAAGCGGCGATACGTGGTACACCAGAATGGATGTGAAGCTCGATTCAAGCGCACTCGGTCTTGGCTGGCAAATGGTAAAAATGCCATTGAACGGTCTAAAGGGGAGTTGGGTAGAGCACGATGTTAGACCATATGACGGTTTTTATGCTACAAATGGTTCTAACAACGGTACGTTTGATCCTGATTCGATCAGTGCATATTTTATTGAATTTTCATCGTATGTATATGCCGGCGATCCATTCAATGCGAGTCTTTTATATACCGGAGAAATTCTTGTTAGCACACTTATGCCGTCAGGTAAACGAGAAGATCCGAGATTTTCGGATTTGACACCGCCTGCGTTAGTTACGGGTGTTACAGCCTTAACGTCCGCACCATATTCAAACAATGTTCTTTGGTCTGATGTGCCAGGCGAAGTTGGCGCTGTGTATAATGTCTTTTACAGTACTAAGACATTTACCAAAACTTCTGATGCAGGAGTATCCCAGCTTCCCCCGTTTAACATTGCTACAGGTCAAGGAACAACAGCACATGTATTACGCTCACCAGTTACCGATCAGAACGTATCATTCTATTATGGTATAACAGCAAAAGACGCAAACAACAATATAAACCAACCGGCAGTTGCAGGACCTTTTACCAATAAAGGAAAAGGAACTCCGATAATTGCTACAACAGCACCTGCAAGTTTCGTTGCAAATGGAAGTCTTAGTGAATGGACAGCTGCAGGAATTCAACCATTTATTATCAATCCATTTAGAGCCGGTTCGCTTAATGCACATGTAGTGTACCAGCCGGTAACTGATAGTAATGATCTTTCAGCGAAAGCATATGTTGCAATGGATGCGAATAATCTTTACATCGCATTCGATGTGGTTGACGACACTGTCTCCGTTGATACAACTAATTTAGCAGCTACGTGGGCGCAGGATACACCAGATTTGAATATTGGATTGTATGATTCAAAAGGTACGACCCATGCAGGATATGAGCGCGGGGCGATGCCGGATCATATGTTCCGTTTTTCAGAATCGCGTTTGTTCAACGATCATGGTGGAGCCGTTCCTACTGTTTTGTATACCGGACCAAATTATATCTATAAACGAAAAACGCTTACGCCAGGATATATTATTGAAGCAAAAATACCATTTACAAGAATTCAAGAATTATATACCGGTGATAGTTTATTCGTTCCGAAAGTTGGTATGACTATCGCGATTGACTTCTCTGTTAATGATCGTGATGGCAAAACAGGTACTTACGATCGTGAAGGACTTATTGCGTATTCACATCTGAACAATAATAGTTCATATCAAAATATGTATAATTGGTCGTACACATGGTATGGCATACCGTCAACTGGTGTTCAACAAGATGCATTAGTTGCCAACACATTTGAATTGTCGCAGAATTATCCGAATCCTTTTAATCCGACAACGAACATTAAGTTCAGCATTCCGCAAGCGGGACATGTTAGCCTGAAGTTGTTTGATATTCTGGGACGTGAAGTGATGACCATTGTAAATCAAGTTCAAGAAGCTGGTTCGTATACTGCAACACTCGATGCATCGAAACTTGCATCAGGTGTGTATATGTATAAACTTGAATCTGGTTCGTTCACTTCGGTAAAGAAAATGATGTTGATTAAGTAACAGATGTAGTCTTTAGGTTCTGTTGCGGTTGCCTTCGAAGGAAGGCGACCGCAATTTATTTGAAATATTGATTCTATACGCCTTTAAGGAATAATAGTAGATCGTATCATAAAAGCAGCATAAAATACATAATGCTGTTTTTATGACATGATGTGCAATTATCACGCTTGGTTCGAAAGGGGCAATTGTTGTTACAAAAGAATTTTCCGAAGTAATCAGCTCATTCAAAGTTAATGCTATAGATACTACGGCTGCAGGTGACACGTTTAACGGTGCTCTGGCTGTGGAATTGGCAAATGGCAATAGTATTAGAGATGCGATTCGGTTTGCGAATGTTGCTGCTGCAATTTCGGTAACTCGAATTGGAGCACAGTCTTCGATACCAAGCAGAATGGAAGTGGAACAATTGCTTTCCGAGCAATTATTTCAGGTTGGTTGACAGTCAGATATATTTTTATTTAGTAGAACACACATTGATCTACAGTTATTACAATAAACGACAACTATAATTCACATTAACTAATTCATTCACCAATCAATTCAAAACAAGAAAAAAAATACCGGAAAAATACACACATGAAACTAAATCTTAAAGGACTATTTTTTTTAATCTTATTAAGTCCGGTTTTGTTTGGACAGATTAAATCAGATGAGTGGCATTTAGTGGCTAATTCACGTGAAAATTATTTCGGTGTTACTGTTGCAAATGGACAATTCGGAATTGTAACAGATGATAAACCTCTGAGGACGAAAGAGGTTATTTTAAAAGGAGTTTACGATGCAAGTCCAGAAAATGGAATAAGCAAAATTGTTAGAGGTATCGAATTTTTGAATTTACGATTAACAATCAATAATCAAGAAATACAATCAAATAATATTGAAAAATGGAGTCAGGTAATTTCTATGAAAGAGGGAATAAGTACGACTTCTTTTCAATTTCAGAATTTTGCAGAAATTAAGTACAGTATTTTAGCTAACAGAGCGTTGCCTTTTTCAGCGATGGCAATAGTTGAAATTACACCTTTGGTAGATATAGAAATTACAGCCCATAATTATATGTCTGTTCCTGACGAGTTGAAAGAAGCAAAAACGCATTATCGGGTTTTAAATGACGGTCCATTTGTCATGCCTATATTTGGAACAACTGCAAAAACTATAAACGGTAAATACACTGTGTCTGCTTCTACAACTTTCTTATTTGACGGTCAGGGAGAGACTTTGTCGCAAACCGGGAAAGAAGTCGGGTTTTCTAAAAAGTTGCAGAAAGGCAAGAATTATGGTTTTGCTGTTGCAGGAGGTATCTGTACTTCAAAAGATGTCAGCGACCCATTAAATGAATCAGAAAGACAGCCTATTTATGCTTTGCAAGAAGGGCTTGATAAAATGTTAAATAAACACAAAAATGCATGGGATGAGTTATGGAAGAGTGGGGATATTGAAATTAAAAGCGATTTAGATGCTCAGCAAAGAGTTCGTTTTGCTCTTTATAATTTATATTCATTTATCCGACCGGGCAGTAGACAAAGTATTCCTCCAATGGGATTGTCATCGCAAGGTTATAACGGTCACATTTTTTGGGACGCAGAGCTTTGGATGTACCCTACGTTATTATCCTTACAACCAGAGATGGCAAAATCTTGTCTTAATTATCGTTCAGACAGATTGGAGAAAGCAAAACAAAAAGCCAGTATATATGGTTACCAAGGGGCGATGTTTCCTTGGGAATCAGACGATACTGGGGAAGAAGCAACACCAACTTGGGCGTTAACCGGAATTTTCGAACAACATATAACTGCAGATATCGCAATTGCATTTTGGAATTATTATACCTATACGCAAGATAAAAAATGGTTAAGACAAGAATGGCAAATGTTTAAAGCAACAGCTGATTTTTGGGTAAGCAGGGCGCAGAAAAATACAGATGGAACGTATTCAATTATTAATGTGGTTGGGGCAGATGAATATGCACAACACGTAGATGATAATGCTTTTACAAATGCCTCTGCTATTGAAGCGCTGAAAAACACAATGAAAGCAGCAACCATTTTGAACGAACCAATTGATCCAAAATGGAAAGAGGTTTCCGAAAAACTTATAATCCATTCCGAGAATGGAATTACACAAAACTATAAAGGGTATAAAGGAGAAATGATAAAACAAGCAGATGTTAATTTACTTGCCTATCCATTACATGTCATTACCGATAAAAATCAAATAAAGAGGGATCTGGAATACTATGCTGATAAAATAGACAAGAAAGATGGACCGGCTATGGCTTATGGTGTATTGTCTGTATTGTACTCAAGATTAGGAGATGCTGATAAAGCCTATGACTATTTTGTAAAATCATATTTACCCAATAGCCGTCCTCCTTTTGGGGTGTTCTCAGAATCAGCAAACAGCAACAATCCTTATTTTGCAACTGGCGCAGGAGCCATGCTTCAGGCGGTTATTTATGGTTTTGGCGGTGTAGAACAAACCGATAATGGTTTGAAATATAACAAAGGTATTTTACCTAAAAAATGGGAATCACTTAAAATTATTGGCTTGGGAACAGATAATAAAACTATTGAAGTTAAATAGATAGGTAAAGGCTAATAATTTTTTTAAATCAGTTATGCGTGGAATCCGGAACCCTACAGGACATTATTTCCTCACTTATTAAAAAGTATTTAACTTATTATTGGCGTACAATTCAGGGACAGATCAATGAGAACATATTCGATATTACGGAAAATTATTTTTTTTATCTTTGCTGCGACCATATTTTCTGTTGCACAGCAGGCAAAGACCCGGATTGCGTGTATCGGAAACAGCATCACCTATGGAGGTCTTGGAGAACAATCGTATCCGCAGCAGCTTCAAAAAAAATTAGGCTCGCAATATGAAGTGAAAAATTTTGGAGTATCAGGTGCAACACTTCTGAAGAACGGTGATCTTCCGTATTGGAGTTTACCGGAATTTGTTGATGCGCTGAATTTTGATCCGCACATTGTTATTATCAAACTGGGAACGAATGACAGTAAGCCGTTTAATTGGCTCTATAAGGATCAATTTTTTAGCAATTATATGGAATTGGTTGCTGCGTTCAGAATGTTTCATCGTCGCCCTCAAATCTATGTCGGCTTTCCTATTCCCGTATTTAAAGAAAATCAATTCGGAGGAATTTCCGAATCAGTTGTTAAGAATGAAATTATTCCACTTGTTGATTCTATAAAAAGAACAGCAAAAACATACCTGATCGATTTTTATTCTCTAATGAAAAATCAAGATTCTCTGGTACCAGACGGTGTCCATCCGAATGCAATTGGATATGAAAAAATGGCGCAGCTAGTATTTGACACGATAATGCACGGACAAAGTGGAACGATCCGATATTTCTATGCTCAGCGGGAGATACTGTATAAGAATGAAAAAACGACATTGTACTGGAATACTTCCGATAGTTCTAAAGCATTTCTGAATGGAAATCCAGTCAATCCGATTGATTCACTTCAAATAACTCCAACAAACACAACAACCTACACTTTAACAACACAAGGAAAAATCATTGATTCTATTTCCCGGACGGTATTCTATTATCCTCCCGGAAGAATAAAATCATTCCGCTCAAGTATGCCGTCCTACGAAATAGGCAGTGTTGATTCGATCACATTATTTTGGGAAACTGGAATAGGATCGACAGTTTCACTAAACGGAACACCGATCAAACAACATGACTCATTGATTGTATCCGTTCGTAGTGACACAATGTTTACCTTGCGTGCTGTTGGTGAAATTACGGATACACAAACAATTCATATTGCGGGCATTGAAACAGAAAAATATAATCGCGCACTCTGGAGGAGAGCAACAGCATCATCAACGAATTGGGGATCTTCCATCAGTGCAGTAAATGACGGCGATACGGCAACATACTGGAAAAATGCGCCCGGAAAGATTCTACCATGGATATTGATTGATTTCGGGAAAACAATTTCAATAACCAATGTGCGATTGAAATGGGGTAATGTTTATGCAACAAATTATTATTTGATCATTGAAAAAGAATCAGGAGAAGCAGAAGCAATCTATAATGATGCAGCCGGCAATGGAGAAATCGATGATATTTCCGGGATATCCGGAATTGGTCGTCGATTAAAGATATTATTTCTGCAGAATAATACTTTCAATGATCCATATATTCTGAATGAAGTAGAAGTGTACGGAATGAAGATGCTTACCTCGGTAAAAGGTTCAGTTGTAAAATCCATTCCGTTTGAATACGGTCTGGAACAAAATTATCCAAATCCATTTAATCCAACAACGAACATCTCCTACAGTATTCCTCAATCAGGAATGGTAAAAATCACTATCGTAGATATTCTCGGGCGTGTAGTGATGAATGCAGTAAATCAATATCAAAAAGCAGGGTCCTATACTGTAACTCTTGATGCAGCAACCCTTGCAACAGGAATGTATATCTACCGGCTTGAATCAGGTGCATACACGTCCGTGAAGAAAATGCTGGTTATAAAATAGTAAGTGCAATATTTTGTTTGGTGTTTTTGCACCAGTCGCATTCACTCACAATTCAAAACAAGAAAGGAAAAAAATACTGGAAAAAAATTGCGGGGTAATAGAGGTTTGTTGTAATTCACATTAATTCACAAATAGTTTCACAACACAAAGGAGTACTATTATGAAGAAGATTTTTCTACTTCTCGTCGCTTGTATGGCGATGGCAATACCGTTGATAGCCCAAGATACGACGCCGCCCGTTGTTTCGTATGTTGCTACATTTGGAGCTGGAAGCACGGTGATCGTTCAATTCAGCGAGAAAGTTGATGCTGTTACCGGTTCAACAAAAACGAATTACACGATTAATAATGCAGTTACGGTATCGAATGTAAAGTTGGCAGTAGATCAGAAAAGTGCCATTCTTTCGACTTCAAACATGACCGATCAATCGTACGCTCTTACGGTAATGAACGTAAAAGATACCGCGGCAAATGTGATGGTAACAAGCAATACTAATTTTGTTCACAAAAACTTCACATCGAACAATGTTGCGTACTATCAACTTGATTCCGTAGGAATTCAAGATGCTGATACGGTTGCCGGCCTTGATACAGTAATCTTTGATGCAACAGGAAAAGTAGCAAATAGAGGTTTAGTGAAAAATGGTCCAGTTATTTCGGATGGCTTTTTCGGAAATGCATTGAGTTTTGACGGCGTTAATGATTATGTTAAATTTGATACAACATCGTCATTTAATAGTCCGAGTAGTGCTGTTTCCGTTTCGGTGTGGACAAAATTAGCATATTTGCCGACAGCTATGCCCGGTTCTTTTGGAGGTATTTTTGATTCTCAAGGCGACCAATATGTTCTTTATGAAGACAAAGGAAATAAGCAATTACGGTTTAAAGTTACAACATCCGGCGGTGCAGCTCGTCCTGCTATACCAGAAGCTGCTTTAAAAACAGGAGAATGGATTAATGTTGTTGGTGTGTATGATGGTGAGTATGCAAGGATATATTTGAATGGAGTGATGCAAGGGATCCTTCCACTGACAGGCTCAGTGAATAAGGGTCAAGTTGCATTTTTGGGAAATAACGGTCCTGTGGATGCTACTCCCTTCAAAGGCAGTATAGATAATGTTCAAGTTTTTAGTAAGGCATTAAGCGTATCAGAGATTGTTGCCATGATGCCTCCTGCTATGCGTCCGGATACAACGTTAGCAGATAAAACTCCTCCGGCAGCAGTTACCGGTATCACGATACTCAAAACTTCTCCATATGTGAATAAAATCATTTGGAATGATGTGCCGAACGAAGCTCGTTCGGTGTATAACGTATACTATAGTAAGAAACCCTTCACTAAAACTACCGATCCGGGAGTTTCACAACTTCCACCAGCTGATATTGCATTAGGTGTACAATCGGTAAACCACGTATTGCTTACTCCTGTTACAGATCAGGATGTAGCATATTATTATGGTGTCACTGCGAGGGATTCAGTCTACAATTTAAGCCTACCTGCAGTTGCCGGACCACTTACCAATACAGGGAAAGGAACCCAGGTTATTCAAACAGCGCCCGCAAATTTTGTCGCGGATGGTTCATTAACCGAATGGACGACTGCCGGAATTAAACCATTCATAATAAATTCATTCAGAACCGGCTTTTTAAATGCACATGTTGTGAATAATACTGTTATAGCTGATAGTAATGATCTTTCAGCAAAAGCATATCTTTCTATGGATGCAAATAATCTTTACGTCGCATACGATGTAGTTGATGATACAGTTGCTTCTGACTCAGGAACAAACTCCAATACTTGGCAGCAAGATTCTCCGGATCTGAACATTGGTTTGTATGACTCGGAAGGTGGAATTCATCCAGGTTATACTCGCGCTGCGAAACCGGATCATTTCTTACGCTTTTCCAAAAACCGTCTTAACGATGATCACGGGGGAAAAGTTGTGATGTATCCGGGTGCGAATTATTCTTGGAAGGTAAAAACATTAACGCCAGGCTATATTGTTGAAGCAAGAATTCCATTTACCGTGCTTCAGGGATTGTATGCCGGTGATAGTATATTTGTTCCAAAAGTTGGTATGACTATTCCTTTTGACTTCTCGATCAATGATCGGGATGGAGGAACAGGTCGTGTTGGAATTTTAGCTTATTCAATTTTAAATAACGATAATTCTTGGCAAAATCAGTTTAACTGGGCATACACATGGTATGTATCGGGACCGACCGACGTTCGACAAGATGCAGCAGTGGCAAAGACATTTGAACTGTCGCAAAACTATCCGAACCCGTTCAATCCGACAACGAACATTAAGTTCAGCATTCCACAGTCAGGAATGGTCAGCTTAAAATTGTTTGATATTCTCGGACGTGAAGTGATGACAATTCTGAATCAGTTCCAAGAGACAGGTTCATATACAGCAACGCTCGATGCATCGAAACTTGCAACGGGTGTGTATATGTACAAACTGGAATCAGGTTCATATACTTCGGTTAAGAAGATGATGTTGATTAAATAATTCTCACTGAAAAGTCATTGCGAGGAGTGAAGCGAAGAAGCAATCTCCTTAAATAATCGAAAAGCAAGATTGCTTCGACAAAGAACGTCTCGCAATGACGATTCAATAAATAGTTCAGTGAGAACTAAGTAAAGATGTAGTTTTGTACGGTATTGTTGCGGTCGCCTTTTTGTTAGGTGGCCGCAAATTTTTCGGATTTTTTTTAAGATGCTAAAGAAACAACATTGCACTATGTCATAAAAGCAGCATCACACGCGTCTTGCTATTTTTATCACATTGTGTAACAATTATAAATATAAATAATACTTCTATGAAAATTTTACGAATCCCAAACACATTAATTTTTACAGTACTATTTGCTGTGATTCTTTCATCATTACTGTATTCTGGCCAAACAGGAAAGATTGTAGGAAAAATTACTGATAAAAAATCCGGTGAACCGGTGGTAGGAGCATCCATTCTTATCCAGGGGACAAAATCCGGTTCTTCTTCAGATTTTGAAGGGTTTTACAGTATCAGTAATATTTCCCCCGGAACATATTCATTATCCATCACAAGCATAGGCTATAGAAATTCAGTGATCAAAAATGTTATTGTGAAGATCGATTTAACAACAGAGATTGATATGAAGTTGGAAGAAACGGTTGTAGAAGGAGATGCAGTAATTATTGAAGCCCAGCGTCCGTTAGTGCAAAAAGATCTTACCTCATCATCAGTCACGGTTTCATCGGATGAGATGAAGGTAATGCCGGTAGAGAATCTTTCGCAAGTTATTAATCTGCAAGCTGGCGTAGTTGGCGGCCACTTTCGCGGAGGGCGCAGCGGTGAAGTTGCATACCTTGTTGATGGAGTGACAGTAAACAATCCATTGAGCGGTGAGGCGGGATTTATTCCTGAAAACTCATCTGTCCGTGAAATGGAAGTGATCAGTGGAACATTCAATGCAGAGTATGGACAAGCATTGTCCGGTGTAGTAAATATTGTAACGCAAGACGGTTCATCGGATATTCATGGATCGCTTGGGGCGTATTTTGGTGACTATTATACCAAACATACTGACGTATTTTTGAATGATGATAAATTAGATTTATCGCGGACAAAAAATTATCAATTTAGTTTAAGTGGACCGACGTATGTATTGGACAATCTAACTTTTTTTATGACAGGGCGATTGCAGGATGAAGAAGGGTATTTGTACGGGAAACGTGTCTATAACATAACAGATTCTATTCCAACATTTCCGAATCCGAACAATCGTTCCATTTATTACAATCATAATAGCGGTGATGGAGCGATTGTTCCGATGAACCCGTATCATAAATATTCGTTCAACGGAAAACTAACATATTCGTTTGACGCATTGAAATTAAGTTACAGCGGATTTATTGAAAGTGCGAGATGGCAAAATTACGACCATGCATGGAAATGGGCGCCGGATGGCAGAATAACAAACTACAGTGAAAATTGGGTGCAAAATATTCAGATCAATCATGTTATCAGTAACAATACATTTCAATCTTTAAAATTTTCGATCAACAAATTTTCCGGAAAAGGATATTTATACGAGGATCCGTACGATAAACGCTACATTAATCCATTTCAAGGTACTGCCGTTTCAAATTATACATTTCGAACGGGGGGCAACCAAGGCGGAAGAAATGAGAATCGAACTCAGTCCATGATCGGACAATGGACACTTGCATCGCAAATAACAAAAGAACATAAAATAAGTATGGGAATAGAGGGACGAATACATGATCTCTATAATCATAGTACAGGATTGGTTGTTATATTTACAGCGGGAGATTCAGTATTTAAACCGCGGTATCCACAACTGCATACAATAGGGAATCAGAGTTACAGCAAAGCACCGTATGAAGCTTCTGTATATGTGCAGGATAAAATGGAATACGGCATTATGATAATCAATGCAGGTATTCGGCTCGATTATTTTAATCCGAACAGTAAAATATTATACGACTTGAAAAACCCAACGCGTAATCCTTTATTTTCTGATGCAGGCAAAATGCAAAAAACAACTGAAAAAGTTCAGGTCAGTCCGCGTCTTGGTGTGTCGTTTCCAATTACCGATCAGGGAATCATTCATTTTTCGTACGGTCATTTTTTTCAAATCCCTACGTACGGCAATTTATATACAAACTCTGAATACTTGATAGCACCGAACGCACAATTACAAAGCGTATCAGGAAATCCTGATATTGATGCACAGCGCACCGTAATGTATGAACTTGGTCTACAGCAGCAATTTCTTAATACAATTGGCTTAGATTTTACTGTATACTACCGCGACATCCGTAATTTGCTCGGCACGGAAATCATTCAAACCCATGAAGGATTTAAATATGCCCGCTATGTGAATCGCGACTATGGAAATGTGCGTGGATTTATTGTCTCTATCGAAAAACAATATGCGGATTTTTACAGCTTGCGTGCAGATTATACATATCAAATTGCAGAAGGTAATGCATCTGATCCATTATCGGTATTTTTTAATAATCAATCTGACCCGCCGCTGGCGACAAATAAAAAAGTTGTTCCATTGAACTGGGATCAGCGTTCAACAATAAATATTTCGATGAATGTTGGTGACAAAGGCGATTGGATGACAGGGTTGATCTTTGGAAACGGATCAGGTTTTCCGTATACCGAAAGTATCCGCGTGAGCGGAGGTCTCCGGTTTGAGAACGGTGGAGTAAAACCTTCAACATATACATTAGATTTTCGTGCGGAAAAATCATTTGCACTATTGGGTGTAAAGGGGAACGTATTTATGCTTGTCTATAATCTGCTTGACATTAAAAATGAAAACAACGTAGATGCTGCAAGCGGACGCGCGAACGTGGATTTATATACGAAAGAAGCCGGACCGATCTATGGCTTAAATACACTAAAGGAATATTTGAATAACCCGACGTCATTTTCCGCACCACGTAACGTAAGACTCGGTATCAATCTTGACTTCTAACTCACTTATCCAACTCAACGTTGGCAGTATGGATTCATTTATGAAAAAAAATTCTCCCTCTCTCAGAATAGCACTGCTAAGTCTGCTCATTGTTGGTACAGCAATTGCGCAGGTCACTCAGCAAACTCAAATGTTTCGTAACGAACCCAAAGGAAATATCCAATATCGGAAAAGGGGAACCTTGGATGGAAACCTTGTTCGAACAGTATTCCAAAATCAAGGTGAAGTTTCCGATTTTTTTAGCGGTGTTGTTTCAGCACCGCATGGTGAATGGCCTAAAGGAACAGGTCATCGCAGTTTGGATGGACTTACTCCATATATTGCATCAAAAGTGAAGATCGTTAATGCCTTTGGGGATACACTGTTCATTACTCCGATTGAGACTTCCTACCGTGAGGCAATGGATTTTGATCCGGTTACACGTGAATTATGGGGGGTTGAACCGGTTCCCGGATATGTTAATCCCATATCAAAAAGTCCCGCAATAAATATAGACTCATCAACATTTCCATTCAAATGGCCTCGTTCGGTATTTTATGATCTGTATGGAAGCGCAGAAGACTCAATTAAAAAGTGGGATGGATATTGGTACGGATATTTTGGGCGAGGTGTAAGTAACGCACAGGAAGAGACATATTTTGTGTATGATGATTCGAAGGATAAAGAATTTGCACAGCCTCCGTACAGTTATTTTCCGATTGCATCTGATCATGATCGCGGAGGACTTGGTATTCGTGTTGAAGTGCGCGGGTTTCAGTGGACGCATGTGCTTGCCGAAGATATTATTTTTTGGCATTACGATGTTATTAATATCTCTGACCACGATTATGATTCTACGATATTTGCTGTCTATAGTGACCCAAGTGTAGGTTCTGCACAAATAAACGATGCAAGGTTTGATAGAGTACTCGACCTTATGTATACTTGGGCGCCAAGTGGAGTAGGTTTGCCGGATAATTATAAAACGGGGTACTACGCACAATCATTTTTAGAAAGTCCGGGTAATGGAACTAATGGAATAGATGACGATCAGGATGCAATAAAAACTGATGGAACAACATGGAAGAATGGCAGTACATTTAATCCGTTAATGATCGATGAAAAACGAGATGATGGAATAGATAATAACGAGAACTGGATCAGTTTTACCGATGCAAATAATAATGGGAATTGGGATCTGGAAGAACCATTAAATGATGACACAGGAAAAGATGGTGTTGGTGTATACGACCCGCAATACAAAGAACCAGATGAGGGAGAGGGTGATGGGATACCGACATTAGGAGAACCCAATTTTGAAAGAACCGATAAAGATGAATCAGATCAGATCGGTTTGCAATCTGCATTTGTCGATGTTCTTAATGGCAACGGTCCTTGGCCGAATCAAGATGAAAGAACATGGGAAATAATGAACAGCGGATTTAAAGATACCACCGCTAAATTGACTAATATTATGACTCTTTTTTCTTCCGGCGTATTCCCGTTGAAACAAAATAAGCGGGAACGTTTTTCTATCGCTCTCATATGGGGAGATGATTTAAGTGACATTATCTTTAACAAAGTAACAGTTCAGGCGATTTACAACGCCTATTATAATTTTGCGCAGCCGCCATACACCCCAACATTGACCGCCGTTCCCGGAGATAAAAAAGTATATTTATATTGGGATGAGGTTGCAGAAAAATCGTATGACAGATTTCTCAGACAATTCGACTTTGAAGGATATTTATTGTATCGAAGTACTGAGCCGGAGTTTCAAGATATTAAATTGATTACAGATTCAAGAGGGCAAGGACGATATTGGAAACCAATCCAGCAGTGGGATTTAGTTGATACTATTAAAGGTCCTGACCCTGTTGGAATTAACGGTGCACTTTTTTGGCGGGGTGATGACACAGGATTACAACATTCATTTATAGATTCTACAGTTAAAAATGGAACGCGATATTACTATGCGCTCGTTTCGTACGATCGTGGTGTTGTTCCTACAAAAGTAGATCGGTATAATGGAGCAGTGGGAGGGTTATCAGCCTCGGAATGCACGAAAATTATTTCGGAAGATTTTAATGGCTCGTTGAAATTTGTTGATAAAAATTGTGCCGTTGTTATCCCGAATGCGCAAGCCGCCGGATATATACCGGCACAAGTCGATGGAATGTCTGCACCGTTGCTGCATGGAGGCATTGGAACAGGATCAATGACTGCGAATATTGTGAATCCTTATTCGGTGCTTGAAGGATACACATATCAAATAAAATTTGATTCTATCGGCCGTTTTCCGACGTATAAAACAAAATCGTTTAACGTACTGCGTAAAGCGGTATCAAGCACAACAGTTGATACTCTGCTCAAAAACATTACAGTTAACCGTAGTTCACCGCCGTTTGACGGTATGACAGTCAGTATTAAAAATGATACGGTGGTTGCAATAGATGAAACGACAACCGGTTTGTTACCTGGATTCAAAACCAATGCGGCATTTAAAGCTAATATTGATCGTTCATTTTCAGTAATCAATCTCGCATGGCCTGGCGATTATGAAATACGATTCTATAATGCAATGCAAGATATTGGAGCTATTGAATCATTGCCGGATTTTATTCAAGATTCGGTGAATTTTACAATTACCAATGTTACCAATGGATATCGTTGTAAATTTATTGTTCAGGATATGGATTTTAATGGAAAGTTCAATGCCGGTGATTCCATTCGTATTCTTGATGGCTATAAAGATGATACTAATTTTAAGATATGTTATTCATTCTCCTATAATTTCACAGATTCTCCGATTCCTCCGGCGGAAGGGGACAAGTTTGTTATCAAAACCAAAAAGCAATTTGCAGGTGGAGATTACTTTGAATTTAAATCTCATGCTTCGCACACAGATAATACTACTGCAAAAAATCAATTGAACAAAATTTCTGTGGTTCCCAATCCCTATGTTGCGGCTGCAAAGTGGGAACGGCGGTCGTTGTATCAAAGCGGCCGTGGAGATAGAAAAATTGATTTCATTAATCTTCCGACGGAATGCACAATAAGTATTTTCACGGAAAGCGGTGCGTTGGTAAAAACGATTGTGAAACCATTCTCTGCAACTAATGGTGCTATTTCATGGGATCTTATTTCCGACGACGGAATGGAAGCAGCGTACGGACTCTATCTTTATCACGTTAAGGCTCCTAACGTTGGAGAACATATCGGCAAATTTGCAGTGATCAAATAAAATTACCAAATCTATGTTTATAAAAACTAACAATATTTCGGAATCACTTCAGATTTTTTTTCTGAACATGTTCGTTGTTGTTATAGCCGCGGCGCAAGTCACTCCGCAAATACAAATGTTTCGCGATGAACCAAAAGGGAACATTCAATACCGAAAAAAAGGAATGTTGGACGGCAATCGTGTAAGAACAGTGTTTCAAAATCAAGGCGAGGTTTCCGATTGGTGGGGTGGTGTTGTTTCCGGACCGCACGGTGAATGGCCTAAGGGAACTGGTCATCGATCGTTAGATGGACTTACACCGTACATAGGATCGAAAGTAAAGATTCTTGATACACAGGGACGTGAAAGATACATTACGCCGATTGAAGCCTCATATCGCGAGGCTATGGATTTTGATCCGGTAACGCGCGAACTGTGGGGTGTTGAACCGGTTCCCGGGTATGTCAATCCGGTATCAAAAAGCCCCGGAATAAATATTGATACAACAACATTTCCTTTGAAATGGCCCCGCTCAGTATTCTATGACAGATATGGAACGCAAGAGGACTCGATTAAAAAATGGGATGGGTATTGGTATGGATATTTTGGACGAGGTGTGAGTAATGCACAGGAAGAAACTTTTTTTGTCTATGATGATTCGAAGGATAAAGAATTTACAAGACCACCAATAAGTTATTTCCCTATTGCTTCGGATTCGGATCGCGGAGGATTAGGTATTCGGGTTGAAGTGCGAGGATTTCAATGGACGCATGTTCTTGCCGAAGATATTATTTTTTGGCATTACGATGTCATCAATATCTCTGACCGTAATTATGATTCTACAGTGTTTGCTGTGTATTGTGATCCGAGTGTTGGTTCTGCACAAATTAACGATGCAAAATTTGATAGAAATCTTGATCTGATGTACACATGGGCACCAAGCGGAGTGGGTTTACCCGACAAATACAAAACAGGATATTATGGGCAATCATTTTTGGAAAGCCCAGGAAATGGAACCAATGGATTAGATGACGATCAGGATGCAATAAAAACTGATGGGACAAAATGGAAGAATGGCAGTACATTTAATCCGTTAATGATTGATGAGAGGCGAGATGATGGAATAGATAATAATGAAAATTGGCTTAGTTTTACCGATGCAAATAATAATGGAACGTGGGAAGCTGATGAACCATTAAATGATGATGTTGGGAAAGATGGTGTGGGTGTGTACGATCCTCAATATAAAGGACAAGACGAAGGTGAAGGAGATGGAAAGCCGACCCTGGGCGAACCAAACTTTGATGCAACCGATAAAGATGAATCAGATCAGATCGGCTTGCAGTCTGCTTACGTTGATGTTTTTACCTTCGATGGTCCTATGGCAAATCATGATGAAATAGCGTGGGGAGTAATGACCTGCGGATTTAAAGATACTACAGTTAAATTGAGTAATATTTTTTGTGTTTTTTCTTCAGGAGTATTTCCGCTGAAGCAAAATAAACGCGAACGGTTTTCTGTTGCTCTCATATGGGGAGATGATTTTAATGCAATCCTCTTTAATAAAATAACAGTGCAATCTATTTATAATGCATATTACAATTTTGCTTCGCCGCCGTACACGCCAAGCTTAAGTGCCATTCCGGGAGATAAAAAAGTCTATATATATTGGGATGACATTGCCGAAAAATCGTATGATAAATTTCTGAGAGAGTTCGACTTTGAGGGATATTTACTGTATCGAAGCACCGATCCAGAGTTTCAGGACCCCAAAACAATTACCGATTCACGGGGGCAAGTAAAATATTGGAAACCGATTCAACAATGGGATTTAATTGACAGCATTAAAGGTCCCGATCCTGAGGGGATCAATGGGGCACATTTCTGGCGTGGAGAAGATACAGGGTTGCAACATTCATTTATTGACACAACCGTAAAAAATGGAACACGATATTATTACGCACTTGTTTCGTACGACCGTGGCAAAGCTCCCACAAAACTCGACCCTCGCAACGGCGCAACCGGGGGGCTCTCATCATCGGAATGCACGAAGATTATATCAGAAGATTTCAGCGGGACTTTAAAATTTGTGGATAAGAACTGTGCTGTCGTTACTCCGAATGCCCAAGCAGCAGGATATGTGCCGGCACAACTTGATGGAATATCCACACCGCTACAGCACGGAGGAATTGGTACAGGATCAGTGGCAACGAACATTGTAAGCCCGAGTTCAGTGCTTGAAGGATATACCTATCAGATAGCATTTGATTCTGTTGGAGTGTTTCCAAGTTACAAAACAAAATCATTCAAAATATTACGGAAAGCGTCACTGGGTGTAACGGTGGATACACTGCTCAAAAATCTCTCCATCAAAAGCGGGTCACCGCCGTTTGACGGACTGGCAGTGAGTATAAAGAATGATACAGTAATTGTAGTGGATGAAACAGCAACAGGCTTGCTTCCGGGATATAAAACCAATGCAACCCTCACGGCACATATTGATCGGTCGTTCTCAGCAATCAATGTTGCGTGGCCTGCTGATTATGAGATACGATTTTTTAGTACAAAGCAAGATATAGGTTTTCTTGAGGATTTACCGACCTTTATAAAAGATTCCGTTAATTTTACGATCACCAATACCACGAAGGGATATCGTTGTAAATTTATTATCCAGGATATGGATGCCAACGGAATATTCACGACCGGAGATTCCATTCGTATTATTGATGGGTATAAAGATGACACTAATTTTAAGATCTGCTATACCTTCTCCTATAACTACGTGCAGTGGTGGAATCCTCCAATACCTCCGACAGAGGGAGATAAATTTGTCATTAAGACCAAAAAGCCATTTGCGGGGGGAGATTATTTTGAATTTAAATCGCACGCATCGCGCGTTGATAATAATGCGGCAAAGAATCTGCTGAAGAAAATTTCAGTTGTTCCCAATCCGTATGTAGCCGCGGCGATGTGGGAACGCCGTTCGTTGTATCAGAGCGGACGGGGAGACAGGAAGATTGATTTCATCAATCTTCCGATAGAGTGTACGATCAATATTTTTACGGAAAGCGGTGCGCTTGTTAAAACCATTGTTAAAGCTCCATCAGCAATTAACGGATCGGTATCGTGGGATTTAATATCGGACGATGGAATGGAAGCGGCGTATGGTCTCTATATCTATCACGTAAAAGCAGCTAACGTTGGCGAACATATCGGCAAATTTGCCGTAATCAAATAAAAACTAAAAATACTTATGAAAACAAAAAATATTCTTCTCTTTACTACGCTACTGATGTTCAGTGGATCACTATTATATTCTCAGGCTTTTAAATCGAATGTATCTAAAAAAGGAACAACCGCCGCTTCTTTTCTTTCCATCGGTCAGGGAGCACGGGCAATCTCAATGGGTGGTGCATTCGTAGCAGTTGCGGATGATCCGAGTTCAATGTATTGGAATGCTGCCGGCATCGCCGATATCAACAGCACAGTGCTCGTTGTGGATCACACACAATGGCTTGCCGATATTCAATATAATTATCTTGCTGGGGCAATACATCTAGGTGAGCTTGGAACACTTGGTCTTTCTTTCACTTCATCGAATATTGCTGATATGCCGGTAACGACGATAGATAATCCTGAAGGGAATGGAGAATCATTTTCAGTTTCGAATGTTGCAGTTAGTGTCGGATACGCAATAAAACTTACCGACAGATTTTCCATCGGGTTTAATCCAAAATTTATTTATCAGAAAATTTGGAAGATGAGTGCAAGCGCGATGGCAATTGATATTGGTGTAAAATATGAGACACCGTTTGATGGTGTGACCCTTGGAATGTCGATTTCAAATTTTGGCCCGAAAATGAAAATGGAAGGAACTTCTTCAACAGTGTTATATGATTTCGATCCGGCATCAACCGGTGAGAACGGAAGGATCCCTGCCAGTCTTAATACTGAAGACTGGGCGTTGCCGTTAAATTTTAAGGTTGGTATTGCATACAAAGTATTTTCCGATGAAACGAATAAACTTGTTCTTGCTGTTGATGCTTCTCATCCGAATGACAATTATGAAAGCGTAAATCTTGGCGGAGAATATATCTTCAACGATTTTCTTGCACTGCGCGGCGGATATAAATCGATGTTCCTTGCTGATTCACAGGAAGGGATGACGCTGGGTGTTGGTGTGAAACAGTCAGTTGTTGGTAGCCTTCAGGTTGCGTTCGATTATGCATATCAAGATTTCGGGATGTTAAAAAATGCACAAAAGTTTTCTATCGGAATTATTTTTTAGGACTGTAGACAGGATTGGCAAGACAAATAGTTAACGGATGTAATCATTACCCACCATTTATAGAGATCAGGTATGAATATTTTTTTTCTTAGAAAAAGTGTAAACTATTTTTTGCTAATAGCTATTCTGCTTGGCAATGTATTTTTTGTTCAGGCTCAAACATTGCCTCTGCCAACAATCTGGAAATTTAAAATTGGTGATAATCCGGAATGGTCGAATGCATCGTTCAACGATTCTCTTTGGGATACCAAAACCATCCAAATCAGCTGGTCAGCAAAAGATCTTAAAGCAAACGTGTTTGCGTGGTATCGGACAACAATAATAATCCCTTCCAGCATGAAGAACGCGATTGAAAAAGGAAATGGTCTGAAACTCTCTCTTGGAAAGATTGACGATGTTGATTTTACTTATTTTAACGGAAAACTTATTGGTCAGATGGGATCACTGCCCCCAAATTATATCACAAAGTGGGATGTGCAACGTGTCTATAGTATCTCTCCGAGTGATGTGCACTATGACAAAGAAAATGTTATTGCAGTCAGATTATTCAGCCCGGATGTCGGCGGAATTGGAATGTATGAAGGTCCGTATACGTATGGTCCTATTCAATGGTCCGATTTTGTTTCGATGACACAAACAATTTCTGAAACGATGAATAATGTATTCACATCCAAGATCATATTCTCACATAAAGGGAACAAACCGTACAAGGGGACATTAGAGTATTTCGTCAACAACAAATCTGGAAATGAACTTCACAAAGAGTTGAAAGAAGTTCAACTCTTTCCGGATTCCGAAACTGTCGTTATATTTCCGGAATTTCAGCCTGGCAAAGAAGATTTTCTCATAATTGGATATCGGTTTACTGAAAGTGAAAGTAAGAGCATTGTAACAAAAGAGCAATTGTATTTAGCCAATAAGCTGATAGATATTGCAATGGCGGATGAGCCGAAGCCAGTGGTTCAAAATAAGAGTTCCGATGTATATTCCTCTGTATCCTTCAACAATCAACGATTGAGCGGTTATCTTGAAAAACGTATGGTGCAAAATCTTGTTGAACGTCTTTTAAAAGTTGATGAACACGGATTGATAGGTTCATATCTGCAACGACCGGGCATTCATCCGTGGGCTGGAGAACATGTCGGGAAATATTTGGAAACCGCTTCTAATGTCTGGAAATATTCACACGATGTGCGACTCAAAAAACAAATGGACCGATTGATGTTCACTCTTATCAACACCCAATTGGAAGATGGATATTTAGGGACATATATTCCCAGTGAGTATTGGACAAGTTGGGACGTGTGGTCTCATAAATATAATCTGTACGGCTTGCTTGGTTATTACACTGTAACAGGATATCAACCTGCGTTAGAAACATGTAAAAGAATAGGTGACTTATTATGTAAGACATTTGGAAACAACCCAAGGCAACGAAATATTATTGATGCCGGTACTCATATTGGCATGGCGGCAACAAGTGTTTTAGATCCTATGGTTATGCTGTACCGGTATACCGGTGATAAAAAATATTTGGATTTCTGTTACTACATCACCGAAGCATACGAACAAAAGAATGGACCCAAAGTCATCAGTTCGATTATGGAAACAGGACAAGTGAACAAAGTAGCAAATGGAAAAGCATACGAAATGCTTTCGAACTATGTTGGTCTTGTAAATTTATATAAAGTAACAGGTGATGAAAAGTTCTTAACGCCGGCAGTACGTGCGTGGGAAGATGTGGTATCAAAAAGATTGTATATCACCGGATCGACCAGTGCGTGGGAGCATTTTCAAGCTGATGACGTGCTGCCAGGTGCAGACAAAGATCACATCGGAGAGGGTTGTGTCACAGTTACTTGGCTCCAATTAAATCAGGCACTTTTGGAAGTAACCGGAGAACTTCGATTTGCAGAACAAATTGAAAAATCCATCTACAACCATTTATTAGGCGCAGAAAATCCGCAGGATGGCTGTGTGAGTTATTATACTCCGCTGATGGATAAAAAACCTTTTATCGGATGGATCAGTTGTTGCACATCAAGTATTCCTCGCGGCATTGCAATGATTCCATACTTTACATTTGGAAATGTAAAAGAAATACCAACGTTGATGTTGTATGAGCCTGCATCGTATACAGAAACAATTACGACGACAGACAAAAAACAGATAAATCTTTCATTACAAGTTTCAGGAAGTTTTCCTGAAAAGGGAGATATAACGGTTACAGTACATACGTCGCAGACGGCCGCCTTCCCAATTGCATTACGTGTACCGTCTTGGTGTTCATCGTTTACTGCAAAAGTCGGCGGAAAAGAATTTAAAGGAACTCCTAATCAATATCTAACAATAGCACGCAAATGGAAATCGAATGACAAAATTAAAATATCCTTTGATATGCCATTGCAAACATTGTCCGGAGGCAAAAGTTATCCTGATCAAATTGCTTTCCAGCGAGGACCGCAGGTATTAGCATTTGATAAATCCTTTAGTCCGGAATTGTTAAAGGATTCTACGTCACAACGATTTAATGTGGATCACTCTCAATTTAAATATGCACCCAAGCTATTACCAAAAGAGTGGATTGGCAATCAATCGTATTCTGTGCCGATAAAAATTGGTGAAGCGGATTCTTTGAGTAATAAATTAATTCTGGTTCCGTATGCCGATGCAAGCCAAACGGGAGGAGTAGTACAAGTTTGGCTGCCATTGAATGTCATTGACAATCAGGGAAAAAAGTAAGAGAAGCATTGCTTCAAAAATAAAAAATGGGATTTGCCGCCGGCATTTAAGTGGATTAGGTGCTACTTTGAAAAAGTTAATTACTCCTGTAATTAAGGCGGCGAGTCTCATTTTTTATAATAATATTCCTCATAGACCATGTAACGCCAAAACCAGTGATGACAGCATTACCCCGCGTAGTGTGAAATAAAGAAAACAAACGCTCGAATAATTTCGAGCGTTTGTTTTTATCGTTGGAATAATGCTGTCTTTTTTTAATATTTAGACATGAAAGAGTTTAGAATATTTTTTTTGCTGTCTCCAATTTTTTTGCTGGCACAATCTTCTCCGTTTATCGAAAAAGCCGCTCTTGCCGGTTTACGTACTGCCGCAGGAAATTTAGGAGTTGCTGTTGCAGATTATGATAACGATGGGTGGGATGATATTTTTATCTCAAATATTCCATATCCAT
>JAUXTU010000034.1 GCA_030679145.1 Bacteroidota bacterium | reverse complement strand
GTACCGACAGTTCCCGGATTGGTTAGAGTGATTGATGTCGACTGGAAATCTGAAGGATCGAGCGCAGATTTACGAGCCCGATTTACGACCGAGTCATACGCAGTAACAAATTCTGCAAAGTTCATCTGTTCAGCATTTTTAATATTGGGTACAAGCAGGGACCGAGTTCCATCTTTTCTTGCAGCATCCACTGCAATACCAATGTTGATCTGAGATTTTTCATCACGGTACGCCTGACCTTCAACGCGTGCAAATGAAGCATTGATGTTCGGATATTTTTTCAATGCTTTTACAACCGCCCAGGCAATAATATGCGTGTAGGAAATTTTCCCTCGAGAACGTGAGCTGAGATATTTATTCAACAACGATCTATTCTCATCCAACACCCGCACCGGAATCATTCGAAGTGAAGTTGCTGTCGGCAATGCAAGCGAGGCTTCCATATTATCAACAATCTTCCCTGCAACACCGCTGATAGCAGAAAGTTGTTTATGCACAGCAGCCAATGACGGCGATGATTTCACTGATTGCGCAGATAGAACCGCAGATACTGCGGGTGTAGATTCGCCATTAGCATTAGGTAATTTTTTCGGAGCAGATTTTTTTGGAAGATCTACAGAACCGGATGCTACTACCTCGGCGAACAGTTGCTGCCAGGTTTCGTTGACGGAATTTGGGTCATCGATATATTGTTGAAGAACATCCCACACATAGCTGGTGTTCGGTCCGAAAGATTCAAGAACTTCTTCAAACTTTTGTGAAATTGCATTTGTTGACATTGAAATTTTACCTTTAATTCAAAAGACTATATTGTCGGTTTTATTTTTAAAATATGTCATTTTTTACTGAGTTACAAAATAAAGTTACCCATTAAACAGCTTCGCAGTGTTTGTAATGCCAACGAACGCTGGCATGCCTGGATTCCGGCTTTCGCCGGAATGACGACGCAAACATTGAGTCTACAAGCTCGCAAATAATAAATTTAACTACGCACTAATTTTTTATACCGGATCCTATGTGGATGATCGACATCAATTCCCAATTTTTTCTTGCGAAACTCTTCGTATTCAGAATAATTTCCGTCGAACCATTGTACCATACTTTCACCTTCGAACGCAAGGATATGGGTTGCAACGCGATCAAGGAACCAGCGATCATGGGAAATAACCACGGCACAGCCGGCAAATTCTGTTAGCGCTTCTTCCAACGCACGAAGTGTATTCACATCCAGATCATTTGTCGGTTCGTCGAGCAAAAGAACGTTCGCCTCTTGTTTCATCGTCTTTGCTAAATGAACACGATTTCTCTCACCGCCAGATATCTGGCCGACTAATTTTTGCTGATCGCCTCCCGAGAAATTGAATCTGGCAACGTACGCCCGCGAATTCACTTCACGTGTTCCAAAATGAAGAATTTCCTCGCCGCCGGAGATCTCATCCCAAATAGTTTTATTCGGATCGAGCGGGCGGTTTTGATCGACGTATGCAAGTTTTACCGTTTCACCGATCGTGATCTTTCCTGAATCTGGCTTTTCTTGGCCGGTGATCATTCTAAACAATGTTGTCTTTCCGGCGCCGTTCGGTCCAATAACACCGATAATCCCGCCGGGAGGAAGAACAAAGTTCATATTTTCATACAGAAGATTATCACCGTATGCTTTTGCAACTCCTTCAGCAGTGATGACAACATCACCGAGGCGCGGACCTTTCGGAATAAAAATTTCAATATCTTCATTCCGTTTTTCATGTTCATCAGAAAGCATTTGTTCGTACGATGCAATACGCGCTTTACTCTTTGCGTGACGACCTTTCGGATTCATCCGCACCCATTCCAATTCTTTCTTCAATACTTTCTGTCGTTTCGATTCTTGCTTCTCTTCAACTTCCAATCGTTTCGATTTTTGTTCAAGCCACGAAGAATAATTTCCTTCAAATGGAATTCCTTCACCGCGATCTAATTCCAAAATCCATCCCGCAACATTATCAAGAAAATATCGATCGTGAGTTACTGCCAGAACTGTTCCTTTATATTGTGCAAGATGATGTTCTAACCACGCAACCGATTCTGCATCAAGATGGTTTGTTGGTTCGTCAAGTAGAAGTACATCCGGCTCTTGTAATAACAACCTGCATAATGCAACACGGCGGCGTTCACCTCCGGAAAGAACCTTTACCGATGTATCTCCGGGAGGACAACGAAGTGCATCCATCGCTTGTTCCAATTTGCTGTCAAGATCCCACGCACCAACTTGGTCTATCTTTTCCTGCAAAGCTCCCTGCTTTTCGAGCAATTTATCAAAATCTGCATCAGGTTCTGCAAACTTGGCATTGATCGCTTCGTATTCTTTCAGAAGATTCACGGTTTCTTGTGCACCTTCTTCAACAATTTCTTTTACAGTTTTTTCCTGGTCAAGTTCCGGTTCCTGTGATAAATATCCGAACGTGATTCCTTTTTGAGCTTGGATCGTTCCGAGATAATCTTTGTCAACTCCGGCAATAATCTTTAATAACGTTGATTTTCCTGCGCCGTTTAATCCTAATACACCAATTTTTGCCCCATAATAAAACGAAAGGTAAATATCTTTTAAAACCTGTTTATTCGGTTTATGTACTTTACCGACACCAACCATTGAAAAAATAATCTTTGTATCGCTCAATTGTGACCCTTTCAAGTTTCATTTCGTTGATGATCGTATCACCGAATATTGTTTTAATAACAGCAGATTATGTCTCCGCCGAGTTGTGTTTCCTGTCAATTTTATTCATAAATATACGAAAAACAGCGGTAAGAATGAACCATCTTTGTTGCTTCTCTTTATGCAGTTGTGTATTTTCAGCTATACGAATCTTTCACTTTTCCTAAAAGTATAGACAATGGAACAATCACTTCTTACAGTAGAAAATCTTCGATTGAATTCCGCGTTTAAATATGTAGCGGATATGAATTTGAATGCTATCCTCAAGATGTGCAAAGAGGAAAAATTTACTGCTAACACGGTTGTCTTTCAGGAAAATACTCGCGGTGAACGATTGTATTTGATCTTAGAAGGTAAAATTAAAATTTCTAAAGTGACAAAATATGGAGCAGAAACAGTGCTCGCCTATCTAACTAAAGGAGATTTTTTTGGAGAGATGGAACTACTCGATGATCAAGTTCGATCTGCACGAACGACAGCCGTTGAAGCAACAACGTGCGCCAGTATCAGCAAACAGGATTTTGACAATATGTTGAAATCGAACAACATCATTCAATTGAATATTTTACGAACTGTAACAAAACGTCTTCGAAATGCAGATCAAAATATTGTAAATGAATTGGACCGCACAGTTGAAATCTCAAAACAACATATCAGTAAATTGAATATGTTAATTGACGCGGCAAAGACTATCAACTCTTCGCTTGATCTTGATAAACTTCTGGAAATTATTCTTGAAACAGCCATCAAATCAATCTCTGCAGACCGCGGAACATTGTATCTGCATGATGAATTGAAAGGTGAGATCTGGTCCAAAGCATTACGCGGAAGTGAAGTAATTGAGATTCGTCTTCCTTTGGGAAAAGGTTTGGCCGGATATGTTGCAAAGACCGGTGAGATCGTCAATATACCTGATGCATACAACGACCCGCGATTCAATCCTGAAGTAGATAAACGTTCCGGTTACCGCACCAACAATATGCTGACCATGCCGATGCGCAACCGCGATGGAAAAATCATCGGTGTATTTCAGATGTTGAACAAAAAAGGTGGACCGTTCACCCCGCAGGACGAAGAATTCTTAAATGCACTTTCCATTCATGCTTCCGTTGCAATTGAAAATGCACGGCTTGCGCAGGAAATGGTTCAAAGTGAACGGCTTTCCGCTGTTGGAAGAATGGCCAGCACGATCATTCACGACATCAAAAATCCAATGGGAACATTGCGTGTGTATGCCCAAGTAATGAAGAAGAAATCAGGAAATGAAGAAGCCGGAAAACTTGCGGATGAAATGATCCATCAGGTCGATCGTTTCGTGAATATGACGCAGGAAATTTTGGATTTCAGCAAAGGAATCAGTTCCACAAATATTGAAGAAGTTGAATTCGGTGAAATAATGGAAGGTGTTCTGATGTTCATCGAAAAAGATCTTACCAAGGCAAACGTGAAGTTAGAACAAAAATTAAACTTCAAAGGAAAAGTAAAGCTAGATCAGGATAAGATAGTGCGTGTGTTTTACAATATTGCCGGTAACGCTCGCGACGCAATGCCTCAAGGTGGAACACTCACCGTTTCAACCGAAGATATTGGCGGAATGGTGAAGATTGAGTTCACCGATAACGGAACCGGAATGCCGGAAGAAGTGAAACGAAAGATATTTGAACCTTTCGTTACCTACGGCAAGAAACACGGAACCGGTCTTGGAATGTCCATTGTAAAGAAAGTGATTGACGACCATAAAGGAAAGATCGAGATTGAAAGTGAGTTAGGCAAAGGAACAACGATCAGAATGATGATGCCGACAATGCAATCATAAAATAATAATAACGTTTCCGAATGATATTATCGGGAATCCATATAAATTTAAAAACCGAGTGATGAACTCGGTTTTTTTATTGTATGACGTTTTGATGAGATCAATCGTGTTGCAAATATTGTTTAACTAATTCACTACAAGCAAATCCGCTCTGCACTGCCCCTTCAATTGTTGCTGGAAGTTTTGTATTCGTCCAGTCCCCTGCCAAAAAAAGATTTTTTATGGATGTTTCGTTTGATGGCCTGAATTGTTCTACACCAACCATCGGCGAGAATGTCGCACGCTTTTCTTTAATGATCAATGAATGAACAATTGCAGCAACAGAAGCAGTTGGATAGAATTGTTGAAGTTCTTTGTGTGCCATTTGCACCAATTGTTCTTTGTCATTTTCAATTAAATTATGCGCTCCACTAATGACTAATGCAAGATACATTAACCCTTCATGTGCTTTGCCATATATTTTAGATTTATTAAAGACCCAGTGGATCGGTGAATCGATCAATGCAACAAATTCTTCTTCCATAAAATGGACATCGAACCACAAATGGATTGAAATGATCGGAGAAGGAACAAGTTTATCTAGATTTTTCAATCCAATATCCTCCGGCTTATCGAAGATTTTGGGAATATCAAAATATGGAACAGCACTGATCACTGTTTTTGGAGATACAACTTCACCACCATCTAAATGTACATTTTGAACGGTAGAATTGAGCATTTCTGTTTTTGTGATCGAAGTATCTAAGAGGATTTTCCCTTGGTGTTTTTGAATAAACTCAGCGGCTCCATCAACCAATACCGAACTTAATCCACATTTAGGAATAACGATGGATGAATTTATTTTCTTACCAAAGAAAGCTGATTTCAGCACTTTGACAAACAATGCGGCAGAGATCTTATCAGTAACATCATTCAACGCACCAATCGAAATGATATTCCACAGATATTTTCTATTCGCGGTCGGTTGTTTCATCTCATCTAGCCATTGATCAACCGTAATTGATTGCAGATGTTTGTTTGAATCAGAATTTCTTATAATTAATTCTAATCCGATACGAAGTAATGAAAGACGTTCTGATATTGTCAGAGTATTTAATCGAAGCAGTCCAAAAAACACATTTAGTGGAGCAGGTAAATTAACAGCGGAAAGAGTTGAAGCACCTTGGTTTGTACGACGGAACGTAATGGAAAGATTTTTTTGAATTGAGACGGAATTAATTCGATCAATCAGCCGTAAGAACTTTAGCGTGGAGTGGTAACATCCCATCATTAAATGTTGACCGTTATCAACTTCATCCCCCGTTTCTTGATGAATGAATGAATAGGTCCTGCCGCCAAGACGCGGTTTTTGTTCCAGCAATAAAACTGATAATCCACGCGAAGAACAATCAACAGCAGCCGCAAGTCCGGCTACACCACCACCGATGATGAGAACATCAGGATTGTTTTGTTTAGACATTATCGAATACCGGAAAAGACTTTCGTAGAAGAGCACATACTGTCGTTGTGGCGATGTTATGTATTCTTGGGAGAGCGGTGTTTCCACCAAACATTGAACGTAATGCGTAATTTTTTTGTGTTTGAAACTTTAATACGATTCTTGAAAACATTGTATTCTGCACTTTCAATATCTTGAAGTAATCGAAAATAGATCTCTTGCATGATCAATGCGGCAATGAACAATGGTTTATCGTCTTCGGAAAGGTGTCTGATCGCTTCTGCGAAATACCATCGCGCTCTTTCTGCTTCGTATTTCATCATCCGTCGAAATTTTACATTATATTTTCCCGCGAACAATTCTTCTTCGCTATATCCAAACCGATCCAAATCTTCCAGCGGTAGATAGATTCTTCCCTTTTTTGCATCGGCGGCAACATCTCGAAGAATATTCGTCAACTGTAATGCAATTCCTAAATTGATGGAATATTCTTTTGCCTCTTCATGTTTATAGCCAAATATCTCCGTGCAAATCAATCCAACGGTAGATGCAACGCGGTAACAATATTCTTTTAGATCACGGAATGTCTCGTATCTGGTCTTCACCAGATCCATCTCCATCCCTTTGATCAATTCATTGAAGTGGTCGAGTGGAATATTGAATCGTTTGATAATCTGCGCAAGTCTGTTTACCAACTGATATCGTGATTCACCGACAAGTCCAAGTTCGAATTCTTTTCCCCATTGTACCAACAGCTGGTGCTTGGCATAGATACTTGCGTCTTCATCAACAATATCATCTGCAATACGGCACCATGCATACACCACATTGATCGCTTCCCTCTTTGGTTTGGGAAGCATCAAAAAAGAATAATAAAAATTACTCTTTTTATTCTTATCAATAATATTTGCTGTAATAGAATGATCCATTATTCTTACGATTGCGAACGTATAAAAATCAATAATTTATCAAACAGATTCAATGTTGGTCTCTTATTTCGAGTTTCAAAATTCTGTAATTCAATCTTCTCCAGTATCCTCATTCCGCCGTGCCAGATCATTTTCAATTCAAACCGAAACTGTTTATTCACAAGCGAGAAGAGCGGTTTCCCAGTTTCAAAAAGATTTCGCGTCCGGTCAATTTGCATTTTCATCAATTCGCGAAATGCTTTTTCATTCACTGATGATGTCAGATCAGATTGTTGAAGGCTAAACATCTGTAAATCTGATTTGGGAATATAGATACGATTCCTGCGTGTATCAACAGAAATATCTTGCCAGAAGTTCGTCAATTGTAATGCGGTACAGATCGCATCAGAAAGACGATTCGTTTCATCTGTTGAACATTCAAATATCTGAAGCACAATACGACCGATTGGATTTGCTGAGAACTTGCAATATTCAAGCACTTCATCAAATGTCTGATATTCGGGGTTGGAAGCATCTTTGCTGAAAGCAATGATAAGATCATCAAATAACTGTAATGGAATTTGAAATTCCTTTATAACAGATGATAATCGATCGAATAATTCAATACTGCTTTGTCCTTTAACCGCCTTGTGTAACAGCATTTGCCACTCATTCAACTTATCAATCCGCTCTACAACACTCATTGTTCCTTCATCCGCAAAATCATCTGCAACACGCGCAAAAGTATAAACCAAATGAATAGGTTCGCGATACCGTTTTGGGATTAAAAACGACCCAACCGGAAAGTTTTCGTAGTGCGTTTTTGCAATGTTTTCAACGGATTTTTGCATTGTAATTTCTACAAATCTTAAGCAAAGAAGTAAAAAATTTTGATTCTCAAAATGAATTTGCACAAAAATCCCAATAAAAGACAGTGATTTTTCACTGGCACGTTCAATGCCATTTAGTGTGGCACAGAGCGAAGCCATGAAAAAATTAATCAAACATATTATCACAAACACAGTATTCGGACTGGCATTAATACATGCTCAACAGTTTGATATTATGAATGTAAACCAAACAGATAAGGTCGCTATGAGCTCACATTATACAGTAACCAGAAACGGTATTGAACAATTTTTGGCAACTGCGCTTGGACAACCTTTTGCCATTACAACGGGCGATACTTTGTATGTTGGACGTCAACAGAACACTACATCGGTTCATGACCAATCCATGATTCCAGAAGTATCATCACTTCAACAAAATTTCCCGAATCCTTTCAATAATTCGACAATTATCCGATATTCTATTAATCAGCAGTCCGAAGTTACAATAAAAGTGTATGATATGGCCGGAAGAGAAATTTCCACGCTGGTGAACGAAACAAAACAAGCCGGAACGTTCAGCATTGGTTTTGCAAATACAAATATAGCTTCGGGAACATATTTTTACCGTTTAATTGCAAAGAGTGCAGAAGGGAAAGCAACGGTTGAAACAAAAAAGATGATCGTCATGAAATAATATGAAAATTTTCTCTATATACTTTGTAATATTCTCTCTCTCCGCTTTTTCGCAGCAATTAGTCGTAAAAACAAACGAAGGGATGAAATCCATCCCGGTTGTTTCGTCCGCAGTTTCTGCCACATTTATCAATAATAAAATTGAGACAATGGAATTTGACAATGAAGAAGTTGCTTTGATTGTTGAATATAGCGTCCCAACCCGCATTGAGCAAAAAGTAAAAGGAAGAGTATTCTCAAAAACTTCTGCTATTCAAACCAAGCAGCAGATCCTTTCCATTACAGGCGGAGGAAAAATTGGAAAAGAATTTGAGAATGTGTTTAGTGGAATCACATTTAGAACAGCAAAAGAGAATATTGGAAAAATCAGCGCAATAAAAGGAGTCAAAAAAGTATATCTAGATGCAACAGTACAAGCAACACCATATTCTACAAATACCCAAAATCAAATCACCCCTAATGCTTCAACAACAGTCGCAACAGGAAAAGGAATCCGTATTGGCATCATTGACACAGGAATCGATTACAATCATGAAGCATTCGGCAGCGGCTTTGGAGAATCATTTACTGTTGCTGGCGGTTATGATCTAGTAAACAATGATTCCGACCCGATGGACGACAATGGACACGGAACCCACGTTGCCGGAATTATTGGAGGTCATTCTTCTACGATCAATGGATTAGCTGTCAATGCAAAATTTTTTGCATACAAAGCGTTGGATCAAAATGGAAGCGGAATGAGTTCAACAGTTATTGCTGCAATCGAACGCGCCATTGTTGATAGTGTGCAAGTAATTAATCTCAGCCTTGGTACGCCATCCGGCGGCTCTGAAGACCCACTTTCGATTGCTGTAAATCGTGCAGTTGAGGCCGGAATTATTGTTGTTGTAGCAGCCGGAAATACCGGCGATTACGGCACAATCAATTCGCCCGGCATTGCAAAGTTTGCATTAACGGTCGGTGCAACCGATGCAAATTCGATCGCATCATTTAGTGCAAAAGGTCCGGTAACGGATCAATATCAAATTAAGCCCGATGTTGTTGCACCGGGTGTTGGAATCCTTTCTGCTAAAAAAGGAGGCGGCTATGTCCAAATGAGTGGAACATCAATGGCAACACCGTTTGTAACGGCCATTGCTGCTGCTTTGAAGGAACTGCATCCCGATTGGTCAGCGATGCAAATCAAAGACGCAATCATTTCCAACGCCTCGGATCTGAAATTGTCATTGTTTTCTCAAGGACACGGAAAAATTGACGAGAGTATTTTAAACGCAAAAGTATTTACAAGTCCTGCTCAAATAAGTTTTGGCTTCAATCCTCCTTCGGAAAACACATGGAGCCACAAAGAAACATTGCAAGTATATAATCGCGGATTAGTATCAAAAAAATATCAGTTCGTTTCAACAACAATTAATCCTGCATTACAATTTCGATTTAGTCCTCAAAGCATTGAGCTGGAACCTTCGCAAAGTTATCTTATTGAAATAGAACTTGTCACCAATAATCTATCTTTAGGTAACAATAGTGAATTTGCCAACGGTTATACCGGAAATGTTCTCGCTATTAGTGATGCCGATACGTTAAAGATTCCATTTGCCTTTTTTAAAGGGACAGTAATTCAGTTGCATTTTAACGAACTTCCATGGCAGGTGTTAATTCATAATCAAAAGAATTTTTCGAAAGTATTGGTCCCGAAGACCAATCAAATTTCAATGATTGTAAAAGATGGAACCTACGATGTTGCAGCATCATTCTATGGATCGCGGTATGTTGTTAAAGAAGATATTTCCGTAAGTGGAAAAGCAGATATTGATATTTCGAGCCTGGAATCCCAATTCCCTGCGACCTTTCAAACCATAAACGAGCAAGGAGCACAACTCAATCTGAGCACGATAGGCGGTACGTATAGTTATATTGAAGCACTCGTTCATCGAGCAACAGGTTTTGTTATTGTTGGTTTGGGTGGAGGCAAAATGAACGCGCTGGTAAACCGTGACAAATATTTTTCCTCGTTGAGCGATAAATATTCGTATGGATATTCATTGAACGTTCAGCCAAACAATCTTACATCGTACACGTACGATTTCGTAATTGACTCCGGTATCATCTCCGCAAAAACAATTGGCTTTAAACCTGAAGACCTCAAACAAGTAGATGTTCAATATAAGATCGAATCAAACATTCAGCGCGTTTTTCCAATTACCTGGACTTCGTACATTGGAAAAACAAATGTTGTCAGTGTAACATTCTATGACGGGAACACACAACCGTTGGTATTCCCGTACATTCAAAAGACATTCTATAATCAACGGATCATCCCATTTCCTATTTATCACCAACGGGAAGCGTTTCGATATTAAATAATTCATCTACACCATCTCCCGGATTCCTACGATCTTTTGTAAAACCTCCCCTTTTTTACAAGAGATTGCGGGATAGTGTCGTTTATTGTGATTTTAGATGAGACAAATATCACATACCATTCAATACAGGGCATTTGTTTGTTTGACTCTGTCATACTCTTATTGTAATTTCTTCAAGTAATTTTCTTATACTTTCATTCACAGGGATATTCCGTGGCCGTATATTCAGAAATAGTTCAAATCTCAAGCACTCACGTTTATAATTTATTTCACAACCAAAATTCGGATTCAGCGTTGTATCATAATTATAATCATACTTTAGAAGTTGTTAGCCATACTAAAGAAATTGCAACAGGAATGAATTTATCTTTAGAGGAATTAGAGATAGTGCTTATTGCGGCAATGTTCCATGACACCGGATATTTGCAGACTCGTGAAGACCACGAAGAATTAAGCGCCTCAATTGCGGAACAGTTCTTGAGTAAACAACACTATTCTCAGGAAAACATTAAAAAAGTGATCGGGTGTATAAGAGCAACTAAAGTTCCACAACAACCCGTTACCTTACTCGAAAAAGTTATTTGCGATGCCGATCTTCTTAATTTGGGAAAAGAAGATTGTATAGAAAAAGGAGAAGTGCTTCACAAAGAAATTGAACACGCCATTGGTAAAAGTATTCCTGAAAAGGATTGGCTCAAACAAAGCATCAATTTCTTTCATGAACATTCATACCACACGGATTATGTTCGGAAACGGTATAATAAAAGCAGAGATGAAAATTTAAAGAAGCTTGAGGAACAACTACATTCGCTTGAATAAAAAAAATGATCAGACTTTTTGATTTGCCAAAGGTTCTTTTGAGTCACCAATCAAAAAAATAGTTTGCGTGATAGATTCCACCGGATCAGAAAATATTGTATGATTCTTTTGTATAAAGCGATTGAATGCTACATACGGTTAAAAGAAAAAATAGAAATGAGTATCTTTCGATACGACATGACAATGATTTTCGCATTTATTTTTTACGCGGAGAAAATTCTTTTATTTTCTTTTTTGAAAACCCAAAATGACTCAGTATCACGTTAACAATTCTTTCCGACGCTTTTCCATCACCGTAAGGATTGACCGCTGCGGACATTGAGTGGTAAAATTTTTTATTCGATAAGAGTTTATCTGCAGTTTCAACGATCTTTTTTGTTGATGTCCCAACCAACCGTACCGTTCCAGAAAAAATTGCTTCGGGTCGTTCTGTTACCTCCCGCAGAACAAGCACCGGTTTACCGAGAGAAGGAGCCTCTTCCTGTAATCCGCCGGAATCGGTAATGACAGCATACGATATCGCAATAAGATTGACAAAGTCTGAATAATTGAGCGGAGCCAATAAGAAGATATTTTGAATTCCATCCAATTCCTCAAGAACAATTTTCCGTACTTTTGGATTAAGATGAATTGGGAAAACGAAATTCACATCATGATATTTTTTGGCCAATATTTTTATTGCGGAACAGATGTTCTGCAGTGGTTCACCTAAATTCTCTCTTCGGTGTGTCGTAACAATTACAATCCTTTTTTGCTGTGCAACGATATTATTCAATTGTTTAAGCAGGAATTTGTAGTTTGAATCAATATTAGAACGCAGAGCGTCGATCACCGTATTGCCTGAGCAGTGGATGTTTTTTCGCAAAATACCTTCACGCAATAATGCTTTTGTTGCGTTCGGAGTTGGCGTGCAATGCACATCCGCAACGTGGGTTGTTAGCCGGCGATATATTTCTTCCGGAAACGGATATAATTTATTATTTGTACGCAAACCTGCTTCAACATGAACGACTGGAATTTTTCGATAGAATGCGGCGAGGCTTGCAACAAATGTTGTTGCCGTATCCCCTTGAACAACAATCATATCCGGATTTTCCATTGCTAAAACATAATCGAGTTTTTCCAGCATACGCTGAGTCAATGCCGATAATGATTGTGAAGGAGTCATCACATTTAGATCATAATTTGGTTGAATGGAAAATACGGACAATACATCGTCCAGCATTTCACGGTGCTGCGCAGTTGCAATCAAACAAACTGAAAAATATTGACCAAACTTCTTCAATTCTTTGATTACTGGAGCAAGTTTGATTGTATCAGGGCGGGTGCCAAAAATGACGGCGATTTTTTTTTGTTCAATTTTCATCACGCTTAAGATAAAAATAAAAGTGAAAAGAATCCTTCTATTTTTTATATTGAAGGTATATTCATCGCAATCGAAAGGAATTTTATGCGTGTTATCATTCAAACCAACTACGATCGTGTCAGTCAATGGACCGCAGCTTATGTCGTAAAACGGATCAGAGAATTCAAACCGACATCCCGAAAACCATTCATATTGGGACTTCCGACCGGTTCATCACCACTGGGGACATACAAAGAACTTATTAGAATGCATAAAGAAGGACTTGTTTCATTCAATAATGTAGTAACATTCAATATGGATGAATATGTTGGTTTACTTGATGGACATCGTGAAAGCTATCATTCCTTCATGTGGACCAATTTCTTTAATCATGTTGATATCCAAAAAAGCAATGTAAATATACTAAACGGTAATGCTAAAGATCTGAACAAAGAGTGCGAAGCATACGAATCAAAAATCAAAAAAATAGGCGGTATACATTTATTTCTTGGCGGAATTGGACCGGATGGACATATTGCATTCAACGAACCAGGATCGTCGCTTGCATCGCGGACACGCATTAAAACTCTTACGTATGATACAATTGTTGCAAACTCACGATTTTTTGGCAATGATATTAGTAAGGTTCCTAAAACAGCGTTGACCGTTGGTGTGGCAACCATTCTTGATGCCAAAGAAGTTGTCATTATTATCAATGGCCATCAAAAAGCACGTGCTCTCTCTCATGTTGTTGAAGAAGGTGTGAACCACATGTGGACAGTGAGTGCGTTACAGCTTCATCCTAAAGGAATTATTGTCTGCGATGACGAAGCAACGTACGAACTTAAAGTTGGAACGGTAAAATATTTCAAAGATATCGAATCGGCAAATCTGGAGCCAAAATCATTATTGAAGCAATAATTTTTCAAACAACGAATGGCAGAGATTTTTGATATTGGTTTGGCATGGGATTGGGAGTTTGACCGAGACTTTATTTTTGGTGTTGAAGAACAATGTACAGCGCTCAAACTTTCTACATTTAGAATAGAGCCGCACAATATTGAGTCTGTTACAAAACTCGTAAAGTCTAAAAAAATATTTTTTCGCACATTTTTGGATCGCGCTTCAGATTCTACCGATAGTTTCATTCCACTTGCAAAATTTTTGACAAAATCACAAACCCATATTTATAATCGCTACGAATTGGTTGATTACGCCAAAGATAAAGCTAATATGCATCTTGCATTAATGGGAGAAGGTGTACAAGTTCCGTATTCTATCATTGTTTCACCATATAACACAACCAAAGAGCTTGAGCTAAGTTTGACTGAACTTGCACACCTCGGCAGACCTTTCATCATTAAACCTGCAAATACAACTGGAGGCGGACTTGGAGTTGTTCTTGGCGCCGAAACCTTAAAAGAAATCTTAGAAACCCGGCTGCATCATAAAAATGACACATACTTATTACAGGAAACAGTTCAACCAAAAATACTAGGTGATAATATTGCCTGGTTTCGTACGTTTTACGCATTTGGCGAAATTATTCTCAGCTGGTGGGATCATCGGACGCATATCTATCGTGTCCTAACCAAGCAGGAAGAACGGAAACATAAACTTCAAAAACTACGGTCTATAATGGCAACAACGCACAAAATCTGTCGGCTTGACTTCTTTTCATCTGAAATAGCACTCGATAACAGCGGAAAATTTATTGCAGTAGACTACGTGAATGAAATATGTGATATGCGCCCACAATCAAAATATTTTGATGGTATTCCTAATGAAATTATCAGTAAAATTCAGTTCCATTGTGCAAAACAGACACGTATACAAATAAAAAACGCAAATTAAAAAAGTCGGCTTGACTTTTCAGCCCGCTATTGATACATTCTATACAGTTTCACTTATATTTAGAACATTTTCCGGAGGAATCATGGTTCGTTTAACTTCGCTACGAATTTTTGTTGTAATCTCTTTACTATCTATTGGGTATATCGGTTGCGGTGGATCCGAAGAAACAATGGCAGAAGATGAAATGGTCACTGATACCGGTATCGCAGAAGAAACCCCACAAGACCAACCGCAAGAAACTACAGAAGAGCCGGCTCAGGAGCCAGCAGTTCAAGAACAACCAATTCAAGAACAGCCGGTGATTCAAGAGGGACCGACCAAAGAACAGTTACAAGCTGATCTTGATGCGATAAAATCTGAGAATATGCAATTGAAGGATGAAAACTCCTCATTGCAACAGACCAACAAAGATTTTTCAACTAAGATTTCAGATCTGGAAGCTGCAAATGCTGCATTAGCAAACTCCTCAAAAAAAGCTGAACCAGTGAAAGTTCAAAAGCGTCAAGCAATTGCAGGAAAATCATCTTCCGATGAGATTCGCGCATACGAATCTGCAATTAGCATTGCTAAAAGCAGAAATTATCGTGATGCAATCGGTGAATTACAGACATTGTTGAACAGCGGTATTAAAGACGACTATGCTGATAACTGCCATTATTGGATGGGCGAATGTAATTTTCAATTGAAAGATTATTCTCAAGCAATCCAACACTTTCAATTAGTCCAAGGATATAGATTTTCAGAAAAAAGAGACGATGCTCAAATTATGATCGCTCAAAGCTATGAACGATTAGGTGATAAGCAGAAATCAAAAACTGAATATCAGAAGCTATTGGATATGTATCCAACAAGTGAATACGCAAAACGTGCACGAGCAAAAGTAAAATAGTTATTTTTTTGATCTTTAAAATGAAGAACCTTCGTCAATGGCGAAGGTTCTTTTATTTTAAACTCAATTGTAAGATTTGATATTACGGCTCTTTCAAGAATCGTTCGCAGTCGTTAACATCTTCTTCGCTTCCAATAAATAACGGCGTTCGCTGATGTAATTCTGTTGGAAAAACATCTAAAATGCGTTTTTCTCCATTGATTGCTCTTCCGCCCGCCTGTTCACAAATATACGCTAATGGATTGTTCTCATACATCAACCGTAGTTTTCCATTTTGATTGCGAGAATCGCCCGGATATAAATATATTCCGCCATATAAGAGTGTCCGATGAAAATCAGCTACCAGAGAACCTATATATCTGCCAGAATACGGCCGTGATGACGCTTTGTCCTCTTCCTGCAAATATTTAATATATTTTTTTACCCCTGTTCCCCACCATTTATAATTTCCTTCGTTCACGCTGTAGATCTTCCCGCGTTTTGGCATTTTAATATTTTCATGAGAAAGCAGGAATTCCCCAATACTTGGATCAAGCGTAAATCCATGAACACCGTCACCGCTTGTATAGACCAACATTGTGCTTGAGCCAAAAACAACATATCCCGCCGCAATTTGCTTATAACCAGGCTGAAGCAGATCGTCGATCGTTCCTTTACCGTTTTGCGAAATGCGACGATAGATTGAGAAGATTGTACCGATACTTACATTTGCGTCAATATTTCCTGAACCGTCAAGCGGATCATAGAGGAGAACATATTTCCCTTTAGGGTATTGATCCGGAATCTCAATAATACTTTCATGTTCTTCGGAAGCCATTGCACATAAATGACCACCGTGATCCATTGCCTTATAGATCGTTTCATCGGCAAAAACATCCAATTTCTTTACAAGGTCTCCGGAAACATTTTGGGTTCCGGCAGCACCAAGGATATTGACCAACCCTGCTTTACTCACTTCACGCCAAATAATTTTGATCGCAAGAGAAAGATCCCGTAAAATATTTGAGAAATGTCCCGACGCGCCGGGATGCTGACGTTCCATTTCATTGATGTGACGTTCAAGTGTGACGATCTTTGTATTATTTTCCATTACAACAACTCCTAATTTTTTCATGAAACATTGTTATAGAAAAGTAGGAAAAACAAATTGCATCAGCAAGATTTGAGATATTATGCAGCTTCCTGCTCCTTGTATTGCAGAAGGTACAATTTATAATAAATTCCTTTTGCAACAAGCAATTCCTGATGTGTGCCACTTTCACGGATCTCTCCTTTATGCATAACAATTATCTTGTTGGCACTTTGAATGGTGGAAAGACGGTGCGCAATAACAATCGCTGTCCGATGAGACAGCAGTTTTTGAATGGCAGATTGGATCAGAATTTCAGTCTCAGTATCAACACTGGAAGTTGCTTCATCAAGTACCAGAATTTTTGGATTGAATGCAAGAGCCCGCGCAAATGATAATAATTGTTTCTGCCCTACCGAAAGTGTTGAACCACGTTCTTTTACTTCTTCGTCATACTTCTTTGGCAGAGATTCAATGAACTTGTCTACTCCAACAATCCGTGCAGCATTTTTTATTTCATCTAGCGAAATATCCTCTTTACCAAGATTAATATTCCCTTTAATATCGCCGGAAAATAGGAATACGTCCTGCAGAACAACTGCGATATGCTTTCTCAAATCGGCAAGCGCAACTTCCCGGATATTGATTCCATCAACAAGGATCTCACCTTTTTGAATATCGTAAAACCGTGAGAGCAAATTAATGATCGTTGTCTTCCCCGCACCGGTATGTCCGACAAATGCAGCTGTTTCTCCGGGATTGATTGTAAAGGAAACATCTTTTAAAACCCAATTCTCATTTCCCGATTCAAAATTATACGCAAACCAAACATTCTTAAATTCAATCTTTCCTTTTATATCCGTAAATGTCTGCGGTGATTCAGATTCTACAATAAAAGAACGATCATCAAGTAATTTGAATATTCTTTCTGATGATGCCATCGCCGTCTGCATAATATTATACTTTTCCGAAAGATCACGGATAGGACGCCAGAACATTTCGTTGAACTGAAGGAATGCCATTACCGTTCCAATCGTAACACTTCCCTGCAACGCATTCCCGCCCGCGTACCAAATAATCAAACCAACGGCAATAGCACCAATAAGATCAACACTCGGATAGAAAACTGCATAATAGAAAATGGATTTGATGTTCGCTTCTCTATGTCCGGCGTTATGCTGTTCAAATTCTTGGAATGCTTTTTTCTCACGATTGAATATTTGATCGACCAGCATTCCGGTAATATGTTCCTGCATGAATGTGTTGATGCGGGCAATATATAACCGCACTTCGCGATATGCTTCACGCGCCTTCTTTCTGAACAACGATGTTCCATAGATCAAAAATGGAAGAACACTTAATGACAATAACGCAAGTTCTGTGTTCATACTGAACATGAACCATACAATTCCGATGATCATGAATACATCACTGAATACCATCACAATTCCCGAAGAGAACATTTCGTTCAACACTTCAACATCGCTTGTAACGCGCGTGATGAGCCGGCCAATCGGATTCTTATCGTAAAACTTCAACGATAGCTTTTGAAGATGACTGAATATTTCCATCCGCAGATCAAAGATAGTTTCCTGACCGATTTTCTGTGTGAGATACGCGTTATAGTATTGAACAATACCTCGAGCGATCAGTAAAATGAAAAATAAAATTGTAGTTGTTAGCAATCCCTCTTTATCATTATTTGCGATATTCACATCAACAGCAATTTTGGTAAAGTACGGACGGACTGCTTCAAGACCGGATACAGCAAGAGCCAGTACAATTGCGATAGCAACCTGCCATTTGTAAGGACGCAAATAATACACCAAGCGGCGCATTAATTGCGTGTCGTACGCTTTCCCTAAAATATCATCATCCTGCATAAATAAAGTGAAAAGTAAAAAGTGGAAAGATAAAAATTATTTTTTCTTAGATTTTGCAGTGCGAACACTGGCACCAAGGATCTTCTTTATTTCTTCTGCTTCTTGCACTAAACCTGCTAAACGATCTAAAGCAACCAATTTTTTATCATGAATAATCCTTAGCCAATAGTGTGTTTCTCTCGCTTCTTTTAGTGCAATATTTAATTTGTGAATAAAGTCTAATCTTGATTCACTCGCCCGTGATTCTTCAACATTTGCGCCAATCGATGTTCCTGAACGAGCCAGTTGCCGAGCAATTACAGTTCCGGAGTG
>JAUXTU010000033.1 GCA_030679145.1 Bacteroidota bacterium | reverse complement strand
CTTGCGATTATTATAGTAGGCGACAAAGCGAAGATTGAAAATGGGATTAAAGATACAAAAGTCGGAAAGATCATCAATATGGTTCCGACCGATGTGTTGGGTACGATGCCAAAATTATAAGAATCGCGAAAAAAAACGTATATTGCACAAAACCCAAGATTTTTCTTGGGTTTTGTTGTTTTAGCTTATTTTCTATATTGTTATTACTCTGTTCAAAAATTACGATTGTTCATTTATTATAAACATTAAAGAAAAATGAACAGAAACTTGACTTGTGTTCAAAAATATGTTATGTTCAATAAAAATGAACAATAAGAAAAAATGAACATGAATAATGAGATAACAAAAAAAAATCGATATACGAAACTCCTGAATGATGCAATTGATGCATTTCAAAAGGAGACGGGGAGGATAATTGAAAAATTGGATATTCAATTGATCAACGATGAACCGTTTACTGACGCTGTTGTGCGAATTGGTGACGCCAATGATGTCGATTATAGGGTCGAACTAAAGATGAATCTCAATGAAATGACTGTAGGAGGAATAGCAAATTATTTAGAGGGTGAACCGTTTAATCACCTTATAGTTACACGATTCGTGCCGCCCCAGATAGCTAAAAAAATGAAAGAACGTAACGTTCAGTTTATCGACACTGCTGGAAACGCATATATCAACCAACCACCGATGCTGATATACATTCATGGCAATCGCACTACGCACAAAGAACAACTTGATGTCGAACAGGATATTTTCGGAGTTGCCGGTGTTCGCATTCTTTTTGTAATGCTGTGTCAACCGGAACTGCAGGATGCGCCGTATCGGGATATAGCCCGAGCTGCCGGTGTTGCTCTCGGTACCGTTGCTGGATTGATGAAGAATCTTCAGCAACAAGGATTCGTGATGGATATTGAAGGGAAACGAAAAACACTGCTGCGGAAAAAAGAGCTGTTTGAGAAATGGGTACACGCCTATGCTGTTAAGTTGAGACCAAAGCAATTGATCGGCCGGTATACAACACAACGGGAGCAATTATGGCAGCACTATGATATCCGGGAAGAGAATGCGATGTGGGGTGGAGAAGTTGCTGCAAACAAAATGACAAATTATCTTAAGCCTGAAATTGTGACAATCTATGCGAGGAAACCGATTGATAATCTCATGGTGAATTTACGACTTCGCAGAGATGAAAAAGGCATTGTTGAAATACGAGAACAATTCTGGGAATTTCCTATAACGACAATAAAAAAAGAATTAGTCCCTGAATTGTTAATCTATGCCGACCTGCTTGCGACAGGGGATAATAGGAATATTGTAACGGCAAAAATTATTTATAATGAACATCTCAAAAGATATTTCGAATAAGATCGAACCGTATATTGTAGGAGTATTGTGTGATCTTGACGCTATTTGTAATCGTCATTCGATCCCGTTTTTTATTCTTGGGGCAACTGCCAGAGATATATTTTTTGGCGCATTGTTTAATGTGAAAACGATAAGAGCGTCTTTAGATATTGATTTCGGAATTCAAGTCAATCGATGGGATGATTTTCAACTCGTGATCGATGACATGCTTAGCATAAAGAAATATACAAGAGATACAACGCAACTACAGAGAATACATTCTGAAACCACAATAGTAGATATCGTTCCGTTTGGTGGTATTGAAAATCCCCCCGGAACAATTATGTGGCCTCCGCACAATGATATTACAATGAGAACAGTCGGGTTTAATGAAGCGTTGCAACATTCGATTGAAGTATGTGTTTCTAAGAATCCTGAATTGTATGTGAAGGTGTGCACTCCTCCCGGTTTAGCAATTATGAAATTAAACTCGTGGAGCGAGGGAGAATATAATCGTAAGAAAAAAGATGCAAGTGATCTCCTTTTTATCATTAAAGAATATATTAATGCGGGTAACGAATTACGGCTCTATGAAATAGATAAAGACTTGATAACAGAGCAATTACTATACGAACATTTAAGTGCCAGACTGTTAGGTCGTGATGTGCGAAAAATTTGTACACCCGAGACAATGGCTGTAATCAATAAAATCGTGAAACAAGAAATTGAAGAAGGATCACAATACAGGTTGATAGGTGATATGATCACAAATAGAATGTACGATGATACTCTTCCTTCAACGATTCTGGATTTACTAAAGCAATTTCATATTGGTTTGAATGAAGTAAGAAATTAAAGCGGCATAACATATTATGGTAGAAAATATTGATGCATTAGAAAAAAATGTGAACCGCCGTGGTTTGCCATAGATCAACTTTAAACTAACTCCAAGCGACAGTTCAAGTATACGAGTCGTAAACTGTCGAAGAAACTTATAAAAGATGTCCGGCGTGTAGCAAAAAAATATGTCGACACTGATGATCTTGCGATTATTATAGTAGGCGACAAAGCGAAGATTGAAAATGGGATTAAAGATACAAAAGTCGGAAAGATCATCAATATGGTTCCGACCGATGTGTTGGGTACGATGCCAAAATTATAGTTTGATAGAGTGTAGCGATAAGAAGTTGAAAGAACTTGTCAAGTCGAGGCGGCTTGACAGGTTTGTTTTAAAACGATTTTTTTTTGCTTATCAAGCGAAGTAACCTTATATTTATGCGTCAATTTTCAACTTTTCTATTCACTATTATTTTGATTGACGCATGACTTTTGAACAAGGTGTGTTTTATTTTCTGGCAATAGTTACTGTAGTTTCTGCGGTGATGATGCTTCTGCAACGAAATCCGGTTAACAGCGCTCTCTATCTTATCCTCAATTTTTTCTGTTTGGGTGGACTTTATCTGACATTGAATGCTCAGTTTATCGCTATGGTGCATATTATGGTATATGCCGGAGCGATCATGGTTTTATTCTTATTCGTGATAATGTTATTGAATCTGGGTGATGACAAAAGCCTTCGCCAGCATTTAGGGTTGCGAATGTATCTGGGAATTGCTTTTTCAGTCGGGTTGTTTTTAGAACTTCTTTACATTTTAGGATTTAGCAGTGCAAATAATTATACACAGCAATCTCCAACGGCTGTTGAAATGGGAACAGTAGAATATATCGGCAAGATATTGTTTACGAAATTCCTTTTCCCTTTTGAAATTACTTCGTTTTTGTTACTTGCTGCAATTATTGGGGCAGTGATGCTGGCGAAGAAAAAAATAATTCAATAAATAAAAATCTCTCGCAAAAACGCAGAGTCGCAAAGTTCCATTATATAATTGTTTTGCGTCGTAGCGGCTTTGCGAGAAAATTTCGAAAATATGATACCTCTAAATCATTATCTCTTACTTTCTGCTTTTATGTTTTGCTGCGGAGTGCTCGGTGTTGTTGTTCGGCGCAATGCGATCGTCATCTTTATGAGTATTGAATTGATGCTGAACGCCGTGAACCTTTCATTAGTTGCATTCTCATCATTCCTTGGCGACTCAACAGGGCAAATGCTGGTCTTTTTTGTGATGGTGGTTGCGGCTGCAGAAGCTGCTATCGGTCTTGCGATTATCATTGCATTGTTCCGTAACAAGCAAACTGTGTATGTTGATGAAATAAATATTTTGAAGTGGTAGAACTTCTTTAGTATAGTCGTTCAAATTTGATAATTCTGAAATTCTAAAAACTATGTATCAATTCGCACCTCTCATCATTCTGTTCCCACTGGTTGGTTTTCTAATCAACGGTCTTCTTGGACGAAAAATAAAAAATGAAACGATTGTCGGCGGCATCGGTACGATTGCAGTAGCGGCTTCGTTTGTTATCGGACTTGGTATCTTTTTCGAAATGCTTTCGCGTCCTATTGAAGAACGCTCGCAGGTAGTTACGGTATTTGAATGGATCTCCGCCGGAACATTATCCGTAAATGTTGCATATCAGGTCGACCAGCTTTCAATCTTAATGACGTTGATCGTGACTGGTGTTGGAAGTTTGATTCATCTCTATTCAATCGGCTATATGCATGGCGATGCAGGATTCTGGAGATTTTTCACATATTTGAATCTCTTTATCTTTGCGATGCTTAATCTTGTTCTTGCCGACAATTATCTGTTGATGTTCCTTGGATGGGAAGGTGTAGGGTTATGTTCATACCTGTTGATCGGTTTTTGGTATGACAGGAATTTCGAAAAGGGGACAACAGGCGATGCTGCAAAAAAAGCATTCATTGTCAATCGTATCGGTGATTTTGGATTCCTTCTTGCAATGTTCCTCATCTTCAATACTTTTGGTTCTCTTGCATACGAATCTGTCTTTGCACAAGCAAAAGGATTTTCAGTCGGTGACAATGTAATGTTTTGGATTACCCTGTTGATGTTTGTCGGTGCAACGGGAAAATCTGCACAGATTCCGTTATACATCTGGCTGCCGGACGCAATGGCGGGTCCAACTCCGGTTTCAGCACTCATCCATGCTGCAACAATGGTAACCGCCGGAATTTATATGGTTGCGCGCAGTTCAATTTTGTTTGCGCTTGCACCCGGCACAATGGAAATTGTTGCTGTTATTGGATTAGCAACAGCGTTCTTTGCAGGAACGATCGGACTAGTTCAAAATGATATCAAAAAAGTTCTTGCGTACTCAACGGTCAGTCAATTAGGATATATGTTCCTTGCGTGCGGTGTTGGTGCATTTGCTGCCGGTTTATTCCACGTAATGACACACGCATTCTTCAAAGCACTTCTCTTTTTGGGATCAGGCGCAGTTATTCACGCAATGCACGATGAACAAGACATCCAAAAGATGGGCGGCTTGCAAAAATATATGCCGTGGACATTCAGAACTTTTTTGATCGGTTCGTTTGCCATCTCCGGGTTCCCGCTACTTTCAGGATTTTTCTCTAAAGATGAAATTTTGTGGAAAGCTTTTGCCGACGGTGCACCGTGGATGTGGGTTATAGCTGCACTTGCTGCCGGAGTTACAGCTTTCTACATGTTCCGACTTGTTTCATTGACATTCCTAGGAAAAGAACGATTCGATCATCATCATATTCATCCGCACGAAGCGCCAAAGACAATGCTCATTCCATTGTTAGTGCTTGCACTGCTTTCCGTCATTGGCGGATATGTAGGAATTCCTCATGTGCTAGGCGGACATAATTATTTTGAAGAATTTTTAGAGCCGATCTTTGCAGGGGCAAATTCTAAAATGATGCTGCCAATGCATGATTCTGCCGCACTTGAACTTGGACTGATGGCTGGTTCCGTAGCAATCGGACTACTTGGAATGTTTGCAGGATGGAAGATCTATACACAAAAGATAGAAGTTGCCGAACATACCGCAAAGAAATTCTCCGGACTGCACAAACTGCTCTGGAATAAATATTTTGTGGATGAGATCTATGATGCAGGAATTGTTAATCCGATCAAACAGACATCAGATAGATTTCTCTGGAAGATTTTTGACGTGAAGGTCATCGACAACACGTTGAACTATTCTGCAAAGTTTATTGAGGCGACTTCAAATATATTCCGGCGTATCCAGACCGGAGTGGTGCAAAGCTATGCCATTGTTTTTGTTGCAGGAATTTTAGTTATGCTTGGTTATTTAATGGGTAGATAATTTTTCTCTATGAATAATATACTTACATACACACTCTTTTCACCGCTCGTCGGAATTCTTCTGTTGCTGTTCATTAACAAAGAAAAACAAAGCCTGATAAAATACATCGGTGCCGGTACTTCGATCGTCACCTTTGTATTATCGCTGTTCGTTTATTTCGGATTTGATGCCGCAAATACGCAGATGCAGTTTGTAGAACAATATCCCTGGATCACCGGATTGGATATTTCGTATTTTGTTGGTGTTGATGGACTTTCAATTCTTCTGATTGTACTAACCACTTTTCTCACGCCAATTGCACTTATCGCTTCGTGGGATTCAATCAAAGACAGAATAAAAGAATACGTTTCGTTCATGCTGTTGCTTGAAGTTGGTATGCTCGGAGTTTTTCTTTCAATTGATCTTTTTCTGTTCTATGTGTTCTGGGAAGCGATGTTGATCCCGATGTATTTTATTATTGGAATATGGGGCGGCAAAGAACGAATTTATGCTGCGGTAAAGTTCTTCATTTATACAATGGCAGGTTCGCTCTTAATGTTGATCGCAATTTTGTGGCTCGGATATTATGCTTCAACATTACCCGGAGGATATTTTACAACGAACTTGTTAAAATTGTATGCGATCGCGCCGTCTATTCCAATGGGAATTCAAGTCTGGATGTTTCTGGCATTTACGCTTTCATTTGCAATTAAAGTTCCGCTGTTCCCGCTGCATACGTGGCTGCCGGATGCACACGTTCAAGCACCGACTGCAGGTTCAGTTATATTAGCTGGTGTTCTTCTAAAGATGGGAACATACGGTCTGCTTCGTTTCTGTCTCCCGTTATTTCCGCTCGCGTCATTTCAATTTACGCCGTTATTGGCAACTCTTTCAGTAATTGGAATTGTCTACGGAGCACTTGTTGCAATGGTGCAGACCGATGTGAAAAAACTTGTCGCATATTCATCGGTCAGTCATTTGGGATTTGTTGTGCTTGGGATTTTTTCGATGACCGAAGAGGGAGTACAGGGTGCAGTCATTCAAATGATCAATCACGGACTTTCAACAGGAGCGTTATTCCTTCTTGTTGGAATGATCTACGATCGAAGACATACGCGCGAGATCTCACAGTTCGGCGGTTTGGCGAAAGTGATGCCGGTCTTCTCAACATTGTTTATGATCGTAACATTTTCATCGATCGGTCTTCCTGGACTGAATGGATTCGTTGGAGAATTTTTGATCTTGCTTGGTTCGTTTAACTCTCTGTTCCTTGGTTCGTACGTGTATGCTGCGATTGCGGCGACAGGAGTTATCTTCTCTGCAGTCTATATGTTGTGGATGTGTCAGAGGGTGTTCTTCGGAAAGATCACTCATGAAGAGAACAGATCGCTGCTTGATCTGACTAAACATGAAATTGCTGTTATGCTTCCAATTATATTATTCATCGTGTGGATTGGAGTATATCCCTCTACATTCTTAAAATCGTCAGCTGCTTCCACAAAACAAGTTGTAACACAGATGCAGAATGCGAAAAGCGGTAACCTAACACCTGCAAGTGTAATAGTGAAATGATTTGGTGTTTGACTTTTTTCAGTTATTAACTAAGAATTATTTATGGATTCATTCTCGACATCAGAATTATTAGCAACTTCACCGATCTTAATGCTATCATTATTCTCGCTGATCGCAATGTTAGCGAATGCATTATTGAAAAATTCTGCCAAAGCGGTATTCGGTGTCAGTGTTGTTGGCATCATTGCTTCGGTCATATGCAGCATTTATACATTTGATGAACCGAGTCTTCCTCAGACAGCATTTTCTGATATGCTTCTGATCGGCGGATATGCAAGTTTCTTCAGTGTCCTGTTCTTGATGATCGCATTATTCTCAATATGTATTGCAAAGCCATATCTTGAAAAGGAACAATATCACTTTGGTGAATACTATGTATTGATCCTTATTGCGACGATTGGAATGTTAGTTCTTGGTTCTGCGGCTGATCTTATCTCTATTTTCCTTGGAATAGAGATCATGTCTGTTTCGTTCTATGTTCTTGCAGGATATTATCGTTCAAAAAATTCTTCAAGTGAATCTGCTCTGAAATATTTTCTTCTTGGTGCCTTTGCAACAGGATTTTTATTGTATGGAATCGCTTTGATTTATGGAACAACCGGAACAACCAATCTCCTCCGCATTGTAACAATGTATCCGCAGGTATTTTTTGATCCGCTGCACCTGATCGGTTGGGGATTGATCTTGATCGGATTTGCATTCAAAGTTGCAGCAGTTCCATTCCATATGTGGGTTCCTGATGTGTATGAAGGCGCGCCGACATCTGTAACTGCATTTATGTCAACTGGAGGTAAAGCTGCAGCGTTTGCGTCTTTCATCATAACTTTTTCTGTTCCAATGTCCATGCATGATGAGCGTTTGACAATGGTGCTTGCAGTGTTGGCTGCAGGTTCAATGATTATTGGAAATTGGTTCGGTCTTAGTCAAACCAATTTGAAGCGAATGCTTGCATACTCCAGTATTGCTCACGCAGGTTATATGATCATCGGCATCGCTTCCGGATTACCGTTGGGTCAACAAGGTATCGCGTTCTATCTCGTTGCATATGCATTGACGAATCTTGGAGCCTTTGGAATTATCTCTATGTTAGAAGGTGAGAACGGCTCGAATGTGAATTATGAATATTACGCCGGACTTGGAAAACGAAAACCAGGACTTGCCGCGCTGCTTGCAATGTTTATGTTTTCGCTCACCGGTATTCCTCCGTTTGCAGGATTTATCGGAAAGTATTATTTATTTGCAAGTGCGGTGCAGTCAAAATTGACTTGGCTTGCAATTCTGGGTGTCATCACAAGTTTGTTCTCAACATATTATTACTTAAGAGTAATTGTATTTATGTATTTTAGAGAAGCGATGGATAACACAGAGATTGTTTTGCCGAGATTAGCATTTGTGACGGTGATTCTTTGCGGAATTGGAATCGTGCTGTTTGGTGTGTTCCCGTCGTTGATATTCGATCTGATGAAATCAATTTTTTAATGAATCTGTTTATTGAGAGAGCCGTCCGCTTCTGATTGAGGTAGGACGGTTTTTTGTTTTTATGAAACTCATTCTCACACCGGAACAAATGAAAAGCGTTGATGAATATGCGATCAAAAAATCGCATATCCCATCGTTACGATTAATGGAAAATGCTGGCAAGGCAGTTGTTGAGGAGATCCTTGATAGACTAAACCCTTCGACAAGTTCCGACAAAAAACGTCGGAACTTCCGCCAAGAAAATGTCGGACAAGTGCTCAAAATGACTAACGTAGTTGTTTTTTGCGGAAAAGGAAATAACGGAGGAGATGGTTTTGTTGTTGCGCGGTTGTTGTCTGAGAAAGGAATGAATGTTACGGTTGTGTTGATAGAGAGTGAAAAGGAATTGAGCGGAGACGGAGCTGTAAATTATCAACGATTACAAGATGGCAAGATTACAAGATTGCAAATTTTAGAATTTGGAAAATTTCTAATACTGAAGAATAAAAAATTTGATATTGTCGTTGATGCGATGTTAGGGACATCGTTTCGTGGTGAACTAAAAGGGAAATATTCAAAAGCCGTTGAATGGTGTAATAAACAATCTTCATTAAAAATTGCCATTGATATTCCCACGGGATTGAATGGTGAAACCGGAGAAGTGCTCTCAAATACATTTCAAGCGGATGCGACCGTGACAATGTCAAATCCTAAAATCGGATTTTACCGTGAAGGTGCGAAAGAATTTACTGGAGAAGTAGTGGTAGCGGATATTGGAATTTCCAAAAAAGTATTCCGGTATTTTAAAAAACAGAACCATACCAATATCATGCTCGTTGAGGAAAGTGACGTGCAAAAAACGTTCCCCAAACGAGCGAGCAATAGTCATAAACATTCTGTCGGGAAAATTTTTGTCATTGCGGGTTCAAAAGGGATGATGGGAGCTGCATTGTTGTGCAGTCAATCGGCAATGCGAACCGGAGCCGGGCAGGTGATTTTAGGAATTCCTGATTCTGAGTATGCAACAATAGCAAAACGGACTATTGAAGTAATGCCTCTTGGTCTGCCGGTAACAAATGAAGGAAGTCTTTCGTCTAAAGCTCTTGATGGAATTGAAAAAAGAATTGATTGGTCAAATGTTGTTCTTCTTGGATGTGGATTATCCGGTAATGATGAAACTCAACAATTGATCCGTGAAATAATCAAAAAATCCGACAAACCAATGGTGATTGATGCTGATGGTTTGAACGCTTTGGTTGGGAATCTTGATTTACTTATAAAAAGAAACTCAAAAAATATTGTTTTGACTCCACATCGAGGTGAGTTTTCGCGGCTGATTGGAATTTCATCAAAAGAAATTGAACGAAATAAATATTCCTTTGCCGCAAACTTTGCGCAAGAATATAATCTTATATTGGTTTTGAAAGGTGCACCAACGATCACAGCAATTCCGTGCGGGAAAATCTTTGTGAATCCAACAGGAAATTCAGGAATGTCAACAGCGGGGAGCGGTGATGTACTTGCAGGAATTATTGCATCGTTAATCGGTCAGGGAAATTCTGTCTCAGATGCGGCAATAAATGGAGTGTTTGTTCACGGCAGAGCAGGAGATTTTACAGCGGGGAAGGTTGGCATGCATGGAATGATCGCCAGTGATATGATAAAAAATTTACCGTTTGCAATTACATCAATAATCGGAAAATGACCACAGAAAAAAAAATAATCGCATTCTTACAATTTCAATTACCACTTATTGCATGGTGTGTGTTTGTTTATACAGCCTCTTCAATTCCGTCACCGAAGGTACCTGCGTTAGGTGCTTATACCGATAAAGTGATCCATTTTGGTGTCTATGGAATGTTGTGCTGGCTTGCTCATATTGCATTTCACCATCAACCAAACACTTCAATAAAAAAATACAGCCTTTTAGTTGCGGTATTATTCACTGTGGTATTTGGAATGTCAGACGAATTTCATCAAATGTTTACTCCCGGCAGATCATCGGATGTGTTGGATATAGCCGCGGATACTTTTGGCGGGTTAGTATATTCTGCAGTGTATCTTCGATTTCGGTTCTATCAATATGGATAAACTCCTCAGCCGATTCGTTTCCCTCTCAACATTCCGATCATTGCGACAGACAAATTATCGTCTCTTTTTTACAGGACAAATTGTTTCATTGATCGGAACGTGGATGCAGACCATGGCGCAAGCATGGCTTGTGTATGAATTGACGTACTCTTCGGTGTGGCTCGGTATCATTGGATTCTTAAATACGATTCCGATGCTGCTGTTTGCAATGTACGGCGGATCAATTGCTGATCGATTTTCGAAGCATAAAATAATTTTGATCACACAAAGTCTATCATTGTTACAGGCAATTATTCTTTCAACACTTGTATTATTGAACATGGCAACGGTTGAAATTGTTGCACTCTTAGCTTTCACATTGGGAACGATCAATGCTTTCGACGTTCCGGCTCGCCAAACATTTGTTTTTGAATTGGTCGGGAAAGAAAATCTTCCTAATGCAATTGCGTTGAACTCTGCGGCATTTAATGCTGCTCGAATTATCGGTCCGGCGATTGGAGGAGTATTGATCGGCGCAGTAGGGGTCGGTTGGTGTTTTGTCATCAATGCGTTATCGTTCCTGTCAGTGATCATTGTATTATTAAAATTGAAGATCGCTCCCAAAGTATTCGATCAAAAAGAAAAGATAAGTGTTCTTCAATCTTTAACTGAAAGTATTCGCTACGTACGATCGGACAGATCATTGGTTGTTTTATTAACGTTAGTTGCTGTTATCACAGTTTTTGGATGGTCGTACACGGTTTTGTTGCCGATCTATGCAGATAAAATTTTGCAAATCGGTGCTGTTGGTCTGGGAAATTTAATGATGTCATTTGGAATCGGTGCGTTCATCAGTGCAATCTTTGTTGCAAGCGCAGAAAGTAAAATCCGTCCGAGTAAATTTATTTATGGTGGAGTATCATTATTCGTGATCGGAATTTCTTTATTTGCATTTTCAACCAATGTTGCCGTATCATTATACAGTTTGGTATTTGTAGGGATGGGATTGATCATGTTCATTGCTACGGCGAATGCTTCTATTCAACGAAGAGCTCCGGATGCAATGCGGGGAAGAGTAATGGGACTATATCTATTGATTTTCCAGGGATTAGCGCCGTTTGGTCAATTAGGAATGGGCTGGCTTGCAAATAGCATCGGTGTTAGAGGAGCAGTATTGAGCGGCGCAGCGATCTGTGGAATCACCGGAATCTCTATGCGGTTATTTATGAATTCACAACGGAACAATTAACAAAGGTCAGTATGATGTTGAATCGAATTTTCTTTTTTTTAATTTCATCGGTCTATCTTTTTGCTCAAACATCCGGCGATCAGATAGCATTCCAACAAGCAATGTCTGCTTCTACGGATTCTGCCCGCATTGCAGCGTTTGATAAATTCATCATAGAAAATCCAGCAAGCAAATTGATACCGAATGCGTATGCTGCAAAGTTTCAATTGTATTCAAATCTTAAGAATGACAGTGCCGCTTTTGCGTCAATCCGAAAATACTTGTCGTTGATTGATCAATCTCAGGTTGTTCCTGCGTTGAACGCCGTTGCATATGAATTTGCTCAGCGAAAATTCTTTTTGGACTCTGCTGCAATGTTTATTGATCAAGCAATTGTTTTGTATAAGAAACATGAACCGGTATTATTGAATACGCAAGCATTTGTCTTATACCAGCTTCAACGGTATGCTGAAGCTGAGAAAATCCAGCAAAAAGTTATTGCTTTGCTCCCGCAAAATTCTGAATACGATTCCCGGTATACACCTTTTTCGATGCAACTCGGTTTTATACAAGTGGAATTGAATGAACCTATTTCAGGGATCAAAAAAATTATCCTTGGAAACATTATCCTGCCTAAGCAAAGCATCTCGGTTAATAATATTGATTCGTTGATTGAGTTAAAAAAAATTGCTTTCGGAAGAGTTCATGCAGTCCGTGATAGTTTGTACCGTGTCGTTGTTTCTGAATATATCAAACATTCTCCAGACACAACAATGGCGAAAAGCTTTTTGGGTGTCAGTCTTTCCCGCAGCAACGTTCTTTCTGAGACGGCGTTGAGTTTTGTGAAAGAATCCTATGCCGCTGTTCAAACCAGGACTATCGAAGAACGTTCCGGCGCTGCCGGTGCTTTGGGTTTAACATATTATCATCTAAAGCAATATGAAGATGCGGAAAAATATTTAACAGAAATTGCAAATTATGCAAGCTCAAATGAAACTGAAATATTTATGTCGCTTGGTGATGTAAAAGAAAAATTGGGAAAGAAAAAAGAAGCATTTGATATATATATATCTGGAGTTGGATCTTCCCGTTCGACACCAATCTATGAAAAATTATTGAGTTTGAAGAATGAATTGTTCCCTACATTGTCCCTGGATTCTATCATTGTTGTTCGACAGAATACTGCGTTACAATTTACACCGGAAGAGTTCCATCGCGAACGCGTCATTCAAAAGAAGAATGAATTTTCAAAAATCGTCATGGCTGAATTATTCACCGGTTCGGAATGTCGTCCTTGTCAGGCGGCAGATATTGCGTTTGATTATCTCATTGAACGATTCAAAACTTCTTCGATAGCGATCCTTGAATATCATCTTCATATTCCGCAGCCCGATCCGCTTTCAAACGCCGATGCGGAAAAACGTGGCGACTATTATGGCATCAATAGTACACCAACTGCAATCTTTGGCGGAAGTACAGTTATCAATTCCGGCGGGAATAAATTTGCTGCAAAGAGTAAGTTCATTCTGTATTCAGAAATTATTGAACGTCAATTAAAGATTCCGTCAGTGGCCGATATCTCACTTCGATCTTCACTGAAGAAAAATATACTTATCATTAATGCAGAAGTACTGACGACGGTAATACATAAGAACCTGAAACTTCGTATTGCAGTGGTGGAAGATGAAGTGTATTATAAAGGATCGAATGGAATTGAGCATCATAAATTTGTTGTTAGAAAGATGGTAAAATCAGCGTATGGTTTTTCATTTCCTAAAAAGGGGAAGCTACGAGTCAATGAAACTTTGAATTTAAAAACATTGACTGCTGATCTTGCCAAATATTATGAGACGACGAATGCTCATTACGCACAACTTGGTTCCGGGCTAAAAGCAAAAAAGAATGAGATCGATCTGAAACGAATAGCTGTTGTTGCTTTTGTGCAAGATGATGTTACTCATGAAATTCTTCAATCCAGTGTCGTTAAAATTGATTAGATTCTTAAGCAATCGATAAACAATATAAAATATGACAGTTCTCGGAATATCTGCATTTTATCATGACGCTGCCGCTTGTATCGTGCGGAATGGAGAAATTATTGGTGCCGCACAGGAAGAACGTTTCTCGCGGAAAAAACATGACGAACGGTTCCCGCATCATGCTATTCAATTCTGTCTACAGCAAGCGAAATGTTCAATAAATGAAATTGATGCCGTTGTATTCTATGACAAACCGTTCTTAAAATTCAATCGACTGCTTGAAACGTACATAGCTCATGCTCCAAAAGGGTTCCGCTCATTTATTATGGCGATGCCGGTATGGTTAAAAGAAAAATTGTGGCTTTCCGATGTGATTGCTGATGAATTAAAATATGAAGGGAAAGTGTTATTTACAGAGCATCATGAATCTCACGCTGCATCGGCATTCTTTCCCTCTCCATTTGAACGTGCTGCCATAGTAACTGTTGACGGAGTAGGTGAATATGCAACATCGTCAATAGCAGTAGGAGAGAAGAATGTTATTAAAATCATTGAAGAGCAGCATTTTCCGCATTCACTGGGACTGTTGTATTCTGCGTTCACGTATTTTACAGGTTTCAAAGTGAATTCCGGCGAGTATAAAGTGATGGGACTTGCTCCGTACGGAGAACCAAAATATGTAAAAACGATCTACAATCATCTTGTTGATCTTCGGGATGACGGCTCATTTACGATGAACATGGAATATTTCAATTACTCGGTTGGTCTGACAATGACGAACGACAAATTCGCAGCATTGTTTGATGGTCCCGCAAGAAAACCTGAATCGAAGTTAACCCAACGCGAGATGGATATTGCCGCATCATTGCAAGTTGTCACTGAAAACATTATGATAAAGATTGTTCGCCATGCAAAAAATATAACAGGTGAAAAAAATCTTTGCCTTGCCGGAGGTGTTGCATTGAACTGTGTTGCCAATGGGAAAATTCTTCGTGAAGGAATCTTTGATTCGATATGGATCCAGCCGGCAGCGGGAGATGCAGGAGGGGCATTAGGTGCCGCAATGATCGGGTATCATCATTACTTTAAAAAGGAGCGAATGATTGTTTCTAAGGATTCTCAAAAGGGATCATATTTAGGAACATCATACTCTGACGAAGAAATTGCTGCGTTCATTGCAAAAGAAAGAATTCCGCATGTTCGATATGATGACATCCAAGCATTATGCGACGATACTGCAACGATGATTTCAAATGAAAATGTTATTGGATGGTTTCAGGGACGAATGGAGTTTGGTCCTCGTTCACTTGGAAATCGTTCTATTCTTGGAGATGCGCGGTCTTCCGAAATGCAAAAGAAAATGAATTTAAAAATAAAATATCGTGAAAGTTTTCGTCCGTTTGCGCCGGCAGTTTTAGCAGAGCATGTTTCAGAATGGTTTGATATCGATCGCGATAGTCCATATATGCTTCTTGTTGCTGACGTCGCAAAGAATAAGCAAGTTCAAATGACAAAAGAACAACAGGAACTTTGGGGAATTGAAAAATTGAATATCCCTCGTTCTAAAATTCCGGCGGTGACACATATCGATTACTCTGCAAGGATTCAAACTGTTCATAATGAAACGAATCCAATATTCCACAAGTTACTGAAATCATTTTATGACAAAACAGGTTGTCCGGTAATGGTTAATACATCATTTAATGTACGCGGAGAACCGATCGTTGAATCTCCGAGTGATGCATATCGGTGTTTCATGAGGACTGAAATGGATGCATTGGTATTAGGAAACTTTCTTCTTCTAAAGAAAGATCAACCGGAATTAATAGAGAAGTCAGATTGGAAAAAAGAGTATGAACTGGATTAATGAGGTTCGGCACGATATTTCGACAATACAATCCACACCCAAAGATTTAAAAAAATTTGGATTGATGATCGGTGGAATAGTTTTGCTTCTTTGTGGGCTTTCCTTCTTTTTTAATTGGTGGAGCTTTACAGTTTTAATCTTATTCAGTTTGTTTGGAATATTTTTGGTTATTTCAGGAATATTCTTTTCGCAGGTTCTTCTTGGTATTCACCGTTGGTGGATGACCTTTGCGGTTATTTTGGGAAGCATTGTATCTCGGATTATTTTATTGATTGTATTCTTTTCTGTTGTAACATTCATTTCCATAGCTGCAAAAATTTTCCAAAAAAAATTCTATATTGCACATAACGATCATCTACGATCAACATATTGGATTCAGCGAGATCGAAGTAAACCAATCAATTATGAAAGAATGTCGTAAGGCATAATACTATGGCAAAACTTAAAATCTTAACTGAATATTTTTCATTCCTTAAAGAAAATAAAAAATGGTGGCTGCTTCCTATTGTCTTTGTATTGGTATTGTTTGGACTATTGATTGTGCTTACAAAAGGAAGCGCACTGGCACCGTTTATCTATACCATATTTTGATCCTATTCCAACAATTGAATCTTTTGCTTTAGTGAGGATCGCAACACCGTGCTGCAGTTAAAGCTGCAACAATTGAATGGTAAAAATATAGAGTATTTTTTGAAATAGGCTAAAACGATAGCAATTCTCTAGAGTTTTGACTTGTTTACGATAGGTATACTCATACGCTATATATTTTTTTAAAAGACCCTTGACTCTAAACTTTTATTGCCCTAAGTTCCTGAAAGCCCTTCCATAGAAATCAATATACCAAAGGTATCACTTGGCGGTGACAATTTACGACATAGCTCGGGAAGCCAAAGTAGGCATTGGAACTGTATCTCGTGTCCTCAATAACAGTCCAAAAGTGACGGATGAGACTCGTGATCGAGTAGTAACTGTAGCAAAAAGGCTAAATTACCAACCTCACGCATTTGCACAAGGATTAGCGCGAAAACGCTCAAACACACTTTGCGCTGTTATTCCATTCTTTACAAATTATTTTTTTATTCAAGTACTTCAAGGTGTTCAAGAAACACTCGCTGCTGTTGGTTACGATCTTATTATTCATGGAGCTAATACTCAGGCACAATTAGAAGACTATCTTGATCATTCAATGCGAAAAGGAAGAGTTGATGGAACATTGCTCTTCTCCCTTAAATTGCCGGATAGATTTGCTGAAGTCTTCATCGAAAAAAAAAATCCGCTTGTTTTAGTCGATACGTTTCATCCTTCGTTTGATTCGATCAGAGTTGATAATACAGAAGGCGCAAAGAAAGCTACCGAATATTTGTTGTCACTTGGTTATAGAACAATAGGAATGTTGAATGCAAATTTAAGTAGTGTTCCGGCGCAGGAACGATTGTCGAGTTTCAAGGCCACGATGTGCACGCACAATGTTGAAGTGCGAGATGAATATATTATTAATAGTTCAAATACAAAGAATGACGGATTCAGCCGCGAAGCTGGATATGAAGGAATGGCGGAGTTCTTACGTAGAGGAATAAAACTTCCTTCTGCTTTTTTTGTTTCCAGTGATATACAAGCTATTGGAATGATTGCTGCGTTGCGCGAGAACAATCTTCAAGTCCCTAATGATATTGCAATCGTCAGTTTTGATGATATAGAAATTGCTAAATATTTTAATCTGACAACCATGCGGCAGCCGATGTTTGATATGGGAGAGCTTGCAGTTAAAAAAATGTTGGAGAGGATCGAAAATCCTTCTGCGCCGATCTCTTCAATCAATTTTACACCTACACTTGTGGTACGTTCCAGCTGCGGTGCAAATAAAAACTATGTTTTAAATGATAATCGCTAAAATTTTGTCTTCACAAGAAATAATCGGAGTGTCGTAATGAATAAAAATGTTACTGTCTTTTTTTTGACGCTTCTCATCACTTCATATCTGATTGCCGGAACAACCGGTAAAATTGTCGGTACAGTTTCCGATGCTAAAACAGGCGAAGCCTTACCGGGTGTTAATATTGTACTAGTTGGAACTTCCTATGGTGCAGTTTCTGATTTTGAAGGAAATTATTTAATTCTCAACCTACCTCCGGGAACGTACACAATACGCGCATCTTCGGTTGGTTATTTGCCGGTAAATTATTCAAGTGTGCGCGTGAACATTGATGTTACAACTCGACAAGATTTTAAGGTAAGTGAAGAAACCGTTATTGGAGATGAAGTAGTTATTATCGCAACCCGCCCATTAGTACAAAAAGATCAAACTGCTAAAACCGCTGTTATTGGCGGTGATGATATAAAGGCATTACCTGTCACAGAAATCGGTCAGGTAATTTCTCTGCAGGCAGGTATGGTGGATGGTAAATTGCGGGGTGGAAGAAGCGGAGAAGTAGCATATTGGATTGATGGTGTTCCGGTTACAGACGCATACGATGGCGGACAAGTTGTTGAAGTGAATAAAAGTATTGTTCAGGAATTGCAGCTTATCTCAGGAGCATTCAATGCTGAGTATGGACAGGCGATGTCCGGAATTGTAAATATTGCAACAAAAGAAGGCAGTCAAAAATTTACCGGTGGAGTTGGTCTCTATATTGGACAGTATGTTGTCTCCAACGATAAGACCTATAGAAAAACTGCTGATGGACGGGACAGTCTCACATCCGAACTATTGCCGGGGCTCAATAAATTTTCACCGACAGCAATTCGAAATATCGAAGCCAATTTAAGCGGTCCGATATTAGGTGAAGATCTAACCTTCTTTACCAATGTGAGATATATTTATTTTGATGGTTACTTAAAAGGATTTAACCGTTTTAATCCCAGCAACATTGCTTATACCGATAGTCTTGGAAAATTTCAATTATATCGTGATCCATCTGGCAAAGGCGATAGCTCCGTTGTTCCAATGAACAATAGTGAACGATATTATGGACAGGGAAAATTGACGTTGCGACTTACATCATTAATGAAATTGACAGGTAATTACATTTATGATTATACAAAGTCGAAATCGTATGATAGAAATTATTTTTATAATCCTAATGGATTAGGGAATAATTACAACTACAGTCAAACGTTTATTTTTCAATTATCTCATACTCTCAGTCAGACGACATTTTATACCTTAGGTGGTTCTCTATTTAAAAAAGACTCTAAACATTATTTATATGAAGATATTAACGACCCACGTTACGTAAATCCTCAAGTTTTGCAACGCCAAGACTCTTATAGTTTCTATACCGGAGGTACTGATTTAAATTATAACAATCGTTCAACGCTTACCGGCTTAATAAAGTTTGATATTTCAAATCAGTTCGATGAAATGAATTTATTTAAAGTTGGTGCTGAATTTCGTCGTCACAATCTTCGTTATGACAACATGAATCTGCAGCCAATTCAAGAAGAATTAGCTTTCGATCCTGCAAAACATTCTCCTTTTATTCATACGCGAATTCCTGACCTCTCAACAACAAATCATAATAATTATTTACGTATGCCATATGAAATGGCTGGATACATACAAGACAAAATGGAGTTCAAAAATATCATCGTGAACATTGGTATTCGGTATGATTTTTTTGAACCTAATGGTAAAGTGCTTGTGGATCCTTCTGATCCAAGTATTTATAATCCTATAAAACCGGGAAATAGATTTGTTGATACAAATCTTAATGGTAAACAAGATCCGGGCGAGGATACAATAACGGTTGAGCAAAGAGCAAAATATTGGTATAAAAAAGTATCTCCGAAAGCAAAAATAAGTCCGCGGTTAGGCGTTTCATTTCCTATTACTGAACGAGGAATTGTTCATTTTTCATACGGACATTTTTACCAAATGCCGCGGTTTGAACGTCTGTATGAAAATCCCGATTTTAAGATCGGATTAGGTACGGGAAATCAGGGCGTAGTAGGTAATGCTGATCTTGAACCGGAACAAACTATTAATGCTGAACTTGGTATTCAACAACAACTTACTGATGATATTTCACTGGATGTAACAACGTATATTCGTGACATTCGTGGTTTAACCGGAACACAAGGAGAAGAAATTATTGTGTTTGGTGGTGCATCAAAATATAGCAAGTATACAAATAGCGATTTCGGATTTGTGAAAGGAATCGTGTTAACAGCGACGAAAAGATTTTCCGATGGTTTAACTGCAACGACAGATTATACATTTCAGGTTGCTCGTGGCACTGCTTCAGATCCAAACCAGGCACGAAATGCTGTTGCAGGAGGTGCACAGCCTGATATTCAGATGACGCCATTGGGGTGGGATCAACGTCATACTTTAAATACGTCGATTGCATTCAGTGGAGGTAACTGGGGATTAAGTACGATCGCACAATTTGGAACGGGAACACCATATACTCCACGTAAATCAGAAGACGTATCGACCCTTCTTACAAACAGCGAAATTAAGCCTACGTTTTTTAACGTTGATCTGCAAACTTATTACCTATTTGATTTAGATGCAGTAAAATTTAATCTCTTTGCTCGTGTCTTTAATTTGTTTGATTTCCGTAATGAGACAAGCGTCTACGATGATACAGGGCGAGCTGGTTCAACCAAAGACGAAGCAACTGCACAAAGTCAAAATACATCACAAAGAGTAAATACAATAGATCAATGGTTTAGCGTACCTACTAATTACTCGGAACCACGCCGGATTGAAATTGGAATGAACCTGGAGTTTTAATGACTATGAAAAAAACAAATACATTTTTTTATTCTGCAACCATTTTAATTTTGTTCACGACAACAGTGTGGGGACAAAGCGGTCGAGAATATCGGAAAGTTGCAGTGATGAACGGCAATCAGGTACGAACAGTTTTTGGAAACTGGGGCGTTATTGGTCAGCCGGGTGAATCGGGTCCTCGCGGTGCGTGGAAGAACGATAATAATGGTTATCTCGGCGATGCAAGCTTGCTTGTTGGTGCTGAAATCAATTGGCGAGATCCAATTTCTCTTAAAGATACAACATTCCATTCTGTAGCAACGTGTCCCACCGGTCGCCCGACACAATTGCGTGATGAAGACCCAAATACCGGTAAGCAGTGGACATTTGAACCAATCGCAGGGTACGTTAACTCATATCAAGAAAAAATTGCTATTAGTACAAATCCAAATTCATGGCCTGCTACGTGGCCCGATAAATTAAATGATACCAAAGATCCGGGATGGAAAGGATCGTGGAATGGATATTTTGGAAAGAGAATCAATGCCGATCAAGAATCATATTTTGCAATGGATGATAATAATGATGAACGATTTAATGTTTCAGCAAATAATATCTTTAAAGTAAACTTTAAACCGGATTCCACTAAGCTGTCTCGAAACGGTATGGGACTTGAAGTACGTGTTCGGGGAATGCAGTGGAATGATTTCTTAGCAAAAGATAATATTTTTTGGCTGTATGAAATTACCAACACTGGTACAACAAATTATGATAAGGTTGTTCTTGGAATGGTTATCGGCACATATGTTGGTGTAACCGGAAATGACGGCGGACCGCAAGAATACAACGATGACTGGTCATTTTATGATCCGTTTAATAATTTAACGTATACCGGTGATTACAAACATGGCGGACCAAGTAGAAATCCACTCTGGGTTGGTAAAGTTGGTATGGTTGGGTATGCGTTTCTCGAAAGTCCGGGAAATCCTTTCGACGGTATTGATAACGACGATGATGCAGGATCATCGACGATTGGTAAAACGGCACCTCTTTTTACAGAAAAAATGTTTACCGATTCTATAGAAATTTCAGTGGGTAAACAAATTGTAATTATCAATAGCGATTTTAGCAGATCATTATACACTGTTCCAAATGTTGATTCCGTAATTATTCCAACAAAGGGAAATAAAACCTATGTATTTACCGGAAAAAATCCGTCCAAGAAATCGTATGTTCAGGAAGGAAATGTTTTAAAAAGTCCAATTGTTGCAATTGGAGATTATGTTAATCCCAATGCATATGATGGTATTGATAATAATTACAATGGTCTTATTGATGAGAATCAATATTTGCATTTTCGACAAGTAAAAAAATCTGGAACAGTTGTGCTCATTGATATTCCACACGTTGTTCACTATGTCAACTACGTAAGTGGACAGGGGAAAAATCCTGTTAGTATGCTTGATGAAAAACGAAACGATGGTATCGATAACAACGAAAATTGGAATTTTAAGTATGACGATCTTGGTCGTGACGGAATTGCAAATACCAGCGATGCAGGTGAAGGTGATGGATTAGCAACTTCAGGATACTTAGCGAACGGTGTTGATACCGATCTTCCCGGTGAAGCTCACATTGACAAGACCGATGTGAACGAATCGGATCAAATAGGATTAACCAGCTTTTATTATTTTTCACCGGCAAATAATTTTAAAATGGGCGATAAAGAAGCAATGTGGGGTTATTTAGCACCAGGTTTCTTTGCAGTGCCAGATAATATTATTAGCAATGAACCTGTTGCCGGATCGGATGGAGATTTTATTTACGGTTCGGGATATTTTCCACTGTTGGCAAAATCGACTGAACGCTTTTCTATTGCTTTGGTGTATGGCGGTGGATATGGTGGTAGTTGGCCAAGTAGTGATATAGCCGATCTTTTGAAAAATAAAAAAACTGTTCAACAAATTTATGATGCGAATTATCAATTTCCTCTTCCACCGGATAAACCTATTTTAACAGCCGTTGCCGGTGATAAACAGGTTACACTGTATTGGGATCGTAAGTCAGAAGAATCGGTTGATCCGGTACTTTTGATAAAGGATTTTGAAGGTTATAAAATTTATAAATCTACCGATCCTAATTTCAGTGATATTTTTACCATTACCGATGCTTCAGGTATTCCACAATTTTACAAAGCAATTGCTCAATTTGATTTGAGAGATGGTATAAAAGGTTTTTATCAAGGCACCCCAGATCTATATCAACAAGTTGGAGGTCTGTCATACTTCATGGGGAATGATTCAGGATTGGTGCACTCCTTTGTTGATAAAGATGTTGAGAATGGCCGCCGGTATTATTATGCGCTCGTTGCTTACGACAAAGGAAATGAATCAATTGGTCTCTTTCCAAAAGAAAATACAAAATTCATCACCATTCAACCCAACGGTGAAATTACCCATGATGTTAACGTGGCAGTTGTTACCCCAAATGCCAAAACGGCGGGATATGATGCAGCGGCAGATACTGCAACGTTGAAGCGGAAAACCGGTTTATCAAACGGTACAATTTCTTACAAAGTTTTGGATCAGACAAAATTGGCAGGGCATACGTACCAGCTTTCATTTTTAGATACACAAAATGATACTTTGGATAATAATGGAAATGGAATTAAAGATGCTGCTGATTCAACGGAATGGAATCGGATCACGTCGTTGTATAGTGTAAAAGATTTAACGGTTCTAACAGAATCTTTTAACGCAGACGATACGCTGTTGGTGACCCTTCAAAGAAAAAACTTTGATAAAACAACTATCGTAGTTCGTGATGTGCAAAATAACATTGTTGCCTCATCAAAATATGATGTTGATGAACGAAGGGGACATATTCATGGCTCTGCACAAGGAACATTGCCTAAAGGGAAATATACAATCTCGTATCAATATTACCCCGTATGGCGAAGTCCATTCATCCAAAATTCTCCATACACAATTGAGACAAAGGATGCAGATAATTTTGACGGACTACAATTGATCTTTAAGAATATATGGTCAATTGATGTAGATCGCACTAATTCTTTTTGGACCGGAGTACCATTACAATATAATTTTAGTCTTCAGGGAGAAGAATTATTTGGAGGTGCAATGAAGTTGTACCGGAAGCCCAGTGATTATGAGTTCCAATTCTATAGCACTGTTGTCGATTCATCGACTGCTCATCCGGATTATGCTGGTATTTTAGATCAGTTACCAACAAAATTTAGAATATATAATGTAACTGATAGTGTATATATTAAATTCTATTATTATTCTGCTTCCGGAACTGGAGTTTTTTCTTCAGGTGATCAGATTATTTTTCTGGAAAAAGGAATTAATCAGAGTTATGTTCCTTCGTGGACATTGTATACTCAGGATACTTCAAATTATGTTCTTAATAATGGAAGTACGTTAAAGATTAAAACGATAAAACCATTTAATAGTTCAGATCTATTTGAGTTTAATATTGGAACTCCCAAATCAGATTTTCAGTTTGCAAAACAGAATCCGTTGCGTGTACGAGTTGTGCCAAATCCTTACATAACAGCATCGTCTTTTGAGCTGCCGTTAAATCCCGGCATTACGAGCGGACGTAACCGGAAAATTGACATTACTCATTTACCGGCCGGTGCTGTTGTTAAGATATTTACTGCCCGGGGTGATCATGTGATAACACTTACCCACGACGGTAATATAGAAAATGGAACTGTATCGTGGAATTTGAAATCAAAAGAAAATCTAGATGTTGCCTTTGGTGTGTATTTTTACACTGTTGAATCACCTGCAGGAAACCAAACAGGAAAATTTGCAATTATAAAATAATTATGATGTGCCCTATGAAACCACAACGTTTACAACTTCTGTTTATCATACTCTTGATTGTGTTGCTTATTCCCGTTGCAGTTTTTGCACAATCAAAAGTTGGTACAACTGCTGCACAATTCTTAGGTAATTCAGTCGGACCCAGAGCAATGGCTATGGGAAGCGCTTTTGTAGCATCCAATGACGATGTAACATCACTTTATTGGAATCCAGGGGCTTTTGTGCAAGCGAACAAATCGGAATTTGCTTTTTCCAATTCAGAATGGCTTGCCGGAACAAAATTTCGCTGGTTTGGTTTGATGCTGAATTTTGATTCTGAAAATGCGATTGGTATTACCATCACACAATTGAATTATGGCGAAGATGATGTCACGACCGTTTCAATGCCCGATGGGACCGGAGAAAAATGGACGGCGTATGATTTTGCTGCAGGTTTATCGTACAGCAGACGCTTGACTGACAAATTTTCGCTCGGTGGAACGGTAAAATATGTATCCCAAAGAATTTGGAATGAATCTGCAAGCAATGTTACATTCGATCTTGGACTTTTGTTTGTAACTGATTTTAACGGAATGAGACTCGGAATGTCAATGTCGAATTTTGGCGGAGACCTTACTCTTGACGGAAAAGATTTATTCAATAGAATAGATATTGATCCAACAAATGCTGGTTCAAACAAAACATTAGTTGGGAAATTAAAGACGGATACATGGCCGATGCCCCTGTTATTCCGAGTTGGAGTAGCAATGGATATTGTTAAAAATGATATGATGAGAGCTACTCTTGCAATTGATGCCTTGCGTCCTAATGACAACTCTGAATCAGTTAATGTTGGAGCAGAACTTGGCTGGATGGACTTAGTATTTGTTCGGGGTGGTTATAAATCATTGGTTACCCAAAGCGAAGGGGTATCAAACGACGGACAACAGGAAGGTCTTTCGTTGGGTGGCGGAGTAAAATATGGATTGCAAGGGCTTATGTCGGTCGAAGTGAATTATGCATATACTAAATTTGGACTTTTTGGCAATTTAAATACAATGGCGGTTTCAATTAGTTTCTAATTAACAAGAGGTAGATTTTTTTCAAAACATTATAATTGCAATGAAAGGAGGACCATCGGCTATAAAACAAATACATTGCAGTAGTATAAGAAACATGTAATTAACTGATTCAAATAAAATGGAGGAAAGTATGAAAAGATTTATTCTTTTTGTGTTGATGGCAGTCGTCATGACCGGAATGGTTGTGAATGTGGCAGCAGCACAGACAAAGGTTACTTTTATTGTTAACACTGCTACAATTTCTGATACAGTAAACAGTGTTACATCAAAATTAGCCATCCAAGGTGATTTTCCAGCGCCCAATAGTTGGAGCGATGTTGCAATGACAAATATTGGTGGAGATTACTGGTCTGCAACAATGACGTTACCTGCAGGTGGAAAAATTGCAGGTGGGTTTAAATTCCGAGCTAATGGTGGCTGGGAAGGTGACTTCGATACGCAGAACAACCGTCAGTTAACAGTTGGCAGTAATGACACTATATTGCCAATTCAATACTACTATACCGGCGGTTTTGCAGTAAAGCCATTGCAATATTGGAAACCGTTTGTTCCAACAGGAGTTGATTCGTTTTCTGTTTGGGTACGTGTGAATATGAAAAACGTAAAAGATAGCGCAAAGTTCGGATGGAAAGCGGCAGATGTTGATTCTGTTACAATTATGGGTGATAACAGAGGTGCATCCGGTGATTTTAGCTGGGGTCCGCTAAGTACAAAATATCTAAAACGAGAGGGCACCACTGATTTTTATTCAGGCCGCATTCGTTTTGCAAAAGCAGCTGTTGTGCCAGGTGATATTGTTGAACACAAATTCCGACTTGGATGGAACTGGGGACGTGATGAACTACAAAATGGTGCACCAAATCGTAAATTCACTATTCCTGTTAGCGAAAGTGATACTACCCTGCCGTATGTATTTTTTAACAACGACAAACCATATTATCCGGGTCCTGTAAAAGTTACATTTATTGTTAATACCGCGACTGTTGCTGATACGATTACTGGATTAACATCAAAGGTGACAGTAACTGGTGGTGTTACCGAATTAACAAATTGGGGTGCTGGGGTAAACCTGACGAATATCGGTGGAGACTATTGGTCTGGAACAATTACAATGCTACCACAAGCGATCGGCGGATTTAAATATCGCGTCAATGGCGGATGGGAAGATAATTTCAACTTCGATGTCGGACATGGAAACGATCGTACCGCTGTTATTGGAACAAAAGATACTACTTTACCAGTAGTGTTTTACAACGCTACAGGTTCCGCTAAAGCCGAATATTGGAGACCTTGGCCCGCAACCAGCGTTGATTCATTAAACGTTTGGGTACGTGTCAATATGAAGGCTGTAGTTGATAACGGAACATTCGGCTGGAAACCAGCGGATAAAGATTCTGTTACAATTATGGGTGATAATAGAGGTGCATCTGGTGATTTTAGTTGGGGTCCATTGACTACAAATTATCTTAAACGAGAAGGGACTTCTGATTTTTATTCTGGTCGTATTCGATTTGCTAAGAGCAAAGTTGTGCCAGGTGATGTTGTTGAACACAAATTCCGACTCGGATGGAACTGGGGTCGCGATGAACTTCAAGGAAAACCGAATCGTTCATTTAAAATAACAGTGGGCGAGACTGATACAACACTTGCATGGAAATGGTTTGATGACGCACCTCCAGTTCTCCGTGTTAATGCGGATACGGCATATGTTACATTCCGTGTGAATATGAAGAATGCGATCGACAAAAAAGGATTCAGCCAAAATGATACCATTGTGGTTCAATCTGGATTCTTTAAAACCGGTGCAGTTGATGGAAAAGAAAAACAATTAAAATTGTTGCTCGGATCACTCTATTCAGTTACCGATACAATTGTAACAAGCATTGGTAAAGTACTTAATTATCAATTCTATCTTGTGAAAAATAATATTCGCGTTCGTGAATACTATTTTAACTTTGATTATACCGGAACAAATACCAGTGAACAAGAACGACGCCAGGTGAACGTTGCTACAAAATCGTATACTATTAACGATACAGTATTGTCAACTGATAAAGCACGCAGACAGCCGTTATTCCCAAGTCAAGTTCCATTGAAACAAGCAGTAACTGTAAAATGGGTAGTAGACCTGCGTTCTGCATATGCACAGGTTAAAAAGGGATCAACGTTGAAAGACGGTCAAGGCACCACGGATATTCTGTCAAATAACATTGATAGTATTAAAGTTTGGGGTGTTGGCATCAACGGACCAGCAACCAATTTACCAACAGTCTATCCTGTTGGCGATTGGGCAACGTGGAGTGCTCCATTTATGACTGCTGATACAGCCAAACGCAGAATGTGGGATGATGGTGCAAAAGGCGGCGATGTTAAAGCAAATGATACATTATACACCGTTACATATACCTATCCTGCTGGATCTGCAGCCGGTAAAATCTCTAAGTATGGTATTAAAGGCGGCGATAATGAAACAGGCTTTGGACTTAACCACTTGGACAACATTGATGATGCTAATGCAACGTTTACTATCAACGTAGCATGGGGCAGTATCAATCCGAAGTTCTATAATGCTTGGGATTTTGACAAAGGTCAATTAGCGACTGGCGTTGCAGGGGCTGTTGTAATTCCAACAGAATTTGCATTGCAACAAAATTTCCCGAATCCTTTCAACCCATCAACAACGATTAAATTCGCTCTTCCAATTCAGTCGAATGTACGGTTGACAGTATTTAACGTAATTGGACAGGAAGTTGCTACATTGGTTAACGAAAACATGGCGGCTGGAAATCAATCGATTACATTTAATGCATCGCATCTTTCAAGCGGTGTGTACTTCTATCGTTTGGTTGCCGGTCAATTCACGAGCATTAAGAAAATGATGTTGGTGAAATAATGCCGTTGTTGAAGATGAACGAATAGTTTGTCATCAACAAGATTTATAAAAATCCCCACGCTAACATAGCGTGGGGATTTTTATTTTAAAATGAGAGAGGCAGTTGAAAAATCTATCCTCAGTAATATTTAAACGAGGTCACAATGATTTTTCTTGTAGAAGTGGACTCAAAAATGGATTTTGTTGTCATTTCGAGCGAAGTGAGGAATCTCGATCTTGCTATTGAGAGTAAAATCAAGATTTCTCTCCCGAAAAAAAAACGTCGGGATCGAAATGACAATGGTTGGGTATTTTTGAAGCCGTTTCTAATTACTATTTCTGCCGTAACAAATTATTACGCAACAATTGTGCCGCCTGATAATCTGGTGCTAAACGAATTGATTGTTCGATATAGACCATAGCTTGGTTCAGGTCGCCTTTATTTGTATAAGCAGCAGAAAGTCCATAGTAGATACTAGCTTGAATCAGTGGGGAGGATTTTTCTTTTTCTGCTAATTGTTGTGCAGTATTAAGATGGGCGATTGCATCATCAATTTTTCCCGAGTTAATTTGAACAAGACCAAGATCAATCTGTGAAAACAAATAGTTTCTATTACGTTGAATAGAAGCTTCATAGTATCGAATGGCATTCTTTAGATCACCAATCTCTTTATATACCAAGCCCGATAAATAGTAAGGATAAAAATTATTCGGATAATCTTCTATCAACGAAGCATACGTCGTTAATGCATTTCGATATTGATGCAATTGTTGGAATCGAACAGCCGATTTTAAACAGCCTTCAGCGAGTGGTATTTTTTGTGTGTAAACATCTAAAGCAATTTGTCTTAAAATACTATCAGCAGAAGGTGTCATCACAAATAATTGCGGAGTGTAATTCTGAAATGGCCACTGTTTTGTTAATTGTTTGATGGAAATATCACCATATGCCAGATCAAGCCACGGAATACTTAAACTATCCATATCAAAAGGGAGTAAATCATTTGGTCTCTGCGGGTTTAGCATTATAAGATTATTTTTAAGAATTGCTTGTACAAATAGTGTTGCGATTTTATAATATCCAAAAGCGTTTGGATGAAGATGTTCGCGAAAAAGCCTGTCATCAGGAATGCCGGCTGATGCTGCCAATGAACCAAAAAGTGAATCAGACGAGATTATTGTAATTCCATGCTGTAGTGCGACTTTCTTGGTGATCTCATTGATTCTGCTTGGTGCTCTAAACTTTAGAAGATCTTCATCCCGGGCATGAGTCAAAAAATATTTCGCTTTAGGTAGATCATTTTGTGCAAGATAGATTTTACCGATCCAAAAATTTACAAATGCGTTGGTCGTGTCAAAGGTAAACAGTTGTTGCGCTCGTGTTAAGGCAGAATTATAATCACTTTTGCCATAGTCTTTAGTAATCAATGTAAATTCCGATCGAAAGGGCAATAGCTGAGATGACGTATCATACATAAATGGCGGGAATAGAAGATTCGATGAAACATCACTTAGAATAATTGGCACATTTCGCTTTGCAAAAATAGATACAATGTCGTTGAGATTGGATTCATAAAGGCTAAAGATGCGTTCTGCTGATTCAGAATTGAGAGGCACCGCATTTTTTTGCGAAACGAGTCTCATTAAATTACGTTCTGATGATGCACTAGAACTTAAAGGTGTCAAGAAATACCGGTCGATTAAATTTATAATACGCAAATCCTGAAGTTCATATTTCCAAGCAATAGTTTTTGTAAATTTTTTTTGTATCCATGAAGCTCCGACTCCTTCCGGTCCGTAAAATTCATTATGTCCTGTATATACGAGAACAAGATCCGGACTGTAATCAACGATTATTTTTGACAAATCGAGAATCACATTAGTATTGATTGCCGCCGCACCTACATTGATTACTTCAAATTCTTTTTCCGGATAAAGGTGACGAAGTTGTTTACGGATGAGTGAAGAAATGTTCGCGGCTAATTGATAAGGTGTTCCAAACATCGATGATTCACCTAAACAGACAATACGAAAAACATCGACCGGTTTATGTCTGCGGAATGTCGTTGGTTTCAATCCCGGAATAATGGGTGAACCGGAAGGAAAATATTTTTTCAGGTAGTGGGTGTTTACTCCATAGAGTTCAAGTCCATCAATTTGCACTTCGCGAATAAAAGGATTATCAAGCGAAGGCATAAATAATCGCAGCAGGATTTCAGATAAAATTATGAAGGAAATGAATAAAAATAATGTAGTGCAGCCGAATAAAATTTTTTTCTTTATAGTTATCATGGATTTTATTTAGCAAAAGTTTAGAAATAGTTCCTTCGAAATTTAGAAATTCCTGTAGCGATGTGCAAGGAAATGTTGTAAATCCTTTCACATATTTACCGATTTGTAAACATGAAAATTTGTACATTGTTCAAGAATTAAAATTCATCAACGATCATATATGGTATGAAAAACTTCATCATTAAAAACTTTTTAGTATTCGCAATATTATGCATTCCTTTTGACGTTTTGTATATGCAAGAGGAATATAAAAATGATTCTTATGTCGCGAAATCCGGCAATATATTCATTAGCGAACGAGAATTTGTTCAACGGTTCGAACTTCTTCCTGGATTAAGCCGGCAGCGCAGATCACAAATTGAAACTGCTAAATCAGAGTTTCTCTATACGCTGATAGCGGAAAAATTACTAGCCCAAGAAGCAATTGAAAGAAGGTTTGACCAAGATACAACCGTTCAACGGGTATTATTGGCAATTCGTAAGAAATTATCGAGAGATGAGTTATATCGTTTTGAAATAAGTCAAAAAATTAAAATAACTAATACAGAAATAGCCCGGGGAATTTCATTAGCGCAAATTCTTCCACTTACATCTTATCTTTTTTTAAAGAAAAAAGATGACGCGGTTTTTGTCCGCCGCCAGTTAAAAAAATCTGCCGATTTTGAGACGCTAACGATCGATTCAACATTTCAT
>JAUXTU010000024.1 GCA_030679145.1 Bacteroidota bacterium | reverse complement strand
AATCGTTCCTGGACAAGCGTTACGATTTCTTTTCCAAGAATATCATAGGCCTTTAATTCAACAGTGTTTTCAACAGGAATAGAAAATTGAATTGTGGTAACAGGATTAAACGGATTAGGATAATTTTGTTGTATACCGAATGTATTCGGTAAAACGTACGCATTATTTGGAGACTGCAAATTCGTTACAGCCAATGAATAGACTGGTAACCGCGTATTATTTACTTTGCCGCTTTCATTCCCATTCAGATCATAACTAGTTACGCAATAATAATTACCGACACTAGAGGATAGATTTTTATCTACGTACCGAATGTTTCCGTTCACAAGAACAATGGAATCCTTTTTAATATCTGCTGCAAGTAACCACGGACCAATTGTAAAGTAGGTAGAGCGATACACTCTGTATCCTGCAACATCATTTATTCCAATTATCGCATCTTTATATGTGGAAGGGATCGGCGGCCAATCAATTATAATCTGTTCTAATTCGGGTATTATCGTAAGACTGTTCTCGCCATTTGTCGGTGTTGGCGGCGGATGAACAGTAGGAAGATAATTGTTCGCATATAATTTACGTGCACCGCGAACATGTGAAAGCATAGAGTCCCGCGATGCTGTTTCCATCAGGTCGATATTGGCAATTCCTCCGTCGACAATTTTTGCACGATCCATCTCACCCATTACTTCAGCATAAACGATCTTGACAGATGTAAATGGTGTAAGTGATAATGGTCCGACACTCACTAAATACTCAGGACACCGTTCATATTTGTTTCCTCCTTCGCCACCCAACGCACGAGCCGAATCCCACGACATACGCGGTTGTTGGTGTGTCATCACTTCTTTCACGCGTGAATGAGAGGATACACCTTGAATAAACATTTGGTCGACTATATTCGCCCCTTCTGTTACACCTTGTCCCGTATATTCAAGAATATTTTGGAAAATATTTGCTCCTGCGGAATCAAGAACGATAACGGTAAAATATCCCGGTGCATCAAGCTCATGCTCTTGAACTCCTTCTTGATAGATGTCGCGAGCATCACCGATATCACCACGCAGTGGGCCGACACCAAAATTGTATACAATTGGCACTTCAGTTTGGATATTGAATCTTTGATGATCGTAGAAATAAAATAGTTTCTCCGTTGGGTCCCAACCGTATTTTTCATCCCCTTTGCTGCCGGAACGCTGTGTCATACGGAGTCCGTAGCGCATTCCAAAAAACAGGGAATCAACCGAGGTCAATTCGTTATTAGTGATTGTCACTTCGTGGATACTGAAATCACTTAATCCCGGATAACTCCATACCATACTCCGCCGCGCAATATCAACATTCAAGTTATTCACATGATGAGCACCCGTAACGATCTCTTCTCCGGCAATTCCGATGTTGGCAAGATTATAATTCTTGGTCAATACCGTTTCTTCGATGGGAGAAATATCCACATGTGACGGTAAAAATCGTGAATTGATCGTGTATGATGAAGCAATATTTTGACGCACACCATAGATTGCATAACCAACTGCTTCCGCATAGTTCAGTGGATCGTTGACATTGGTTGATTTCGAATAGCCCGGGTAATCGAGCGTGTGGAATCTGTTTTCTAAATCGGTCGGTTCTCCGTATTGGAGTGTATTCCAAACAGTGGCCCACAGTTTTCCTCTTTTCAAAGTCTGTCTTTCAAAAAAAACCTGAGCATTCATCAGGTCTGAAAACAATAATGCAAGAACTATTGTAATAATAATATTTTTCATATTGAAAATAGAAAATGGAAAATGGAATATAATAAAAATGGCAGAACCTTAATATTAGAATCACCGTTTTGTTTTTCTAATTACTATTTTACAAGCATCAACTTCTTCATCCCCACGTTATCACCGCTTTGCAGCCGCATAAAATACGTTCCAGAAGAATATTTAGAACCGTCAAACTTTACGGAATATTCTCCCGCACGTAATCGTTCCTGGACAAGCGTTACGATTTCTTTTCCAAGAATATCATACACTCTTAATTCAACATTGTTCTCAACAGGAATTGAAAATTGAATTGTCGTAACAGGATTGAACGGATTAGGATAATTTTGAGAAAGAGAAAAATCTAATGGAATTATATTGTTGATCTTTTTAACACTCACCAATCCTTGCGTTGTAAATATAATTGAGTCGCCAACCGCAAATGGTTTTTTAGTTTTGATAAGGTACACATCACCGAGCGTTGGTTCGGGAATATTTGATTGTGTTGACCCATATCCCAAACTCCATACTAAATGGAAATTACCCATATCAATATAATCATCGATAATTCTAATTGTATCACCCTTGGTTAAGGAATTACTCAAATCCACATCTTGCACAAGAAAATAAGCTTTCTTATTAGTTGAAAGATTTTTTATTGAAAACCGAACAGGTAGTTTGATGAATACTGGAATATCCTCTAACAGCGCAGTATCTACAATCGCATTGGAGAATGTAATCTGATAATCATAAGGTAAGCGTTTACTTATGGTTGGGAATAAATAATCGAAATTTGCTGAAATTGGAAATGTTGATGTACCGCTTACCCATCCAATATGTGCGAAATCCGGTTCAAGTTTATCATTTGCAATACTCATACGGATTCCATCGAACGTTTTTGTTTCATGATTATTATCAAGCGGTTCTATACCGGTTAATTTTTGCTCACCTGAATTTACATCGGTTATAGTACCTGCAACTGTAAGATCAACTTTTTGGAAAAATGTGATCAAATATGAATGACCTGTGATTGATAAAGGATTGATAATATTAAAATTAATTGTCCCCGTACCCATTGCTTTTTTTGAAAGAATGAATGGTTCACCCGGTTTAGAAATAAATGTGTTGGTGATTGAAAATCCGCTTGTAATAACACTGGAAGTATCAGTGTTTGAAATAATTTCTACTTTCAATTCATAATCATTCGCACTCGAATTGGGAATATTTTTCGTATTCCATTGATAACTTCCAACCGATGAACTAATACTAGAAACAATATTTGTCCACATCGATTCCGTTTTTAATCTATAGAATAAATTAACAACACTTGAATCTCCATCAGCATCTCCTCCATGCCAAATAATATTATAATTTCCAGCAAGAATGATTTGTGGTTTAGGATTGTAGATCAGTATCTCAGGTTTTGCATTGCCGGAATTGTTAACAGTTATGAAATTATCAGTCTCGATATATCCAATTCCGGTACCGGCAATGGTCATTATTCCGATCTTGTACAATATCCCATCTGGAAATAGAGAAGTATTCCATAACAATGATTTTGCATTGTTGTTATCTTCCCCTAACAAACTCCAATCATTTCCTCCGTTTGAAGAGATATAAACATACGATATCGCTTGCCCCACTGATCCTCCCACATTCCAAACTATAGATATATTCCCAGACAGAGTGCTATGTACTGTTGGTGATTGTACTGTAAGTTGAAGATTTCCAAGTTGTGAAATACTGTCCGGTACAACAAAGTTATTTTTATGAATACTTTGTGCAATATATTTTTTAAAAATAATTTCAGATAGATCATTTCCTAAGATCATTCCAACATCAAATCTTTCGGATGTCCATCTTGGAAAATTGAACACATTGCCTGCTATAACAATGGAAATATTCGAATTCGTGATTGCCGTATCAACAAATCCTCCGGTCATTTTACTCCACATAACATTGTCATTTTTTGGCCAAACGCCGGTCGGTCCTTTATCAGCCAACATTCCAAAATATATTGAGGAGATATTTTTATTGTTTATTCCGTTTGGACTATACAACACACTGATACCAACATATCCCGTTTTATAATTATCAGGCAAGCCCATCCCCGTTGGTGCCCATGCATATACCATATTCAAAGCAGGATTCACCGCACCATCATTGTTAACACTCCCAACCGAAGGATCAATGAACATTCCAAACGCTGTTGTGTCATAATCATTATCAGAAATATTTGTTACTTCATAATTCCAAAAGATAATATCTTGAAGAATTTGATGTTGAAATTGCATGCCCCGCACTTCAACTCGTAATCCTAATCCCCCTCTATCTGAATCTGAAGCAACAGGAAAAAAATTATTCGGTGAATATGTAAATTCTTTATCACGTGAATCATCCATGACATAAAATGTTTCCACAACACCATCTTTCGCTCCTTTGCCAAAATATCCATTCCACTCGCCATTCCAATCCGCACTTAACCCAAGAGCAGATGGCCATACTTGGGGCCAACTATTTTTATTATTACTTATTGACACTGTTGTACCTAGTGAATCGGTGTAACCCGCAACCGGTTCAAATCCCCATATTTCACCCGTTATCGGGTTTTTATCCATTTCTTCACGATACGAAGTTTCTATAGGAGTAATAATCGTGCCGCTTAATGTTTTTATCTTTGCGCCAACCATAAAAGTATATCCATCTAAATGCCGGTGTCCTGTTCCTTTTGGCCATTCTAAATGCGGCGCACCAACAGCTCCATCAAACCAATCAGAGACTTGACCATCATTATGGAAAATAGTCCTTACTCTATTTCCATCTAACAATCCTTTTTTCCGATTTTGGATATTTCCTTTTGCGTCATTTCTATAACGCTGAATATTTTCCGGAACTTGCGCAAGTGCAAATGAAACTAACAGCAATGAAAAAAATAGTAAACGCGATTTCATTACTAACTCCTTTTGATTCTATGGAATAAATATCTCCACAATAAACTGAAGAGTATTTGTCATGCCAGCGTACGCTGGCATCCATTCTTCTGGATTTCCGCTTTCGCGGGAATGACAATGTAATTATTTGTGTCCTAAACCCATTAGAGAATAAAAAGGGGCGAACTTTCGAACGCCCCAAATTCATCTCTGTTTTTTTGTATTGCAATTTATTATGAAGCTACATCAACTTCTGTCAATCGATGCTCTTGATGCTGTGTTGGGTGTTCGCACGAATAGAGAAAATCCTGCATCGTCTGAAGTTTGGAAGAAAGAACGCCGACCTGTTCTTTCATAGTAGCAATCTTCGTTTCGTGTTCTTTTGCCACATGAAGCTCGTGGATTTCTCGAGTCAGTTTAATAACAATATCCTGCATTACTGCAATATCGTTAATTGTGTGTTCGATGGAATGGAACATTCGTTCTTTTGAATTCATGGTGTTCTCCTAAAAAAAATCGTGTTCCCACCAGATTATATTGATGAGAACACGATATTTAATACTTACCTGTACATCTTATTTCTTACCTTTTTTCAAATCTTTCAACGCTGCACGTGCCGCTGCAAGCTTTGCAATCGGAACTCGGAACGGTGAACAACTGACATAGTTGTTTCCAATCTGATGGCAGAATTCAACCGATGAAGGATCTCCGCCATGTTCACCGCAAATTCCAACTTTTAATGTTGGTCGTGTCTTGCGCCCTTTTTCAATCGCAATTTGCATCAGAGCACCAACACCATCACGGTCAAGAACTTCGAACGGATCTTTTCCATAGATTTCGCGTGCAACGTAAGGAACCAAGAAGCTGGCTGAATCGTCGCGGCTCATACCCATTGTGGTTTGCGTTAAGTCGTTCGTTCCAAATGAGAAGAACTCCGCAACTTTTGCAATTTCGTCAGCAGTAACAGCACCGCGGGGAACTTCGATCATTGTTCCAACCAGATAGCTGAATTTTACTTTCTTTTCCGCCATTACTTCTGCGGCAACGCGTCGAACAATTTTCTCTTGATCAGCTAATTCTTTCACATTTCCAACAAGCGGAATCATCACTTCAGGAAGAACTTTGATCCCTTTTAATTGAGTTTGTGCCGCTGCTTCAAAAATTGCGCGCGATTGCATTTCGGTAATTTCAGGATAGATGATTCCCAAACGGCATCCGCGAAAACCTAACATCGGATTGAATTCATGAAGACTGGCAACACGGCGTTTTACTTTTTCAAAACTTACACCCATTGCTTGTGCTAGTTCGCGTTGTTCCTTTTCTTCGTGCGGAACGAATTCATGAAGCGGAGGATCAATCGTACGAATTGTTACCGGACGACCGTTCATTGCTTCAAAAATTCCTGCAAAGTCTTCGCGCTGCAACGGCAATAATTTTGCCAATGCTTTCTTGCGATCTTCAACATTCTCTGCCAGAATCATTTCGCGCATTGGTCCAATTTTTCCTTCACCAAAGAACATATGCTCTGTGCGGCATAGACCAATTCCTTCAGCACCAAACGCAACTGCATTGATTGCCTGGTCCGGCTGATCGGCATTGGTACGAATGTTCAGTTTGCGGTATTTATCAGCCCACACCATTACTTTTGCATAGGTTTGATAAATAGGAGCTTTTTTCGGATCAAGAGTTTTATCAACAAGAACCTGAAGAACTTCAGAAGGTTTTGTTGGAATTTTTCCTTCAAGCACTTCACCGGTTGTTCCATCCAAAGAAATCCAATCGCCCTCTTTAATGGTCTTTCCTTTTACAACCATTGTGTGCGAATTATAATCAATGTTCAATTCCGAACAACCTGCAACACACACTTTTCCCATTTGGCGTGCAACAAGTGCCGCATGTGATGTCATGCCGCCGCGTGCCGTAAGAATACCTTCGGAAGCATCCATACCTTTAATATCTTCCGGTGAAGTTTCAATACGAACAAGAATAATTTTTTCGCCGCGATTCTTCCACTCTTCTGCGTCCGGTGCATTGAACACGACACGACCAGTAGCCGCACCTGGACCAGCATTCAATCCTTTTGCAAGCAGTCGCCCGTTTTTCACGGCAACATCTTTTTCCTTCAGATCGAAAATCGGACGGAGCAATTGGTTCAGTTGGTCGGGTTCAATTCTTTCGAGTGCTTCTTTGTCGGTGATCAATTTTTCTGTAACCATATCAACTGCAATTTTGATCGCTGCGAATGCGGTACGTTTTCCAGTGCGGCATTGCAGCATGTACAATTTGCCCTGTTGAATGGTGAACTCAATATCGTTCATATCTCGATAATGTTTTTCAAGTTTCAAACGAATCTTATCGAGCTCTTTATAAATTTTCGGATTTTGTTTTGCGAGATCTGCAATCGGAAGCGGTGTGCGTGTTCCGGCAACAACATCTTCACCTTGTGCATTCATTAAATATTCACCGTAGAACACATTCTCACCCGTTGCAGCATCGCGTGTAAATGCAACACCTGTTCCGGAATCTTCACCCATATTTCCAAAGACCATGGATTGAATGTTTATTGCGGTTCCCCACGCTACCGGTATGTCGTACATTTTTCTGTATGCAATTGCACGGTCGTTGTTCCATGAATTGAACACTGCGCCTGCTGCACCCCATAATTGTTTCATCGGGTCTTGCGGAAAATCATGTCCGGTTTTTTCTTTCACTGCTTTTTTGAACTTCACAATTAAATCTTTCATGTCATCTGCGGTAAGATCGGTATCAAGATGAACACCTTTCTCTTTTTTCTTCTCTTCAATGATCACTTCAAACGGATCGATCTCATCTTTGTGAACCGGTTTCAATCCAAGAACAACATCACCGTACATTTGAACGAAACGGCGATATGAATCATAAACAAAACGCGGATTGCCGGTTTTCTTTACAAGACCTTCGGCAACAGCATCGTTAATTCCAAGATTCAAAATCGTATCCATCATTCCCGGCATAGAAGCACGCGCACCAGAACGAACAGACATTAACAACGGATTTTTTACATCGCCGAATTTTGCGCCCATTGCTTTTTCAACTTTTTTCAATGCGGCACGAACTTCTTTGTCCAACGATTTTGGAAGTGTTTTTTTGTGGTCGTAATAATACGTACAAACTTCTGTAGTGATAGTAAATCCTGCGGGAACCGGAAGTCCGATTTTGACCATTTCGGCAAGGTTTGCACCTTTTCCACCGAGAAGATTTTTCATTTCAGCTTTTCCTTCAGCTCGACCGCCTCCAAAGCTATAAACATATTTGGGCATTGCATTACCTTTCTTATTTGAAGTGAATTGAAAATTTGAATAGTTTAACTACAATTTAAGTGCCACTGTGCGGATACAAAATAGCGAAAAATACCATAATTTTTGAGAAATAAATTTGTTTTGTTTTCAAAGATAAGAATCAAAAATTGAATTTTGTCAAAAGGGGGAAGATTCCTTCCTAATATCCTAAATTGATTATATTTTTTAATGGCATATAACTTGCTAATTATAAATGTAACTATGACAACGAAAAATCAAGATATACCAGTTTATTCAATCGGAACCGCAGCACGAATACTCGGCGTTTCTGTGCAAACACTTCGACTTTATGAAAGCGAGGGGTTGATAATAACGACGAAGTCCGATGGAAATCAGAGAATCTATTCGGAATCCGATATTGAAAGGCTTCGCTGCATTCGAAAAGCAATCAATGAAGACAAAATCAGCATTGGCGGAATGAAGCAACTTCACGGGATGATTCCATGTTGGGATATAATTAAATGTTCTTCTGAAGAACGCAGTGTATGTCCCGCATTCAGCAATCATATTGGCGGATGTTGGACGTATGCACATGAACATTCTGCTTGTTCCAAACGTGATTGCAGATTATGCGAAGTCTATCAACGTTCCAGCGATTGTGGATACATAAAAGAACAAATTAAAAATATTACGCTTGTTCAACACGAACAACTCTTGAAACAACCACTGGTGAATAATCAAGATACTGTGGGAGTTGTTTTGTGAAAAATAAATTTCTATGAAGGTTTACCAAAACATATACTATGAAACGATTTATTATTCCTTTGCTCGCAATGGCAATCATTGCACTTTTCTTTATAGCAACCATCACTAAAAAAGAAGTTGAACCAACTCCTCTTGCTGAACTGAAGACACAATTCAAAAAAGAAAAACCTTCTGTCGATCATTCTAAATTCTCGCAATTGAGGAAAAAATTTGTTAAACCGCAGGATGTTACCGCCGCTTGTATTGACTGCCATAATGAACGTCATACGGAAGTGATGAAATCTTCACACTGGAATTGGGAGCGTGAAGAATATATTGAAGGTCGCGGTATTCGTTATGTCGGCAAAAAAAATATCCTTAATAATTTTTGTATCGGCATTAACACCAACGAACAAAGCTGCAACAAATGCCATATTGGTTACGGCTGGGGTGATAAGGATTTTGACTTTACCAATGCCAACAATGTTGACTGTCTTGCGTGCCACGATAACAGCGATACGTACGTGAAAAAATCCTCCGGTGCAGGAATGCCGGATCTTTCCGTCGATCTTGCGTTCGTTGCTCAACGCGTCGGCAGACCGACAAAATCAAATTGCGGAACATGTCATTTCTTCGGCGGCGGCGGAAACAATGTGAAGCATGGTGATCTTGAGAAAGCATTGTTCGACACTCATCGCGACGTTGATGTTCATATGGGAACCGATGGCGGAAATCTTGATTGCGTGGATTGTCATAAAACAGAAAAACATCAGATGCTTGGGAAGGTATATTCCCTTTCATCAATGAACCGCAATCGTTCAACATGCGAACAATGCCATACTGAAACGCCGCACACCAACAGTGTTATCAACGAACACACCGTGAAAGTTGCTTGTCAGACGTGCCACATTCCGGAGTACGCAAAAGTGAATTCAACGAAACTTGCATGGGACTGGTCCACCGCAGGAAAATTGAAGAACGGTGAGCCGTTTGAAACTTTTGATTCACTCGGCAATATTACGTATGCCTCCATTAAAGGAACATTTACCTGGGGACGAAATGTGCAGCCGGAATATATTTGGTTCAACGGAACAGCATCGCATTATCTTACCGGTGACTCGGTCAGCGCAGACTCTCCGATCCAAATGAATACACTTCATGGCAGTTATGATGATCCGGACGCAAAGATCATTCCTGTAAAAGTTCATCGCGCCATTCAGCCGTATGACCCCATCAATAAATTTGTCGTGCAGCCAAAAACATATGCAAATAAAGTAGGTGAAGGAGGGTTCTGGAAAGATTTTGACTGGAATTCATCCATACAACATGGAATGGATTATGTCGGACTCCCATACAGCGGGAAATATGCATTTGCAAAGACTGAAATGTACTGGCCGATCAATCACATGGTTTCTCCAAAAGCAAAGACCGTTCAGTGCAATGAATGCCATACGCAAACAAACAGCCGCATTGCCAACTTGAAAGATTTCTATATCCCCGGGAGAGATCAGAATGCTGCAATAGAAATGTTTGGTTTCGGCACGATCATGCTTTCGCTATTTGGTGTAACTATACACGCAGTTGTTAGAATTATTTCAAAAAAGAAAAATTAAAATCGACCCCACCCTTTGGGGGAGGGAATTTTCTCCCCCTGAAAGGGGGAGAACCAAAGAGGGGGTTATTAAAATTAAAAAAACGAGATCCCAAGCATCAAGGAAATAATTATGAAAAAGATATTAGTCTATAGCCGTTTTAACCGTTTCTGGCATTGGATGCAATCAATGCTGATCTTTTTTCTTGCGTTAACCGGGTTTGAGATCCATGGCTCACTGAACTTTTTCGGTTTTGAACAAGCCGTAACTTTTCACAATACCGCAGCAATCATGTTTCTAATTTTGATCGGTCTAGCAATCTTTTGGCACTTCACTACCGGAGAATGGAGACAGTATCTTCCCACACGTAAGCATTTGCGTGCACAAGTTGAATATTATATTACGGGAATTTTTCGCAACACACCGCACCCCACAAAAAAAACAGCATTAACAAAATTAAATCCTTTGCAGCGATTGGTCTACCTTGCATTAAAGATCCTTGTCATTCCGATCATGGTCTTTTCCGGATTGCTGTATATGTTCTATCGGTATCCACAATCAAGCGGAATTCAAAGTCTAAACATCGAGAATTTAGGGACAATTGCATTTCTGCATACTGCCGGGGCGTTCATTCTTATATCGTTTATTATCACGCATGTGTATTTGATAACCACTGGGCGTACACTCACATCCAATTTGAAAGCAATGATCACCGGATACGAAGTGTTGGAACATGAAACAACAATCATTCACCATTCCGAACAAAAAGTAATTTCGGAGAATGTAATAGAGGCAACAAAATGAAAACAACGTATATGAATCCTTATCTTGCAGGGTTTTTGCTCGGTTTAACATTGTTAGCAACAATTGTTATTACCGGTCGCGGACTTGGTGCAAGCGGTGCAATTAAGAGTGCTGTTGTAGCAACGGTGAGCACCATTGCGCCGACTCATGCACACGAATCAACATTCTATTCTGAAAATCTCAAATCACTTCACGACAATCCATTGAAAGCATGGCTTGTGTTTGAAGTGCTTGGCGTGATCATCGGCGGATTTCTTTCCGGCGTTGTGTCTGATCGATTGAATTTTGTCACTGAGCGGGGTCCTCGTATCACCAATTCAATGAGGCTCGGTTTTGCATTGATCGGCGGACTGCTCTTTGGGATGGGTGCACAATTCGCGCGAGGATGCACAAGCGGTGCTGCATTAAGCGGAATGGCAGTCCTTTCCACCGGAGGCATTATAACAATGATGGCAATTTTCGGAACCGGATATGCCGTTGCATACTTTGTTAGAAAACTTTGGATATAGACCCCTCCCTTAATCCCTCCCCTATAAGGGGAGGGAAAATTCTTTCTCCCCCTTTTAGGGGGAGATTAAGAGGGGGTCAAAAAAAATATAATTATTTAAAAGAGGCTTTTATGTTTCCATTAGTTCCAAATCTTATCAGCGATGAATTGAATCTGATCGTAGCATTGGTCATCGGTATTGCGTTCGGATTCATTCTTGAACAGGCAGGATTTTCTTCTTCAAAAAAACTTGCCGGTGTTTTTTACGGTTATGATTTTACAGTACTTCGCGTGTTCTTTACTGCGGGTGTAACCGCAATGAGCGGGGTTATCATTCTTGGTTATCTTGGCTGGCTTGATATTGATTTTGTTTATATCAATCCAACATTTCTTCAGGCGGCAATCCTTGGCGGTGTTATCATGGGATTCGGATTCATCATAGGCGGATATTGTCCCGGAACAAGCATTACAGGAATGGCAATTGGTAAAATTGATGCAATGTTTTTTGTCGGCGGAGGATTGATCGGCGTGTTTGCATATGCTGAAATGTATCCGTGGTTTGAAGGGATTACAAATGCAAGCGCGCTTGGAAATATTCGCATCTTTAATTCAATCGGAATTTCACAAGGATTGTTTGCATTGATACTCATCGCTGTTGCAGTCGGTGCATTTATGATGACAACGATGATCGAAAAGAAAGTCAACCCCGAAGGACCTGCAAAATCTTTCAATACAACACATCATCGCCTTGCAGGAGTCGGTATTCTGCTTGTCGGAATAGCACTGCTCTTTTTACCAGATTATAAGGAACGATTGTTTAACAAAATATCGAATGAAGAATTCCTTCGAGCGCACTCCGTAAAAGAAATGACTACGGATGAACTCGCATTTCGAATCATTGATAAGGATCCCAAATTGACAATCATTGATGTCCGTTCGCAGAATGAATTTGCTGCAATGGCACTTCCCGGCTCAATCAACATTGAACAGAAACAGATCTTCCAAAAAGAATTCAGTGAAGTTCTTGGACAGCGGCACAAGAAAAAAGTTTTTGTTGGAAACAACGAGAATGAAGAACGAATTGCAGCATTGATAGCTCGGGAATTAGGATATGAGAATATTCATGTTTTATGCAACGGCCTCCCCTCATTTATGAGCGCAATCATTCGTTTGCAACCCGTAACAAACCAATGTTCATTCGCAAATATTTCATCAGAAAATCTTCAACAACATATAATCAATGTGGATGCACAACAAGCGATTGATACAGAGCGGTTTCGAACTAAAGCAAGTATTACTCTTGCAGCGATGATAAAAGTGGCTAAAAATTCGATGGCAAAACCAACGAAATTAGTGAAGAAGGTTGCGGGGGGTTGCTAACAACAATCATGTGGTTGAATTTGGATAACTAATTGGCGTGCTTTCCGTTAAACGGAGCCGCCTTTAGTTGTTCAAATAATGAATCATCACAATCCTTCAAAAATCTTCCGAATGATACAAACCCTGCAAGGACAATTACATATACTATAACTCCTATAAATAAACCCATAACTCCTCCTCTTGTTGTGTTATTAATCTACTTATATATCGAACAAAATCTATGCCAGTGGATTTATTGAAAATACAACAAAACGAGAACCCCATCCCATTTCTTATTGCAATTTGTAGATAAGCAAATCATTCAGATTCTATTATAAAAACAGTATCTTAGATAAGAAATACCAACAATCTTTATATATAGAATAACAAAAATCTCGATTGAACAATTCCAATGAATTATATCGGTTCAAAGTCTAAGTTATCACACTTCATCAAATCAACAATCGAAGAGACTGTTGGAAAAACCGACAACAAAGTTTTTGCAGAACTATTCGGCGGAACCGGTATCATCGGCAGACAATTTAAGCAGGAAGTAAAAAAAATAATAATGAATGATGTGGAGCCGTACAGTTATGTGCTGATGAGAAACTATATCGGTAATACAAAACTATTTGATTATTCACATTTGATCGATGAGTTGAATCTTCTTGCAGGTGAAAAAGGATTTATCTATCAGCACTATTGTATGGGAGGAAAATCACAACGTCAATATTTTTCTGACCAGAATGGAAAGAAGATCGACGCGATTCGACGTACGATAGAGCAGTGGAATTCATCGAAACGTATTACACAGGATCAATATTATTTTCTACTCGCTTCATTATTAGAGAGTGCAGACAAAGTTGCTAACACTGCTTCGGTGTACGGCGCATTTTTAAAGACACTCAAAGCATCCGCTCAAAAAGAGATGAAACTGCATCCGGCAGTCTTTTCTGAATCAACAGCCAAAACGATCGTTCACCATGAAGATGCAAATGAGTTGATCAAAAAAATATCGGGTGACATCCTTTATCTCGATCCGCCGTATAACGAACGACAGTACGGATCCAATTATCATTTACTGAATACAATAGCACTCTACGACTCATTCACGCCAAATGGAAAGACAGGATTGCGGACATATTACCGCTCGCCGTACTGTCAAAGAGCTAAAGTTGCAGGCGTATTCGAAGATCTTATCCAAAATGCAAAGTTTAAATATATTTTTTTGAGTTACAATAACGAAGGATTATTAAGTGAAAAAACAATCCAAAAGATCATGAGCAAATACGGATCGTACTCTTTGCGGAAGAAAAAATATCAACGATTCAAAGCGGATAAGACTGAAAAACGAAATCACACAGCAACATCTACATTCGAATTCCTTCATATCCTTATTAAAGACAAATAATGGATCTTGTCACAATTGAACATGAATTAAAGAAACGTTTTCAATTCCCGTATCACTGGGGACAGAAACAAAATAATGAAATGGATCGCCAAACGAATTTCATCTATCATATTCAAGAATTGTCAATAATCATCGAACGAGTACAAGCCGACTTCTCTTCCAAATCTAACCATCAAGAATATTTTGATTACGCATTGAACCGCTGGTATAATTTCTGGTCAGCACAAGCGGTAGAACATATTTTTTGCTCGCATAACAACGTGATTCCAAATGCTGCTAAAGACAAAACTAAAGATTTTTCAATCAACGGAATCACATTCGATCACAAAACATCCGTCTTTCCTAGAGGATTTGGAAAACCGTTTGGATATGCAACATCCCATAAAAGAGAGTTGATTCAATGGCTCTATAATAATCAATCACAACAACAGCGGCTTCATTTCAAGAATCGATTGTTCATTGTGCTTCATAAATCCGATGGAAATCATTGGCAGTTAAAAGCGGAGATTGGATTGTTGCAAAGAGTTATAAAACAGTATCTTTCATCATTCGATTCAGAACGGCTGGAGAGGTTCAATTTTGAGCAAGATAGCGAGACATTTTCCGACATTCTTTGGGGAATAGGATAAACACATTAGCCTTCATCAGCCTCTAATAAAATGATTCATTTCATTTGGAAGTTCGATCGAAATTTCGATCATTCCGCCAATAATCTTTTCGTTACGCCAGGGTGATTGATAAATAATTTTCTTCTTTCCGTTCTTTTCAATTGTATAAACATTCGTACTGCCGTTGGATAACAGTTCTTTTACCTTTAATGCCGCCGGTTCGGGATGGCAGTCAAATAAACTTCTCCCAATCAAATCTTTCCCTCCATCATTTTCAAAGACCTGTTCGGATTTTTCATTCATATAGACAATTATTCCTTGATTATCGCACACCGTAACTGCCGCTGTAATTTCTTTTAGCCAATCCAAAGTATTTCTCCTTCCAATCGATAAAATTATACATTGAATATGTAGCACAGGTGATGCGCCAATGTAGAGCAAACAGTTGGTAAAATCAATATCCATTTCACAGTTGTATTGATGACTTGCCAATATATTTACAAAATCTCTGCTTGTTCCTGTTGCAAAAAAATCGCATTTTTAAATAACACAAAGGACGTTTAGTCCCGACATATCGAGACGTTCGCCTCACACCCGCCTGCCTCAAAATTTATTTTGGGCGTTTAGCTCAGTTGGTTCAGAGCGTTCGCCTCACACGCGAAAGGTCGTAGGTTCAAGTCCTACAATGCCCACAAAGAAACAACTGCCTCCGTTTTTCCGGAGGCAGTTGTTTTATATAATTTTCAACATTCACATTACTTAATCACTTAACGAAAGAACAATCACCATGAAACAACTTCTTTTCGCAATGACGTGTCTGTTTCTCATGTCTTGCGGCGACAAAAAAACAGAAATCAAAACAGATAAAGATAGTGTTAGCTACAGCATCGGAATGGATGTTGGAATGACATTTCAACGACAAGGAATTGAAGTAACTCCGGAAGCATTCTTACAAGGATTCAAAGATGTTAGCGATACATCTGCTAAACGATTGATGACTGAAGAACAAGTGAGGGCAACGATGATCGCATATCAACAAAAGATGATGGCGAAAGCCCAGGAAAAAATGATGCAACAATCAGGTCCGGCAAAAATTGAAGGGGAACAATTCCTCGCTGAGAACAAAACTAAACCGGGCGTTGTTACCACCGCAAGCGGATTGCAATATAAAGTCATTAAAGAGGGCAAAGGGAAAAAACCGAATGCGTCCAATGAAGTGAAAGTTCATTACAAAGGAACGTTGATCAACGGAACTGAATTTGATAACTCATACAAACGAGGTGAACCAATAACCCTTCCCGTCGGCGGTGTTATTCCCGGTTGGACGGAAGCTTTACAATTGATGCCGGTCGGTTCAAAATGGCAATTGTGCATTCCGGCACAACTTGGATACGGAAATAGTCAATCGGGACCAATTCCTCCCGGGTCAACATTGATCTTCGATGTTGAGCTAATTGCTATCGTAAAATAAATTTTGTTTTATCCAGAAGCACAAAGCCGAATCACTCTGCTTTCACCCTATTCCTACTCCCTTTTGATGGGAGTAGTGAATGAGGTAAATACCCTGCTATAGTAAGTCTTTGAGCCAATAGATCATCATCATTTCCTAATTTTACCCTCTCATTTGTTTCCTTGTAGAACGAACGGTTTTTTTGTAAATTATGTATTGTGCATTCTGTTTAAAATGACCGTATATGAAGGGAATGAAACAACAGCACCAGTTAACCGGTAAAGTTCAGCAATTCATTAAGCAAAAAGGATTGCTTCAGCCGGGTCAAAAGATCATCGTTGCGGTCAGCGGTGGAATTGATTCCATGGTGATGCTGAATCTATTAGTTCAGTTACAGCAATTGTGGAAACTTGAGATCGTTGTCGCCCACGTCAATTTTCAATTGCGGGGAAAAGAGTCAGATGGTGACGAGCAATTGGTTAAGAAAATGGCGAAAGAGTTTGGTCTTCCATTCTATTCGGAACAAACCAATGCGAAGTTGATCGCAAAAAAACAAAAACGTTCCGTTCAGGAAGCAGCAAGGGATATTCGGTATTCGTTCTTTGACACTCTAAAAAAATCACTGCAGGCGGACACGATTGCAACCGCGCACAATGCAAACGATAATGCAGAAACAATGCTTATCAATCTTCTGCGCGGCAGCGGACTTGACGGATTGGCAGGAATTCCACCTCGGCGCAATGATATTGTTCGTCCGCTTCTTTCGATAACACGGAAAGAGATTGAGCAGTATGCTAAAACGCAGAAAGTGAAATTCCGAAACGATTCTTCTAATGCAAAGGATGATTACACACGAAATTTTTTGAGAAATGTCATCATTCCTCAGCTGGAACAACGAATCAATCCTTCGCTCAACGAAACTTTGCTGAATGAGGCTGAGGTTTTCCGAGCCGCAGCAAATTTTACAGGAAGAACAACCGATACGGCGTTCGCCGATTGTGTCTCGGCTTCAACAGTAGATGTTCAACGGTTTATAAAGAACGATCTGTTCCTTCAACAATCGATTATTCATCGCTTATTGAAAGAACTTGATATTGAACCGGGATTTACTTCCATCAATTCTATTGTTGAACTTGCAACCCGACAAAAAGGAACCATTGTTGAGATCAATAAACAATGGATAGCAGAGCGTATCGCCGAAAAAATCAAATTGAGAGAAAAAAAAGAGCAAGGAGGATTTCTCTTTAGTATAGAGAAGGAAGGAAAACTGACGACTGAAAATTTTACCATCACTGTAAAAAAGTCCGAACCCCCTGACAATAAACGGCATCGTGATGCGTCTATTGAATATGTTGATGCGGCAAAGGTCAAGTTTCCGTTGATTGTCCGTTCGTGGAAACCGGGAGATGTGTTTATTCCGTTAGGAATGAAGGGAAAGAAAAAACTGAGTGATTTTTTTGGAGAACAAAAATTAGCAACAGAAGAGAAAAATTCAATTCCTATCATTGAAAGCAACGGAACAATAGTGTGGGTTGCAGGAAAACGATTGGATGAGCGCAGTAAATTGACCGAGACTACTAAAACTGTTTATCAATTATCCATACAAACCAGACAAACCAGACAAACCGAGCAGTACAATGGCAAAAAAAACGATAACCGTTAACAACGAAGAATTTGCACCATACATTGATGAGAAAAAGATCCAACAGCGAATTAAAGCACTTGGAAAGAAATTAAGCAAGGATTTTAAAGGGCGTACGCCAATCTTTATCGGAGTGCTGAATGGTTCGTTCGTCTTTTTTTCCGACCTGATACGTCAAATAAGTATCGATTGTGAAGTGGATTTTCTAAAACTTTCCAGTTACGGTGATGCGAAGGTATCGTCAGGTAATGTTCACATGTTAAAAGATTTGAATTGTCAGGTGATGGGTCGCGACATTATTATTGTTGAAGATATCATCGATTCCGGATTATCGATCGATTTTATCAAACGGTTGCTCTTAGCACAGAACCCAAAATCGTTTTCTGTTGTTTCATTATTGTATAAAACAAAAGCAGTGAAGATCAACTTTCCTGTAAAATATATCGGTTTTAAGATACCAAATGATTTTGTGGTTGGATATGGATTGGATTACGCTCAAAAAGGTAGAAATATCCCTGCAATTTATAAGATCGTAGAGAAAAAATAAAAATACGTTTTAAGAAATGGAAACATCATAAAATCTAACCTCGATGTCATTCTGAGGAGCCTGCCTGCACGAAGCTGATGCTTCGTTTCGGCGAAGGCAGGCATAGCGACGAAGAATCTCGTTTTTTGACTCAAGAAAGAACAAGATTCTTCTCCCAATAAATCGGGATCAGAATGACGAGAGACAACAATGTTTCAAATAATTAGTTTGGAGAGAAGAAGTATGTCAGAAGAAAATAAAAACGAGCAGAACAGCAAAAAAAATGAAAAACGTCCGTTCTTGCCGAAGATGAAAAAAACAAAACTGCCGAATCGGAATGACGATGAGTTCAATTGGGGGAAAGTTTTCCGTGTTGTACTCAGCTGGTCTGCAATTATTATGGCAGTATTCCTTATAATGACCATCTTCAAAAGTGCTGAAGCGACTGAATATGATGTTTCATTTACACAGTATCAGGAATTCCTCAAAAATAATCAGATCGCAAAAGCAACGATCAAAAAATCGAACCTCAATGATTTCGATTTTCACGGCATCATGCGCGAAGCGCAGGAAATTACAACACCCGGCGGAAAACGAGTTCGAGTAGAAAAATTCACGCTCACACTTCCCTATACCGAAATCAATGATGCAGTCATCTCACAATGGACCGAACACAATGTTGCATTCAACATTTCTAAAGATGACGGTCTTTGGACGAATATGCTTATCAGTGCATTGCCGTGGCTCATTATCCTCGCCATCTGGATATTTATTTTCCGCAGAATGCAGGGGGGCGGAGGCGGCACAAAAGGAATTTTCTCTTTTGGGAAGAGCCGTGCAAAAATGTTGACTGAAGGACAAATCCGAATCACCTTTGCAGATGTTGCCGGTGCAGACGAAGCAAAAGTTGAGTTGCAGGAAGTAATTGAGTTCTTGAGAGATCCGGCAAAGTTCCAAAAGCTCGGTGGAAAAATTCCTCGCGGTGTCTTGCTGCTTGGTCCTCCGGGTACAGGTAAAACATTGCTTGCACGCGCAGTTGCGGGAGAAGCGGCTGTTCCTTTCTTCTCTATCAGCGGTGCGGACTTTGTTGAAATGTTTGTCGGTGTCGGTGCAGCGCGTGTGCGCGATTTATTTAGTCAAGCTAAAGAGAATGCCCCAGCAATTGTTTTCGTAGATGAGATTGATGCCGTCGGTCGCCAACGTGGTACAGGAATGGGTGGCGGTCATGATGAGCGCGAACAAACACTCAATCAGTTATTAGTTGAGATGGATGGCTTTGAGGAAAACACAAAGGTAATTCTTATCGCTGCGACTAACCGTCCCGATATTTTAGATCCGGCATTGTTGCGCCCAGGACGTTTTGATCGACAGATTGCAGTTGACCGCCCTGATCTAAAGGGACGCGAAGCAATCTTGGCAGTACATGCCAAGAACAAACCACTTGGGGATGATGTAAAACTTATTGACTATGCACGCCGCACTCCAGGTTTTACAGGTGCTGATCTTGCCAATGTTCTTAATGAGGCCGCACTTTTAACTGCGCGCGAAAGGAAGAAAGTAATTTCAAATTCTGAACTAGACGAAGCCATTGATCGCGTTATGGCCGGCCCACAACGAAAATCACGGATTATGAGCGATGATGAGCGCCGTGTAACGGCTTATCACGAAGCCGGTCACGCACTTGTCGCACACGCACTTCCGCATACCGATCCAGTTCACAAGATTACAATCATGCCGCGTGGTCGCGCTCTTGGGTACACAATGATTCTTCCTGATGAAGATCGTTACTCAACGACGCGCAATCAACTACTTGATCAGTTGGCGTACTCACTTGGTGGACGCGCTGCAGAAGAGTTAATTTTCCACGATCCATCAACAGGTGCATCAAATGACATTGAAAAGGCAACAGGACTCGCCCGCGCAATGGTTACACAGTATGGAATGACGGAAGCAATCGGTGCCATTAAATTAGGTGCTAGTAGCGATGCTCCATTTATGGGGCGCGACTTTGGTCACCAACGTGATTATTCAGAAAGCATCGCAGGCGTTGTCGATCGTGAAATCCGCAAACTTATTGAAAACGCCCACCAAGAGGCCTTTGATATCTTGGTAGCAAACCGTAAGATTTTAGATGAAAGGGTTTTAGAGCTCCTCGATAAAGAGACGCTCAATAAGGATGAAATCGCAAAGATCTTTAAGAAAGTAAAGGCCGTTACTTCGCGTCCAGCTTGGACTGGATCAGTTACTCGTATTCCATCTGAGCAACCACCAGTTGAAGTTCCAGAGCGAGTTGCTGTCGTTGAAGTAAAGAAGCCAGTGCGCCGCAAGAAGGCCCCAAGTGACAATCAATAAAGTTTCAGTCACCGACGGCCGGGCAACTGGTCCATATGATCAAGCGCGCGCCGAACGTGCTGTGCGTGAACTCTTATTGGCACTTGGTGAAGATCCAGATCGCGATGGCCTTAAGGAGACTCCTGAGCGCGTCGCGCGCGCAATGAAGGAAAACTTTGGTGGCCTTTGGCAGGCGCCCGAAGATGTATTAACAACTACATTTGATATCGGTCACGAAGAGCTCGTGATTGTTCGAGATATTGAAGTGTTTTCACATTGCGAGCACCACTTAACGCCATTTCATGGGGTTGCACATATTGGCTACATCCCACAGGGAAAAATCACCGGCCTTTCAAAGTTGGCGCGATTAGTTGATGTATATGCTAAGCGCCCACAAGTTCAAGAGCGTTTAACAACTCAGATTGCTGATGCCCTAGTTGAAATCCTTGATCCACTCGGTGTTATTGTGATTATTGATTGCGAGCACTTATGTATGTCAATGCGTGGTGTTAAAAAATCGCAGGCGCGGACAACCACCAGCGTCGTTCGCGGGGTACTGCAAAATGCCGCAACTCGCGCTGAAGCAATCAGTCTTATTACACATCGGTAAGCACCATGTTAATCATGGGTATTCTCAACATCACACCAGATTCATTTGCCGACGGCGGGCTACACAATTCATTTGATGCCGCCGTTAAGCGCGGCCGGGAGATGATTGCCGAAGGTGCAGACATTGTGGATATTGGTGGCGAGTCAACAAGGCCTGGTGCTAATCGTGTAAGTGAGGATGAAGAGCTCGCACGCGTGATTCCAGTGATTGTCGAGCTCGCCAAAGATGGCGCACGAATGAGTATCGACACGATGCGAGCGAGCACAGCGAGGGCGGCAATAAAAGCAGGCGCCCAAATTATTAATGATGTTAGTGGAGGATTAGCCGATTCTGCGATGCTCATGACCGCTGCCGAACTCAAGGTGCCATACATCGCAATGCATTGGCGCGGACAATCTAAAGATATGAACTCAATGGCCGTTTATAACGACGTCGTGCATGATGTTATTTCTGAACTACAAGAACGTATCATCGCAGCGCTGGATGCCGGAATCATTAGGGATAATTTAATAATCGATCCAGGTATTGGATTTGCTAAAAATACCGACCACAACTGGAAGATTATTGACAACATCGATAAGTTTGTTTCTCTTGGTTATCCTGTATTAATTGGCGCATCACGAAAGCGTTTTCTTGGTGGTGGTACACCCGGTGAGCGTGAGACTGCGTCAATTGCACTCACAAAGACGCTCTCCACAACGGGTATTTGGGGAGTTAGAGTTCACTCTGTGAAACCCCATAAAGATGTGTTATCGGCATGAGCGATCTGATTCGCCTTACCGGAATCCACGGCTTTGGTTATCACGGTCTCTTTGAACATGAACGCACCAATGGTCAGGATTTCTTCGTTGACTTAGAGTTGAACATTGATTTGAGTACTGCATCAAAGAGTGATGCGATCGAAGATACCGTTAACTATGCCGACATTACAGATTTAGTTGTTACGGAGATTACAGCTGACCCTGTTTCGCTGATCGAAAAATTAGCAGGCCGAATCGCAGAGCGAATTCTAAATACATATGTGAAAGTTAATACAGTAACCGTGACTATTCATAAACCGCAGGCACCAGTTGCAGTATCATTGAAAGATATTGCAGTGCAGATTACTCGCACGCGATGAAGGCGGTTATTGCACTTGGTGCCAATATCGATAATCCACAAGAGAATATAGATCTTGCTATTGCGCTATTACGCGAAGCAACAGATGTTATTGCTGTTTCTTCATATTATGTAACTGCGCCAGTTGGAGGGCCACAGCAACCTGATTTTATAAATGCTGTTTGCATTATTGAAAGCGATTTGCCTGCAATGGATTTGCTCTCACTTTTGCAGGGTATCGAAAAGAGCTTGGGCCGTGAACGTATTGAACGCTGGGGTCCGCGCAGTATTGATCTAGATCTCATTCAATACGGCTCATTGCTGAGCCAAAGTACTGACTTAGAGCTTCCGCATCCACGTGCCCATGAGCGGAGATTTGTTTTAGAGCCATGGTGTGAAATAGATGCCGATGCAATACTTCTTACACATGGCCGGGTTAGTGAGCTTTTGGAGCAATTGCCCATTAGGCCTTAAACTCATCTATATCTTGCCCGGTACCTGAAAGGACTGGAGCTACTCAATATGAGTATTTTAGTACCAACAATGGGCGCCTTGCATAAAGGTCACCAAGCTCTGATTAAACGCGCGCGCAGTATGAGTAGAGAAGTTGTTGTGAGCATCTTTATTAATCCCCTACAGTTTGAGAACGCAGAAGATATAGAGAAATATCCACGTAGTCCTGAACGCGATATCCAATTAGCGACGCTGGCAGGAGCAACCGAGATTTGGATGCCAGACTATGAAGAGATCTACCCAGGAGAGATTACAAAGATTCGCGCATCCTCGATCGGTGATCTCTATGAAGGTGCATCACGGCCAGGGCATTTCGATGGCGTGGTTACTGTCGTCAATCGATTATTTGAGATCGTTAAACCTGAGGCTGCAGTATTTGGAGAGAAAGATTTTCAACAGTTACAGATTATTCGTGCAATGGAAAGTTCGGTCGAGATAGTGGGTGTACCCACGGTACGGGAATATGATGGATTAGCAATATCCTCACGCAATGTTCAGTTGAGCGATAAAGGCAGGGCGAGTGCAAACGTAATTTACCGTGCCATGGCTGCGGCACGACTTGCGCCGACTGTCGCAATTGCGCAAAAAATTATCGATACAACAATTTCAACCGATGCCGGCTTTAAGTGCGACTATGCGGTAATTATCGATGAAGGTGATTTTTCACTGGCAATCGATGTAACAAAGCATAAACGTGCGATTATTGCTGGTTGGATTGATGGAGTTCGTCTGATAGATAACATGCGAATGGGTGCCTAATGCTGCTAACAATCGATGTAGGTAATACAAACACTGTTTTAGGAATCTTTGATGGCGATGATTTAATCCGTTCATGGCGAGTAAAGACTGATCCACGAAGTACCGCCGATGAGTTATGGCTGCAGTACCGTTCTTTAGTTGAAAATTACACTGTTACAGGTCTGTCGATCTGCTCAACAGTACCCGCAATTCTGCGCGAATTGCGTAGCATGATTAGTGATTATTTTGCTGATGTCCGGGTCACAATCGTTGAACCCGGAATTAAAACAGGCGTTCCTTTACTTGTTGATAATCCAAAAGAAATAGGCGCAGATCGAATTGTTAACACATTAGCTGCACATACACTCTTTGGTGGACCCGCAATCGTTGTCGATTTTGGAACTTCTACAAATTTTGATGTTGTATCTCCCAAGGGTGAATTCTTAGGTGGCGCGCTTGCCCCGGGAATTGAAATCTCCGTCGATGCCTTAGCTGCCCGTGCTGCTCAATTACGTAAAGTCGAATTAGTTAGGCCAAAAAGTGTAATTGGAAAAAATACTGTTGAAGCACTTCAGTCGGGGACCATTTATGGATTCGCTGGCCAAGTCGATGGCTTGGTCGAGCGCATTATTGCCGAACTTGCCGAATCGTATTCAGGGCGACCAACGGTAATTGCCACTGGTGGATTAGCACCATTGATTATTGGCGTCTCTGAAACTATTTCCGAACATGAACCAGATTTAACGCTCATTGGCCTTCGCTTAATTCACGAACGAAATGCATGAGTCGCTAGACTCCATTCCATTATGAGCACAAAGAACACACCAATTGAGGAAGACCTGCCTGAGCAGCTACGGATTCGCCGAGAAAAACGGGCAGCCCTGATCGAAAGCGGCATCGAGCCATACCCAGTTTCGGTTCCGCGCACTAAATCCCTTAAAGAGGTCCGTCAGCAGTATCTCGGACTCGAAATCGATGTTGCAACGGGAGTTACAGAAAGTCTAACTGGACGCATTATTTTTAAACGCGACACTGGAAAATTATGTTTTGCAACTTTGCGTGAGGGTGATGGCACCGAACTTCAAGCAATGTTTTCACTTGATAAGGTCGGTCAGGAGTCGATAGATTCATGGAAATCCGATATAGATTTGGGTGACATTGTTTCGGTAACTGGTGAAATAATTACATCGAAGCGCGGCGAACTTTCTATTCTTGCAGCAACATGGAAGCTTGCCTCAAAGTCACTGCGTCCCTTGCCAAATGATTACAAGCCGATGTCTGAAGAAACGCGTGTCCGTATGCGTTATGTAGATCTAATCGTTCGCCCGGAAGCCCGAGCCAATGCACGGCTCCGTCCAGCCGTCATGAATTCACTGCGTGACACTTTTGCAAAGGCCGATTTCATAGAGGTAGAGACGCCGATGCTTCAGGTGATGCATGGTGGCGCAACGGCTCGTCCATTTAAATCTTTCTCAAATGCTTACGACATGGATCTCTATCTTCGAATCGCACCTGAACTTTTTTTAAAGCGTTGTGTTGTTGGTGGAATGGAGCGCGTCTTTGAAATAAACCGTAACTTTCGCAATGAAGGTGCCGATTCATCGCACTCACCCGAGTTCGCAATGATCGAGAGCTATCAGGCATATGGTGATTGGAAATCAATTGCAGATTTAACCCGCACGCTCGTTCAAAATGCTGCGATGGCAGTTTCAGGGTCGCACGTCGTTACACACCATGATGGTCGTCAAGCAGATCTGGGTGGTAATTGGCGTGAAATCTCGCTATATAACGCTATCTCAGAGGGGGTTGGCCAAAGTGTCACCGCGCTTACATCAATTGCAGATTTAAAAGTTATTGCAACAAAACTTGGAATAAAAATTGATCCTAAGTGGATTACTGGCAAATTAGCAGAAGAGATCTTTGAGCACATTGCAAAAGATCAATTGATTGCGCCAACCTTTGTTATGGGTTTCCCAGTCGATACTTCCCCCCTTGTTCGTGAGCACCGTGAAATACCTGGTGTTGTCGAAAAATGGGATCTGTATGTTGATGGTTTTGAATTAGCAACCGGTTACTCTGAATTGATCGACCCTGTCATTCAACGTGAACGCTTAGTTGAGCAATCAACACTTGGCGATGAGGGTGATTTTGAAGCAATGCAGGTTGATGAGGATTTCTTGCGTGCAATGGAGTTTGCGATGCCGCCAACTGGTGGAATGGGAATGGGTGTTGATCGTTTGCTCATGGCGCTAACTGGATTAGGCATTAGAGAAACTATTTTGTTCCCTTTAGTAAAACCTGATATCGATTAAAAATGGAGATTCGCACTGCTCGTACGAGCGACATTAAAGACATTCGTGCGCTAATTGATGCATATGCACCAGAAGGTCGCTTGTTAACAAAAGAGACTGTCACGCTGTACGAAAGCGTGCAAGAGTTCATCGTTGCAGTCGAGGGCACCAACGTCGTAGGCTGTGGTGCTTTGCACGTGCTATGGGAGGATTTGGCCGAAGTCCGAACCGTTGCAGTTAGCGAAAAACTTCGCGGCGAAGGCATAGGCCACCAGATTTTGAATGCAATTATCCAACGGGCTATGGCGTTAGGCATTAAGCGAATCTTTTGCCTGACCTTTGAAACTGAGTTTTTTGGTCGTCATGGTTTTGAGGTTATTGAGGGCACTCCAGTCGAACCAGCGGTGTATAATGAACTCTTGCGTTCCTATGATGCTGGCGTTGCTGAGTTCTTAGATTTGGAATCTGCCAAGCCAAATACCCTAGGTAACACGAGAATGTTGAAGATGCTGGACTAGATGTAGGGTCATTAGGGGCATAAATGCCCTACTTCTTGGGTTATAACTGGCGAAAGTTATACGCCTACGCGGGCCCGACCTTGTAGGTATTAGGCTTGTTGAATCGAAGTAGAGGGAGTGAGTCAATGTTTGAGCGCTTTACAGACCGAGCCCGCCGAGTTGTCGTGCTGGCCCAAGAAGAGGCTCGCATGCTTAATCACAACTACATTGGTACTGAGCATATTTTGCTTGGGCTCATTCACGAAGGCGAAGGCGTAGCTGCAAAGGCTCTTGAATCCCTTGGTATCTCCCTTGAGGGCGTGCGTGCGCAAGTTGAGGAGATCATCGGACAGGGCCAGCAAGCACCAAGTGGCCATATTCCGTTTACTCCGCGGGCCAAAAAAGTTCTAGAACTTTCATTGCGAGAAGCATTGCAACTCGGCCATAACTACATTGGCACCGAACATATTTTGCTTGGTCTTATCCGCGAAGGTGAAGGCGTTGCTGCACAAGTTCTCGTAAAACTCGGCGCAGATCTAAATCGCGTTCGCCAACAGGTTATTCAACTACTCTCTGGCTACCAAGGGAAAGAAGCGGTCACAACAGGCGGACCAGCTGAGGGCACACCGTCAACATCATTAATCCTTGATCAATTTGGGCGAAACCTTACTCAAGCTGCCCGTGAAGGAAAGTTAGATCCAGTAATCGGTCGCGAAAATGAGATTGAGCGCGTGATGCAGGTTCTTTCACGCCGTACTAAGAATAATCCAGTTTTGATCGGCGAACCAGGCGTCGGTAAGACCGCGGTCGTTGAAGGTCTTGCACAAGCAATTTACAAGAACGATGTCCCAGAAACTTTAAAGGATAAGCAGCTGTACTCACTTGATTTAGGCGCGCTCGTTGCAGGTAGCCGGTACCGTGGAGATTTCGAAGAGCGTTTAAAGAAAGTTTTGAAAGAGATTAAAACTCGTGGCGATATCATCCTCTTTATCGATGAGATTCACACTCTCGTTGGTGCAGGCGCTGCAGAAGGCGCAATTGATGCCGCCAGCATCCTCAAGCCAATGCTGGCCCGTGGCGAACTACAGACAATCGGTGCAACAACTCTTGACGAGTACCGTAAGCATGTTGAAAAGGATGCAGCTCTTGAGCGCCGCTTCCAACCAATTCAAGTTAAAGAGCCATCAGTTGCGCAAACCATTGAGATTTTGAAGGGTTTACGTGATCGCTACGAAACTCACCACCGCGTATCTATCACCGATGGTGCGCTAGCAGCGGCAGCAAATCTTGCCGATCGTTATGTGTCTGATCGTTTCTTGCCAGATAAGGCGATCGATTTAATCGATGAGGCCGGATCACGTCTTCGCATTAAGCGTATGACCGCACCAGCAGAGCTCCGTGCATTTGATGACAAGATTGCTAATGCCCGCAAAGAGAAAGAATCTGCAATTGATGGTCAGGACTTTGAAAAGGCGGCCTCTCTTCGCGATAAAGAAAAAGGCTTAATCGCCGAAAAGCATGAGGCTGAAAAGAATTGGAAGGCAACTGATTTAGATAAAGTTACTGAAGTTGATGAAGAACTCATCGCGCAAGTTCTCTCTATCTCAACTGGTATCCCAGTCTTTAAGTTAACGGAAGAGGAGACCGCACGACTTCTTCACATGGAAGATGAATTACACAACCGTGTTATTGGACAGGATCAGGCAATTAAGGCGTTGTCACAAGCGATCCGTCGTACTCGCGCAGGCCTTAAAGATCCACGCCGTCCTGGCGGGTCATTTATTTTCGCCGGTCCATCTGGTGTTGGTAAGACCGAGCTCTCACGCACGCTTGCTTCATTCTTATTCGGTGATCAAGATGCATTAATTCAACTTGATATGTCTGAATATTCAGAGCGTCACACTGCATCTCGTTTGTTTGGTGCACCTCCAGGCTATGTCGGTTACGACGAAGGTGGGCAGTTAACTGAAAAAGTTCGCCGCCGTCCATTCTCAGTTGTTCTCTTTGATGAGATCGAAAAGGCACACCCAGATATCTTTAACTCACTCCTTCAAGTTCTAGAAGATGGTCACCTGACGGATGCGCAAGGTCGCACCGTTGATTTTAAAAACACCGTCATCATTATGACCACCAACCTCGGTACTCGCGATATCTCAAAGAGCCTTGGCCTTGGTTTTGCTAATAGCGATGATGACCAAACTAATTACGAGCGCATGAAGGGCAAGGTCAATGACGAACTTAAGACTCACTTCCGTCCTGAGTTCCTCAACCGCATCGATGACGTAATCGTCTTCCATCAGTTGACCAAGGATCAAATTGTTCTGATCGTTGATTTAATGATTAAGAACCTAGATGATCGTTTGCAAGCAAAGGAGATGGGAATCGAATTAACTCCTGCGGCTAAGGGGCTTCTAGCCCAACGCGGTTACGACCCACTCCTTGGCGCACGTCCATTGAGGCGTACTATTCAACGTGAGATTGAAGATGCATTATCTGAACGCATTTTGTTCGGTGAAATCAAAGCCGGCGAAATCGTCGTCGTCGATACAATTGGCGAAGGCACGGATGCAATCTTTACTTTCAAGGGTGCACCTAAGGTTGAAACCCCTGATACTCCGGAGGATTTAGCGCAGGAAGCTCCAACGGTTTAAGTTACGAACCTAACTTCTTTAGCGCATCTCCGCTCATGCGGTACACAGTCCATTCATCCATAGGTTCTGCGCCCAGGGATTTGTAGAACTCGATGGATGGTTGGTTCCAATCCAGGACCCACCATTGCAATCGCTCATAATCGCGCTCAAGACAAATTTTTGCGAGTTCTTTTAAGAACGCTAGACCAAAACCTTTACTTCGGTATGCCGGATCAACGTATAAATCCTCTAAATAAATGCCTGGCTTACCAAGCCAGGTTGAGTAGTTAAGAAACCAGATTGATATTCCAATAACACGGCCATCGACTTCTGCTACGTGACAAAAAGCCGCTGGAATAGGCGAAAATAGCGATTTTTCAATCGCTTCGGTAGTTGCAACGGCTTCGTGCGGAGCTCTTTCATATTCAGCTAAATCCTTGATTAGTTGCAGGATTTGCGGAATATCCGCCCTATTGGCGTAGCGGATCCCAGGTGTAATCATTCAGGAAGTCTATATTGATTGCGAATACTCAAGGCAATTTGTTGGTGCTAGATAGTTTTGAATTTCTGTCCTATTGTTCGAGAATTGGAAGAGGTGAAAATGCCCGACAAGAAAACAGAGCTAGGTTTGCTTAGAACTGAGCAAATTGACTCGAAGTTTCAGATGCTCGATGTAATGACGGTATCTGAGTTACTGCAGGCCATGAACGAGAGCGATGCTGAGGTACCAAAGGCCATCAACTTAATTTTACCGAAGATTGGGAAAGCAATAGACGCGATTATAGATCGCATGCTTCACGGTGGACGTTTAATTTATATTGGGGCGGGAACCTCTGGCCGACTTGGTATATTAGATGCAGCTGAGTGTGGTCCCACTTTTTCTGTCTCAACGGATCAAGTCTTGGCATTTATTGCAGGCGGTGATAATGCGATTAAGAACGCTGTTGAAGGCGCAGAGGATAAACCCGAACTTGGGGCAGCGGATTTGAAATCTGCAAATGTGAACCAACTCGACTGTGTTGTTGGAATTGCCGCAAGCGGTCGCACACCTTATGTTATGGGTGCTATTGATTATGCAAGGAGCGTCGGAGCATTAACTATTGCCTTAACGTGCAACCCAGATTCACAGATTGGTAAACATAGTGATCACGCTTTAGATATTGATTCAGGTCCTGAACTTCTTGCAGGGTCAACGCGGTTAAAATCCGGGACAGCTCAAAAATTAGTGCTCAATATGATCTCAACAATCTCTATGGTTAGACTCGGTAAAACCTTTGGCAATCTCATGGTTGATTTGCAGATTAACAATGAAAAATTGGCAGATCGAGCCGTCCGAATTATCGAAAAGGCCACGGGTTCAACGAAAGCCGAAGCCAGCGAGGCGTTGCTGGCATCTGGACACGAAGTTAAGGTCGCAATTTTGATGCTTCTGCTCAATATCGACCCAACCACTGCCCGTGGACGTCTGCATGCCTCATCGAATCGAATTAGGGAAGCGCTGACAGAGCGCTAGATAACGCAGTTTCGTTACCAATTTTGGCTTGACCCGTCGTCATTTTGGCGATAATTTTCACCACTAGGAACTTTCCTTGAAGGATATTTTCATGAAGGGTGGAGCATTGGTGCGACAATCGCTAGTCCTTGTGGCTGCCTCCTACAGTGATCTCTTAGGTGAGATAAAAAGTTCATTTAAATCTTTTCACGCCAGTGAAGCAGCAATTGCAAACTGCATAATTAGCAATCCATATGCTGCCGCACAAATGAATATTTCGCAGTTGGCCGATTATAGCAAGACATCTGTTGCATCCGTTGTTCGTTTTAGTAAAGCAATTGGATATAAGGGTTATCCAGAGTTCCGCATGGCATTAGTAAGCGAAGTTAGTCGTATTGGATTTAGAAATACAAAGATTTCAGAACTCGACAGTGGAATAACCATTGAAGATTCAATTGAAGAGATCATTAGAAAGATTGCGCTTGCAGATTCACAAGCTATTCAAACAACCGCTGAACGTTTAGACGTTTCAAGTTTTAAAAAGGTTGTTGATGTTTGGGATAAGTCACCAATAATTGGAATCTTTGGTTTAGCATCTAGTGGGCATGTTGCAATGGATCTACAACTTAAATTGAATCGACAGGGTAAGAGTGCTGTTGCATGGCGTGATGCACATACAGCTTTGACATCGATATCGATGCTCAAAACTGGAGATTCATTGGTTGCGATTAGCCACAGTGGTACAACACTTGATGTCGTAGAAGTTATGCAAGAGTTTAAGAAACGCGGAGTAAAAATTATATTGATTACTAATGCATTACGAGCGCCAGCAACAGCTCTAGCAGACATTGTTCTTCATACATCCGCTCGGGAAACCACTTTCCGCAGCGGAGCAACCTCGAGCAGAATTGCTCAATTAACAGTGGTCGATTGTCTCTGTGTCGCATTGGCACAGAGAAACTGGAGCGGCACCAAGTCAGCTCTTGAGGAATCCAGGGCGGCTGTGGGTAGCCGATCCGGAGCAAAAGTGAGCGCACACGAGGGTATGCGCGCACAACCATCAACCCGCACACGAGGAGGAAATAAGTGAAGATCTCACAACGCCGCATCCGCGGTTTGGTGGCGATTGTTGCGTCAGTAGCAGTAATTTCTAGCTCTCTGATCGCATCCGCACCAGCACAAGCAGCAAGCAAGGATTTAACTATTGGTCTCACATTAGATATCGATAAGTTGGATCCACAGGGAGCCACTAGTTTCGCGACAGTTCGCGCTCTAGGACTTGTTTACGGATCTCTTGTAGAAGTAGGCCCCAAGTTAGATATTCGTAGTGGCCTAGCGCGATATTGGGGATTCAATGCTGAAGGAACGCAACTTCGTTTGCACCTTCGCAAAGGCGTTAAGTTCCAAGATGGTTCGACATTCGATGCAGAAGATGTAAAGGCATCGCTTGAGCGAATTCTTGATCCAGCTAACAAGGCAGCGGCGCGCTCCAATATTCTTGGTATCAAGTCAATTGAAGCTTCAGGCCTTAAAGTAGTTCTGAATCTAACAACTCCTAACGTAGCGATTTTAGCTGCGCTAGATGGTGTCAACATGTCAATGCTTTCAAGTAATGACATCAAGGCTGGAACAATCGGCAAGACTGTAAATGGCACCGGACCTTTCAAATATGTTTCTTGGGAGCCAGGCCAGAGCGTAAAGCTTGCCAGAAATGAAACATACTGGGGCGCAAAGCCAAAGCTAGATACTGTTACATTCCGTATCATTCCAACGGAGGCATCAATCCTTTCCGCACTCAATGCAGGATCGATTCAGTTCTCTGTAATCACAAGTCCACTAGTTGCTAAGCAGGCAGGTTCAAACCTAAAGGTCTATAGGACTCCTGGTTTGGCATACGTTGCGCTTCAGCTCAATGCAAAGGTTGCACCGTTCGACAAACCCGGTGTTCGCCTTGCAATTCAATGTGCAATCGACCGTTCTGAGGTTGTACGTACAGCTTCATCGGGTGAAGGTGCAGTAATCGGACCGATTACAAGCCCCGCATATGCCTCAAATCCAAATGCTCGCCCATGCCCAAAGGTTGACCTTGTACAGGCTAAGAAGTATTTGGCTGAAGCGGGCTATCCAAATGGATTAACCATTAAGACAATGGTTGCGCCCACTCAGTTTGCAACTGCTTCAGGTACTGCACAGTCCTTAAAGGCCCAGTTGGCTAAGGCTGGAATCACGCTAGAAATCGCTGCCGTTGATGATTCAACCTTCATTTCTCGTTGGTTAGGTGCCAACTTCGGTTCTGCGGTAGCAAATAATGGTGGACGAATCGATCCTGACACCATGTACACCCGTTACTTCACATCCACCGGTAACCTCAATAAGGTTGCTGGTTATTCATCTGCAACACTTGATGCGAATTTCGCAAAAGGTAAGTCCTCGGGACGAGTTTCAGATCGCAAAGCTGCCTATGTAGCAATCTCTAGAGAGTTAGAAGATAACGCTGTATGGATCTGGCTCTTCTCGCCATATGAATACCGAGTGGCTAGTAAGAACCTCACCGGATTCATTCCGCTTGCTACAGGTTCAATACTTGAACTTCGCAAGGCAGATCTTAAGTAAGTAAGAGGAGGCGGTGTATGGCTGTAAATGCCCATACACCGCCTCTTTTCTTGGCCATTGGAAACTAAGCTTGGGAAGGATGGTGATGTGCAGTGAATCTTAGGAAGTTAATGGATATTCCGGGAATCTCACGAACCCTCAGTGTCCTCACCACACTCTTTGGCATTTCAATTTTTGTTTTCTTAGTTTTACGTGTTATTCCTGGTGATTCGATCACCGGAGCGTTTGGTATTGAAACTGGGGCATTGACTCCACAGCAGATTGCCGAACTTCGCGTCTACTATGGGATTGATCAGCCTCTTGTGGTGCAGTACTTCTCATGGATGCAGAGTTTCTTATCTGGCAAGTTTGGGTTTGCATACTCAACTGGTGTTTCCGTGGCCACGCTTACTAAATCCGCACTTCCCGTAACAATAGAACTTGCGATAATCGGAACAATTTTCGGTGTGATTCTTGGAATAGCAATTGGAATGTTTAGTGCTAAGAAACCCGGAAGCACCCGCGATTTTGCAGGTCAACTCTTTGGCCTTTTAGCTCTTGCAATTCCAGGCTTTGTTTTGAGCACTGCAATTGTCACAATCATGGCCAATAAGTTTCATTACTTTCCAAATGGATACGAATATATGACTCCCTGGGAGAACCCATGGATGAACTTTCAGCAAATGATGTTTCCAGGATTGGTCCTTGGAATTGCAGTAGCTGCGCCCGTTATGCGCACGACACGCTCAGCTTTACTTGAAACTGTCGATAAAGACTTTGTGCGCACGGCTTATGGAAAGGGCGTTCCTAACAACAAGGTTCAATTCCGCCATATCTTGAGAAATTCACTAATACCAATTGTAACCATGACTGGAATTCAATTTGGATATCTTTTGGGTGGCGCAGTTATTGTCGAGAAGATATTTGCCTTACCTGGTATGGGCCGTCAGATTTTAGATGCAATTATGAAGCGCGAATATGCAACTGTCCAAAGTAGCGTTATGGTCTTTGCCATTATGTTTGTTCTCATCAATGTGGCAACCGATGTCATTTATCGCAAAATTGATCCCCGGATTAAAAAATGAAAAATAGAGAAGTACGCAACAAGGGTGCATTTCACTACTACTTGCAAAGCACAAGTGGAGTTGTTGGCGCAATCTTGGTTCTGTTTATGACCATCGTTGCAATCTGCTCGCTCTTTGGAATAACTCCTTATGATCCGGTAGAGCAGCACATTGAAAATATTCTGCAAGGACCATCGTCACATTTCTGGTTTGGGACAGATGAGTTCGGTCGGGATGTTTTCTCACGGACATTGGAAGGTATGCGCAGATCCTTAACTGTTTCGATAACCGCGGTCTCTCTTGCTGCAACCCTGGGAGTTTGCTTTGGGATTCTTGCTGGTTACATTGGAAGATGGTTTGATCAGCTTGTAACTCGCGTTAGCGATGTTTTCTTCGCTTTTCCTGCAATCCTTTTAGCTTTGG
>JAUXTU010000021.1 GCA_030679145.1 Bacteroidota bacterium | reverse complement strand
CACTCTGAACAAGATAATGTATATGATCTTCGTCTGCTCCTATCTCCACGAAATGCATCTCATATCGTTGACTTATTTCAATGCATACCGTTTTTAAACTTTCTTCAACTGTTTCTGTAAATATCGCTTTTCTATATTTTGATGGACATACTTTATGATACAATAGTAATGCTTTATTATGCCGTTTGTTGATATGTTCTGTCATACCATAACATTATACTTTTTTTGACCCCGACGCAAGCGTCGAGGAATTCTTTCGATTAAATGAGAATTTATTGAATTATTACTCTTTATTTTAAAAAATTTACTGGTTTGTGGTCTAATTTAACTACAACAGAAGGAAATGACGAAAATTTTCGACATTTTGTAGTAGTTACTGAACAATAAAGAGATGCTTTTCGCAATATTTCCACATAAGAACTCTGTTTTGTAAAACAAAATAGAGTTCTGCATATAGAAAATTCATGCCATTCAAATCCTTACAGATAATTGAACCAATTCTTAAAGCATTAACTGAAGAAGGTTATACTATTCCAACTCCGATTCAATCAAAAGCGATTCCGATTGTGTTACAGGGAACCGATCTGCTTGGCTGCGCCCAAACAGGGACTGGAAAAACTGCAGCGTTCGCAATTCCGATTCTTCAATTATTGACTGAGCATAAACCGCTTGACCATAAGAAAAGGATCAGAAGTTTAATTGTTACGCCAACACGCGAATTGGCGATCCAGATCAATGAAAGTTTTAAAGCTTATGGAAGACATACCGGCTTAGTATCTACCGTTATTTTCGGCGGTGTCGGTCAACAGCAGCAAACCAATGCTTTACAACGAGGTGTTGATATATTAATTGCAACGCCCGGCCGATTGCTTGATCTGATGAATCAAAAATTTATCTCATTAAAAGATATTCAGATTTTTGTGCTGGATGAAGCAGATCGAATGCTTGACATGGGTTTTATCCATGATGTTAAAAAAATATTACATGCTCTTCCCCAAAAACGGCAGTCATTGTTTTTCTCCGCAACTATGCCTGCTGAAATTGTAAAACTTTCCGGCACAATTTTACATAATCCTTCAAAAGTAACCATCACACCCGAATCGTTAACGGTCGATATCATCAATCAACACGTCTTGTTTGTGGATAAAGGAAATAAAAATGCACTTCTGATGCATATCTTAAAAGATAAAGCGATCAAAACAGCGCTTGTCTTTACTCGCACAAAACATGGGGCAGACAAAGTAGTAAAAGTGTTATTGAAAAATAATATCAAGACGGAAGCGATACACGGCAATAAAGCGCAGAATGCTCGCCAGCGTGCATTGGCGAACTTTAAAGCTCAAACAACACGCGTTCTTGTTGCAACAGATATTGCTTCACGCGGTATTGATGTTGATGAAATGGAATTTGTTATCAATTATGAACTGCCAAATATTGCAGAAACATATGTTCATCGCATTGGAAGAACCGGTCGAGCAGGTGCAAAAGGAACAGCGTATTCATTCTGTGACGCTGAAGAAAAAGAATATCTCCGTGACATTGAAAAACTCATTGGCAAAAAAATTCCGGTATTGGAAAATCATCCATTTCCATTGATCGATCACCATCCTATAAAAGCTCCGAAGCAACAGCAGCATCGACAACAGCGATCAGACCATCCCCATCGTACTGGTCATTCCACACCAAAGCCATCAGGATCAGGGAGCGGTGAAAAGAAAAAATGGTTTGGAAGACCAAGAACTGCTAAACGATAAAATACTGTTTTGAATTTTACATTATGTTTTCATTTCTTGTAACCGTTCAGCAAAGCTCTTTATGCCACAGATTACTCAGATTTTCACAGAAAATTTTTCATAAATTTAATCTGTGAATCAGTGGCATCGATTTTTCTCAATGGTCTTATGGAATAATTTTGAGACAATAAATACACTGAGTAGTTACAATTTCTTAAAGAATATTTTATAGTATCGAGGCGGCGATGACCAAAGAAACATTTGAAACCTCAAAAGTATCCGGTCCACATCATCAGCTTGCACGGTTAGCAGGAATTTGGGAAGGAATGACAAAAACATTCTTTGAGCCAAATATCCTTGCCGATGAATCACCAATGCTTGGAACAATAAAACAAGTGCTTGATGGGCGTTTTGTTATTCATGAATATACGGGAAGTTTGAAAGGCAAACCATTTGAGGGAATAGCTATTTTCGGATACAATCTTGTCTCTGAAAAATTTCAATCTGCGTGGATCGATAGTTTTCACATGGAAACGATCATAATGTTCTCCCAACGTGAATCAACAAAAAGAGATCTCTCCGTCATCGGACAATATGGCGATGAAAAAGGAGATCCGGCATGGGGCTGGCGCACTGAGATAGAGATTGTGTCTGAGAATCAAATTATCATTTCAGCATACAACATAACACCGGACGGACAGGAAGCAAAAGCAACTGAAACCGTGTATAACCGGAAACAGTAATGGAGTATTTGTTTAGAATCACAATCTTGTTCAAAAAACTCGACTTGACTTACAATCCACTGTTTTCTACATTTGCAACAAGAGAATGATTTAATAGGAAAGGATAATGGTATGAAAGCAAAGGACATTCTGTCTTCAAAAGGTCATGTAATATACACCGTAAAGGAAAACGAAACAGTACAGAATATTGTCGCCAAATTAGTAGACAACAAAATTGGATTTTTAGTTGTTTTTGATTCTGCAGATGATGTCGTTGGGGTAATTTCTGAGCGGGATGTCGTTCACAAATGCATTCACCAGCACAAAGACCCAGCACAGATGAAAGCAGTTGAGATCATGACAAAACGGGATGATTTAATCTCTGCAACAGAAGAAGATGATATTGAAAAGATTATGAACACAATGACTTCAAAAAAAATACGCCATCTTCCCGTCTTTAAAGAAGATCAATTAACAGGAATCATTTCTATCGGCGATGTCATTAAGTTCATCCTTTTAGCAAAGAATGATGAGATCAAGACCTTAACGGAATATGCCTTTGGGCAATATCCCTCGTAACACATTATTCTTCACAGCAATCCATTTTTTCTTGGTGTTGAATTGTGTGAGTGATCTTAGGACTAATCAGTGGAATTCCAAGATTCATTCCTCGCAAAATAAGAATTATCGCAAGCGCGATACTCATCACAGGTATTGCGCGAGTGAGCACAGAGCGATATTTTACCGAGAATAATTTACCAGCAAGAGAAACGGCGATCAATGCCGGCGATGTCCCCAAACCAAACACTACCATAAACAACGCGCTTTGCCACACGTCTGCTATCGCTGTCGCTCCAATCAATGCCGTATACACAAGTCCACAAGGAAGTACTCCATTAAGAGCACCAAGCGTAAACAGTGCAATCATCCCCCTCTTACGAATCAAAACGGAAAATTTATCTTTTACAAAACCATATAAATATTTAAGGGGAGAGAATCTCTCTATTTTCGATTTGAATCCAATTGGGATTGCTACAGTCAGCAGGATAGTAACGCCAAGGATGATCGAAACATCCTGCTGAAAATTCATTAGGATACCCTTCCCTGCTAATCCGACACCGGCACCCATAATTCCATATGTAACTGCTTTACCAAGGTTATAGATCAACCGTTCAACAATAAATTTCCAACATGAAGTTGCAGACGTTGGAATTGCAAGCACAAGCGGTCCGCACATTCCGACACAATGCATGCTTCCAAGAAGTCCGAGAGTTAAGGCTGCTAAAAGATTCATTGTTGTATCTTCTATTGGATAATAATTGGCAACTCAGAATAATATTCTTTTTTATCAACTGACCAAAATATTTTTGCCCGCCACAGACCTTGTTGCATTTGCTCTGTAGAAAACGACTGCATATAGGTTGAGTCTATACCCACATTTTTTTGGAAATCACCGCGTTTGTCAGAAGGTCGAAAGAAGTACACCACACCGGAATAGGCTGACGGTGCACCAAGATTTGGATATTTCAGTATAATATTTGTTTCAGTAATGTTTATATCAATATTTTGGGTTAGTGCAGATGTTCTTTTCACTAAATCAATATGCTGCTGGTATTTCAGTTCTTTTTCATAATAATCCTCCGTAACAAGATCAACATTTGTGGATACTGAAATATACACCATGACAAACGTCGCTAACGCAAACAGTATAAAACTTACCACAATACCAAAGCCCCAATTAAATTTTATTTTCATTTGTGATCCTCTTTTTTATCTGAGTCATCTTTATCATTATGTTCCTCCACATGCTCCTTTTTTTCAACTGGTCCGAGGAATGATGTATTGATACGTTGGATCTCAATTCCTTCGGAATATACACCAATCACCAATGGAGTGTTCATTGTTGCAATGGATTTTTTATCAAGTAGAATAAACATTTTTGTCAACGCCGCTTCCTGAGGATCTATGCTTTTATTGTCGCCAAGAATCTTAATCTCCCCTTCACGATTGAGCAATTTCACTTCGATATTTTTTTGGTCAAATGTTTTATTTAATACTTTCATATCATATAAATTGCTCACCTTATCATTCGGTTGTTCCTGATAGAACATTCCCGGTGATCGAAGAATTGTAACATCTATTTCCGAACGAGTTGTAAGAAAAAAAGTTAATAACGACAAGAGGAGAACCTGCACAATCGTATAACCAATCACACGGGTTGTAAATATTTTTTTAACTTTTTCTTTAATTCCATTCTGTGAAACATACCGAATCAGTCCACGAGGTTTTTTGATCTTATCCATGACATTATCGCAAGCATCAATGCATGCAGTGCAATTCACACATTCCAATTGTGTCCCATTGCGGATATCAATCCCTGTCGGACAAACAACAACACATTCATTACAGGCAATACAATCGCCAAGTTTCCGTTCTTCGTTTCGTTTTATTTTTCCTCTTGGCTCACCTCGTAAATAATCATATGCAATAACTATTGAATTATGATCAAGAAGCACCCCTTGCAGCCTTCCATAAGGACAGACAAGAATACACGCCTGTTCACGAAACCAAATAAATATCCAATAGAATAATCCTGTGAACAGCGTAATTGCCATGAATCCGCTTGTATGCTCGCTGATTGGAGCCACAACAATTTTTTCAAGTGCATCAATTCCGATAATCCATGCAAGCAGCATGTTTGCCGTAAGAAATGAAATGGAAAAATAGATCAGATATTTAACACCTTTTTTAAATGTTTTCTCCCCCGTCCAAGAGGACTCGTTCAACCTTCGTTGATTTCGATGATCTCCTTCAATCCAGTAATCGATCTTGCGAAAGACCGATTCCATAAACACAGTCTGAGGACAAACCCAACCACAAAACAATCTTCCAAATACAGCTGTAAAGAGAAAAATAAAGACGATCGTTGTGATCATTGTTAGACCAAGTAAATAAAAATCATGCGGTCCAAACGGAAACCCCAAAAGAATAAATTTACGATTGATAATATCGAACAACATGAACGGATGACCGTTAATGTCGATAAACGGAGTTCCAAACAGGACTATCAATAATATTCCGCTAAACACATTCCGGGCATTTGTGAATCTTCCTTTGGGTTCTTTGGGATAAACCCATTTGCGTTTACCGCTCTTTTCAACGATACCAAGCGAATCCCGAAAGGATTCACTTCCTTCAATTTCCACGTTCTTTACATTATTCTCATTCATAACATTCACTCTCTACGAGCCGTAGGCAAAAACAATTGGTCATCCAAAAAACAATATCCTTATTTCGGACAAGTCTTCATAGATGACCAAAAAATATTATTACATTTACCGTTTTGCTTACAAAGTTTTTACCTTTACAGAATCTTTTGCTAATGCAACAACGGGCTCAACATATTTTTGACCTTCCGGTGATTTACCACCCAGTGGATTTGTTCCTTGTAGTGATAACACATAACTACCAATATTTTGAATCTGTTTCTGTGAGAAAACAAGTTCCCAGCTGATCATCCCTTTTGCGGGAACGCCTTTTTTAATTGTAGTATAGACATTTTTTATACCACCCCCATGAATCCAGAACTCATCTGTAAGATTTGGACCAACCAGTCCCCCTGCTTGCGGACCATGACAAGAGATACAGAATTTTTGAAAGTTCTCACCGCCTTCTTTTAGAGACTCAACATCTTTCAGAGCAACAAGAGCATTCTCATTGATACTTCCACCTGATGCCAGCATTATCTTCTTTTGGAGATTTGCTGCTACAACTTCTTCCAAATATTCATCGGTCGAAAGTTTTGAAATTCCAAGGACATGATAATCCGTCATATAAACGAATGCAAAAACAACCGTGAGTCCAAAAAGATAATTGAACCATGGTGGTATCCGATTGTCCAATTCACGGATATCATCATAAATGTGTCCCACATCAGCCGCAGCTTCGCTCGGTGGTGGAATGATGTAGTTCTTGACACGGAAATAAAGATTCGCGATAGGATCAATATTCGCATCCATCACACCGATGATATACATTAATGTGGCGATGACAAAAACGATGAATGAAATAGTGAAGATCATAGCTAGTTCTGTTTCCGGATCGGTTTTTGTAACAGGTACTTGCGCTGCGAGAGGTAACGCAACAAATATGAGAGACAAAATTGTTGAAATTATCTTTTTCATGGTAATGTTTCCTTTTTCTCAGCATTTTCTAAAGAATCATCGAGCGGCATCGCGCCCATGTAGTTCAAAAATTTCTTATCAAGTCGTAATACCCAAATTGTTACTGCTATAAAAAATGGTATAAAGATGAACAATGAGAATAACGAGTATGCCGCAATTCCTTCAATTGAACTTAGATATCTTGATAACATACTCTTCTCACTTTTCTGTAATTTTAATGTCAGTACCCAATCGCTGTAGATAAGCAATCAATGCAATAATCTCTTTATTGGGTTCGGCTGGAACCTTGTTCCGTTGAAGATCAATGGCAATAGAATCTGCTTGTTGCCGCAAAATATCATTTGCAGTATTCTCAAATCCTTTTGGATATGGAACACCAAGTGTTTGCATCGCTATAATTTTTGCTGATGTTGAAGAGGTATCAAGATCCTGAGTTAATAACCAAGAATACTGAGGCATAATTGATCCCGGAGACATTGTCCTGGGATTATCCATATGCAGGTAATGCCAAAGATTAGGATACTTTCCGCCAACACGATGAAGATCTGGTCCGGTTCGTCGTGAACCCCATAAGAATGGATGGTCGTACACAAATTCACCAGCTTTTGAATATTCGCCGTATCGTTCAGTTTCTGAACGGAATGGACGAACCATTTGTGAATGACATGCATTGCAGCCTTCACGAATGTATAAATCTCTTCCCTGTAATTCCAAAGGAGTGTATGGTTTAACACTTGCAATTGTTGGAATATTTGATTTTACGAGAAACGTAGGAATCATTTCTACCAATCCGCCTATCAGAACAGCTACGGCTGCTAATAGTGCAAATTGGAACGGTTTCTTTTCTAACCACCGATGTTTTGTTTCACTGGAATTAGAAACATCTTTTGTAAGAGGCATTGCTTCAGCGTCTTCATTCGCCACAAAAGATCCCTGCTTTATAGTTTTTACAAGATTATAGACCATTACTAAAGCACCGGTAAGAAATAGTGTACCTCCAACAGCACGAATGATATGTAATGGAATAATTTGTAATGTGGTTTCTAAGAAGTTAGGATATTGCAATATTCCGGTTGGTGTGAATTGTTTCCACATTAATGATTGTACTAACCCTGCCACGTACATAGATGAAGCATAAAATACAATTCCGAGAGTGCCAATCCAGAAATGGAAGCTAGCCAATTTTTTGGAATAGAGATTGGTCTTATATAATCGCGGTACAAGCCAATAGAGAATTCCAAATGTCATAAAACCATTCCACCCTAAAGCTCCAATATGAACATGCGCAACAATCCAATCTGTATAATGAGCAAGTGCATTCACGTTTTTCAGTGATAACATCGGTCCTTCAAATGTCGCCATTCCGTATGCAGTAACACCGACAACCATAAATTTCAAAACCGGTTCTTCTCTCACTTTATCCCAAGCACCGCGCAGTGTCAATAATCCATTGATCATTCCTCCCCAAGATGGGGCGATCAACATAATGGAGAAAACTGTGCCTAATGATTGCGCCCAATCCGGAAGAGCTGTATAAAGAAGGTGATGCGGTCCCGCCCAAATGTATAAGAAGATCAGTGACCAAAAGTGAACGATTGATAGTCGATATGAATAGACCGGACGATTAGCTGCTTTCGGCAGGAAGTAATACATTAAACCGAGATATGGGGTTGTCAAAAAAAATGCAACAGCATTATGACCGTACCACCACTGAACCAACGCATCTTGAACCCCGGCATACATTGAATAACTTTTTAAGAAAGAAACCGGAACTTCAAGCGAATTTACGATATGCAATACAGCAATTGTTACAATAGTTGCTATATAAAACCAAATCGCAACATACATATGTCGTTCACGCCGTTTGACGATTGTGCCAAAAAAATTGATCGCAAAAACTACCCAGATCAACGTGATTGCGATGTCTATCGGCCATTCAAGTTCTGCATATTCTTTGCTCGTTGTAATGCCCAGGGGCAATGATACAGCAGCTGCTACAATAATTAACTGCCAGCCCCAGAAATGGATCCTGCTCAGCAGATCACTGAACATTCTCGCTTTGCAGAGCCGCTGCAATGAATAATACACTCCCATAAAAATTGCATTACCAACAAACGCAAATATAATAGCATTGGTATGGAGCGGACGGATACGACCATATGTGATATATTGCAGATTGGCATTTACAGCCGGCGCGAACAATTGCGATGCAATAATTACACCAACAAGCATACCGACAATCGCAAATACTACCGATGCTATCCCAAAATCCCGTACGATTCTATTATCGTATTGAAATTTTTGAACTTCCATTGAATCCTCGTGAGTTTAGTTTATAGTTGTTTATTTAATTTCTTTATCATTATCAAAAAGCATTCTAACTGAAGGAGTGTATTTATCGTCATACTGTCCCGACTTTACAGACCATAAAAATGCCGCAAGAAAACCGACGGCAATAATAAAACTAAAACCAATTAACAATGCGATTACAGCCATTAGAGGAGTCCTCTTTTTTTTGCAAACAATTGTGTAGAAATTGTTGTGAAGAAAACAATCGTAATTGAACTTGCAGGCATTAAAATTGCCGCCATGATTGGCGTTAGTTGACCTTGTAATGCAAAATAAATTCCAAATGAATTATAGATAAATGCCAAGACAAAACTTGCAACAACAATTTTCATACTAAGAGAAGCAAATTTGATAAATTGGGCTATCTTTCCGAACGATTCGCCGCTCACTATTGCATCAGACGACGGCGAAAACTGGGAAACATTTTCAGAAACAGCAATACCCAAATTACTTTGTAAAAGTGCTCCTGCATCATTCAAACCATCGCCGATCATCAACACTCTTTTCCCTTGTTCTTGAAGTGATTTGACATAATTCAGTTTATCAGTTGGTGTTTGATTAAACTGTAATTCTGTTCCTACCGGGAAAATAGACTGCAATTTCACCCGTTCAGATTCGTTATCACCAGACACGACAGAGAAGTGAATCTTTTTACTGAGAGATGAAAGAACATCATCCAATCCATCACGGTAAAGATTCTTTATCAAAAAATATCCTTTTACTTCATCATCAATTGAAAGATATGTGCGTGTTTCGTTGATATTTCCCTTTAGAATAATTCCATTTTTAATAAATGGTCTTGACCCAAGTTTGTATATTTTTGAATTAACAGTTCCTGAAATTCCACTTCCGATCTGTTCTGAATAATTCTCAACTGTCACTTGTTCGCCCGTAAGTTGATCAGAAATCATTTTGCTTATTGGATGAATTGAGTTCTTGGCAAGTGAATATGTGGCTTGAACCTCTTCATATGTTAGTTTGTCACCCACAAACTCAGCCGATGATTGTTGTGCGTGAGTAATCGTTCCGGTTTTATCAAAAACAATCGTATCGATTTTGGAAAGCGTTTCAATCACAGAATTGTTTTTCAAATAGAAATTATTGCGTCCGAAAATACGAAGTGTTGTTCCCAACGTGAATGGAATTGATATTGCAAGAGCACATGGACAAGCAACAATAAGAATTCCTGTAAACGCATTGACCGCTGTTTTCACATCTTTTGGAAGCCAGTAGAACAATACACCAAAAGATACGATGAGTACGACAATAGTAAAATATTTACTTACAGAATTTGAAAGTTCAGAGAGCTGACCTTTTTCTCTCACCGTTTCATTGAAATTATTCCATAATTGAGTGAGATAACTTTGCGATACTTCTTTTGTCACTTCAAGTTCTATGATCCCGCCTGATTGTTTTCCGCCGGCATAGATTAATTCTCCAAGAACTTTTTCAATCGATGTTGATTCTCCCGTAACAAAGCTATAATCAATCGCTGCGCTGCCTCGAAGCAGCATTCCATCTGCCGGAATAATTTCATTATTTCGTATTATGATTCTGTCCCCTTTCTTTAGTGACGATATAGGGACAGTCGTTTCAACACTATTCTTTTTTAATCGTACGGAAAGGGGAAAATACGATTTATAGTTTCGCTCAAAGTTCAATCGGTCGTATGTTTTGCTTTGGAATACTCTTCCAAGCAATAAGAACATCAACAGACCACTCATTGAATCAACAAACCCGGGTCCGGTTTGTGATATAATTTCATATGCACTTCTTCCAAACAACAGAACAATTCCAAGAGCGATCGGAACATCGATATTGATGATCTTTTTTCTGAGTCCACCAATTGCAGAGACAAAGTAATCCGCACTACAGTAAAAAAATATGGGGAGTGCTAGTAGTAAATTCAAATAGGAAAAGATCGGGCGTAAAAACATTTCTGTGGCATCAAACCCTAAATATTCCGGAAAACTGAACAACATAGAATTGCCAAAACAAAATGCTGCAACTCCAATTTTGTAATACAACGAACGAGTAATCTCGCTCTCCATTTTTTTATCGACGGCATCGAGTTGTAATTCCGGTTCATACCCTATTGTTGATAGCAACACAACAATATTCTTTAATGATGTTTTCTTTATATCAAATTTGATCGCAACTTGTTTCTTTAAATAATCAACTCGTGATTGGATTATTCCATTGTCTAGTTTATAGAGTTGTTCCAATAACCAAATACAAGAACTGCAATGGATCGTTGGAAGCGAGAATGTTACGGATGCAGTTTTTCCGTCGGAAAAATCCAACAACTGCTGTTGAATTTTTTCATCATTAAGAAATGAAAATCTGGAAATTTCTATTGGTGAAGGACTGATACCTGGAGTTTGTTGAATGGAGTAATAGTTACAAAGATCATTTTGTTGTAAAATTTCATAGACAATTTTGCAGCCCGAACAACAAAATAGTTTACCGTCGTGCACAACCTGTTCTCCGCGAACAGTATCGCCACAATGGAAACATAAAGATTTTGATCCGGTTAGAGTAGAGGATTTCTCCATGATTTACTGATAAAACGGCAACAATAGTGCCAAAAAATTAACCACAGTATGGAGTTTATGGGCTTGTTTGTGTTTGTTTTTTTGCAAAAATGAAGCCAGACTTGTTTGTCTTCTTAAAGTTGCGAAGTTTTTAATATAAATCGATTTTTGGAACCCTTGGGATGAATCCCTTCTCATGACCAAGTTTGAATAAAAGCTCGAGAGCTTGTTTTCCTTTTTCTCCCATATCAATCGTCAATTCACTTACATACATTTTTACAAATTTTTCACCGAGGGCGTAATCAATGCCTCGTCCCCATTTCATCGCATACGGGACAGCTTCGCTTTGATGAGTGTAGCCATAATGAATGCTCTCTTTTAGACCCACAGAAAGTTTTCGTGCCATCTCTTCACCAAGATCTTTTCTTACAACATCAAGTCCTAATGGAAGCGGTAAACCGTTGGTATATTTTTCCCAAAACTCACCAAAGTCTAAAATTTTATTGAATCCCTCTGCAGCGTACGTTAATTGTCCTTCGTGAATCAAAAGACCAGCATCAAATTCACCGCTGTTGACCCTGTCCATAATCTCATCGAATGGAACATCAACATTTTCAATTCCATCTGTAAAAATTTTAAACAATAATGTCGCTGTTGTCAATTTTCCGGGGGTAGCAACTCGTTTCCCTTTTAATTCTTCGAGCGTCTTATATTTTTTTGAAACAATGACCGGACCATATCCTTCACCCATACTTGCACCGGTTACCATGATCCAATATTTATCTTCAACGTACGGGAATGTATGCGCTGATATTGCAGTAACTTCTAATTCACCCTTCATCGCACGAACATTCAACGATTGAATATCTTCCAGCATATGTTCAATCTTAATGCCATCGAGTTTTACTTTTTCGCTTGCCAAACCATAAAACATGAATGCATCATCAGGATCAGGGCTATGTCCAACTTTAACTACACGTTCTGTCATTGTTATTTTACTCCGGAATAAATTGTTGCAATGCCAAATGTCAGTCGTTCCTCATTAAGTGAAGAAAAGCCCGCGGAGCGAAGACGTTCAAGAAAATCTTTTCCTTCAGGAAATTTCATCACCGTATCAGGCAGATATTGATATGCTTCTGAATCCTTTGAGATCAATTTACCGACAAACGGCAAAACATTTTTAAAATAAAAAAAATATAATTGTTTTAATGGAAACATTTTTGGACGGGAAAATTCCAATACAACGATCATTCCCCCTTTTCGTAACACACGATTCATCTCCGAAAGTCCTTTATCAAGATGCTCAAAATTACGGGCGCCAAAAGCAACGATCGCCGCGTCAAAATTATCATTGCTAAAGTTCAGATCTTCAGCTTCACCGGACTGTAATCGGATCGATTCGGAAAGATTTCGTTGAGCGATCTTTTTACGTCCAATTTCAAGCATTTGCTCGGATATATCCACGCCAATGACTTGTTTTGGATGCAATCGCATTGTAGCAAGAGCAAAATCAGCAGTTCCTGTTGCAACATCCAAAATATTTTTGGGTTGATAGCCCACTAATTTTTGAATTGCAGCCCGTCGCCAATAGAGATCCACACCGCCGCTTAAGAGATGATTCAGAAGGTCGTACCGATAAGCAATTTTATCAAAGAGAGATCGAACGTATTCTTTTTCCATAACGGTATAAATATACGAAAACTTTACTTATGTCGGAACGATAAATTGATTCTTGCTGAAACTCTTTCTATTTTATTTTCATGAAAAAATTGATTTTTATTCTGATCATAGTTTTGCAATTCGCCCATTCACAACCCGTAAAACAATCTCAAAACGATTCACTGTTTCTGGGAATTGAAAAAAAAACATTCATGACCTATGGATTGGTTGTGTATTCGGCATCGTCGCTATACGTAGAATACAAATGGTGGTGGGAAGGAAATTACCACCCGTTCAAACACGAGAATGATGGTTTTTGGAATAACTATAGCGTTGGAGTGGATAAAATTGGTCACTTTTATACTTCATATCTTTATTTCCATTTTACCTACGATATTTTACAATGGGCTACTTTTGATGAAGAGACTTCACTCTGGCTTGCGATTGCTTTTCCGGCAGCTAATGCTTTATCAATAGAAATAGGAGACGGATTTTCTACATATGCTTTCTCTAATTCAGACTTGATTGCAAATTCATTGGGAATCGCATATAGCGTGCTGCAAAAGAAAGCCCCATTTTTTGAGAACTTCACATTTAAATGGAGTTACTATCCTTCCGGTATCATTCCTTTTGACGGCAGATTTAGAATTACAGATGACTATGATGGTCATTTATACTGGTTAAGTTTTAATGTACACAATCTGCTTCCTGTTAAATTGCAAGAATATTATCCACGTTGGCTAAATGTTGCGGTTGGATATGGAGGTAAAAATATTTCAGGGAGACCTTCCTGGGTTGGACCTTCAATTACATCAAGTGGAAAACCACAACGGAAATGGGCAGTTAGTTTTGATTATAATTTAATGGAAATTCCTTTAGATGGAGGACTGTGGAATCCGCTAAAATCACTTTTAAACAATTTTAAATTTCCGGCACCTGGGTTAAAACAAATTCAAGGTCAAAGAGCTGAATTTAAACCTTTGCTTGTGAACTAATCTTCACTTCTGTTAATATTCTTACGACGAAGCTCTTTACGTTTGCTATCAATCTTTTTCCCATCCACGCGCCGTATTTTCGATGAACGAGTCGGCTTTGTAGCAACACGATGTCGATCGACAAATGATGCTCTTAGAATCATATCGGATAGTTTGTCAATTGCGATTCTCTTGTTCTGCCATTGACTTCGTGATTCCTGAGAAACAATTCTTACAATTCCTTCGCTATCGAATCTGTTTCGTAATTTACCTTTAATGATGGATCTGATCTCATCCGAGGTACGCAGTTCATCAATCGAAAATAATAACTCTACTTTCGTCGAAACTTTGTTGACGTTTTGTCCACCTTTTCCGCTGCTGCGAGAGAATTTAAATGTTAACGAAGTAGACGGGATGGTAATTTTAGAATTGAGTATGATATCTTCCATAAATAACAATACCGCCATAGCAGGCGGTATTGACAAATAATAATTTATATAGACAAAAATTTACAAATGGCTTTTCGGAACAAATGCAACAACATCTTCGCCACCATCCACACCAATTATATTTCCGGTAATATAGAATGAATCTTCATGCGAAAGAAGAGAAATTGCCTTTGCCACAGCATCAGGTGTTGTCAATCGCATAGAAGGATTTTTTGACCGTGCAATATCCAGCATTCGCTCTGAGCCGGGAATCTTTTTAAGAGCAGCAGTTTCTGTTACACCAGCCATGATTGCATTACATGTAATCCCTAACGGTCCGAGTTCAAGTGTTAATTGACGAATATATGATTCTGAAGCCGCTTTTGCTGCAGAGACAGCACCATAATCCGGAAATTGTAAATGTCCGCCTGAACTGGTCATTGTATAGATTCTACTTCCTTTTTTTAACATTCCTTTTCCGTAAGCAGCTTGTGTCCAATATACAAGAGCATTTGCCATCACATCCATTGTCATTTCAATTTGAGCTTGCGTTAATTGATCTTTAGGATCCTTTGCTATGAATGGTTTTAATGAACCAAATGCTAAAGAATGCATCAAAACTTTTACTTGAGCATCGGATGTTTTCATTTCTTTTGCAAGTGCAATTACAACTTCGTTCCGTTTTTCCGGATCAGAAGCATTAACATTAAAAAAGAGTGTTTTTACTCCAAAAACTTCACAATCTGCCTTTACTTTTTCTGCATTAGGAATAGTTGCTGCACGGTCAAAGTGAACTCCGCAGATGTTCATTCCATGACTTGCAAGCTCTACAGCTGTAGCACCGCCAAAACCGCTGGAAGCGCCAAGAATTAAAGCCCAATCTGTAGTTTTAAATCGATAATCTTTTGCCACGTTGATATTTTCCCTTTTGTTATTGAAGATTGCGGAATAAAATACAAAGTTTTCGTCGATGAAACAAATTATTCTACAGTGACACTTTTTGCCAAATTTCGAGGTTGGTCGACATTGCAACCTCGTTTTACTGCAATGAAATATGAAAGTAACTGTAACGGAATTACATTGAGTATAGGAGAAAGCATATCCAGTGTGTGAGGGACTTTAATGACATAATCAGCAAGAGTATCAATATGGTCATCACCATCGTTGGCAATGGCAATCACTTTTCCTTTTCTCGCTTTCACTTCCTGAATATTAGAAATAATCTTCTCATACGTACTGTCTTTTGTTGCGATGACAACAACAGGCATATTCTCATCGATAAGTGCTATCGGACCATGTTTCATTTCTGCGGCCGGGTAACCTTCAGCGTGGATATATGAAATTTCTTTCAGCTTCAGTGCGCCTTCTAATGCGACCGGAAAATTATAGCCGCGTCCAAGGTATAGAAAATTATTCGATGTTTTGAATTCTTCTGCTATTTTCTCAATCTGCGATGTATCTTTGAGTATCTTTTCTACTTTTGAAGGCAGATCAAGAAGTTCTTTGCACATCGTCATTAATACATCATGAGAAACCGATTCACGCTGATGCGCGATCAACAATGTAACTAATGAAAGAACTACTAACTGCGAAGAGAATGCTTTTGTAGATGCAACACCGATCTCTGGACCGGCATGAATATAAACGCCACCTTGACTTTCCCGTGCAATTGTACTTCCTACGACATTACATATACCAAGGACTGAGGCACCTTTCTTTTTTGCTTCCCGCAGCGCAGCAAGAGTATCAGCAGTTTCGCCGCTTTGACTAATAAGAAAAAGAACATCGGTCGGTTTTATTATTGGATTGCGATAACGAAATTCGGAAGCATATTCAACTTCCACAGAAACTTTTGCATACTGTTCCAGCATATATTCACCCACAAGACCTGCATGCCACGATGTACCGCAGGCTGTAATGATGATCCGTTGTGCATTTTCTAACAGTAATGTTACATCATTCAGTCCACTTAACTTTGCATTTCCTTCATTTAAAAGGACTCGGCCACGCATTGCATTACGGAGCGTTTCCGGCTGCTCCATAATTTCTTTTAACATGAAATGGTCGTAACCACCCTTTTCAATCTCCTCAATATCAAACGTCACTTCGTGTATCTGTTTTATTTTTTCTACGTTATCGATTGTTTTAGTTTCAAATGTGTTTTTTGTCAGAACGGCGATCTCACCATCTTCCATGTATACTACTTGACGTGTATACGGAATGATTGCCGCTGCATCAGAAGCAACATAATGTTCATTTTCACCTACACCAATGATCAATGGACTGCCTTTTCGCGCAACGATGATCTTATCCGGTTCTTGTGAAGAGACGACAGCAATTCCATAGGTACCGTCAACTTGGCGTAAAGCAAGACGAACTGCAGTTTCCAGATCGCCGGATACTTTTTTCATTTCCTGTATAAGATGAACCAATGCTTCAGTATCTGTAGCTGATTTGAATTTATATCCAAGTTTTTCCAATTTAGTTTTGATGGTGTGATAATTTTCAATGATTCCGTTATGGATCATTGCAATCGTCCCATCATTACTCATGTGTGGGTGAGCATTTACATCACTTGGTTCGCCATGAGTTGCCCATCGAGTATGCCCGATCCCGATTGAACCGGTATAATCTTTTAGCGGTGCAGCTTTTTCAAGTTCAGAAACTTTGCCCACCTTTTTTTGCAAATGAATTTCTCCGTCTCGTAAGATTGCAATTCCAGAAGAATCGTATCCACGATATTCCAAACGTTTTAATCCATCAATCAACATTGGTAATGCGTTGTTATTTCCGATATAACCAATTATTCCACACATAGATTTTTATTCTTTCATTCCTATAATGGCAAACATTCTGCCGGATTGATTTCCATCGCGTCGAAACGAATGGTAAATGGTATTATGGATTGTACAGTCTTGATTCATTTCAATATTGGAATTTAGTACGCCATTTTCAAGAAGTTGCATCATATTTACGGATTTAACATCCAACAAGTATTTTCCATTTTCTTTCTTACTGGAACATTCTTTTGGGAATTGTTCTGCAACTTCAGCTTCTACCTCATAGCAACATTTCCCCGCCGCCGGACCGATAAAAGCAATAATATCTTCAACATTTGAACCATATATTATTTGCATCTCTTTAATCATTTTTTCACTGATCCTATGTGCTGCTCCCCGCCAACCGGCATGAATTCCTGCTGCCACCCGTTGTTTTTTATCGTATAACAACACTGGCGTACAATCTGCAATACTAATGGCTAAAAAAACATTTTTAGAATTTGTATGAAGTGCATCGCAATTCTCATTTAAACCCGCATGACCAACAGCAGCTATATTTGAGGTGTGTTTTTGTTGTGTAAAAGCTACTTGTGATTCAAGAATTCCAAGCAAAGAAAAAAAGCGTTTTCGATTCTCTTTAACACTCGTTTCCGAATCTTGCACATTGAAACTGAGATTTAATCCAAATTTCCCTTCGCTGACACCGCCGTCAGTTGTACTCATGCCACAAACTAACCCTGGAAAGTTATTTAGTATCTTAGGTCTAATAATCTTCATCAATATTGCATCAACTTTCCATTGTTATAAATACCAACCGCTTTCCCTTTAAGATGACGGCCTTGGAACGGTGAATTTTTAGATTTCGATTTGAATTGTTTGATATCTACAGTCCATTCAACAGAAGGATCAAAGAATGTAAGGTTAGCCGGTTCTCCTTCCGCAACTCGAATTTGCTTTCCGATAATTTTGCGCGGATTAGTTGAAAATTTTTCGATCAATTGCTTCATTGTAAGGCATTTTGTATCCACTAATTCAGAAATGGAAAGACCAATTGCAGTCTCTAACCCGACTATACCGAACGGAGCCTGGATATAATCTACTTCTTTTTCGTCCAACGAATGCGGCGCGTGATCTGTTGCGATCACATCAATTGTTCCATCCTGTAATCCCAATTTAATCGCATCGACATCTTTTTGTGTGCGAAGCGGCGGGTTCATTTTGGTATTAGTATCATACGAACGGACGATTTCTTCTGTTACTGCAAAATGATGCGGCGTTACTTCACACGTAACCTTTATCCCTTTTTTCTTTCCTTGTCGGACTAGATCGACAGCAAGTGCCGTGCTCATATGACAGACGTGGTACCGTGAGTTTGTATATTCTGCAAGGATAAGATCGCGAGCGATCATTATTTCTTCAGCAACTCCTGGAATTCCGGGCAGACCAAGTTCTGTGGAAACCTGACCTTCATTCATTACTCCGCCGTGGGCTAACTCTGGAATTTCACAATGTTGCATAACAGGAACATTATACATTGAGGCGTATTCCAGCGCACGGCGCATAATCTTCGCATCAAATACAGGTGCGCCGTCGTCACTCAATCCAACAGCACCGGCGTGGACAAGTTCTGCGATTGGAGCCAATGTTTTTCCTTCGCGAGATTTGCTTACTGAGGCGATTGGAAATACATCAACGATCCCTTCGTGCGCTTTCTTTCCCTGCGTCTTGATGAACGTTACGATCGATTCATCATCGATCGCTGGATTTGTGTTTGGCATACAGCAGACAGCGGTGAATCCACCATATGCAGCTGACAATGTTCCTGTCTCGATCGTTTCTTTGTGCTCATAACCGGGCTCACGCAAATGAACGTGGATATCAATAAATCCCGGGGCAACAATTTTGTTTTTAAGATCAATAATCTTCCATTCTTTTGATGGAACAATGTTTGCTTTTATCGATTCAATCTTTCCATCAGCAATAAGGATGTCAATAATTTCATCACGATTTGTTGAGGGATCCATCAATCGACCTGATTGTAATAATATTTTTTCAGTCATGGTTTTCCTTAAAATTATTCAGAAGCTCCAAGTAGATAGAGAATTGCCATTCGAACAGCAACTCCATTCAATACTTGTTCAAGAATTAATGAATGCGGTCCATCAGCGACATCCGCAGAAAGTTCAACGTCACGATTGATTGGTCCAGGATGCAAGATTGAGATCGGCTTTCCAACTTTATCGAGACGTTCTTTTGTTACTCCAAAGTATCGGTGGAATTCCCTCAGCGAAGGAAAATATCCGCCTGCTTCACGTTCAAGCTGAATTCGTAATACATTCAATGCATCAACTTTAGGAAGAATATCATCGATATGATGATAGACATCAACACCAAGATTTTCAATCCCTCGCGGAATTAATGTGGCAGGACCACATACGGAAACCTTCGCGCCCATCGTTTGTAATCCAAAAATATTGGATCGAGCCACACGGCTATGCAGCACATCGCCGACAATACAGACATGAAGTCCGTCAAGTTTGCCAAATTTTTCCCGCAGCGTAAACATATCCAGTAAACCTTGCGTCGGATGTTCATGTTGTCCATCACCGGCATTGATAATATTTGCGTTGATCACTTTGGAAAGAAAGTCTGCGCTCCCTGCTGCATTATGGCGAATAACAACCATATCGATCTTCATTGATTCAATGTTTCGTGCAGTATCCTTCAGTGTTTCTCCTTTGGTCACACTTGATGTTGAAGCGGCAAAACTAAGGACATCAGCAGAAAGCCTCCGTTCGGCAAGTTCAAATGAAGTACGTGTGCGTGTTGAGTTCTCAAAAAAAAGATTGACGATCGTTTTCCCTTGAAGGGTGGGGACTTTTTTAATTGGACGATTGAGAATTTCCTTAAATGAAATTGCAGCATCAAGTATTTGATTGATGTCTTCTTTGGGAGTTCCTTGTAATCGCAATAAATGACGACTGGAAAGTGCCATTATTCATTACCTCCTTCCGTTTCAAGCAGATATACAGAATCTTCGCCATCAATCTCACTCATCAGCACCTGTATCTGCTGTTGAAAGGACGTGGGAATATTTTTACCAACAAAATCTGCTTTAATGGGTAGTTGACGATGCCCTCGGTCAATCATAACTGCAAGTTGAATACTTGCAGGTCGCCCAAGATCCATAAGAGCATTCAGAGCGGAACGAACTGTGCGTCCGGTGAAGAGAACATCATCCACCAGTACAATATTTTTGTTTGCAATATCGTACAGGATATCAGTTGTTTTTAGTTGCGGTTGGTTTATCTTTCCACGAAGATCATCACGATACAATGTAATATCAAGACTGCCGATTGGGATCGTTATATTTTCCATCTGAGAGATCTTTTGGGCAATACGATGAGCAAGAAAATCTCCTCTGGTTCTGATACCGACAATTCCAATTGTTTCGGCACCTTTATTTCGTTCTATGATTTCGTGAGCTAAACGGTTGACCGTGCGGGCAAAACCTTTTGAATCGATGACATGTTGTTTTACCATACAAAAAAACCTCCGATTCTCTTAATGATTGCGAGAAGGAGGTTACTGTGGGTAATTCTTTCAGATCGAACAAAGTATTTCATACTGTGCTCCTTTCCTACCTCTCTGGATAGAATTAAAGGAAATAGTGGATTACATCTGTATCAAAATAAGAAATCTAAAAATGCGAAGCAACTTATTTGCTTGACGTAAAAAAAAATGGTTTAAATGCACTCATGTTCAATTACGCTACTCTGTTTATTAGAAGCACCACTGTTCAATTACCGAACAAAGCCATTCTTTTTTTATTTCTTTTAATCTTACTGTTATACGCATACTCTACTCTCGCTACGAAGCAATTCTGTTTGAAGTCCGCACGAACTTTGTCCGAAGCGATTTACATTAGATGCGATGTCGGTTGAAGTTAGCACGGTGCGTTGGGATAAAGTTTTATTTCTTTGAGGTATGGTAGATTTTTTGTTTTTTAATTTTCTTGGGTGAGAGAAAAAATACACCCTTGCAAGTTTTGGTTTGTGCGGTTGCTTTGTGCGACTTGCAAGAGTGTGTTTTTTTGTGCGTTGGCTTTTCAGTTTAGTTTGCTTTCTCAATTAACTTATCTAAGTGTTTAACTAAGTTCCTGATATTTTTTCCAATTAGAAAGTATGGAAAAGATAAACGAAGGCAGTAGTTTTTGTTTTCATTTTCGTCATTTGGAATTGGAATATTGAAATAAGGATTTGTTTCAGGTATAAAAGTGAGGTCAATCCCGTTGTTTCTAATATATTCCCAAAAATTATCTTTATTGTATTTCCACTTATAGCCAAACTTAGGTTCAACAGCAAGGAATAAACTTGAATTAACTTCGTTCGTTGATGATTGAATGATTTTAAGTTTGCTATCTGCACCACCAATTTGTTTCTTGAAATACTCTTTTAGCTGATGTGAAATACTCGAGAATTTTTCAAATAGGTTTTCACTATTAAAAAGATATTCTAATGAGGAAGAAAGTCCGAATATAGTATTAGGGTCAATTGTTGCAGTTGGCAAAGTAAACCCGAACATATCGTATGGCTGAATCCGCTTTGCATCATCATTCTTAATGTGAGAAATTAATACGCCACAAGTGTTCGGAGATAGTAACCATTTATGAGCACTGAAATAATAAAAGTCATTCACATCAAGCAAATGAGAAAAATTTTGAAACGGTTTTTTGAGATTGCCGACTGCTTGAGAGCCATCAATAATAAAAATCAGGTTTGAATTTTCCTTTCTTAACTCGTCAATAATTTCGCCAACTTTTATATGTATGCCGGTAATGAAATGAACTTCACTTAACACTACAGCAATTTTCCCTGTTTTACCTTTTATATCCTTTTTGATTGCATCGCATACAATATTTTTCTGTTCTATCCATTGCTTTTCAAAGAACGATGGCGAATCGGGAATCAGTGATGTGTAAGAAATTTTCCTTTGAACAAATCTTTCACAAAGCCATTTAACCACATCAACTTGACTTGGATGTTCAAAATTAGATAAGACAATATGAGAGAGGTCATCCATTCTAAGAATCCCTGCTTCCAAAGCACGGCTTGTTCCTGTAAAGAATTCAATATTGAAAAGCTTTTTCATTTTCTCATCGTTATTGAAAAGGTAACCCTGTAAATAGGAACGAGAATCATTTGCTTTTTCAAACAAAAAGTTCCTTGCTTTATCGGAAGTAGGCACACCCCGCTGATATTGGTCGTGATATTTGGTGCGTGCTGAATCTACTATCTTAATACTCGGAGCCATTGAAGCAATGTTTACATAAATAATTTCACTACCATATTGTGGTTGATATTCTCCTACAGCACCTATTTTATACCAAAATTCAAAGCTATTCAAGACCTCTGGAATTTTCTTATACATGAAATCGTTTACTAAGAGTGAAACAATGAAGATAACGAAGCTGAAAATAGATGTTAATCTGAACCAACTCATTTCAAGAAAAAGAAAGTATGATGAAAAACAGTAATGACTTTTTTCAGCAGGCCCACAAAAACCTGAAATATATTGAAGTTCATTAATGAAATTGACATGATAGGTAATGAACGAAACCAATAGGAGATGAAAAATCAACAAATAATCCTTTACCGAGGAAGTAGTTGTAACTTTATAATACTGTTTTTCATTCAAGCGAAACACACCATAATTAAAAAACACTGCTATTAAAATCGGTAGAAGCAAAAGAAAAAGGAAATTTGTAAATGAACCGAAACTAAAACTTGAAAGTGAGTGTTCAAGATTTTTGTATGGGCTAACAAACGAAAGATAGTTGACTCCAATCGTTTGCTCAATGTTCCAAATATCAAGTGATAAAAATACGAACAAGATAAAGTCAAGTAATAACAGAACAATGCCTGAGCCATACTTTAAATGCAAGATGGCCTTATTTAAAGATAGATTATTCATCCTTCTTGAATTTTTTTAATAAAGTATTGATAGCATCTTCTTCGTAAGAACAAGCAATAGAATCTCCATTAAGAGAATAGCAGTAATACCTATTCTTAGAATTTTCTCCATCCATTTTAGATTTTTCTTTATCAACGAATGTATATTGATAACAGGTTTTTAAATCTTCGCTTTGCCTAAAAATGCCATTGATAATTTCGTTCCTTGAAATATCCTTCTTATAGAGATTTGAGATTGCCGTTAATAACATTACCGTTGCATCGTAACCAAAAACTTCAAAAGATTCTTCAAGATACATTTTTTGGTATTGAGAGATTCTTACTCCGGGATTAAAATTTTGAAATTGTATAAAGGATTTTAGCGGTTTAGCAGGGAAAGTCAGATAAGTATCAAAGCCATAACCATTTTGTCCAGGAATTTTACAGCCATCTGTAAGTGATCTTGCCCCGATAACTCGGACAGTGAGTTAAGTAAAAGACGCTTGCAATTCAAATTGCACCGGAGAAAGGTTTCCGATGGTAGAATGCAAACGATGTTGATTGTAAAACGATTCAATGTAATCAAAAATACTTGTTCG
>JAUXTU010000007.1 GCA_030679145.1 Bacteroidota bacterium | reverse complement strand
TTGAAGCGTCTTGATATTCAAATCGTAATCCTGATTTAATAACCCATCGTTCGTCGATCGTCCAATCATCCTGAGCATAAAAGGAGATCTGTGCCGGTCGTTCTTGAAATTTATATGGCTCCCCATCACCACTCTGCTTATATCTGATATCATATTGTGAATACCAGACACCAAGTTTTACCAGATGTTCGTTTGATACAAAAAAATCTACATCTCCTTTTAATGAAAAATCATCAACGCTGTTGTCTTGTGTAAACCCAACTCCGCCAAACGTTGCTCCGATGAGTGCTGCATAATGACTGTATGAAGCTGTAAAATTGGAAAACAATGTTTGGCTAAAAACATGAGTCCATTTCACTGCTCCAGTTTTGTTTCCCCAACGCATGTTCAACTTAATCTCGTTGTTTCCGAGAGAATATTTTAAATCGTCTTGACCAAAATATCCAACGAAGGAGAGTTTATCATTCTCTCCGATGTCCTGGTTTATTTTTCCATTGGCATCGTAAAAATAATATAAAGGCAAAGCATCTTTTCCGGTATCAAGTTTTGCTGCAGCAATAAACGTATCAAAATATGTTCTTCGCCCGGAAAGGAACCACGAACCATTTCCAACAGGACCTTCGCCGGTAAGCCGAGTGCTGAGTAAACTTATCGACGCTTTCCCATGAGTCTCAACTCGATCGCCATCAATATTTGTTACGTTTAACACAGAAGAAAGACGTCCGCCAAATTCTGCGGGAAAACCGCCTTTCATCATATCTATATCTTTTACCGCATCATTGTTGAATGTAGAAAAGAAACCAAAAAGGTGGGAAGGATTGTAGACCACAGTACCATCAAGCAGAATCAAATTCTGATCGGTGCTTCCTCCTCGCACGTTCAATCCGCTTGAGATTTCAGATGTTGCTTTTATTCCCGGCATTAATTGTAACGCTCTAAAAACATCAGCTTCGCCAATGGTTGGAAGTGCAGCAACATCTTTTGCCCGCATTTGAATTCTTCCGACCTGTGTATTTCGTTTTTCTTCTTCTTTCTCTGCACTGATAACAACTTCGGTTACCTGTACCGCCTGATCGGATAGGAGTATGTCTTGAACAATTTTTTTATTTTGCCTCGTATCAATTTTAAATGTAAATGATTGGAATCCGAGAAGAGAAACAACTACTGTAAACTGACCTTCCGTGATGTTTGGTATTGCATAATAGCCTTCAATATTTGTTGAGGCACCAATTTTGAGTTCTTTAATGACAACATTTGCATATGGAAGTGACTCTCTATCAGATTTTTGTCTTATAAATCCGCTCAGAACTGCTTTATCCTGGCCATGCATCTGAATGACGAAAAGAAAAAATACTAATAATAGTTTGTGCATTGAACTACTTTCAAAAAATATAGAGATAAGCTTATAAAGTTGACGGTTGAGTTTACGAATGGTAAGACGATTTTGTTGCTTAAATAATTTTAATATTTGCTACATTTCAAGTTCAAAAAAAAACCATCCTTAATCGGGATGGCTTTTTTTGGTGCGGAGAGGGAGGGATTCGAACCCTCGATAGCCTTTCGACTATACCAGTTTTCGAGACTGGTGGTTTCAACCACTCACGCCACCTCTCCGATGTGATAAATAGATTTTAGGCAAACAAAATCCTAAATTCAATTATTTATCGGTTGAATTTAGGATTAAAAAACTGCGGAGAGGGTGGGATTCGAACCCACGGTACCCTTACGGGTACACTACCTTTCCAGGGTAGCCAATTCAACCACTCTTGCACCTCTCCGAATTTAGTGCGGCTGTTGATTTTGTGGTGTTAATATATTGAAAATTCAATTTCAAACAAAATGAATTATCTCTAGTTAATCGCTTTGATCATAGTAAGAAGACACTTCGATGCATCTTCTGCCACAACCGAATGCGGAATATTAGCGGGAAGCAATATTAGTTCATCTTTATCGATCAAATGAGTTTCATTCTCAATTGTAACGGTGAAACATCCTTCAACACATTGAAATAGAGCATCAAAGGGTGTTGAATGTTTGCTTAATGATTGATTTGCACCAAAGGCAAAAAGTGTGACAGTTCCACCCTCATTTTTCAAAAATCGATTTACTAACGATTGACTCTTTTTGGTATGTAATATCATTTAAAAAATTGATCTTCATAAATCCTCCTGTAGCAATTTACAAAAAATTTACGTAACACCTCAATGGGTTTTAAATATACTTCAAATGTTGAAAGTCATACGATGAGTTACTTTTTTGAATTATCCACAATGACAAATTTCCGTCACAAATTAATCAAATTCATCGTATGACTTAGTAGTTACAATTTTACTTACGTAAACCCGTTTGACTATAGTAATTCATTTCTTTACTTTATTTTAAATTATATGAGAATTGTGGAACACAATTCTCATATAATCTGTTGTAATATTCAGTTTAATCAAAAAAAATTAGGAGAAATTAATATGGCTGTTACGGTCGGACAAAAAGCACCGGATTTTACATTAATTGATACCGGACGGAAGTATACATCACTTTCTCAATTTGCAGGGAAGAAAGTTGTTTTAGCTTTCTATCCCGGAGCATTTACCGCAATATGCGAAAAAGAAATGTGTACACTCCGTGATTCACTTGCCGATTTCAATACGGCAAAAGCGCAAGTTTTGGGAATCAGTGTTGATTCACCATTTGCGAACAAAGGATTTGGAGAAAAAAATGGAATAACGTTTCCTTTATTAAGTGACTATACACGTTATGTTTCTGCTCAATATTGCGGATTAACAAATAATTTTGCAAACATGGTTGGACTGTCCGTTGCAAATAGGTCTGTATTTGTAATTGATGCAAACGGTATTGTAACATACGTTTGGATTTCTGAAACTCCAGGCATTGAACCACCATATGATGAAGTAAAAAAAGCAATTGCGTAATAATTGAGAACTGGAAACAACAATGGCGGTATTAAAAATTGGTAACAAGGCTCCAAATTTTCTTCTTCAGTCAAATGATGGAAAAACCCATGCATTAAAAGATTTTTTTGGGAAAAAAATTGTTCTCTTTTTTTATCCGAAAGATGATACTCCGACTTGTACTAAACAAGTTTGCTCATTTAGAGACAATCTCTCTGGTATTGAGGAAAAAGGAGCAGTTGTTATCGGAATAAGTCCTGATGGTATAAAATCGCATAATAAATTTGTTCTAAAATATAAATTGAATTTTCAAATTTTATCCGATGAGACTAAAAAGGTGATAAAGAAATATGGAGTGTGGAACAAAAAGATTTTATTCGGAAGGAAATATATGGGTGTAGTTCGTACTACCTATATCATAAACGAAGAAGGAAGGATATCGCATATTTTTCCTAAAGTTTTGGTCAACGGGCATATCAATAAAGTTTTGAAAGTATTAGCTGAATAATGGCATTAGTATACGTATATCGCAAAGCTCATTTTAGCGCTTCACACCGCTTATTTGATCCAAAACTTACCAATGAACAAAACTTTGAAATCTTTGGAGGATGTTCAAATCCTAACGGACATGGACATAATTATTACATCGAAGTCTGTATTGCAGGTGAGCCAAATCCAAAAACAGGATTTGTTATTGATCTAAAACAAGTAAAGAATGTTCTTCAAAGATATTTTTTAAATAAAGTTGATCATAAAAATTTAAATGTAGACGTGGATTTTTTAACTGGGATAATCCCCACAACTGAAAACATTGCTATTGCCGCATGGAAACAAATTCAGCCTCATATTGCAGAAGGAAAATTATTTTCCATCCGTCTTTATGAGACCGAAAATAATTTTGCTGAATACAGAGGAGAATAATTTTGTCGAAAGAAAAAATAAATTTAAATGTACAAAAGCTGGAAAAACTCGTTTATGAGCAATTAAAACTGATTAGTGAAGACCCAAACCGCGAAGGGTTAGTAAAAACTCCACACCGCGTTGCAAAATCTCTTCAATTCCTTACCAAAGGATATACAGACGATGTTAAAAAAATTATAAACGGTGCTGTTTTCAAAGAAGACTATAAAGAAATGGTAATTGTTAAGGACATTGATTACTTTTCAATGTGTGAACATCATTTACTTCCGTTCTATGGGAAAATCCATATAGCATATATTCCAAACGGAAAAATTGTGGGACTAAGCAAAATTCCCAGAATAGTAGATATGTTTGCACGAAGACTTCAAGTACAGGAGAGAATGACCCGTCAGATCGCTGATACATTATATGAAGTTCTTAATCCCGAAGGAGTTGCAATTGTGTGTGAGGGAAAACATATGTGTATGATGATGCGTGGCGTTGAAAAACAGCATTCACTTGCAACTACAAGTTCAATGTTGGGCGTATTTCAAAGCAACATTAAAACGAGAACTGAATTCCTCAGTCTTATTACAAACAAACTTTCGTAAATTTCAACCGTGATTGAATTAGAAAAAAATTATGTTCCGGTAGTTTGGGTAACCGGTGCTACAAAAGGTATTGGACTTGCAATTGCTAACGCCTTTGCTATCATCGGCTGTAAAATTATTCTCACCGGAAGAAATAGGTCTCAATTGGAAATCAACGCCGGTAAAATTATTGATCAAGGCGGATATGCATTACCATTGGTATGTGATGTTACTTCCGAAACCAGTGTTCGATCTGCAATGGCAGCGATCACTAAAAAACTTGGATCTGTTGATGTATTGGTTAACAATGCGGGAGTAACCGTATTTGAATCGTTTGAAAAAACTACGGTGAAAGAGTTTGATCAAATTGTTGATACAAATCTTCGTGGATATTTTCTCTGCACAAAATCTGTAATGACATCGATGCTGAAACAGAAGAAGGGTCATATCTTTAATATCCATTCTGTTTCAGCAACAACCACATTCTATAACTCAGCAGTCTATTCAGCATCTAAAGCTGGTTCACTTGCATTATCAAAGTGTCTTCGAGCAGAAGTTAGGAAAAAAGGAATCCGTGTGATTGATGTTCTGCCTGGTGCAGTGGAAACTGATATGTGGGACAAAAGTTCCCGCAAAAAATTTCACAGTAAAATGCTGCAGCCTGAAGATGTTGCAGATGCAATTGTTTCGGTCTATTGTCAACCGCAGAGGATGACAACAGATGAGATCATCCTTCGTCCTGTCGAGGGAGATGTATAAATGGATCTGAAAAACTCCGTTGCCATCATTACCGGAGCAAGTAAAGGAATTGGAAGAGCAGTGGCAATTGCACTTTCTAAAGAAGGTGTGAATGTTGTACTAGCAGCTCGGAGTACAGAACTTCTTTTGATGGTTCAAAAAGAAATTGCAGAGAATGGCGGAAAAGCAATTTCAATTGCCACTGATGTCACCTCTGAAAATGCCGTTCAAAATTTGATTATTGAAACGCAAAAGAAATTTGGAAAAATAGACATCCTTATTAACAATGCGGGTGTCGGAATTTTTTCCAACGTTATTGATCTTAAAACACAGGAATATGAAGCAATGATGGATGTGAATTTAAAAGGTGTTTTCTTGTGCAGTCGTGCAGTTCTTCCGGCAATGATAAAACAAAAAAAAGGCGAGATCATTAATATTGCTTCATTAGCAGGAAAAAATTCTTTTGCTGGAGGTTCAGTCTATTCTGCAACAAAATGGGGTTTGATCGGATTTTCGCGGTCATTGATGCTTGAAGTCCGCGAATATAATATTCGTGTCGTTACAATTTCACCGGGTTCTGTGAACACACATTTTGCTGATAAAGAAAAAAATGAATCTCAAATTATACAACCAGAAGATGTTGCAGAAACAGTTCTCTTTGCATTGACAATGCCAAATAGAGTTAATGTAAGTGAAATTGACATCCGTCCCACAATAAAACCGAGATAATATTATCCATTCTTGATACCGCTTTAAAATATAAATGTCAGACATATGCAATATGTCTGACATTTAACAATAAAAACAAAAACGATCAGTTTTTCATTCGTCGTTCAATGGTGATTTCACGTTCTTGTTCCATTGGTGAGTCCATGTCTTCCTGCATCTCACGTTGCATCATCATTTTTCGTTTCATTTGTTCGGGGCGATGAGCCAGAGCTTTTTTCCAGATCTTTTGTTGTTCCGGAGTTAACACTTTATTCAGTTCCAACCAACTATTGAGGCGATTCATTCGAATGGCAACTTCAGAAGCAGCGATTTCGTTCATTTTCTTCTCAATTGCAGATTTGTCGATAGTTTCTGCATCCATTAAACGGCGAAGCTCGAGCTTTGATGTTTCTACTTTTGCATTAAGTTCGATCATTTTCTTTTGTGTTTCGAATTTAACCTTGTCAAATTGTTCTTGTTGCTGGTCGGTCAGTTTTAACTCTTTCATGATTTTATTGTGACCGGGCGGATTACCGAATGCTGAAAATATTACGAGGAACGATAATAAAGTGATGCTAGAGACTCTTAGTTTCATGCTACCTCCTGTATGATATGGATAAATATTTTACTGAAGATCAATTAATTATGAACCTTTGACACAATGATATTTCCAAAGTTTAACATTGTATTGCACAAAACGTTTATTTATTTTATAGGCACAACTGTGAAAAAAAAATCCCTTCATATTACGCTACTTCTCGCTGCAATCAGTATTTCTGGGTGTATTGTTTATGATCCAGTTGCTGACTTTGCAAAACAACGATATACGAATACTATCTCATACTTCAATACTTTCTACAATGCACAGCGACTATTTGATGACGGTGAAAGTGAAGTTGAAAAAGCAAAAAGAGATTTCTTAGAACGTGGCTCGTCTGCCCGATTATTTTCTATTCCATCCTCCGCTCGTACAAAATTTCAAGCTTCGATTGAAAAAAATTCAAAAGTTCTTTCATTTTACTCCGACTCAAAATGGGTGGATGATGCATTGCTGATGATTGGTAAAGCATATTTCTATATGGAAGATGACGTGAGAGCTGAACGGAAATTCTTGGAATTAGCAGTTCAATTTCCCGGCAGTGAGCTTATTCCCGAATCACAATTATGGCTTGGGAAGTCGTTACTGCGTCAGAAAAAAATTGATGATGCAATAAAGCAATTTGAAGAGATACTTTCTAAGGGTTCAGAAATAGAAGATAAAATTACCGGTGAAGCAGCTTACGAACTTGCTCAATATTATTTTTCAATCGATGACTTTCCTAATGCCATAAAATTCTACATGGCGGCTGTTGATTTAATAAGCAATGATGAATTCCAAACGCAAATCTATTTTCAAATTGGAAAAAGCCATGCCGCATTAGGGCAGTATGAACTGGCTGAAAAAGCGTACGCTAATGCTGAAAAAAAATCTCCGTTATATTCATTGATCTTTCAATCTCAGCTTGAACAAACGAAGATGCATGCATTTCAAAAGAATTTTTCTAAAGCATTGGAAGAGTTGAATGCGATGCTTAATGACACAAAAAATACTGAGTTCTTTTCAAAAATCCATTTTGAAATTGCAACGGTTTTAGGGTATCAAGGAAAAACTATCGAATCAATTGAACAGTATAGATATGTTGATACTGCATTTGCAAGAACTGAAGAAGCCGCAAGATCATATTTTGCCATTGCACAATATTATGAAACGGTTGAGGTTAATTATGATTCAGCTCGTGTTGCATATAACAAAGCCAAAACTGAATTTCCTTCTTCGGGAATAAACAAAGAGGCCACTCTCAAAGCTGATATTTTTAATAAATATTCTGCCTTATTCAATGATTTATCAAAGTTTGATTCACTGTATACAAATGCTGTTTTTATTAAAGCAGAATACGATTCCGGAAGTGTTGCCTCTCCCGATACACTTTTTTTAAAAAAGGACACAATTTCTATTGTTAAGGACGATCCGAAAATCAAAAAAATGATAAAACCCGGAGCTCAAGAAATTAAAAAAGATACAGTTCAACTTATTGACTCAACAAAAATAAAGGAATCATTAAAACGTGGAGTCTTACAGGTAAAATTGATCGATTCACTGCAGCGATCTATTATCCGTACTAAGTTCGATCTTGCTGGATTGTTCTATCTTGAAATTCAAAATGCTGATTCAGCATTGTTTTGGTTCGACAATATTGTCAAAAATAGTCCTAAAAGTGAATTTGCACCGCGTGCATTATACACAATTGCAGAAATTTATCGTACAGAAAAGCAAAAAAAAAAAAGTATTCTCGACTCAATCTACAATGTTATTGTTATTCAATATCCCAACTCACCATATGCAAATGAAGCCAGAAAAAATATTGGAATGCAAATTGTTGAAACGGGGAAAGATACTGTTTTGGAATTATTTGAAAAAGCAGAAGTGCTTGCAGATACAAAAAAATATGACCAAGCAATTATGTCCTACAAAAATATCGCTGATCATTATCCAACATCATTATTTTCAGCAAAAGCTTTATTTACGGCAGGGTGGCATTACGAAAATTCGTTGATGAATAATGATAGTGCAATTGCAGTCTATCGGCGATTGTTAGTTAAATTTCCATTATCGCAGTTTGCAAACAACGTCCGTTCCAAAGTAACAGAATATGATAATGAAATGAAACGAATTGAGGATGAAAAACAGCGAAAAATTGAAGAACAGAAATTGAAAGAGCAACAAGAAAAATTGCCTAAAGTAGAACCCGAAAAAAAATCAGAACAATCACCGGTTGATACACTTTCATCTCCGAAAAATATACCATGAAACAGGAAATCGTTCAGATCCATTCACTGGAGTATCTAACAAATGAGATTTTAGAGCTCACATTTATTTCAGACTATCTTTCATCGGTCGCAAAACCGGGACAATTTATTAATATTCGTGTTGGAGATAATTTTCCATTATTGCGTCGTCCGTTTAGCATCTTTAATGTTGAAGGGAATAAAATATCCATTGTATTTAACGTTATAGGAACAGGTACAAAAGTTCTTGCTCGCAAACGAAAAGGTGATACGCTTGATGTTCTTGGACCATGTGGAAATAGCTTCCTTTTATTTATTGACGACTCATTTGATACTGCTTTTTTTGTCGGCGGGGGAATTGGCGTTGCACCATTTCCATTTCTTACTAAACATTTCCCTTCACACAAAAAAATAGTTACATATCTTGGAGGAAGACATAAAAAATTGATCGTCACAAAAGGTCTTAAGAATATTAAAATATCTACCGATGATGGCAGCGACGGATTTCAGGGAACTGTTTTGGATCTTATAAAAAAAGATTTTCAGGAAAACGATTATGGTAAAATCCGTTTTTTTATTTGCGGTCCTACTCGAATGATGAAAGCGGTTGCCAATTATGCCAATACGATCAATGCAGATTGTTATGCTTCTCTTGAGTGTGACATGGCTTGTGGAATTGGACTATGCCAAGGGTGCAATATCGAAGTGATTGGCGGCGAAAGGAAATATAAATTGGTTTGCAAAGAAGGAACTATTTTCGAAACTAAGACTGTCTGGCTGTAACATGAAAGAATCATTTAACCTTCGCAATGTTGAATTTAAGAACCGAATTCTTGTAGCCTCCGGCACATTTGGATATGGCGACGAAGTTCCTGATCTGGTTGATATTGCTAAGCTCGGCGGTATCGTAACAAAATCACTTTCGATGAAACCGAGAGATGGAAATCCAAGTCCCCGTATCACAGAAACTTCGAGCGGTATGTTGAATTCTATTGGTCTAGCAAATATTGGAGTCCATAAATTCATCAATGAGAAACTGCCTACTTTAAAAAAATCTAATTCCACGATCATTGCAAATATTGCTGCAAGCAGTGTTGAAGAATATTGTTCCGTTCTTGAATTATTGGATGGTCAAGAAGGAGTTCATGGATTTGAAATAAACGTTTCTTGTCCGAATGTAAAAGAAGGCGGTTTAAGTTTTGGAACCGATGTTAAACTTGTTTCTCTTATTACAAAAGAACTTCGGAAAAGAACTCAGAAACCGTTGATCATCAAACTTACACCAAATGTAACTCATATCTCAGATTTTGCACGAGCTTGTGAAACAGAAGGTGCCGATGCGGTTTCCGTGATCAACACCGTTATTGGCATGTCCGTGAATATCAACACGCGGAAACCGAAGATAGCTACAACAACTGGTGGTTTATCCGGACCGGCGATCAAACCAATTGCACTTGCTAAAGTATATGAAACCTGCAATGCAATTAAAATTCCTGTTATTGGAATTGGAGGAATTACAAGCTGGGAAGATGCTGTTGAATTTTTTATTGTCGGTGCGTCAATGGTGCAGATTGGTACAGCAAATTTTATAAATCCGGCGACAGGAATTTCCGTTGTCGAAGGGGTCAAACAGTATTGTGAAAAGAATGGTTTTGATGATGTTGAGCAAATAATTAAATCACTTCAAACGGATAAAACTATTTCTATAGTTGATTCTTGGTTATAAGTTCAGTTTGAATAAGACTTGTTACAAAATCTCTTCCCATGAAATCCACGCTTGATTTTCTTTACTCTCTTCAAAAGTTCGGAATGAAAATTGGTCTGCGAAATATTCGCAGACTTTTGAAATCTATTGCTAATCCTCATTTGTCGATTAAAACAATCCACATTGCCGGAACGAACGGAAAAGGTTCTACGTCATCAATGGTCGCTGCTATTTTAACCGCAGCGGGATATAAGGTAGGATTGTATACTTCACCACATCTTGTAAAATTCAATGAGCGAATTCGAATCAATGGGAAAATGATTTCTGATGCCGATGTTGCATATTACACGAAAAAATTAAAGCCACAGATTCACAGATTAAAAGCTACATTCTTTGAAGCAACAACCGCTATTGCATTCAAATATTTTGCTGATGAAAAAGTTGATTTTGCTGTTATCGAAACCGGATTGGGAGGAAGATTAGATTCAACGAATGTCATTCGTCCTCTTGTTTCAATCATAACATCAATAGGAAAAGATCATACAGAAATACTTGGCAAAACATATACTTCAATTGCTACGGAGAAAGCGGGGATTATAAAGCGGTCAGTTCCGGTTGTTGTTGGGAAAATGAAGGGAATAGCTTTAAATACAATCGTTCAAATTGCTCGGAAGAAGAAATCATCTGTGTTGTTTTCTTCAAAGATTACTTTACCGCAAAACTTTAAAATACAATTAAAAGGTAAACATCAGATTGCAAATGCAAAAGCAGCTGTTGTCGCTATTGCAATTGTCGGTAAACGATTCGTTGTTGGCGATAAAGCAATTAAGGAAGGATTACAGAGTACCTCACAACTTACTGGGCTACGTGGAAGATTTGAATTACTTCAATCCTTACCGTCGGTTCTTTTGGATGTTGCACATAATCCTGAAGGAATGAAAGTCTTATCAACTGAAATTAAAAAATTAGGTTACAAAAAGATTATTGTTATTTTTGCCGCAATGAAAGACAAAGACTATCAATCATCCTTACATTATCTTAGCAAATTGAATCCATTGATAATCACTACGCAACCATCCGTGGAACGAGCGTTATCCTCAGAACTGTTATATTCAACTTGTAAATCAATGAAATTGCGGTGCGTGAGTGCTGCGAATGTAAAGGATGCTATTAGAATTGGATATGAACACACTGGAGATAAGGGGTTACTTGTAATAACCGGTTCTCATTTTCTTGTCGGGGAAGCGATTCCTCTTTTGGAATCCAATAAAAAAAACGCTTGACAATAAAGATGAATTCATATACTTTTGATGTAGTTCAAAGTCACTTTCCTTGTCAATCATCCACACTTTATCATTCTATCAACTGGTCAAAAATAACTCCAACAGCAACGAACAATCTTTTCGTATACTTTTCAATACAATACAAATATCAATTAAATACTTCTAAGGGGGTAGCCTTCTCATATGCCAATGGACATTTCTGAACTCAAGTCCAAAAAAATTTCCGACCTGAATAAAATCGCCCGCGAACTTGGTCTTGCCGGATACAGTGATCTTCGTAAACAAGAACTTATATTCAAAATCCTTGAAGCGCAAAGCGCTAAAGATGGACAAACCTTCAGCAAAGGTGTGCTTGAAGTGTTGCCTGATGGATATGGATTCCTGCGTTCTGTCGATTATAACTATTTACCTTCACCGGACGATATTTACGTCTCACCATCTCAGATCAAGAAATTTAGCCTGCGAACAGGAGATACCGTTAGCGGGCAGGTTCGTCCTCCGAAAGACGGCGAACGATTCTTTGCACTTCTTCGCGTTGAGGCAGTGAATGAAGATGATCCGGAAAAAATTAGAGAACGAATTCTGTTCGATAACCTTACTCCGTTATATCCGGAAGAACGATTAAAATTAGAAACCGCTCCCGGTGAATATGCAATGCGAGTGTTAGATATGCTTGCTCCAATCGGCAAAGGGCAGCGCGGAATGATTGTTTCGCCACCCAAAGCCGGTAAAACAATTCTTCTGCAAAAAATTGCGAATAGTATTGCACGGAACCATCCTGAAGTAAAATTATTGATGCTGCTAATCGATGAACGTCCGGAAGAAGTTACGGATATGGAACGAAGTGTTAGTGCAGAAGTTGTTGCATCAACATTTGATGAACCGCCGGAACGTCACGTTCAAGTTGCCGACATGGTTCTTGAAAAAGCAAAACGTTTAGTTGAAGCAAAACATGACGTTGTAATTCTTTTGGATAGTATTACTCGCCTTGCTCGAGCTCATAACACAGTCGTACCACATTCCGGAAAAATTCTTTCGGGTGGTGTTGATGCGATGGCATTGCACCGACCTAAACGATTCTTTGGAGCTGCGCGAAATATCGAAGGGGGCGGAAGTCTAACAATTATCGCAACAGCACTGGTTGAAACTGGAAGCAGAATGGACGAAGTTATTTTTGAAGAATTTAAAGGAACAGGTAATAGTGAAATTGTCCTTGATCGTAAACTTGCCGATCGTCGAATATTCCCTGCGGTTGATGTTAATCGATCCGGAACCCGTAAGGAAGAGATTCTTTTTGAAGCCGATGAACTTAATCGTATTTGGATCCTTCGTAAGTTTATGAGTGATTTCAATTCTGTTGAAGCAATGGAATTCCTTCTTGAAAGACTTAGAGGAACGAAGTCCAACAAAGAATTTCTAAAATCAATGAATAGTTAAAGATAAAGCCGTCCGAAAGACGGCTTTTTTGTTTTGGAACTTGAGCATTTTCCGTGTAACTTTGTTCAATTGAATAGGAATTATTACTATGAATGAAGTAGTCATTGTCAGTGCGTGCCGAACACCAATTGGATCGTTCGGCGGAACGCTAAGTTCTCTTAGTGCACCTAAACTTGGTGCAATTGTAATTGAGGAAGCGGTAAAGCGTGCAAACATTTCAAAAGAATCAGTCAATGAAGTAATCATGGGAAATGTTCTTGCCGCAGGAGTTGGTCAGGCACCAGCTCGTCAAGCTTCGATTAATGCCGGATTGCCAACTTCAGTTGAATGTACAACCGTCAACAAAGTGTGCGGTTCGGGATTGAAAGCAGTTATGCTTGGTGCTCAAGCAATTCAAGTTGGAGATGCAGAAGTTGTTGTTGCTGGCGGAATGGAGTCAATGTCCAACGCTCCATACTTGTTGGATAAGGCTCGATTTGGATACAGAATGGGTAACAATGAAATACAAGACGTAATTATGCGCGATGGCTTGCTTGATGCATTTAAGAATGCACCGATGGGAAATTTTTCTGATGCCACAGCAATTGAATGTGAAGTATCCCGTCAAGATCAAGATGAATTTGCGGTTCTCAGTTACAAGAGAGCGCAAGAATCTGTTAAAACCGGCCGTTTCAAAGATGAAATCGTTAAAGTAAATATTGCGGGAAAAAAAGGTGAAGTTACAATTGTTGAAGATGATGAAGAACCATTCAAAACAAACTTTGATAAAATCCCGCAATTGAAGCCTGCATTTTCAAAAGAAGGAACTGCAACTGCGGCTAACTCCTCAAAGATCAATGATGGTGCTGCAGCATTGGTGTTGATGAGTGCAGATAAAGCAAAATCACTTGGACTAAAACCGATCGCAAAGATTATTACGCAAGCATCTGCCGCAAAAAATCCTGAGAGATTTACTACCGCACCGGCAGATGTTATTTCTAAAATATTGAAAAAAGCTAATCTCACAATTGATCAAATTGATTTGTTTGAAGTCAACGAAGCTTTTGCATTGGTTTGTTTAGCGGTGAATAAAATTGCAGGTTTAGATGTAAACAAAGTTAATGTGAATGGCGGAGCTGTAGCTCTCGGACATCCGATTGGCGCTAGCGGAGCAAGAATTCTGGTGACATTATTGAATACTTTGAAGCAAAGAAATTTGAAACGCGGTCTTGCAGCAATTTGTATCGGCGGTGGCGAAGCTTCAAGTGTGATAGTTGAAATGTTATAATTTCACTTATTAATTCGAGAGAAATTATGTCAATAAAAAATATTACAGTTATCGGATCAGGAACGATGGGAAATGGAATTGCCCATGTATTTGCTCAATACGGATACAACGTCGTTCTTAATGATATTAAACAGGAATTCCTGGATCGTGGGATAAAAACAATTTCCTCCAATCTGGATCGTCAAGTTAAAAAAGGTACGTTGACAGAAGAACAAAAAAAGAAAACTCTTGCAAACATCAAGACATCGTTGGTTCTTTCAGATGCTGTTACAACGGCAGATGTCATCATTGAAGCGGCCACAGAAAACAAAAATATTAAACTGGATATTTTTCGAACGATCGATGCAAATGCTCCGGCTACTGCAATTCTTGCCACGAATACCTCTTCAATTTCAATTACAGAGATTGCTGCTGTAACGAAACGTCCTGCGAATGTCATTGGGTTGCATTTCATGAATCCCGTTCCTGTAATGAAATTAGTTGAAGTGATCCGTGGTATAGCAACATCGGATGAAACATATGCTGCTGTTAAACAATTATCTGAAGCGATTGAAAAAGTTCCTGTCGAAGTAAACGATTTCCCGGGATTTGTTTCCAATCGGATTTTGCTTCCAATGCTGAATGAAGCAATGTATTGCGTGATGGAAGGTGTTGCTACGCCTGAATCGATCGATACGGTGATGAAACTTGGGATGAATCATCCAATGGGCCCGTTAGCATTAGCAGATTTTATCGGACTGGATGTTTGTCTTTCAATTATGAATGTTCTTCACGAAGGACTAGGAGATTCAAAATATCGCCCTTGTCCATTATTGAAAAAAATGGTTGCCGCAGGTTATCTTGGTAAGAAAAGCGGTAAAGGATTCTTCGACTATACTCAAAGCAAATAATCAATTTTGACACTCGCCAAAATACAAAGAAGGTAAAAACATTACTGCACTTTGTTCTTAGGTGTTTTTTATGAGGAATGAATGAACTTCGAACTCAACGAAACCCAAAAAATGATCAAGGAAACGGCGCGTCAGTTTGCACAAGATGAACTTGCTGCAACCGCTGACGAACGTGATGAAAAGGAACTATTCCCGCACGAACAAATAAAAAAACTTGGCGATCTCGGCTTTATGGGAATGATGGTTCCTGAACAATACGGCGGAGCTAATCTTGACGCGTTGAGTTATGCTATCGCTATGGAAGAAATTTCTGCTGTAGATGCTTCGTGCGGTGTAATTATGTCTGTAAATAATTCGCTCGTCTGTTATGGTTTGACGAATTACGGTTCCGAAGAACAAAAACAAAAATTCTTAATTCCACTAGCAACAGGAAAAAAACTTGGCGCATTTGCATTATCTGAACCGGAAGCGGGAAGTGATGCAACCAATCAGCATACTACGGCTACTCGAGATGGAGATTTTTATCTTCTCAACGGAATTAAAAATTGGATCACAAACGGCATTAATGCTGATTATGTTATTGTGATTGCACAAACAGATCCAACAAAAGGACACAAGGGGATTTCTGCATTCATTGTTGAAAAGGGAATGCCCGGATTTTCACACGGAAAGAAAGAACGTAAACTTGGTATCCGCAGTTCAGATACTGTTTCACTGACGTTTGAAAATGTAAAAATTCCGATTGCAAATAGAATTGGTGAAGAAGGTTTCGGGTTTAAATTTGCAATGATGACATTGGAAGGTGGACGTATTGGAATTGCTGCCCAAGCTTTAGGAATTGCAAAAGGATGTTTAGATGCGGCACTGAAATATTCTAAAGCACGAAAAGCTTTTGACAAACCAATTTCTGAACTACAGGCAATTCAATTCAAACTAGCCGATATGGCTACCGATATTGAAGCTGCTCGATTATTGGTCTATCAAGCCGCAGTATTGAAAGATTCAGGGAAGCCGTATGGGAAAGAAGCAGCAATGGCAAAATTGTGGGCTTCAAAAATTGCCGTTAAATGCGCTTTGGAAGCTATTCAGATTCATGGCGGCTATGGTTATGTCCGAGAATATAATGTAGAGCGATATTTGCGAGATGCAAAAATCACTGAAATTTATGAAGGAACTTCTGAAATCCAACGCATTGTTATATCAAGAGCAATGTTGAAAGATTAATTAACGGATGTTTCTCTATCAATTTTCAACTATATTCATACAGTAATTAATAAGGGAGCGAAACAAAATGAAAAAAGGTTTGATCATAACATTAGGTGTTGTTGGTGTAATTATTTTAACAATAATGTGGGGATTAGGAAAATACAACGGAATTGTGAAAATGGATGAAGGGGTCAACGGATCTTGGGCGCAAGTTCAAAATCAATATCAACGAAGAATGGACCTGATTCCAAATCTTGTTGCTACAGTTCAAGGCGTTGCAAATTTTGAAAAATCCACATTGCAAGCGGTGATCGAAGCACGTGCAAAAGCAACACAAGTGACACTGTCACCACAACTGTTGAATGATCCGGCGGCATTTCAAAAATTTGAACAATCACAAGGGCAATTGTCGTCATCACTATCACGATTACTTGTTACGGTGGAACAATACCCAAATTTAAAAGCAAATGAGAATTTTCTTCAACTGCAGTCTCAATTAGAAGGAACAGAAAATCGAATTGCTGTTGAGCGAAAGAGATTCAATGAAGTGGTTCAAAGCTATAATGCTCACATCAGACAGGTTCCGACGAACATGATTGCTTCATTTGGTGGTTTCCAGGCAAAACAATATTTCCAAGCTACGGCAGGTGCTGAAACAGCACCGAAAGTCCAGTTCTAATTTTTATGACATCATTATTATCGACGCAGAGAAGTTCGCTGAAAATCACCTTCGGACTTCTTTGCGTTTTATTTTTAAATACCGCATTTGCTCAGGTTGAAATTCCAAAAATCATCGATCCGGTCACCGATTTGACGAACACGATTGATCGTGATGATTACGTTAAACTCCGAAAACAAATTGTACGATTTGAAGATTCAACATCGAACCAAATTGTTGTGTTGATAATCTCAACTGTAGGAGAAGACGATATAAGAGAATTTGCAATAAAAACATTAGAGCAAAATAAAATTGGACAAAAAGGGAAAGATAATGGCATTCTTTTGTTAATTGCAAAAGATGATCGTAAAGTTTCCATTGAAGTTGGATATGGACTTGAAGGTGTTCTTACAGATGCGATCTGCAATCAGATCATTCGAAATGAGATACTGCCGGAATTTAAAGATGGCAATTACACCAAAGGAATATCCGCTGCAGTTGAAACGATGATTTTAGTAACAAAAGGGGAATATACTGCTGAAGGAAAGAAAAGAAAAAATTCCGGGTGGTTTGGAGTATTAATTGTTTTCGCTGTGATTCTGTTTGCAATTATAGGATCATTTCGTAGAAGACAATATGGGGTAACATCAAGTGGATACCGCAAACATAATGATTGGTGGGGTGGAGGATTTGGCGGTGGCATTGGAAGCGGTGGAGGATTCGGCGGTGGCGGTGGTGGAAGCAGTTGGTCTGGCGGTGGTGGAAGTTTTGGTGGTGGCGGATCTAGCGGTTCGTGGTAAATAATTATTTTCTTATATCAAAAAAGTTTTTATGCTGATAGTGGTGAAACAATTAAAGAAATATGAACCGATTCTTGAACGAACTATTGCGTAGGAGATATCGATGAGTTTCTTTACAAAGAACATATTGACGAGGGAAGAAATGACCAAAATAGCTGCGGTTATTTTAGAAGTTGAAAAAGAAACAATTGGGGAGATCAGAGTCAATATTCAGAAAATCAGACCTTTTCGTGACCGTAAATTGTCTGTCTACGAACTTGCAATTAAAAAATTTTATGAACTTGGAATGGATAAAACAAAAGATAAGACCGGTGTATTAATTTATATACTTCTTAGCGATAAAAAATTCCAAATTATTGGTGATGAAGGTATCAACAAGAAAGTATCAAAAGAATTCTGGGATGTTCTTGCAATGAAGATGGCCGAATATTTTCGGATCAATAAATTTGTAGAAGGAATTAGTCACACTGTAAAAGAAGTAGGAGTTATTCTTAAAAAAGAATTTCCGATGAAATCCGGCGACACAAACGAATTATCGAACGAAGTGGTGATCTCGTAATATGAAATATAAAATAGCAGTTGCGCAGACAGATTCCGTTGTCGGTAACCTGGAAAAGAATGTAAAACATCACATTGACTATGTGAAAAAAGCGATCGCTAAGAAAGCTGATATTGTTGTTTTCCCTGAATTGAGTCTCACAGGTTATTCCATTAAGGATTTGAATTGGGAAACAGCACTTCGAGCAGAACCGAATAAATACTTTTCTGAGTTCCTGAAACTATCGAAGCAAATTACAATTATTATTGGAGCGATTGAAGAAGCTGAGAATTATGGAATCTATAATTCGGCATTTTTATTTGAGGACAATAAAGTATGTTCAGCTCATCGAAAGAATTATCCGCCAACGTATGGAATGTTTGAAGAGATGCGATATTTTAGTCAAGGGAAAGATGTTCGCGTATTCAATTCAAAATTTGGAAAACTCGGAATTTTAATTTGTGAAGATATGTGGCATATTTCCCTTCCATATATTCTTGCACACGACGGTGCTGATGTAATTATTAGTCTTACAGCCAGTCCAACACGGCTCTCCGGTACATCTGAAGAATTAACAAGTGCAACAGTAAATCATGAACAACATCGGGCATATGCTCGTCTTCTCTCAACATATATTGTTTTTGCAAATCGGGTAGGAGTTGAAGACGGAGTTAATTTTTGGGGAGGTTCGCAAATTGTTTCACCTTCCGGAAATTCCATTGCAAAGGCTAAGTTATTCGGAGAAGATTTAATTATTGCTCCAATTGACACAAACGAAATACGACGTGCTCGTCGTTTTTCACGTCATTTTATTGATGACTCCCCGGAATTTACACTTCAACAATTAAAAAACTCTTTGAATCGTAACTCGAAGTAGGTATTTTTGTAATTATACAATAATTAAAAGAGGTAAAAATTATGTCAGAATACAAAGAACCCGGACCAATTCTTCCTCCGGACAATCCATTTGAATCAATGATGCAGCGATTTGATAAAGCGGCAGAAGTATTGCAATTAGAAAAAGGTGTCTACGAATATTTAAAGACTCCGGTAAAACAAGTTACTGTTTCAATTCCGATTCAAATGGATAATGGAAATGTTGAAATTTTTGAAGGACATCGTGTTGTTCATAATGATATTCTCGGACCGTCAAAAGGCGGCATTCGATACGCGCCGGATGTGAATATCGATGAAGTGAAAGCGTTGGCTGCATGGATGACATGGAAATGCGCATTGTTAAACGTTCCGTTCGGTGGAGCAAAAGGCGGCATTAAATGCGATCCGACAAAACTTACTCAAGTAGAGTTAGAAAAAATTACTCGGCGTTACACTGCAAACATGATGGAAGTGTTTGGCGATGATAAAGATATTCCTGCACCGGATATGGGAACCAACGAACAAACAATGGCTTGGATTATGGACACGTATTCCATGCATATGAGAAAAACTGTCAGCGGTGTTGTCACTGGAAAACCACTTCTTATTGGTGGATCAATTGGACGACGGGAGGCTACCGGACGTGGTGTTATGATTGTAACGATGGGTGCAATGGAAAAGATCGGTCTGAAACCAAAAGAAACAACAGTTGTCGTTCAAGGATTTGGAAACGTCGGTTCAATTTCTGCTCAATTAATGAAGATGCAAGGGTGCAAGGTCGTTGGTATTTCCGATGTTACCGGAGGATATTTCAACAAACGGGGAATTGACATTGAAAAAGCACTCGAGTTTGCTCAAAAGAATAAAACACTCAGCGGTTTTACTGGTGCAGATAAGATCACTCAATCGGAATTACTGGAACTAGATTGTGATGTTTTGATCCCTGCAGCAAAAGAAGATCAGATCACGCCAAAGAACGCAGCAAAGATCAAAGCAAAAATTATTGCAGAAGGTGCAAACGGTCCTACAACTGCAAATGCTGATCCGATACTAAACGATAAAGGAATTATTGTTATTCCTGATATTCTTGCTAACGCAGGCGGAGTAACTGTTTCGTATTTTGAATGGGTTCAAAATAGAGTAGGATATTTCTGGTCGCTGGATCGAGTTAATCGTCGTTTGGAAAGAATGATGAAAGCCTCATTTGATAACGTTTATGATACAGCGGCAAAGCATAAAGTACCGCTTCGCATCGGTGCGTACATTGTTGCTATTGATAAAGTTGCTCGCACATTGAAGATTCGTGGAATCTACGCGTAATGAAATCAGCGGGGCGAAATATATTATTTTTTTTACTCTATGTCTCGCCCTGTTTTGCAGCAGAGAATAAATCTGTCGCGTCAAACAGAGAAGTTTTTTTCATACTGGCTGATTCGGTGATCAGTAAGATTGCGTCTCAACAGATTCAGCAATATTCATCGATTACGATTAAAACGAGTAATGATACATTTACAATTTTTTTTCGCCAAACATTTATCAATGGGTTAGTTTCAAAGGATAAAACAATATTTGAAAGTGGTACAACAACTGAGGCGACTCTTGAACTTTCTGTTCAGGAGTCGTCTGTTTTTTTTGGTGAACTGTTCACTGAAACATTTCTTGGAAAAAAGAAAGTTGAACGCAGAGTTCGTTTGATTGTGAATACTACGCTTTCTTCATCGGCCGATGGTAAAATTCTTTTTTCTAATCAATTCTCGGAAACAAATGTTGACACCGTAAATTTTACAGATGTCGAGCAAATGAATAATACTTCACTTCCAATGACAAATTTTCAAAAACCAGAACTATCATTTTTTGATTCAGTGTTAGAGCCTGCAATAGTAATATTCTCAACAGGGGTTGCTGTATATCTCTTCTTTACCATCCGAAGTTAATCGTTAATTAAAGGCAGATTTTTTTTGATCGAAAATTACAGAAAGATGATCACGGGTATCATTGTCGTCACAATTCTTATTGTACTTGAGATTGCTTTGTTAACATATAAAAAAACACGTTCTCTGAAGCCTGAAAGCATTCCCAAACAATACCAACCATCTAAAATAAGCAGGGTTAGTTTTCTAGCATTCGGAGATATCAATCTCGGAAGAACGATTGGTCAAAAGATTTTGAAAATTGGTGTCGCTTACCCGTTTGAGAAGTATAACATCAGAGAAGATTCTTCCGATATTGTTTTTGCAAATCTAGAATGTCAAATATCATTTCAAAATGGTGAGACTGGCCATCCGAAATATAATTTGGTCTTTACAGCTCCTCCCGAAGCAACAACAACGTTACAGCATTCAGGGGTTGATATTGTATCAACTGCCAATAATCATGCATTGGATTATGGTTATAAAGCACTTGGTGAGACAATAGAGAATCTTAAGAAAGCGAACATTCTCTTTGTTGGAACGTCTAATAACGAAAAAACATTGTTTGATCCCTTAATTATTGAGAAAAACAATATAAAAATTGCTATCTTTGCAGTGACATCGTTCGTCAACATTGCTCTAAAAGATTGGAAAAAATCAATAGCTTCTCCGGATACGATTGTTCTCAAAACAAAAATTGCTCAAGTCCGGAGTTCCGTTGACATTGTCATTCTTAGTTATCACGGTGGCGTTGAATACATTGACACTCCAATAAAAAAAGTACGTGATTTTGCAAAATGGAGCATAGAAAATGATGTTGATATTTTTCTCGGGCATCATCCACATGTAACATATGGAGTGGAAAAAAAAGGTAAGAAGTTCATTGTTCATTCTCTAGGAAACTTTGTTTTTTATCAACCGCAGCATTATTGGACGCAAAGAGGTTATGGTCTGAAATTTATATTTGAGAAAAACGATTCCGTGACCAGTATTGATATTCAAAAATTTTATCCCCTCAATGTTTCATTACAGACAAAACGATTAAACGACAGTACAGAACTGGCAAAACTATTTAACAGAACACAACAATTATCAAATATTGATTTAACACCATATTGGAAGTAAAGTGAAAAAAACATTCATCGTTATTATTACAGTCATTGTTTCATTATCTATTATATCTTGTTCATCAACAAAAGAAATAGAATCAATTCCTGTTGAAGAGCGCTTTTCTAAAGCCAAAGCACTTTTTGATAATGGTGATTATCTTGAAGCGATCGAAGAATTTAAAATTGTGACCGTTCAGTTTCAAGGAAGCGATTTAGGCGATGATGCTCAGTTTTATCTTGCGGAATGTCGATTCATACGTGGTGAGTATATTCTAGCCTCTGCAGAGTATGACAATCTTATCCGGTTGATGCCGAATAGTCCGTTTACCACTCTTGCGCGGTATAAACGGGCGGAATCGTTCTATCAGTTATCACCAAAATCTCAACTAGACCAAAAATATACACGGTATGCCGTTGATAATTTTCAGACATATATCGAATATTCACCAACAGATAGTCTGGTAAAAGATGCGGAAGTGAAGATAACAGAATTGACTCAGAAGCTTGCGAAAAAAATGTTTGATGGTGGGAAATTATATTTTCGAATGGAATATTATAAAGCAGCAAATTCATATTTTGAAAAATTAATTCAAGATTATCATGATACGCCATATGTTGATGATGGTCTGTTGTGGAAAGCAAAATGTTTGAATGAACGAAAAGACTTTAATGGAGCAGATCAAACATTGGGTGAGTTGTTGACAAAGTATCCTGAAACAGATCTTAAAGAAGATATCAGCGAGCTTCAGCAAAAGATACAAGAAGATAAAGAGGAATATGAAGCAGACCAACAGGCTCGTAAATTAAGCACCAACGAATGAGTATGGACAACGAACTTCCTTTACGACCACATCAAGCTGGAATGACGCAGTTGGTTCTACCAAATGATACAAACCAATTGGGGAATTTACTTGGCGGACAATTGATGCACTGGATCGATCTGGTTGCCGCAATTGCAGCAGCTCGTCATTCTCATCGAGTGTGCGTCACAGCTTCAGTTGATGATCTTAATTTTATCCACCCGATTAAGGTAGGTGAAGTGGTAACATTGCTGGCTTCTGTGAATAGAGTGTTCCGAACTTCAATGGAGATTGGAGTAAAAGTTCTTTCTGAAAATTTATTGACCGGTACCGTAAAGCATGCGAATACAGCATATCTTACATTTGTAGCGCTTGATGCAAATGGAACTCCAATGCAAGTTTCCCAAATACAATTTGAGACTGAAGAAGAACAACGGCGTTTTCAAGATGCAATGTCCCGCAGGGAACTGCGTCTAGCACGTCGAAAAAAATATTAAAAGCATATTGATCGTGATTACAATAAAAGGGGAAGTTCGCTTTACACAACGAGCACGTCATGTAATTTTCGTGCTGAATATTCTTCTCACAGAAATTAGTTATGGTCAATTGAAAGAGATCAATTCTCTTGGAATAGTGCAGCAACATTCCTTCCCAACACCAATCCATTTTTCAACATTCATAAATTATTCTTCAACGAAATATCCAGATATAGTATTCTATAGTACGGATTCATCTGGAATCGGAATTTTGAAAAATAACGGGGGTGGTATATTCAACACTTTTACGATGATAGCACACACAGCTAATGTAACATTTATTACAACGGGCAATCTGAATAATGACAATATTGATGATATTGTTGTCGTTCATCGTGATCAAAACCAAGTTGAAATTTTATTAAGCAAAAAAACTGATTCTTCTTACACTTCCAATTACCTGCCTGTCAATTTTTATCCTGAAAAAGTTGTTGTTGGTGATATCACCAATGATAAAATTCCTGATATTATTAGTTATGGTAAGTTGTCAACCGGGATTTGTGTTTTGCAAGGGAAAGGAAATGGAAAGTTCTTCCTCAAAAAAGTGTTGTTTGAGAATATTCCAGTTGGCGATTTTTCCATTGTTGCATTAAATGCGGACGATATTGCTGATGTCGAAGTATACAATTGGCTGACAAATGAAACAACTTTATTCCTTGGATTTGGCAAAATGAAATTCTTTGAACAGACAGTTTTATCATTTGCACAAGATTCAGTTCAAACCCTGTTCGGTGACTTTAATGACGATGCTTTAGCAGATATTGCGGTCTCTTCCGTTCAGAATAAAACAGTGCAGATATTTCATGGAGATGGACTTGGAAATTTTTCTGTCGTTCAGACAATATCTACTTTGCTAACGCCGAACAAGATCAGCATGGAATCTTTTAATACGATAGGCTCGGATGATATTTTATTAAATTCAAATTCAACGGATGTGATGTCAATACTAATCAATTCTGGGAATGGAATTTTCTATGATGAAATAATATTTGGGAAAAACCATCAAGCCTCTGAAGCAATTTCTGGAGATATCAACGCCGATGGTTTAGCTGATGTCATTGTCATTGAACAGAATGGCTTGGGATATTCGATTTTTTGGAATTCAAAAACGGTGATACCTTCCTTTGAGAATGAAATCTCTATTGCGGTAGGATTAAGACCAAATAATCTTACTGTTACCGATTTGAACGATGACGGGTTAGATGATATTGTTGTCTGCAACTACGAATCATCAACAATTTCATTTCTACTATCTACTAAAAACTCTTTTGATGGACAAGTTTCTATTGAAGTTCCGGGAAAACCATATTCGGTTTCTTTTTATTCAAAAACTGATTCTACAATTACATTTTATACAACCCATCAAGAGAATCCACAAATATCGTTGTTTACTTTAAAAAAAGGGGTAGACCCATCTTACTCACTTGTTGAAGATGTTGAACAATTTTCAATTCCACTGCCTGAAAAACCGATGACAGTGCTGCCTGACATCTCATATATGCAAAAGGGAATTTCGTTGTACGCTTTCATGTCAACATCAACAAATGCAATTGTGTTTTATCAACAAGTAAAAGGAACACGCTTCTTAGCAAAGAATCTTGTGCCAAAATTACAATCAAAAATCCTTTATGCGACCATTTCAGACCTTGATAACGATGCTAAAACTGATCTGGTATATATCTATAACGATGAAAAAATTAAAAAAGCCATTCTTGGCATTAGCATGAGTGATTCTATTGGAGAATATAAGGGACAAATACTTCAGTATATCATCTCGGATTCATTGCTACGAAAAGCTTTCATTTATTTTGAAGATGTCTCAGGAGATCAGATTAAAGATTGTCTTATCTTTGACTCATCTAATAATACTTTGCGATTGTCACTTGGATCTAGAGAAAATATTCTAGAGCAGTTTGAACAAATATCAGATAGTATAAAAATTCGTGTACCGGAACAATTACTGATAACTGATTATGATAATGATGGCATCAATGATATTTTATATATCGATAAAGATTCATTTGATATTTGTATGCTCCGCGGGAAAAATAATGGAAAATATTTTTCTGTAACTAAATTAAAAACATTGCCAAAAGAATCTACATTTCGTTGTGGAGATTTTAATGGAGACAGTATGATTGATATTGCATATACGAATCCAGATCAGAATACAATTTCCATTGTCTATGGCAAAAAGAATTAATATATATTTTTATTGTTTTTTCCTTCTTGCGAATGGATCAATTCTCTTTGCACAGAATGAGAAGTGCGGTACATTCCGTCAAGTGGAACGCAATTGGAAAAATAAACTCTCTAAAATCGGCCGTGTTCTTATTACACGACCATTGTTAGACACTAACATTCTTACCTCTAACAAAAAAATACGAATCCATTTTGATACGAGTGGAACAAACCAACCCGCAATGGTAGATCTTGCGGGAAATAGAATCCCTAATTCATATCAAGAATTTATAGACACACTGAGCAGTATTTTGGATTCAGTTTGGAAAGCGGAAATTGAAGCTTTTAACTTTAACGTTCCACCTGGTGATAATGGCAGGGGAGGTGGCGATGAATATGATTTTTATATAACGCATTTCTACGATGGCACATTTGGAGTTACAAACATTGAAGATGATTTACCGATTGGTCCAACAAAAACTAATCAGCAATATGCCTCATTCATTCAAATTGATAATGATTTTGGTATTGGGTATAGAACAAAAGGCGTACAAGCATTAATGGCTACTACCGCCCATGAATTTCATCACGCTATTCAAGTTGGAGGTTCGGGCGTGTGGGAAGAGAAACAATTTTATTTTTATGAACTATGTGCTGAAGCAATGGAGAACACAGTCTTTAATGATGCTAAAGATTATATTCATGACGTAAAGACATATTTCGCCAATATTTCTTCCACACCATTATTTCAACAGAGTCAAGGCCTTTCAACAGCTGGATATGAAAGAGCGCTTTGGGGTATGTTTCTAATGAAAAAATATGGTACTGGAATAATGAAAGAAATTTGGGATGAGATGAAGACGAACCGGCCAATTCCCGCATTGAAAAATACGTTGTCACTGCACCTGTCAACAACTGAAAAAGAATTTTCTAATTTTTCTTTGTGGAATTTTTATACGAATTACCGTGCTGATAGTACAAAATATTTTATTGATGCAAAGCTGTTCCCTAGTGTTAATTTTTCCGAACGTGTTTCGTTAACCAATACTGAAGAGGTTATACAAAAAATCAGCCGAAGTTTTGTCACAAATTTTATTCGTGTTGACCATGAACTGGATACTGCTTTTTTTATTATTGCAAACACGAATCTTGCAGATGCTGAATCAAACATAGGACAAAGTTTTCCTTTTCAATTACAGGCATCCCCGTTTCCGAATGCGGATTATTTAAAAATCAATAATTCTATTTATGCAAAATTTACTGTAAACGATCTCCAAAATTGGAATTACGCATTATCAACGGACACAACCGATGTTCACAAGCCATTAAATTTTGATTTTGTTTCTGCTTTTCCAAATCCTTTTAAGCCGAACGGAAGCAATATCTTTTTTATTTTGATGGATGAAAATTCAACAAAGCAAAACAAAACTGAATTGCATATTTTCTCACCTACATCAGATTTAGTCTTTTCAGGAGAATCTCAATTTGCGAATATCTTTGGCAAGAAATTTGCGGTATGGAATGGTAAAGATAATAATGGAAATATAATTCCATCAGGAATATATCTCTATTTTTTATATGGTGAATCTAAAGTGATCAAAGGAAAATTTGCGGTAATTCGATGAAAAAACTGACATTAAAGTCTGAAAATATTACAAAGATATATAATCGTAAAACTATCTTTAAGAATGTAACATTTGCAATCAATGAAGGAACTGCTTTTGCAATTACGGGAAAAAATGGATCCGGAAAGTCAACATTGGTTAAAATTATTTGCGGGGTTCTTTCACCAACCAAAGGTTCAATTTCATTGTCAGTAAATGACCAACCGATTTTGTATCCTGACTATTATCCCCATATTGGATTAGTTTCTCCATATCTAAACTTATACGAAGAATTTTCCGCAGAAGAAAATTTACAGTTCATAAAAAAAATCCGCGGTCTTGATTCCACTACTGATAAATTTTCCGAAGAACTTTTAAAAGAGTTCGGAATTTATGAACATCGTAAAAAAGAAGTAAGAAATTACTCTTCAGGCATGAAACAACGCTTAAAATATTGCGCGGCGTTATTGCATCAGCCGCCATTATTAGTGCTTGATGAACCGGCATCAAATCTTGATGAATACGGCATTGAAGCTGTGAGAAACAGGATGAAATTACAAAAACAAAAAGGTGTTTTAATATTTGCGACTAATGATAAAGACGATCTTCAGTTTGCTGATACTATCTATGACATTGGTCAATTGAATTCCGGAGAATAAAATCGTATTTTAATATCAAATGACACTATTAGCATCATATCATATCTTTGTTAAAGAATTTGTTTCAGAGTTTCGTACTCGTTACGCCCTGAATGCATTATTAATGTTTGTTGTTACTACGCTTTCAATTATCCTTTTTTCAATCGGTCATGATTCACCAACACAAGAAATTCTTTCCGGAACATTGTGGATTGTCATTTTTTTTAGTGCTATGTCAGGTCTATCTCGAACATTTGTTGCTGAAGAAGAACGAGGGACTTCACTAACGCTACGGTTACTTACCAATTCAACTTCGGTATATTCCGGTAAATTGATCTATAATTTTATTTTGATCTTAGCTCTATCGATTATTATTGCAATTGCATATCTATTGTTAATAAAAGAATTTTCTGTTAAGACATATTCAATATTCTGGCTCACGATCTTTTTAGGAAGCGCCGGATTGGCAAGTGCTTCGACTATTTTAGCAGCAATTATTGCTAAAGCGAATACAAAGGGAACTTTGTTTCCGGTATTGGCATTTCCTATATTACTTCCGTTACTTTTAACATGTATTAATGCAACAAAGCTATCAGTTGATGGTGCATTTTTCAGTGAAGCGATCAAAGAATTTCAAATATTGATATCTTTTGCAATTGTTATGGTCACAACATCTCTCTTAGTTTTTGATTTTGTTTGGAAAGATTAGAATGAAAATTTGGTTAAAAATAGCAGTCTCAATTTGGTTAACGGGAATTATCATCGCAGGGATCGCATTTCCAATGGTAAAAGCTCCCGAAACGTGGTGGCAATTTCCTTTGATTCCCGGTCTTGAAGAAAAAGCGCGGAATATTATTTTTCACGTGCCTATTTCTTGGGCAACTGTAGTCGCATTTATCATGGCAATGGTCAACGGAATTTTATACCTCCGTAAAAAAGATATCGATTATGATCTTCGATCCGTTTCATCTGCAGGACTAGGACTGTTATTGTGCGTGCTTGCTACGCTGACAGGAGCGATATGGGCAAAATTTAATTGGGGATCTTTTTGGAACTGGGATCCACGACAAACTTCAATTTTTATTCTTCTTTTGATCTACGGAGCATATTTTGTTTTGCGATCTGCTATAGATGAAGAAGAACGCCGGGCAACACTCTCATCTGTCTATTCAATTATTGCCGGCGTTACGGTTCCTTTTTTTATATTTGTAATGCCGAGAATTATGTCTGGTTTGCATCCGGGATCATTAGGCGATGAACAAGGCAAAGGTCCTGTTTTAGAATTCAAAATGGCACCAAACATGCTTATAGTATTTTTTGCATCACTCATTGGATTTACCGCTTTATATTTTTGGATGTATTCACTAAAAATTCGCACCATGCGAATTGAACGTCAAATTCAACAACAAATAGAAATTAATTAACGAGGACACAGTGGAATTTTTTGAACAAAATCAAATGTATGTTGTGTTAGTTGTTGTGCTTGCAATCTGGTTTGGATTTTTGGGCTATATGTTCAAACTCGATTCAAAAATAAAATCATTAGAAGAACAATTAAAGAAATAGGAGATTGTATGAAGCCGAAAGTTATTGTGGCAGTTGTTATTATTGTTGGTGCATTGCTCTTTGGTGCGACAACTTTTTTAGAGAGCAATATTGAATATATGGATTTTGCAAAGGCACAATCAGCCAGTAAAAAAGTTCAAGTGAAAGGAAAATGGGTCAAAGAAAAGAATTCACAATATGATGCAACAAAATCACAGTTTACATTCTACATGGTTGATGATAACCAACAAGAGGTGAAAGTTGTTCTTGATGGTGCAAAACCGAATAATTTTGAGATGGCAACTGAAGTTATTGCAAAAGGGAGATTTATAGATGGATATT
>JAUXTU010000118.1 GCA_030679145.1 Bacteroidota bacterium | reverse complement strand
CCTTGAGTAAGAGATAAATGTAGGGCTTGAATAATAGAATCTTTCTTTTTTTGATGTGACCACATTACACTCCTGCACGATAAGATTCTCTCCGTTCCAGATCGCATCAGTAATTATCCCGTTGGTTTGTTTCGCGGTTCGGGATAATTCTTTGTTCGTTTCGCTCGATACGACGACAACTTCACGATCAGAGCTTATTGCAATAAATTTCCCATCTTCAGAAAACGCTGCTTTTCGAAAAAGAATATCAATATTTTCGTCAATAACACCTTTTGTATTGATCATTGAAGCCGATTGATGAACTTTATCGTTCGATACAAAATAACTTCCGGCGATAATTGTTTGTTCTTCAGGAGAAAATGCTATCTCATATCCCATTGAATACGGCAAAACAGTTTCCCATTGTTTTGCTCCATCAACTGCAAAACGATGCACAAGAGCATTTGGTAAAGTTACGTCAGAAGTAAGGAATGCAATAACAGAGTTACCGAGTGCAACAGTGATCGTTCGTTCGTAATTAGGCTCCATTTCCTTAAAGAAATTTTGTTCCCAGATTTTTTCACCATTTGCATTATACACTTCGACAAATCCATCGAAAGGAAAGGATAAAACGAATATTCCTGTAGTTTCATTGATATATGATGCAGGAAATGGGACATCGAACGGGAGTTTTTGTTCTACAGTGTTGATTGTTTTTCCGTTATATACGAGAGTGGCGCGAAATGTATTATCTTCACCAAAATGTGCAGCTCCACCAATGCGTTCTACATTTAGTGAATACTGTGAATACGAAAGTGATACTATAATAAGCACAGAGGCAAATATTTTTTTCATAGAAGAAGCCTACTTTGTCAGAACAAGTTTTTTAGTCTGCGAAAAATCTTTTGTCTGCAAACGATAGAAATATACTCCGGAAGGGTATGCTGTTGCATCCCAAGATACATCGTACGTTCCCGCTATCAACTGTTCGTTAATTAATGTTGTAATTTCTTTTCCCAGAACATCAAAAATTCTCAAAGTGGCGGATTCATTGTTTGCAAGAGAGAATCGAATTTTCGTTATCGGATTGAATGGATTTGGATAATTTTGTTCAAGAGAAAATGATGAAGGAATATTTCCATTGCCATGTTCAACAACCGATGTTGCAATGTCGAAATATTTCAGTGCGGCATTCATCAATGCATCACGGTTCGCCTTAGTATGGATTGTTTCGAATGGAATTCCGAGCACGATTACCGATCCGTTGAACGCCGTTGCAGCATTGAGATTGTTTGCATATTTCAATACAACACTGCTTCCGTTGATCGGATTAAGATAATCTGGATAATCCTCGTTATAAGGTGAACCTTGTATGATGTCTCCATACGCAAATGATAATCCTTCAAAAACTGTTGATACACTACCATTGATGGTATAACTTCCCGATGCATCTTCGGCATATGATGTTTTTAAATTATTCCTTAAAAAATCTCTATCTGCTTGCGATGGTCCTGATGGTCTGTCAAGATCGTATGCTATTTCAGAGCCGGTCGAAAATATTTTTCCGCCGGAATTCAAATAGGCAATCGCTTTTGTTTGTTCGGCTGCGCCGAATGTTTCATCTGTTGAACCTTCATCGCCAAATAACCAAACGACTGCGGAATAATTTGAAAGCTGAATACTTCCGTCCATTACAGCTTTATTGTGCGCCGTTTCAAATCGTGCGTTAATTGATTGTCCCGTCGTCATCGCAAAAGGATGGGATGGCTGCTTGTAGCTTCCCGAGATCCGATCAAATGCATCAATGACGAGAATTTTCTGTCCCGGTGAATTCGGTCGAAGTCCGTAGATATCGCTGAATCCGCTTTCATTGGGGAACGCTGCGGAATCAATAGCTGTCAATTTAAAATAGACCGGTGTTTGTGACGAGGTATTCTTTATAGTGAGTTTTGTTACGGAAGATGTTAATGTATTTTCATTTGGATAAATATTCCAAGTAGTTCCAGTCGTCGAAAAATATAGACGGTAGTTTTTCAAATCAGGTTCTGTGTTTGCGTACCAAGAAATTGTCACCTGATTTATAGAATCGTTAAGGACAGATTTTAAAAATGGGATTGAAGGTGAAACAACATCTTGTGTAGAAATTTCAAATGGTGAAAAAACTGTATCGGCGTTTCCGTGAGTATCAATCGCATAGACCATTAATTGATAGTTCCCTGCCGGAAGTGTATTTGAAGCAAAATAATTATTGTTTACGGTTCTGTTTGCAGTGGAAGTTGATATCCCATGATTTCCGGTGCCGTTTGTTAGAATATAAATATGAGTTGTAGTATTGGATTGCAGTGTGTAAACTACGTTTGCATACTCATTCAGTGGTTTGTAATCAAACTTATATCGTGTTCCGCTTGCTGGCGGAGTGTAAACGATGGAATCTTTTCCCGAAGTATAAATTTTATATCCGGTATGATATACTCCATTATTTGTTGTAGAACTCGAGTTTGGCAATCCGTCAGTATTCCGCTCCACCATTTGAGCAATAAAATCCACATTCCCAAATATTTTCTTTGTCGTAAATTCAATGTTGGAATTATCTTGAAAGAATTTTACCCAAAGAATTTTTGGTGAGTACGTATCAACATAAGGTTTTAACCCACCAGGCTCTCGTAATGCGCCAATATCTACACCAGTTGAGTTCTCACTTTCAACAAGTTCGCGTTCTCGCAAATGTACGTGTCCCTGTCCTGATAAAATATTTCCAAGCACCGTTACTCCTACGGTAACAGACATTCCTATGGAAAGCGTTGGATTTGGCTCCATGTGAACATACGAGATGTGCTTCCACTTTCCTTCAATAAATGTTTTTACACGAACATACGAGCTTGTTCCTTCTGTTGCAGATGTTCCAAGAGAAAATACCGTTCCCGAAAGAACCGGGTACACTGCCGATCCGTCTGCCTTTGGAATATCTGTTCCATCGTGGAAATGATTTGAAGAAAGTGTGTTACGAAATTCACAGAATGTCCCGGTGATCAATTGCGTGCTGTGAAACGGCTCGAATGGCCATTGATAGGTTATCGTATCTTGAGGAAAAAGGAATGATGGAAGAAAAGCGAGAATGATTGCAAACAGTTTCATAATAAAAGAACCCTTGGTTCATTAAATTATTGTATCAACGAATGAAAATTCGCCGTTACAATGGAAGAGTTATGGCGTAAGCAGATCTATCGTTTCACGTACGAATTTTGGATTGTTACAAATGATTCCGTCAATGCGCAGATCAAGCATTCGTTCTACGTCGCGTCCGGTCTTAATTCCGTACACATATAAACTATAACCCGCATCATGAGTATCCACAACAACATCTTTATTGATCTGGAATTTACTGCATACAAATATCGTCGCTTTCGAATTCTTCATGAGTGTTGAAGGGGATTTTCGGAAGTGGGTGATGGGATTATAGATAACGCCTGTAACGATCGATTCATCAATATCATTGATCTCTTTGATCATTTGGTGATTGAATGAAGTGAACATCACTTTAGAGAGTATTTTTGCTTTTTCAACTTCAGCAACAACAAGTTCAACTGCGGAAGTGTCGTTTGTGCTGACGATATCCGGTTTGATCTCAATGTTTAATCTTATGTTTTTTTTAAGGAGCGGAAAAATATCCTTTAATTCCGGAATCCGCTCCCGATTGAACTTTGGTGAGAACCACGATCCATTATCGATTGTTGTTAATTGCCGGGAATGTTTTTCGTTAATCAGTCCGTTTCCGTCGGATGTGCGATTCAACCGCCGGTCGTGAAACACGATTGGCACATTATCCGCTGAGAGCCGAACATCCAACTCGATCATATCGCTTTTTGCTTCGATCGCTTTTTGAAAGGCAGCCATCGAATTTTCCGGAGCTTCGTCTGAAAAGCCGCGATGCGCGATGACCAACGGTGTTTTCATTTATTATCGTCCTAATGTTGATAGCAACCGTTGAGTAATTTCATCGATTTCACCAACGCCGTTCACGTCGAGAAGGGCGCGTGTTTGTTGATAATATTTTTTTACCGGTTCAGTCGTCCTATAATAAATATCCAATCGTTTCTTCACTGTTTCAGGTTTATCATCATCTCGTTGAAAGATCATTCCCCCGCATTTAAAACATTTATCACCCGCTTTAAATTTATCGAGAGTAAAATTATAAATTTTCCCGCACTGTGCGCATAAAAAACGATCAGTAAGTCGTTCTATAATCATCTTTGGGTCAACGTCAATATTAATCACTTTAAATTTGTGGATATTTAATTGTGAAAAAATGGTATCAAGCGCTTTTGCTTGTGCAACGGTCCTTGGAAATCCGTCAAGGATGAATCCATTTTTACATCGATCGGAAGAGAGCAAATCATTTACCAAAATGATCATCAAATCATCCGGAACAAGATTTCCATGATCCATCAATCCTTTTGCTATAATGCCAAGCGGGGTTTCCGCTTTTATTGCTTCCCGTAATATATCGCCGGTAGAAATATGAGGAATATGATAAACGTGTGATAAAATTTTTGCCTGTGTGCCTTTACCGACACCGGGTGCGCCGAAGAGGATAATATTCATTATATGTAAAGTTAGTGATTAATTTTCAAGTGAGGTAAACATACTAAATTCTATATACTAAAACCTATGAATTGTTAGTGTGCAATAGCTAATTCATTCTTTACTGCAAGTTGTCCGCAGGCGGCATCAATATCAACACCGGCGCTGTGACGAATAAATGTAATAACGTCGTTCATTCGTAATTTCTTCCAAAACCGTTCCAATCCTTCTTTTGATACACCGTGTAACGCTGCAGAGTATCCTTGCGGATGAGTGAATTCAATCGAATGATAGGGGATCAAGTTCACCCTGCAATCTAATCGGCGCGCTGCTTTAACAAGTAATTGAACATCCTGGTCGGTATCATTCACACCTTCAAAGACAATATACTCCAGCATAACACTCTTTTTGGTCTTCTTATTATAGTATTCCAACGCTGATAAAAGATCTTCAACACTAAATTTCTTCGTAATCGGCATAAGGTCAGAGCGAACTTCATCTCGTAAAGAGTGAAGCGAAAGAGCTAATTTAATTTTTCTATCTTCATCTGCCATTTTACGGATATGTTTTGCATATCCCGCCGTTGAAAGTGTGATCCGTTTCGGACTTAAACCAATTCCATTCTGATCAGTAATGATCTCAACTGCATCCATAACATTGTCATAGTTGAGCATCGGTTCGCCCATTCCCATAAAGACGATATTGGTGATCGGTTTTTCAGAAAATGTTTGTGCAGTGATATATTGGTTGAGAATTTCGCTTGTCGTGAGGTTTCTCAAAAACCCCATGCTTGCAGTCGCACAAAACTTGCAATCTAAAGCGCACCCGATCTGCGTTGAAACGCATAATGTCATACGTTCTTCTGCATCAACGGCAGTGATGCGGGGAGGAATAAGAACAGTTTCGATTTTTTTTCCATCGGAAAGTTCATACAGAAACTTTACTGTTCCGTCAACATTAGAAGTCTGCGATGCGGCAACGGAGAATTGTTCTATTGTCGCCGCTTCATTCAGCTTTTCCCGTAATGAAACGGAAAGATTGGTCATAGCTTCGAACGATGAGACCCGATACTTATAGAGCCATTGATAGATTTGTGAGGCTCGATATTTTGGTTCACCGACGGAAAGAATGAACTGCTCCAATGCTTTTTGCGTTAACCCTTTTAGATTTGTCTTGGTCATAAGATAAAAAAATTAGACTTGGAAGGTTGTCTACCTGCCAAGTCTGTATAAAAATACGAAAAATGAGTAAGGGAAGCAATTGAAGTTCCTCAAAAGAAAAATGTCCGCGAAATTTTAGACTCTATTTAGAAAATTTGTGCATAGTTAATTGAATAGAATTGCTCTCTTTGCCTCTCGTTGTAATTTTTTATACATTAGATTTGTCACAGTAAAGTCCAAATATTTCAGACTTCGCTGTTTTATCGTTGTTCTCGTTCACTATGGCCAAGCAAAAAAACATTTCCGTAAAACCTTCAACGCTCAATTCATCAAGAACACCACTCACCATTAAAGGTGCGCGGGTCCATAATCTCAAAAATATTTCGGTTGTGATCCCTCGAAATAAACTTATCGTTATCACCGGTGTGAGTGGTTCGGGAAAATCATCTCTTGCATTCGACACGATTTATGCAGAAGGTCAGCGCCGATATGTCGAATCACTTTCTTCGTACGCGCGCCAATTTCTTGAGCGAATGGATAAGCCGGATGTTGATTCCATTCAAGGGATGTCTCCTGCAATCTCCATTGAACAGAGAACCAACACTCGAAATCCTCGTTCCACAGTTGCTACTACTACGGAAATTTATGATTATCTGCGCTTGTTGTATGCGCGAGTTGGGAAAACCATTTGCCCTAAATGCGGTCGTGAGATAAAAAAAGATTCCGTTCAAACGGTTGTTGATGCAGTAATTGAGAATGGAGAAGGTGCAAAATTTTACGTCATGTTCCCAATGCATCACCACGAAGGGAAAACCCTTGCGCAGGAGTTTGAAGTGTTGAAACAACGGGGTTTTTTCCGATTGGTGATTGATGGAGAAATAATCGATCTGAATGAGAAGGAACTTTCATCGATCAAACAATTATTGAAGAAGAAAGAACCTAAAAAAACAGATATCGTTTCTGGCGGAAGTAGTAAAACCAAAGAACACGATATTTATATTTTAGTAGATCGATATATCCTTCGGAAAAATGAAATACAAAGTCAAAATCGTTTAGCGGATTCTATCCAAACTGCATTTGTCGAAGGGGAAGGATATGCTTCAATATTTAATCTTGAAACAAAAAAAATAAATCCGTTCAGTCAGCATTTTGAATGCGCAATAGATAATCTTCGATTTGAAGAACCAGAACCGCATTTGTTTGCATTTAATTCTCCGATCGGTGCCTGTCCAAAATGTCAGGGATTTGGACGTTCGGTAGGTATTGATATGGATCTGGTTGTTCCAGATATTGAAAAAACATTGAAGGAAGGGGCAATTCTTCCTTGGACGACACCGAAGTTCCAGGAAAATCTGCGCGATTTGGCGCGCATTGCTTACGATGCCGGTGTTCCGATGAATGTTCCATACAGAAAGCTGACTGAAGAGCAGTTAAACATTGTGATGAATGGATACAAAAAAGATTTTGATGGTATTAACGGTTTTTTCAAGATGGTGGAACGAAAGGCTTATAAGATTCAATATAGAGTGTTGCTGAGTAAATATCGGGGATACACTATGTGCGATGAATGTCACGGAAGCCGATTACGAAAAGAAGCTTTGAATGTAAAGATCGGCGGCAAACCGATCGGTGAAGTTGTTGCGCTGTCCATAGAGAGGGCGGAAGAATTTTTCATTAATCTTACGTTCAATGATTTTGAACTGAGTATTGGTAAGCGAATTCTTGAAGAGATCAGAAAACGACTGCGGTATCTTGTGGATGTTGGTGTCGGATATTTAACGTTGGATCGATTGTCAAATTCGCTTTCGGGGGGCGAGTCGCAGCGTATTAATCTTGCAACATCGATCGGTTCATCGCTCGTCGGTTCAATCTATGTACTTGATGAACCGAGCATTGGTTTGCATCCTCTTGATAATGACCGGCTCATCAATATTCTCAAACGATTGCGCGATGTTGGGAACACTGTTATCGTTGTTGAACACGATTCGGATATGATGAAAGCCGCAGATCAGATCATTGATATTGGACCGAAGGCCGGTGAGCAAGGCGGGGAGTTAATTTTTCAAGGAACATATATGGAAGCGTTCAAAAGTGAAAAATCATTGACCGGAAAATATCTTTCCGGGAAACTTGAGATTCCGCTCCCTTCATTCCGAAGAAAAAAGTCAAAGGATTCGATAAAGATATTCAATGCATTCCAACACAATCTTCAGAATATCGATATTGAAATTCCACTGAAGATGTTTGTTTGTGTTACCGGCGTGAGCGGCTCGGGAAAAAGTACGCTTGTGCATGATATTATCGGTGAAGGAATAAAAAAACGATTGAACGGACATATTGGCCGGCTCAGTGGAGTTCATGATATTCAAGGATGGGATAATGTTCAGCATCTTGAATTAGTCGATCAATCTCCAATTGGGCGTTCACCTCGTTCAAATCCGGTGACATACATTGGGGTATTTGACGGGATCCGAGAACTGCTTTCTAAAACTGCAATTTCAAAGATCCATGGTTACCAGCCCGGATATTTTTCATTCAATGTCCCCGGCGGACGGTGCGATATCTGCGAGGGTGACGGTTTGCAAAAAGTAGAAATGCAATTCATGGCAGATCTTTATCTCACATGTGAAGCGTGCAACGGCAAGCGGTATAAGAAAGAAGCACTTGAAGTTCGATGGAACGGTAAAAATGTCGATGATATTCTTGGTATGACCGTTGAAGAAGCAATTTCGTTTTTCGGAAAATATCCCGACGGGAAAAAAGTGATGCACAAAATGCAAATACTTGATGATGTTGGATTAGGATATTTGCGGCTTGGTCAGGCGGCTACAACACTTTCCGGCGGGGAAGCTCAGCGAATAAAACTTGCAACCCATCTTGTAGATAAGAAGGAAGGTCATACACTGTTTATTTTTGACGAGCCGACAACGGGTTTACATTTTGATGATATTCAGAAATTACTAAAATGTTTTACCGTTCTTCTGGATGCAGGGAATTCACTCATTGTTATTGAGCATAATCTTGATGTTATAAAATGTGCAGATCATATTATCGACATAGGACCCGGCGGGGGTGAAAATGGCGGAAAAATTATTGCGATAGGTTCACCGGAGGAAATTTCAAAAATAGCGCAGTCGTATACAGGAAATTTTTTGAAAAAAATTCTTTAGCATGCTAATAAATCAATCCATTATCATATGTGTGACAGAGGTAACTAACATATATTCCCACGAACGTTTTCTTGTTCTACTTCTCTAAATTCCTTATATTGTTCCGCTATAGTATAGTAAAAAAAGGGCCCTTAGCTCAGTTGGTTAGAGCAGCTGACTCATAATCAGCGGGTCGCTGGTTCAAGTCCGGCAGGGCCCACAACTTCCACTTCTAGGGAAATGTATTTTGCACGTTCCATTATTAGACTTAAAACTACAATATAATAGTCTCAAGCCCGAATTAGATGCTGCGGTTCAGAAGGTGATTGAATCTCAATATTTTATTCTAGGTCCTGAGGTCGAGAAAATGGAACAATTGATGAACGCTTATATCGGGTGTTCATATTCCCTTGGGATTTCTTCCGGTACAGATGCCTTGCTTCTTGCATTAATGGCAATTGATATTCAACCCGGCGATGAGGTCATTGTTCCTACGTATTCCTTCTTTGCGACTGCAGGAGTAGTTGTTCGTCTTAATGCAGTTCCTATATTTGTGGATGTTGACCCCGTAACATTCAATATTGATCCGAAAAAAATCACGCCAAAGATAACGTCAAGAACAAAAGCAATTATTCCTGTTCATCTATATGGCCAAAGTGCTGATATGGATTCGATCATGTCAATTGCAAAAGAGCATAAACTGTTTGTGATAGAAGATGGTGCACAAGCAATTGGAGTTCATTATAAGGATGGCAGAAAAGCAGGGGCGATTGGTGATATCGGATGCTTCTCATTCTTTCCGAGTAAGAATCTCGGGTGTTTCGGAGATGGCGGTTTGGTAACGACAAATAATCCAGAACTCGCAGAACGGATGAAATATCTTCGTGTTCATGGGATGAATCCGAAATATTATCATAAATACATTGGCGGGAATTTTCGAATTGATGCTTTGCAGGCGGCAGTCTTATCGGTAAAATTACCTCACTTGGATCAATGGTCTTCTCAGCGTCGTACAAACGCGGGATTATACTTAGATCTTTTTAGAAAGTATGGATTGGCGGAGAATACCGGCAAAACCGTGTTTGATTCTAAGAACCGTATTCTGTTACCGCATTCAACATATCAAAAAAGTGGAGTGAAAAATCATCACATCTTTAATCAATACATCATTCGGGTGGAAAAACGTAATGCATTGAAGAAATTCATCACTGAACGAGGGATTGGAAATGATATCTATTATCCTGTACCTTTCCACGAACAGGAGTGCTTCAAATATTTGAATCAAGGGAATGATTTCCCGGTATCAAATTGTGCGGCACACGACTCGCTTGCCCTTCCGATCTTTCCGGAATTGACGCGTGAGCAAATAGAGTATGTAGTAAGTTCCATCGCTGAATTCATGGAAAAGCATGAAGCATCATTTCCGCAAGAATGAGCACATTGTGATTGTATGAAATAAATATTACGTGAAAAATCAGCTTCGTAAAAAAATAGAAGAAAAGAAGTTTGTTGTAGGTGTTATCGGGTTGGGGTACGTCGGTTTACCGATAGTTCTTTGTTTTGCCGAAAAAGGATTTCGGTCAATCGGGTTTGATATTGACAACGCAAAGATATCTGCGTTAAAACAACACTTGTCATATATCAACCACATCCCTTCAGAAAGAATTGCACGCGTTAGTTTTTTAGAACTTTTTGATGCTACGGTTGATTTTTCAAGGATTCAAGAATGTGATGCAGTATTGATTGCTGTTCCAACTCCGCTGAAGAAGAATCGTGAGCCGGAGATGGAGTATATCATTAAGACATGTGATTCTGTTTCCCAGTTTTTAAGAAGGGGACAGATCATCATTCTTGAATCAACAACATATCCCGGGACCACCGTTGAAGTTGTTATCCCAATTCTTGAAAAAAGTGGATTGAAGGTTGACAAAGATTTTTATGTAGCATTTTCTCCTGAACGAGAAGATCCAAATAATCAGGATTTTACGACTGAAACAATTCCAAAAGTTGTAGGCTCTACAACGTCTGATGGATTGGAAATTGCTGAGCTGATCTATCAACAGATCGTGATTAGGACTGTTCCAGTTTCATCAACACAGGTTGCAGAAGCGACAAAATTGATGGAGAACATTTTTCGATCCGTCAACATCGCTTTAGTCAACGAGTTGAAGATCACGTTTATGAAAATGGGGATTGATATTTGGGAAGTGATTGAAGCGGCAAAGACCAAGCCATTTGGTTTTATGCCGTTTTATCCCGGGCCAGGACTTGGGGGTCATTGTATTCCGATCGATCCGTTTTATCTGACATGGAAAGCTAAAGAATATGGGGTTCACACCCGGTTTATCGAATTAGCCGGCGAAGTGAATACATCAATGCCTGATTTTGTGGTACAGAGAGCTACTGAGGTTTTGAATTCCTTAGGGAAATCGCTTAGTGGCTCTAAAATATTAATTCTTGGTTTGGCATATAAGGCAAACGTTGATGATGATCGAGAATCACCGAGTTATGTGTTGATGGAAAAAATGGAATCGCAAAATGCATATGTAGAGTTTAACGATCCGTTTATACCTGTAATAAAATTGACACGTGAACATCCTCAGTATGCAGGTAAAAGATCGGTTGAGATCAGTGAAAAATTTGATTTGATGTTAATTTCAACGCCACATGATTTTTATCGAACAGTAGATATAGTAAAGTTTAATGTTCCAATTCTAGATACAAGAAATTTATTTCCGATTAAACATGCTTTAGTTCACAAAGCGTAATATTTTCGATTAGAAAAAGGAATTACAATACAATGAAAATTGCCATCGTAGGAACCGGATATGTTGGTTTGGTGACCGGAACATGTTTTGCAGAAACCGGAAATCAAGTTATCTGTGTCGATAATAATCCACAAAAACTCGCTAAACTTCAGAACAAAGAAGTAACTATTTATGAACCGGGATTGGAGATATTATTCCAAAGAAATATTCAACAGAAAAGATTAGAGTTTACCAGCGATTTAAAATCTGCGGTATTATCATCAGAATTCATTTTCCTGTGTCTTCCTACACCGCAAGGGGAGGATGGCTCAGCAGATCTAAAATATATTCTTGGTGTTTCCGATAGCATCGGTAAGATCTTTGCTGAAGCGGGCGGAGATGCTCAACAAAAAATTATCATCAACAAGAGCACGGTGCCTGTTGGAACATCAAAATTGGTTTTTGACACGATCAAGAAACACAACACTAAAAATTTTGATGTTGTTTCTAACCCTGAATTTTTGCGTGAAGGTTTTGCCGTTGAAGATTTCATGAAACCGGATAGAATAGTCATCGGGACGAAGACGAAATATGCCGCTGAACGAATGAAAACGTTATATGAACCATTTGTGAGACAAGGAAATCCGATTATTGAAATGGATACGGCGAGTTCTGAGGTGACGAAGTATGCAGCGAATTCGTATCTGGCGCTTCGTATTACGTACATGAACGAGCTGGCGAATTTTTGCGTAAAAGTCGGTGCTGATGTCGATCTCATTCGAAAAGGAATGGGTTCTGATTCCCGCATTGGAAAGCGATTCTTGTTCCCTGGTATTGGATACGGCGGTTCATGTTTTCCAAAAGATGTGAATGCATTGATCAAGACCTCGATTGATTCCGGATCTGAGATTCGTTTGCTGAGCGTTGTTGATCAGGTCAACAAAAAACAGAAAGAAGTCTTGGTCGATAAAATTTTGAAATATTATGATAATGATATTCGAAAAAAACATTTTGCAGTATGGGGATTGGCATTTAAACCAAATACCGATGATATGAGAGAAGCTCCTTCTGTTGTGATCATTAAAAAATTATTAGAACATGGTGCAACAGTTACAGCATATGATCCTGCGGCAAATGAAACGGCAAAGTTCGATCTTGGTGATACAATTACATATGCCGATAATGAGTATTCTGCTTTAGATAAAGCTGACGCTCTGTTAGTGCTTACTGAATGGAATGAATTCCGCAATCCTGATTTTGAGCTCATCAGATCAAATCTTAAACTGCCGATCATCTTTGATGGGAGAAATATCTTCGATCCGGTAAAAATGAAAGAACTTCGGTTTACGTATTTCGGTATTGGACGCAGACCTGTGATTCAAACAGAAGGGGTCAAGAAATGAAAACTTCTGTTGTTACGGGCGGCGCCGGATTCCTCGGTTCACATTTGTCGGAGCGATTGTTGAATGAGGGTCACAAGGTTATTGTGCTCGATAATCTTATCACCGGATCTGTTGGGAATATTGAACATCTTTTTTCCAATAAGTATTTTTCATTTATACAGTATGATGTAACAAATTTTATTCATGTGCCGGGTGATATTCATTATGTTTGGCATTTTGCTTCGCCCGCAAGCCCGATCGATTATCTAAAACTACCGATCCAAACATTAAAAGTTGGATCTATTGGTACACATAAGGCACTTGGTTTTACTAAAGCAAAAAATGCACGATTCCTTATTGCATCTACATCAGAGTGTTACGGTGACCCCGAAATACATCCGCAAGTTGAAGAATATTGGGGCAATGTAAACCCCGTTGGTCCACGCGGAGTATATGATGAAGCGAAACGTTTTGCCGAAGCAATGACGATGGCATACCATCGATATCACGGTGTAGAAACCCGCATCGTGAGAATTTTTAATACCTACGGCGAACGCATGCGTATTGAAGATGGCCGAGCAATTCCGGCATTTGCATCCCAAGCGTTGCGCGCTGAAGATGTTACCGTATTCGGCGATGGCTCACAGACCAGAAGTGTCTGTTATGTTTCGGATCTTATTGATGGCATCTACCGATTGATGATGTCAGATTATACAATGCCTGTTAATATCGGGAATCCGGAAGAGTTAACAATGCTCGACCTGGCAAAAGAAATAATTGCATTGACGAACAGCAAGAGCAAAATTGTGTTTAAAGAGCTTCCTACGGATGATCCAAAAATTCGGCAGCCTGATATTACCAAAGCACGGACAATTTTAGGTTGGGAACCTAAAGTGAGTCGAAAAGAAGGACTGCCAAGAACAATTGAATATTTTAGAAAAGCAATTGCGAAGTGAAAATGCAAAGATCAGAAGCGTTTACCACAAAGACACAAAGTCGCGAAAAAATGTGAAAGTGAACCGTTCGCTCACAGCGACCGGTTCACTGAGAACATGCATTTGTAAGATTAACTTTATAAATAAAAATGAGTAACAATCCCATGAGAGCAATTAATATATTTTTAATCTGTATCGTGTTTGCGTCATTTCTACCTGCGCAAGTGAAACAACAGTTAGTACAGCAGGCAACAACACAATTGAATACGATGACTCCGGAACAGATCGATGCAAAGATCAAAGAGTATGGAATGACGCGGACTGAAGCTGAAGCGAAAGCGAAGGAGTACGGTATTGATCTGCAAACATTTCTTCGTGGAAAGGCAGGTTCGACTTCTTCTTCTACTGGCATTCCTTCATCTTCTAATCAACTGCTTCAATCAGGTCCAATGGCTGGTCCAACAGTGGAAACAGCAAAGAGTCAAAATGATGGAAAGAAAAAAGAATTACTAACGTCAAAAGGGTTATCATATTTTGGGTACGATATTTTTTCTTCTACACCTTCGGCTTTTGAACCAAGTGCTGCTGGTCCAATAGATCCGGAATATATCATTGGTCCGGAAGATGTACTGCGCGTGAGTATTTGGGGACAAGTTGAGCAACAGAATGAACTGACTGTTGATAAAGAAGGAAGAATATTGATTCCGACAACGGGACCTATCGTAGTCTCCGGATTGACCATCGACGAAATAAACAAAACGCTGACCAAACAATTATCGCGGTCTATTCAAGGATTGACTGCCACTCCAAAAACAGTATGGCTCGATGTCTCACTTTCCAAGATACGTCCCAAAAGAGTGTTTATCATGGGGGAAGTGAATAATCCCGGAGGATATACGGTGAGCAGTTACGCTAACATTTTTAATTCATTGTTTGCCGTCGGTGGTCCGACGGTGAATGGAAGTTTACGGGAAGTTCGTTTGATCCGAGGGAACAAGATCGTTGCAAAAGTTGATCTGTATCTATATCTCATTGGAGCAGAAAAGAACAACGACATTCGAGTGCAAAACAATGATATCATTTATGTTCCTGTTCGTAAAAATTCCATTTATATAAAAGGTGAAATGCGTCGCCCCGGAATTTACGAACTCCTGCATGGTGAGAATTTGAAAAAACTTATCGAGTATGCCGGTGGAAACCTGCCGACAACCTACCTTGAGCGATTACAGATCGAAAGGATTGTCCCATTAAAAGATCGAACAAAAAACGAATTTGAACGACAGTTTAAGGATATTGATTTTCGGGAGTTAACTTCCAAAAACTCGGACGCAGTGCTTGTCGATGGCGATGTGATAACTGTATTCCCCATTCTCGATGAAGTTAAAAACTTTGTTACAATTTCCGGTGCCGTGTACAAACCTGGGACATACCAGTTAACTCCTAAAATGAAAATTAGGGATATTATTCTTTTGGCAGACAGTCTAAAACCTGAAACATATTTTGTCCGAGGCGAACTGACGCGATTTGAAAATGATGGTCGAAGAAAAATTTCAATTCCGTTCGATCTTCGGTCAATTATAGAGAATGGTTCACAGGACAATATCGAACTGCAGCCAAAGGATGAGATTGTTATCCATGACATCGGCATTACGCGCGAGGTTGAGGAATTTGTTGATATTCTTGGAAGCGTAAGAAAACCTGGAAGATATACATTGACCCGTAATATGACGCTAACGGACGTATTAATGTTAGCAGAGGGATATACGGAAGATGCATGGACATTACAAGCGGAGATAGCACGGCTTGATAAGAAAAAAGAGGCAGATACTCTTTCCTATATTTATTTGGCAGACCTACCGGATCTTAGAGATACTCTGGCGGTAAATAATTTTAACTATTTTGTAAAGAGAAGGGAAAAAGGCTTTAAAATACATCATCGCGATAAGATATTTATTCGCCCAAATCCCAATTTTCGGGTTCAAGAACTTGTAACAATTGCCGGAGAGGTAAACTATACCGGTACGTATGCACTTATAACGCGCAATGAATATTTAACCGATATTATTAATCGGGCTGGTGGAAAAACAAGTGCCGCATATCTTCGAGGTGGAACTTTGTTTCGAATGGGTGAACGAGTTAATGTTGATTTTCAGGAAGCGGTTGATTCACCGAAAAGCGGTGATGATATTATTCTCCATCAAGGAGACAGTCTCTACATACCCAAAAAACCAAATTCGATCAAAATGTTAGGAGAGGTCAATAATCCGAGCCTTATTGCATTTAATGAGGGAAAGGATATGTTGGACTATATTAAATTTTCGGGTGGATTAACTGACAGCGCTGATTATATCATATTATACCATCCAAACGGTACTGCGGAGAGATTTAAAACAGGTTGGTTTGGCGGAAACAGTAAAGTATATGACGGTTCGAGCATCTATGTTGCTAAAATACCAGCTCCGCCTATCGATAGAAAAGATTTGGATATTGGAAATCTTATTCGGGATATCTTTGCAATTACGGCAAGTGCATTGACGGTTTTAGTATTGGCAAAATCACTATAAGTATTTTGGTAATGACAACAAATTGTTTCGGTGTGTGTTACATTACAATTCATTGTGTATAGAAATTTAAATTTGCAATAAATACCTATGGAAACATTACAGTCTTCTTTGGAAATACACGGGTCTTTTTTTGATTTCAATGATGCTCTTAAAAAAATTTGGAAAAAGAAAAAATTTGTTTCTTGGTTTATCGTTATATGTACAGCAATAGCCGTTGTGATCAGCCTTCTATTGCCATTACGATATACGGCAACTGCAACAATACTGCCAGAATCAGAAAAAGCAAAATTATCCGGTATTGCAGATCTGGCAAGTCTTGCAGGTATCAATATTGGAGGTTCCGAAGGATCATTATTAAAATTATATCCGGCTATTATTCGAAGCGAATCGATACTCAAAAATGTGATTTTTGCTAAATATTTTTCTGTAGAATTTAAAGATAGTGTAAACTTGATTCAACTTTGGGAAATCGAAGAAAAAACTAGCGAACAAAATTATGATAAGGCTTTTAAATCATTATCCGCACGATTGGATATTTCTTTAGATAATAAGACCGGTCTTTTATCGCTTCAATTAGAAGATCGAGAACCACAATTGACTGCTGACATACTGAATCGAATTATCATTGAACTCGATTTATTTATTCGAAAAAAAAGAAATACCAGTGCCTCAGCTCAACGGCAATTTATTGAGATTAGACTTGCTCAAATTAAAAGTGAACTTTCGTTTGCAGAGAACAATTTGAAGAGTTTTAGGGAATCGAATCGTAGCATTGTTAATTCGCCATCCCTCTTATTAGGTCAAGAGCGATTAATCCGCGAAGTCACGATCAATAACACTCTTTATATAGAGCTAAAAAAACAATACGAACTTGCGAAAATTGAGGAAGTAAAAAATATTCCAATTATTAATGTTCTTGATAAAGCAGAGCCACCGGTTAAAAAATCATCTCCTAAAAGAGCTATTATCGTTTTAGTAGTTTTTTTGTTTAGTTCGATTGGAGGTATGTGTTATATTGTTGTTAAAGATCCATTAATTGATAATTATAAAAGATATAAGAAAATAATTACAAACACTTAAAATTAGTTGGGACTCTTATAGAGTCATAGATGTATTTTTTCCGATTCCTTAAAAGTATAATTTGCAACATTAAATGCCCCATTACTAGATTTAATCAAATCTTTAACCGGGAGGTTGTGTTGATTGAAAATTGCATCGACTCCACATTCTGAATGAAAACAGCAGTGAATATTAAGAAAGGATTGTTTGCGTCAACGATACATGTAACATTGCTGATACTATTAAATGTTATCGTTTCTTTTTCCTCTCAATTATTAATAGCCTATTATTTTGGAACAAATACTGACAGAGATGCTTATTTCTCAGCTGTAGTAATCCCGACGTATATCACTGCTGTTTTTACCGGATCATTTGTTGTTGTCTTTCTTCCGGAATTGGTAAGCCTGCTTGAAAAAAATCTCAATGAAGCAGTGAGGTTCGCGAGCACGATTATTATGTTATCCGCAGTTTTGATGTCGATCATTGCCCTGCTTGGTGTATTATACTCCGATGTTATTATCTCAATTACTTCATATGGTTTCAATTCACTCCAATTGAAGTTAAGTTCGCAGCTTTTAAAAATTCTTATGCCAACAGTGGTGTTTCAATCGCTGACCGGATTGTTTGCATCTGTATATCAGGCTCACCATAAATTCATAGCGGCAACAATAGCCCCTATTTTTTCACCGATAGTTGTTGTTGCCATATTGTTTTTTTTTGTGAACGATTTTGGCATTGAAACATTGGCAATGGGAAGTTTATTAGGCTCTTTTTTCCCTGCGGTATTTTTGTTTACGGGATTATTACGCACAAAAAAAATTGCGTTTGCCTTTAATATCCGAAATAACAGTGTTCGACATGTAGTAATAACTTCTGCGCCATTATTTATTACAGGTATTCTATATAGGCTAACCGGTGTTTTTGAGAGAATGATCGCTTCAAATTTGTCCACCGGCAGTATTTCTTTTCTCGGTTATGCAAATCAACTTGCAACGACTCTCGGAACGATCATTACTGGCGGAATTGCAACGACAATTTTTCCACACATGGCGCAGGCGTGGGCGGCAAATGAGAAACAGCAATTTTATCGATATATCACCCGTGGAATAACAATAGTATTCTTGTCATGCTTTCCAATCATAGCTCTTGTTCTTGCATTGGGAGAACCAATTATTCAAATTGTTTTTGAACGTGGAGCGTTTAGTCACTCTTCAACACAAGCAGTTGCGCTCACGTTTCAGATACTTATGGGTTCCTTCCTCTTTTCAAGTTTAGGAGGAATCACGATCAAGGCATTGTATGTAATGTCGAAAACCAAGACCGTTGCATTTATTGCAGTCACTGAGATTATTATTTATCTTCTTATGGGGTTTTGGTTGTCAGATGAATATTCTTATAAAGGACTTGCGACGGCTCTTTCTATATCGGCGGGAGTCAATATTATTCTATGCATTGTCATACTTTTCTTTTTTCAGAAGGAGAAAGGTTTATCAGTGATAGGATCTAATGTTTGGAAAATTATTGTTGCCGCATCGATAGAGTTTTTTATGTGCCGTGTTGTTTTAATTGTACTACCAAATGAGACAGCTCTTTTTTTGAAGGTTGCGATTTCCTCACTGGTCGGAGTAGTGGCATATTTTTATCTAACTGTTTTTATGCTCAATGTTGATGAAGCTCATATGTTTCGAGAAAAAATAGTGAGATTATATCACAATCTGTTCGGGTTCGCGGACACTAAATCATAACTAATATTTAAAGGAACCATATGGAAAACGCAATCAATATTTTGAAGCCGATTGAAGGCTTGGAAGTGATGTCTGATAACGAGGGGACACCACTTTGTCACGTGATCAGACATAGCCATGCACCATCCGGAACAACATTTTATACACCTTCAACGTATTCTCAACAACTTGGAATAATTAAATATCCATCCGGCGGAACAATCAAAGCACACTATCATAACAAAGTTTCTCGTGAAGTTACCCTGACACAAGAAGTTCTTGTTGTCCGCAAGGGACGTATTCGAGTCAATCTGTATGATCGTACCTTAAAACCGATTGGGAGTGTTGAATTGATGCAAGGTGACACTATCTTATTAGCTGCCGGCGGACATGGAATCGATATTTTAGAGGATACTGAGATGCTGGAAGTAAAGCAAGGTCCGTATGGCGGAGTTCAAAATGACAAAACTTTATTTTAAGAAAGGATACAAGTCAGCGTGATTCCTGTAAATGATCCATTATTGAACGGAAAAGAAAAAGAATATCTGTTGCAATGTATTACTGACGGCTGGATCTCTTCAGATGGACCTTTTGTAAAACAATTTGAAGAGATGTTCGCAAAATTTGTAGGAACAAAGCATGGAATTGCAGTGTGCAATGGAACAGTAGCGATAGAATTGGCAATTGCAAGTTTAGATATACAGCCAGGGGATGAAATCATTCTTCCTGCTCATACTATCATCTCGTGTGCATTGGGGATTATTAGAAGAGGAGCTAAACCTGTTCTTGTCGATGTCGATCCGGAAACGTGGACGATGAATGCTGCCGAGGTTGAAAAAAAGATAACTATAAAGACAAAAGCAATCATGCCGGTTCATATGTTTGGTCATTCATGTGATATGGATCCATTGATCGCGCTGGCAGAAAAATATGATCTCCATATTATTGAAGACAGTGCTGAAGCACATGGGGCGACCTATAAGGGCAGGCAATGTGGTTCGATGAGCGACGTTTCAACATTCAGTTTTTATGCAAATAAAATAGTTACGACCGGTGAAGGGGGAATGGTAATGACCGATAACGATGAAATTGCAGCACGGGCTCGGTCATTTAGAAATCTCTGCTTTCTTCCGCAGCAACGGTTTTTGCATGAAGAATTAGGTTATAATTTTCGGATAACAAACCTTCAAGCGGCTGTTGGCGTTGCTCAAATGGAGCGAGTAGAATACTTGTTGGAACGTAAAAAAGCACAAGGGAAAAAATACACGGAATTATTTGGCGATCTTAACGGAATTACTCTTCAAGGGGTAAAAGAGTGGGCTACCCATGTCTATTGGGTGTTCGGATTGTTGTTGAATAACAATGTTCCCTTTAACGCGTTTGAATGGGCAAAAAAATTATCTGATGCCGGAGTTCAAACCCGACCGTTTTTTTGGCCGTTGCACGAACAGCCTGCGTTTCATAAGCTGGGATTGTTCTTGAACGAACATTACCCTGTTACGGAAAATCTTGCAAGACGAGGATTGTATGTCCCAAGCGGAATGGCATTGACAGAAGAACAGATGGAGAAAGTATCTTTGGCAGTGCACGAAACGTTGAGAGGAATATAATCTATGCCATCTAGACTCACAAGAAGTATTCGATATCGATTCTCGATTATGATGCAAGTATTGTCGTTACGCTCAATTCGAAATTTTTTCTTAGAGTGGCGGATGATGAACAAAATTGCTATTGCCTTTTCCCGCGGCGCGGTGACGATTAATGGAAGAGAAACAATACCGACAGATCCTTTGTCGTGGGAATTTTCTTCTTTCTCCCAAAACGGTGAGGACGGAATATTCGACTACCTAACACACCAGATCAGCAATCCGAATCGATATTTTATCGAGATCGGTGCATCCGATGGAACTGAAAACAATTGCTCATGGCTGGCACTTGGCAGAAAATTCAGCGGGTTGATGATTGATGGGAACGAAACGAAAATTGAAAATGCCAGAACTGTTTTACAGCCATTGAACTGGGGCTTACAATTTATTGCAGCATTTATTACACTTGATAATATCTTAGAGATTCTTAAAAAATCGTTGCATACCGATCCGGATGTTTTTTCATTGGATATGGATGGAAACGATTACTATATCGCAAAAAAGATTTTAGACGACGGAATGCGGCCCAAAATATTTTGCGTTGAATATAATTCAGCCTATGGCCCAAATGCTTCGTTAACAATTATGTATGATGAACATTTTGATTATAATCTTGCGCATAAATCTCATTTGTATTATGGAGTCTCCATCGCCGGGTGGAAAAATTTGTTCAATGGTTATGGTTACAAATTTGTAACGGTAGATTCCAACGGTGTCAATGCGTTCTTCGTTCACGCCGATGCTTTTCCCCAGACGTTTATCAATGGATTACAGGGAAGTCATTTTAGAGAAAATTTTGCTCAGAGGGTCCGTTTTGAAGGACAATGGGATATTCAATTTTCAAAAATTAAAGAGATGCATTTTTTTGAGATACCGAAGTAATACAACCAAGTTAAAGTTTATTTAATCAATTCTTTTTTAATTCATTACAATAATAAGTTAACAAATGTCTTCTCAATTCAATCAATACGCAGAATTCTACAATCTACTTTACCGTGAAAAAAATTATATCGACGAAGCGGAATATATCACAAAAATTATTAAGAAGTTATTGGCGCCGAAATCATCCCCGGTAACGTTGCTCGATCTAGCTTGTGGAACCGGTAAACATATTTTTCATCTTGAAAAGATGGGTTTTCTTGTTGAGGGGAGTGATATCTCTTCGAACATGATTACGGTTGCACGTGAATCTGCCAAGAGCAACGGAAGCAAGGCTGCATTCTACAATTATTCATTTCAGGATTCACACAAGATAGAAAAAAAATACGACGTGGTCATTTCTATGTTCTCTGCGATGGATTATCTTACTTCGATGGACGATTTTCTCCGCACATTGAAGAATATTTCTAACCTGCTTACTGAAGACGGAATTTTCATTTTCGATTACTGGAATGGCAATGCCGTTACGCGTCACTATGATCCGGTGAAAGTGATCAGAAAATCGGATTCAAATGGAGAGTTGTTACGGATCTCTGAAACCAATCTTGATATTGTTCAGCAGATTGCTACCGTAAAATTTTCGTGCATGTATTTTGTCGATGGTAAACGGATTCATGATTTTACTGAACTGCATCCAATGCGGTATTATTTCTTTCAAGAGATGTATAATATCCTCAATTCGAACGGTTTCGACGTTGTCTATACCTCTCCCTTCATGAAGTTTGATGGTCCTATTGATCCTTATGAATGGAATATCAGTGTCGGTCTAAAGAAGAAGGGTAAATAACGTGAAGGTACATATCGTTTGTCATGGAGATATCAGTACCTGGATACTGGGTAAATTTGCCCGAAAGTTGGATGAACATTTGACTCCGCAGGGTGTTACCGTTTCGCTCGGTCAAGAAATTGAACACACAGCGGATATTAATCACCACATTGTCCATTACGACCTGCTCGAACCTTCGCCAAGTATTCAAACGCAAATGGTAACACATATTGATTCAATACAAAAGTTCAATGTATTGAAGCAGCAATTAAGTATAGCAGCGGTAGGTATTTGTTTGTCGAATCAAACCGTTGAAACGTTATCATCCGGTGGAATACCTCGTTCGAGTTTGTGCTATGTGCTTCCTGCGCATGATTCCGTACTCTCACCACGCAGGCGACGAGTTGGTATCACTACCCGGGTATATGATGATGGGCGTAAAAGAGAATTTCTGCTCGGGAAACTCGCTGATTATTTGGATCCGAAAAATTTTGAATTTATTGTGATGGGCGCAGGGTGGGAACCACAAATAGAACATTTAGAGAAGAAACATTTTATCGTAAAATATTTCACGGATTTTGATTATGATGAATATATTCGCCTCCTTCCAACGTTAGATTATTTTATGTACTTCGGGGAAGATGAAGGACAGATGGGTTTTATTGATGCTCTTGCTGCCGGTGTTGAAACCATCGTAGTTCCGCAAGGATATCATCTGGATGTTACCGGTGGCATCACATATCCATTTCATTCTTTTGAAGATCTTCTAAAAGTTTTTACAGAAATTTCGGATACATTTAAACAACGTTCTGATAAAGTTATCAATTGGACATGGGCAAATTATGCTAGAAAGCATCGCGAAATATGGGAACACCTATTGGCGAAGCAGAATGGGCAACCCGCTGAACATTTGCAGGGCTCGGACAAAGACGGTGTACATTCAATTGCTTCTGCAAATGATTTTGCCAGAAAGACTACACCAAAACAAAAATTAAATTATTTTTTACATCTTTATGCCGGGTATTTAAAACATGAAATACGACGGCATTGGAAAAAATACTCTTCTTTCCTCCGTTCTAAATAAAATCTTAACAAACTAATCGAATTGAAAAATGACAGAAGAAGAAAAGATCAAAAAGCATTATCTATTAGAAAGAAAACTTGCCGATCAGATCCGCAACAGTGATCCTAAAGACCGAAAACAGATTGTTGGGAATGCGTACCGCACGCTCTATGAAGAAATTCCGTGGCATATTTCGCGAAATAAAAGCGACGAAGAATATGCGCGAGAGGCAGAATTTTACCTTTCTTTTCTTCGCCCATTGCTGCGTCCGAATGCTGACGTCTTGGAGTTGGGCTGCGGTTCGGGGAAAATGTTACAATATGTAAGCCCGCTTGTTGCTTCGGTGACGGGGCTAGATGTTACAGTTGCGAAGTCCATAAAATCTTTTCTGCCCAATGTCCATTTGGTAGAAAGTGATGTCGCATCGTTTGCCTTGGATAATCAACAGTTCGACCTGATCTATTCTCTCCATCTTATCGAACATCTTCATCCGGATGAGGTTGATGAACATATCCACTGCATGTATAGCCACCTGAAACCCGGCGGGAAAATATTCATTGTAACCCCTCATGGACTTACCGGTCCCCATGACATCTCTAAATATTTCGACGACTATCCAACCGGATTTCACATGAAAGAATATATGTATTGGGACTTGGCAGCACTTCTCCAAAAAGGAGGATTTAAAAAAATTAACACTCAAATTATTTTACGAAGGATATTTAGACTCAACGATATTCTTTTTCATATTGGATTAGTTCGAGTCGGCGTTGTGACATGGATTGAAAAGATGATTTTAATGATACCTTCACGGAAAATGCAAAAAAAGATCGGATCCTGGCTGCAATTAACGAACATTTATATCATCGCATCAAAACCGTAAATGATGTCACTGTTTTAAATCGTGATTATAGATCAAAGAAAAAAATATAGTTCATGAGCATTACTGAGAATAGAGCGTTACCATCATACCATACATCAATAGTCTTGCTTGTTGCGGTATTTTTTACTCCACTGCTGTTAAATATTGTTGCGTTTCAACTTCCTTTTGATGTTGTTCTATTAAACTATTTATTTGCAACAATCTTTATACTTTCAAGCATCAGAATACCTCGACAAACCGATAACACCGTAATCCGTTTTTTTGTATGGATCTGTTTGATCTATATATTCATGGGATTCATTAATCTGGTGAGGGATGGATATGGTCTGCTCTCATTTCTGGGTCGCCATTATAGCATTCCTGTTGCACTTGGTATTATTGCATTCTTTCTTAGAACAAATCCAACCCAACGAAAAGCGATCGAATTGAAATTTGTCTATGCAATGAGTGTATTGTTTTTAGTCCAGTTAGTATTTTCAATTTATGAGTCCTTCTACTTTAGTGATTTCATTGTTAATTCCTATGATTGGAACACTGCTAACAAAACATTAGAATATTTTCCAGCGTTAGAATTATCAGATCGTCTCCAGATCGATTTCTTTTTTAATCAATTGAACATACCTTTTCAAATGACCTTTAGCGGAATGCTAGGTCAGCATAATCATTGGGGAACCCAGCTGCCGTTTTATTTTTTACTTTTTGGGTATACATATTTTGCTACGGAACGCAAAAATAAATATTTTCTTGTGTTAATGGGCTTCGTTGCTGTCTCTTCGTTGCTCAATACTTCTCGTTTCGGAATGATCGCTATCTTTGTCACTGGTGTATTTTTTTTCTTTATCTTATCAACATATTCAAAGAACTTCAAAAGATTTGTCGGCATTTCTGTTTTAGCAGTATTGTTCTTTTACATTAACGTGATCATAGAAAATATTATAATCTATATGGCGCTGACAGATACATTTTCTACGCGCATTGATACGTGGGATATTTTGGGAAGCATTGCATTCGATCGTACGATACTAAGCACTCTGTTCGGATCTCCATTTAAAGAACTGCGGCTTATTAGTCAGAAACTCGATTGGGTTGATTATGAGAATTTAGGATTCACGCTTATTTTTGAACGAGGGCTTCCATATGCACTATTATTTGTGAGTTTTTTAGGTGTGATATTGAAGAACGCAGGGAAACTAAAACAACCCGAAAAACTCATGGTATGGTTATTAGTCACGAATATGATACTTGTTTCATTATGGTCCAATGTTCTGTTTCGGTTTACAAGTTTCGGTCTCGTAGCCGTTATGTTGTGCATAGCATTTCTTCCAACGGAGGAGATTGAATCGGAAGTAAAGACCGTTTTGCAAAAAACTTTATAACTGATGTTACAAAAAAAATGGTCATTGCGAGGAGCGAAGCGACGACGCAATCTTTTTAAGATAAAAAGAAAAAACGAGATTGCTCCGCTTTATGGAGTCCCATAATGCGGGACTTCGCCAAAGAACAGTTTGCAATGACAACGATTTGAGTTTGTAAATGGTTTCTAATACAATACAATAATACATGAAGAGAGACGAAAAAAAATATAGTATTATCATTGCAACACCGAGGTTTTATCCCATTGTGGGAGGTGGAGAAAACCAAGCGCGTCTTGTTGCGGAAGAGCTGATTAAAAGGGGAAACAGAGTCCGTGTAGTATCAAGCAGAATTAAAGGAACAGCAAAGGATGAAATGCTTGGTTCGATACCAATTCACCGGGTACCGAGTTTCAATTTTAAAAAAGAGAAGGGACTTCCGGCAATTCTTGAAAATTTGCTCTACGTCTTTTCACTTATCGGTTATGGTCTGTTCCGATTAAGACAATTTGACGTTATCATTTTCTTTTTCGGTCTTGATTACTTTTCCATCCCTGCGTTTTTCTTTAAGTTGTTTGGAAAAAAGTCGTTTGTCCGAACTGCATCGACGTTCTCACCCGAGATAGGAAACCTTCGAGGGTCGGCTTTCTATTCTCTTCGCAAAAAAGGGTATGCAGCATTCGATCGTTTTCTTGCGATCAGTTCATTCATCGAAAAACGATTCATTGAAGAAGGGGTTAAACCTGAACGCATCAGAAGAATGAACAACGGTGTTGATACAAATAAATTTCATCCTCTCGATCCGGAACAACGCAAACAGATGAGGGAGACACTCGGTCTTAAACAGGAGAGCATCTATCTTCTTTATTGCGGTCATTTGAATGCCAATAAAGGGATCGACTTTCTGATCCGTTCGATTTCAATTTTGAATGATGTTCCCAACAATGTTGAGTTACTCGTATTGGGGAGCGGAAAATTTGCCCAGAACATTATTGAAGATTCGGTAAAGAAGGAAGCAAAAGAAATAAAATCACAGATCACTGTTGATTTCTTGGGACAAGTTGCGGACCGGGAGAAATATTTTCAAACAGCCGATATATTTATTCTTCCTTCACAATCCGAAGGACTTCCCAATGTCCTGATAGAAGCACGTGCGTGCGGATTGCCGAGTATTGCAACGCGTGTCAGCGGTGTTCCGGATGTTATTGAAGAGGGTGTTGATGGACTTATTATTGATTATGGAGATGAAGAAGCCCTTCGAAAAGCAATACGCAAACTTATATCATCATCTGTGCTAAGGAAACAGTTTGGAGAAGAAGCTCTTCGAAAAATATTACAACAGTATGATATTACGGTTGTGGCAAAAAACTTTGAAAAATTATTTGAGGAAGTAATCGCTTAATGGATAACACTAAAAAATTCTCCGTACTTTTTCTTGCGGCAGGGACTGCCGGAGATTATAAACTCAGTGGAAAATTTAGAGTATTTAATTACGTTCCATATTTTTTGAAACGTGGTTGTCGTGTAAATGTCATTTCATGGAACAACGAGTATAAAGATTTGGATTCAACGATAAAAGAGTTTAATAAAAACAGGTTTTTTCGATCTGATACTTTGCTCAAGATTTGGAAATTGATTTTGTTAATATGCTCCAGTCCATTTTATGATATTGTTGTTATACAGCGGACAAGATTGCCAAAGGTAGTGTTGTATTTTTTGAAAACGCTTAATAAAAACCTTGTTTATGATTTTGATGACGCATTATTTGTTCCGTTTTCTGGGTTAGGGATATCGGAATGGTCAGATTCAAATAAGGATGAGATTCGAAAAAAATTCTTTTCGATGTTACCGTACTATAAATTAGTCATTGCTGGAAATAGTTATCTTGCCGAAAAAGTGCGTCCTGTTAACTCACATATTTCAGTTATCCCAACCCCTGTTGATACATCACAGTACACCATTCCCGAAGAGAATATAAATCCTTCACCAACCATTATTGGTTGGGTGGGTGCTGGAGAACAGCATATTGAACACTTGCGAATTCTTTTAGAACCGATTCGAAATATTTCAAAGAAGTATCCCATTACCATCAGAATTATCGGTGCTATGGGGTCTAAAAAAATAAGAGAATTATTTTCTCACAGTGATACCTTTACAGCGGAAATAATCGATTCGATACCACAAGATATTTTTATTGATGAGATAAAAAAATTTACCATTGGAGTAATGCCGTTGGTAGATGATGAGTGGTCTCGGGGTAAATGCGGGTATAAAGCGTTATTGTATATGGCTTGTGGAGTTCCTACTATTGCATCCCCCGTTGGAGTGAATAAAGACATTATTGAACATGGTGAGAGCGGCTTTTTAGCCTCAACAAATAAAGAATGGGAAGAATCTATCGAAATATTATTGAAAGTGCCGGAAAAAAGATTTCAAATGGGTCTTAAAGGAAGGGATATTATTGAGAAAAGATTTTCACAAAGAGTTTGCGAACAAAAATTATTTGAAACGTTATCTTCTATAATCAATTAGTGGGTAAATAAAATGCGGTCAATATTGAAATGGCTCCTGAATAAAAGTGGTGTGGGATCATCTAATAGGTTTAATGCTGAATGGGATGGGATGTCTGTCCTTCGTGTTTTTTTGATGCTATCGGTTTGTGCAATTCGAGGTTTACTTAGAATTCCTTTTTTAGGAAGTGCAAAAGGAATATTACTTATCGGCAAAGGTGTTATTATCCGTCATGCAAAACATTTACATGTCGGAAAAAGTTTTATTGCTGAAGATTATTGCGAAATACAATCTATATCGAGACGTGGTATTGTTTTTGGTAATCGCGTTACAGTGGGGCGGTTTGCCATTATTCGACCGACAAATTTTTACGGTGGTGAATTAGGAGAAGGATTAAAGGTCGGGAACAATTCCAATATTGGACCATATAATTACATTGGTTGTTCTGGTTATATTGAAATTGGTAACAATGTTTTGATATCTCCTCGTGTCAGCATATATGCAGAAAACCATGCATTTTCAGAAGCTGATGTTGTTATGAAAGAGCAGGGGGTTGAAAGAAGTACAGTAATTATTGAAGACGATTGTTGGATTGCTGCTAACAGTATTATTTTGTCGGGAGTTCGGGTTGGTCGTGGTTCTATTGTTGCAGCGGGAAGTGTAGTTAGTAAGGATGTTCCTCCCTATTCAGTTGTTGCAGGTGTTCCGGCAAAAATCATTCGTTCAAGAAAAAATGAAACGAATAATGAAACGAAATAATTTATTAAAAATGTATCATTACATCAAATCCAAGTTTCGAATTCTATACGGTGATGTTTTTTCTTTTATACTCTTGCTAATTGTTGGTTATAATTCTATCCTCGCATTTAATCCTACTATTAATAATGTTGAACAGGGTTCATGGGAAAATATAACTACAGTAATTAGCGTAAAAAATTTTGGAGCAAAGGGAGATGGTGTTACCGATGATTTGGAAGCAATAAAGAAGGCTTGTTTGGCTGCAGCTTCCGGAAACTGCACGCTTTTCTTTCCACAAGGGACATATTTCATCTGGAGCAAAGGTTCACCATTGAGCAGACCAAGTTTCCCTGCATTTAAGGGTGTAGAAAATCTGAGTATCATCGGCGATTCTGCAATCATAATGATTGATACTACAAGAGACGAACCGGGATTTTTTGGGTATCTGTTTCATTTTAGAGATTGTAAAAATATCAGCATAACGGGATTGCACATCATCGGTCATCATTTTAAAAAAATAACAAATGACGGCGGCATAACATGGAACGGAGTTGTTTTCGTCGGTTTTGATGGTAATTCTGAAAATATATCAATGCCATATAATACCGTGAAAAATGTTGCGGTTGGGATCGAATTAAACCGCATTGGTAATCAGAAAACAGAAGTAAAAAATATTCAAATCGGAATTTTAAAATCAGAGTATGCAGGATATGTATTAAGGTGCGCACGGACTGGGAACAATCTTTCGGCAGATCTGATTGAGTCGAATACAGCATATCGTACGTTGTATCTCTCTGATATTCATGATTTTAAAGCTCGGGTTGTGTCAAAAAATAATATCTATTCTACGGATGTTTTACTTAATGGGTATGTATATCAAGATACGGATAGTCTGCCGCTCTTAAAAAATATCAATATTGAATATCAAAATACCGAAACAACAATGGATCCAGAAGGAACGGATTATTGTATCGGCATTATGTGGCACGGATATCGGAATCGAAATGGACTGTTTCAATCTGCAATAATGGATGGAATATATCTTAAAGTTGATGTGCGTTACAATGGAAGGGGAAGTGTTTCGCATGTGGTATTCTTCGATCGTTTGGATTCACTGGATAATTTTGATCCTGAAGATAGAGGGAGAGTATTGAAAAATTTTACACTCAGCGGTGTTATCAATGGTAATATGGATTCAAGTTACCGTACGCCAAACCTTCAATTTATAGGATCAAGGGGGCTTTGGGGAAAAGATTATACTGTAATACCAAAAAAAGAAAATATGGATATTATTTCGGGATTTCGAATAAATGACCTTACAGTAACGGGGAATACGTCATCAAAATTATTGATAGGTCGGTTCACTGATTCACCGATTCTGGAAAACGTCTTTTGTGAAAACACATTAACCATTGACAATTCAATCGGTGGAAAAATCGTTCCAACAATACCGATCGTATATAGAAAGTGCACTGCAAAAAGTTTCTCTGAAAGCCAAAGTACGTCAAGATCGTTGTATGAACAATGTGTAACGCTTGTGCCATAGAGATGTATTTCTTAAACAAAAAAAATGTCATTGCGAGGGAACGACTTGTTCGCCATCTTTTAAGCGGAAGCGACCGAAGCAATCTTTCAATTAACGATATAAAAACAAGATTGCTTCGCCAAAGAACAGCTCGTCCCGAAGGGACTCCCTTGGAGCAATGACAAACATTTTTTGGTTATTAGAGATGCTAATAAGATAGGATATTACAATTAATGTGCGGAATCACCGGATATATTTCTTTTGTCGAGAATGAAACGCCTTCATTAGAAGTGCTTCGTGCCATGACCGATACGATAGCGTATCGCGGCCCGGATGACCATGGTTATTGGCAGGAGCGAAATATCGGATTAGGACATCGCCGGTTAAGCATTCTCGATCTGTCGCCGCTTGGTCATCAGCCGATGTCGGTAGCATCACTCCATTCCAAAATTATTTTTAACGGTGAGATATATAACTTCCAAGAAATTCGAGCAGAGTTAGAATCGAGAGGACGGAAGTTTATCAGCACCGGTGATACGGAAGTGATTCTGCATGCGTATGATGAATGGGGGACACAATGCGTTGAACGGTTCAACGGAATGTTTGCTTTTGCAATATTTGATGAAAAGAAGAGAATACTATTTATTGCACGAGACAGGCTTGGAGTTAAACCGCTTCACTATTACTTTGATAAAAGACATTTCGTTTTTGCTTCTGAAATAAAAGCGATCCTAAAGTATCCGTACGTTCGGAAAGAAATGGATATGAGTGCTGTTGAACAATATTTTGCATTCAAGTACATCGCTGCTCCCCGAACGATATTTAAAAATATGTTTAAGTTACTTCCGGGGAATACACTAACGATAACTCTCGACGGTGTATTACAAATGCACCAATATTGGGATCCGTTACTTATTTACTCTCAACGGAATGGACATGAACGGAGTGAACAGGATTACGAAAACGAACTGGAGCAATTGATCGATTCTTCCGTTCGGTACCGAATGATCAGCGATGTTCCGGTTGGCGCTTTTTTGAGCGGCGGGATCGATTCAAGTGTTGTGGTTTCATCAATGGTAAAACAGAGTTCACATGTAAAAACATTTTCTATTGGATTCACCGATCATCGATATAATGAAGCTCCTTTTGCGAAAGCGGTTGCATCGGCATTGGGGACAGATCATGAAGAATTGATCGTTTGTCCCGAGGAAATATTTGATTCGATCGAACTGCTTGCAGATCATTTTGATGAACCATTTGCAGATCCGTCATCGATCCCGACATATCTCGTTTCAAAACTTGCTCGAAGCAAAGTAACGGTTGCACTTTCGGGCGATGCCGGTGATGAACTGTTTTGGGGTTATTCACGGTATAAAAAATATGCCGCTGCGCGAACATTCAATGTCATTCCGGCAGCAGTCCGCAAAGCAATTTTCCATGCTTTTGAAAAAATTCCTGTCGATATTATTCAAAAAGGGGCGCAGGGTCTGCAGTACTCTTCGCTTGAAGATTGTTATGATTATTTGAGCGGTATGTTTAAACGGAACGATTTGCAGAAATTGATGAACCATCACATAGTACATCAGCCATCATTATTTACGAAAGATTTCAGGAACTTTGTTACTGACGAATTGATGTACCCAAACATGGTTGATTTTAAAACATATTTGCCTGATGATATTTTAACGAAGGTTGACAGGACAAGCATGGCGGTATCGCTTGAAGCGCGTGCACCTTTTCTTGATTACCGTTTGGTTGAATTTGGATTGGGTTTACCGCTTCAGTATAAAGTCAGAAATGGTGAACAGAAATACTTATTGAAAAAGATTTTGTATAAGAATCTTCCCAAAACGTTGTTTGATCGTCCGAAACAGGGATTTGATCTTCCGTTGAATGAATGGTTTCGTAAAGAATTAAAACCGATGCTTCAACAACACTTAAGCAAAGAGCGTCTGAGCCGTTACGGTTTCATCAATGTCGATTATGTGCATTCAATAATGGATGCTCATTTTTCAGGTCGGTATAATTACTACTATATGCTTTGGACACTGTTGAGTTTTGATCTTTGGTATGAACGATATTTTGAATAAACAATCACATTGAATAATAGGATATATACGATATGGCTATTTTAGTAACTGGTTGTGCAGGTTTTATTGGTTCGCATTTAACGGAAAAATTACTGCTGAGCGGTGAGCAGGTGGTAGGGATCGATATGTTAACACCGTATTATCCGGTTGAACGAAAACGAAAGAATTTGGAAATTTTACGGAAGCATCAATCGTTCCGATTTGTTGAAGGAAATTTGAACCAAATGGACATTGCATCCTTACTAAACAATATCACCGTTATCTATCATCTTGCAGGGCAGCCTGGGGTTCGGTTGAGTTGGGGAAAAGATTTCGACGAATATGTTGATCACAATATTCGTGCAACTCAACGGTTGCTTGAAGCAGTTAAAAATATTTCGCTCCAAAAACTGGTTTATGCTTCTTCATCGTCAGTGTATGGGAATGTGGACCGTGATATTCTTACGGAGACAGATGTTCCTACTCCATTCTCTCCGTACGGTGTGACCAAACTTGCTGGAGAGCATCTGGTGAATTCGTATCGCGCAAATTTTGGCGTTCCAGTAACGTCGTTACGATTCTTTACCGTTTTTGGTCCGCGTCAACGCCCCGATATGGCATTTCAACGGGTTGTTGAAGCATTGATCAACGGCAATGAATTTGTCGTTTATGGCGATGGAACACAGGTAAGAGATTTTACGTACGTTGAGGATATTGTTAACGGTTGTATCGCAGCAGCAAATCGTGGTAGAGCGGGAGAGGTGTATAATCTTGGCGGAACAAATCTTGCTTCGTTAAACGATGCGTTGAATCTGTTGCAGGAAATTGCAGGTAAAAAATTGAATATTAAATATATTGAAAAGCAAAGTGGTGATGTTTCAAAGACCAGAGCAAATATCAGTAAAGCGCAGAGTGATCTGCAGTATCAACCACATATCAGTCTTGCCGAAGGATTGAAAAGGCAATTCCTTTATCAATCTTCATTGACAAAATGACATGAGAAATATCCTTTATCTGCATTCCAGCAGTGATCTATACGGTTCCGACAGAAGTTTACTCCGTACAATTCGTGCTCTCGATAAAAAGCAATACACACCGTTTGTTTGCCTGCCGTACAATGGACCGTTAGTCGACGAACTTCGTAAAGAAGGAATTGAAACATTTATATTTGATCTTGGTATTATTCGACGGAAATTATTTACACCGATTGGGTTGTTTCAGTTCGCATATGGATTTATCACGGCGTTGATCAAAGTTCTATCGATCATTCGAACGAGGAAAATTGATTTTCTTCATTCAAATACCGCTGCTGTTCTGGTTGGAGGAGTTGCCGCTAAATTAACCGGAAAGAAACATCTCTGGCATGTTCGGGAAATTATTGTGAATCCTGTTATCGTGAGGAAAGTAATATCATTCTTTCTCCATCATTTTGGTACGACGGTGATCGGTGTTTCTAACAGTGTGATTGATAATCTCGCGATTGACCAACCATTGATCCGGAATCATTCGATTGTTATTCATAATGGACTAGAGATAGAAAAGTACTTGAACGGCAACAGGAAAAAGATTCGGACTGAGTTTTCCGTAGGTGACGATGAAGTTCTGGTTGGAATGATTGGCCGTGTGAGCCACTGGAAAGGACAAGATCTGTTTTTGAATGTTGCGACAGAAGTATGTAAACGTACTTCGAATGTAACATTCATTGCTGTCGGAAGTCCGTTCCAGGGACAAGACTATGAAATGACAAAATTCAGAGCATCTGTCGATCAACGTGCACTTGGTAAAAAATTTATTATCGAAGAGTTCCGTTCTGATGTAAAAGATCTTTTGGCAGGATTTGATATATTCATACTCCCTTCAACGCTTCCCGATCCATTTCCAACCACTGTTTTAGAAGCAATGGCAACCGGCAAACCGATTATTGCCAATGCTCATGGCGGTGTTGTGCAAATGGTAGAAGACGGGCTAAGCGGATTTTTAGTTCCTCCCAATAATATCAACGCTATGGCAGCTAGGGTAATACAATGTGTTGAAAATGAACCATTGAGAAAGAACCTTGGGAATGCGGCTTATGAGCGTGTTCAAAATCGTTATAGCGTTTCAACATATCTGGTAAACATTTCTAGATTATATTCCTCTAATGTGTGATGCAATGCATAGTGGATGTGCACAAAATCTCTATTATTAGTGCATAAATCAGTATATTATACTCCTAAAAAATCATTTTAATGCTGTTTATTGCGAATAATAATGAAGATAGCAATTATTGGATCACGTGGTTATCCATATGTTTATAGCGGATATGAAACGTTTGTTACAGAATTAAGTACTCGTTTAGTCAAAAAAGGGCATAAGATCACCGTTTACTGTCACAAAGGACTGTTCAAAGAATTTCCTCCTGTTGTGAATGGTGTCGATCTTGTATATTTACCGGCTATTGAGACTAAATCAATCAGTCAATTGAGTCACAGTCTTCTATCGACTTTGCATGTAGTATCCCGATCAGTTGATGTTGTCCTCTATGTGAACTCAGCAAACGGTCCATTTGGATTGATCACGACGATTGCAAGAAAGAAAACAGCGATCAATGTGGATGGATTGGAATGGCTCCGCCCGAAATGGAAGGGACTTGGAGCGAAGTACTTTTATTTTTCATCGTGGCTTTCTACAAAATTATTTGATGTCGTTATTTCAGATTCGGACCGAATGGCCGATATTTATAAGAAAGAGTTCAATGCTTCATCAACAACTATTGCATACGGTGCAAATCCTGCATACAGCACTAATCCTGAGTTGATTGAACAGATGGGTTTGAAAAAGAATGATTATTATTTGATTGTTGGGCGATTGATCCCCGATAATAATGCAGATATTATTGTAAAGGGATTCGAAAAATCCACTTCAAAGAAAAAATTAGTGGTTGTAGGTGATGTTCCGTACCGGGATGCATATGCGGAGTCGATCAAAAAAACGACAGATCCCAGAATTTTGTTTCCAGGATATGTAAAAGATCCCAATGTTCTACGCGAACTTTATTGCAATTCGTATGCATATTTTCATGGTCATGAGTTTGGTGGAACAAATCCGACATTACTAAAAGCACTTGCCTACGGCTGCGGTATTCTTGCGCTCGATACAGTTTTTAGCCGAGAGGTATTGTTGGATGGAAAACATGGTGTCTTCTTTCAAAAGGATGTCGATTCTGTTGCTATGGTTGTAAATGAAACGGAGAAGGATTCTTCGCGACTGGAGACACTTCGTTCGATTGCTCGTGAACGAATTACTTCCAATTATACATGGGAAAAGATTGCCGATCAGTATGAGCAACTCTTTACTACAATGACTCTGTAATTGAATATTAGAGCAGGGTGCCACAATTTTTTAAATGATAATCAAAAAACACATATTACTTTCTTTCTGCATTGGTCTATTTGTCCTTATACCGACTGATATGTTGTTTTCTCAAACTATTCAAAACAGTTGGAAGGTTTTTGGAAAAGATACCTCTTTGAGTCTGTCACTGCCCGGTGGAGTGGATGGATTTTCTTCCAGGCGATATCAACAGGAGTCCCTTTTCGACACAATTGGGAGTGCACTGAATTTTGGAAGAGCGAATGGTGCAGAACCTAATCTCAAGTTCGTTCTTGAAAACACAGGGAATAGTACAATCAGAAATCCCCAAGTTGAAATTAACGGACAGAGCATGATCTACGGATTTAATGATCTTACCTCTCAAATTCCATTAGATAGTTTATTCACTGTTGAAGACACTCTTCAAGCGGTCTTATCATTTTTAAAGAATAATTATTACCACTGGCTTGTTAGTACAAGCTCCTCCAACAGTGATCCACGTACAAAACCGATTATGACCTACAATACGTTTGGGAGTGGGTATTGTGAAAATGTCTCACAATTAATGGCATCCATATTAACGCACTATGGATACAATGCACAAATAAAAATTATTGGCGGCGGTCGACATACTATTGGCAGAGTATTGTTAGGGTCAGGCAGAGAACTACTTTTTGATCCTGATATGAATGTTATTTACAAAGACAGGCTAAACAGTAAAATTCTTGGATTTTATGATATTGATAATGACCAGGATATTGTTCGTCGCTATCATCATCTTGGTTTTCCTTTCATTGAAGCATATAAAGATACACCGATCTCATATTTTTACTCATCAAATTTAGATGTTTGGAATTATTCGTGGGTCGACCTTGATTCTATATCATTGGTTTTACGACCATCGGAAAAAATAGAGTTTCCTTTTAAGAATTTTCCGGAGCAGTATTATTCGTTTTTTCATACTGACCCATCATTTAACTCAAATCCCCCGCAAGCACCTCCTACTTCATCTCTTGGATTGCAAATTTATTCACCGTCAATAGCATCGTTTTGGGAAGAAATAATTGATACTGTAAACATTTTCCATCAACAGCAGGACACTGTCAGCGCCATTAAAAGTATTGACACAAATTCAGTTTCAAGTTTTACCATTCGATGTGCCAATCCAATGGCAATTACCGATGCGAATATATTTTTCAAGTATTTCAGTGATACAAGTTCAGGAAATGTTAGAGTATATTTTCGGAAGGAATATGACAGTACTTTTACACAGATTCTTAGTTTCATTCCTTTAGGAAATGGAAGTGATCAACAATCAATCAATCTCTTTTCACAAATACATCCTGTAGGCACACCGATAACACATGCATTCTTTTTAAAATTTGAGTGGGTTGATTCATCCTCGCATTTTGGCATCGACTCAGTTTCAATCGATTTTTCTTTTCAATTCAATCCGAACGCCTTCCCTCGGTTCAAAACTGGATTAAACGATTTCAAATTGTATAGTACAGATGGATCAGATCTTTCTGGATTGCAATATTCACATACGTATATTTCAATCGATTCAATCACGGTGCCGCCTGCACCAAGTCAAGAAATATTCCCGCCAAATAATAGTGTTGTTAATTCAACTCAGTTTGAATTTCAATGGGAAATTCCATCGGGGATTTCAGCAGGCAATATTGCAGACTATCATATTCAAGTCAGTGAGCGTCCTGATTTTCTTTTTCCGGTATCATCGACATTTAATAAATTCTCTCGACAAGCAGGTAATGGTGTCGTGAATAAGTGGAAGATTCCGCAGCTCGGTTTGCTTGTACCCAATACGAAGTACTATTGGAGAGTAGCAACAAAAAATTCTGACGGAGTGTTTAGCGCGTGGAGTAACACTTGGAGTTTTACAATTAATGCTCCTGGAATTCCCTTGAATTTGAGAACCGTTGAGTCAGGAGATTCTTTATCATTAGTGTGGGATGTGAATCTTAACGGGAAAACCCCAAATAAATTTATTATCCTTGGCAGTAATATTAGAGGATTTTCTTTTGCAGATAGTGTTATTGTTGATACCGTTACAACAAATAAATTTATCCTCAAAACAGGAAACAAATTTCCGGAGTTTGTTTTTTATCGGGTTATTGCACTGGATGAGAATGGAATTATGAGTGGGATGAGTGATCAACGATCACTGCGGTCATATTATTTATTTACACAAAACAGTATTTTTGCAAATATTGATGATACTCTTCAAATCACATATAAAAAAATGGAACCGTCAAACGTTTTTTTACAATCTTGGAGTATTTACCAACAACCAACACCTCTTCTAAGCATATTCAAAGATTCAGTAACAATAACAAACATATCTGATAGTACTGCATTCTTGATAGAACCAAATTTATTAAAACTAAAAGTTAAAGAAGAGTCAACGACGCCGGTGATTTTTTCTGGAAGGACAACTACTGTTCCAAATTTTTCAAGATCAGCTTATTACCGAAAGAATCATTTTCCGACAATATTATTAGACTCTATTCTGATGCTAAAAGAAGATAGTTTGTTTAATATTTCAAATTTTGTAACTGATGTTGATGGTGATCAGTATTCTATTTCGATTCTTCAACTTCCAAGTTGGCTTCATTACGACAGTATTGCAAAGACAGTTTATGGAACTCCAAAAGGTGAAAATGTTGGAGATACCTCTTTAGTAGTAAAAGCAGTAGATCGTTGGAATACAACCTCTATTAAGGAAACAAAGTTAATAATTCAACATACCAATCATACACCAATCATTGCCACACTAAGCGACACACTTGGACAAGAAGATTCACTTTTTACTTCAAAAGTGTATGCGAGCGATGTAGACAGTTTATTATTTGGAGATCAGCTACGGTATTTTCTTACAATAAAACCAAGCTGGCTCTCGATTGATTCAATTACAGGAATACTTTCAGGCATACCAAAACCATACAGTGTTGGTGATACAACACTGACAGTATCGGTGAATGATCAAAACGGTGGTGTTGTGCAAAAATCTTTTACACTACACATTCTTCACACGAATCACACACCAATTTTTACCAGTGTAGCAGATACTACGGCGATAGAAGATGATGTGTATAGCTACAAAACAAAAGCAACAGACCAAGATACATTGTTATTTAGTGATATTATTAGATACAGATTGATCAATAAACCAGCTTGGATAAGTATTGACAGCGTTACAGGAGTCATAAGCGGTACGCCGAGAGTCCAGAATCTGTATGATACACTGTTCGTAGTAGAAGCGTACGATAATGTGGGAGGATTGGTGCAGCAGCAATACCAACTTTATATCACACACATCAATCATATTCCTGAGATCGTATCGATAGGAAGTTTCACTGTGCAGGAAGATTCACTCTATAGATATAAGGTTATTGTGGAAGATCCGGACACGCTCATTGGAGATGTTATTACATATACACTTACCAAACGTCCGAGTTGGCTCAGTGTCAACAGCAGTGGTCTTGTCTCCGGTATTCCTTTGGGAAAGAATGTGGGAGATACTATCGTGACTGTGAGAGTCAGCGATGGTAAGGGAGGTATTGCCAGTCAGAGTTACGCGATCAAAGTATCTCATACCAATCACTCGCCTCAGTTTGTGACGATGGCAGATACAACGGCGGTGGAGGATTCACTCTATACATACAATGTAAAAGCAAACGATCAGGATACGCTGTTGTTCGGAGATAATATCCGATACAGACTTTCCATAAAACCGAGTTGGCTTGTCGTTGATAGTATCTCCGGAACCATTCGCGGAACTCCAAGCGGGCTAAATGTATTGGATACAATTGTTGCGGTGCAGTCGTACGATAACAAGGGAGGAATTTCAACGCAGCAGTTTATACTTCGTGTGGAACATATCAATCACGAACCGGAGTTTATTTCAACACCAATCACGACGGCACGGGAAGACTCACTCTACACGTATCAGGTAACGGCAACGGATGCGGATCAGCAACTCTTCGGTGATACATTACATTATAAACTGAGTGTGCATCCAAGTTGGATGGATATTGACAGTTCAACCGGATTGATCACCGGAACACCGAAAGGAAAAAATGTTGGAGATACTGTGGTGACTGTGAGAGTCAGGGATGGTAAGGGAGGATTGATATTGCAGACATTTTCAGTGACGATATCGCATACAAATCATGCGCCAGTGTTTGTAACAAGCGCAGATACAACAGCAGTGGAAGATTCACTCTACACGTATACTGTAAAAGGTAGTGATCAAGATTCGGCATTGTTTGGTGATGTGGTGCGATATCGACTGATTGTTAAACCAATCTGGCTTGTAATCGACAGTGTCACTGGTATCATTACCGGTACGCCAAACGGCTTGAACGCGAGAGATACAATTGTTGCGGTACAATCATACGACAACAAGGGTGGAGTCTCGACACATTCATTCACACTCACTGTGGAACATATCAATCACCCGCCACTCTTTGTTTCTGCGCCTGATTCTATTGCAAATGAAGATTCACTGTATATTGGGAAGATGATTTTTACTGATCAAGATACGATCTTTAATGATCAGTTACATTTTCAACTGATTCGTGGTCCAACGTGGATGATTCTGGATACTCTTACCGGAATATTCTCAGGTATTCCTTCCGCAAAAAATGTGGGCGATACGCTGTTGACCATCAGAGCAAAAGACAATAATGGATTATTTGTCGAACATACTCTTCCAATAATTGTAAAGCACACAAATCACAATCCTATTATTTCAACTAATACCTTATCCGATGCAATAGAAGATTCGCTGTATACCACAATCGTTCAAGCAAGCGATCAAGACAGTGCATTATTTGGAGATCTGATACGGTATAAACTTCTTATCAAACCAGTGTGGTTGACGATCGATAGTATCACAGGAACAATCAGTGGAACCGCAAGTGGCTTGAGTGCGCAAGATACGACTGTGACCATTCAAGTATACGATGATAAGGGTGGATTTACGAATCATAGTTATCAACTTGCAGTAAACCATACAAACCATAGTCCGGAGTTTGCTTATACACTTCTTAGTGGTCAAGATAGTATTATTGCGCAACAATCAAGGACAAGCGCAACCGAAGATTCACTATTTTCAGTTATGTTCAATGTTATCGATCCGGATACTACGTTGTTTGAAGATCGAATTCGATATTCATTACTTATCCATCCTTCTTGGTTGACGATAGATTCATTGACCGGGAGAGTTTTCGGATTACCAACGGCAAAAAATGTTGGAGACACAACATACAGGGTTTATGTAACAGACAATAACGGAGGAGTAACGGTATCGAATTTTCCACTTACTATTCACCATATTAATCACATTCCATCATTTGTCAACTGGAATCCAGATACAGTAACTGTAGAGGATGAAATATATATACAAACTTCTAGAGCTACAGACAACGATACAATATTATTTGGAGATATCGTCCGATACAGACTGATCAATAAGCCAAGCTGGTTAAACATCGACAGCACCAACGGAACGATCAGCGGTACGCCACAAGTGCAAAACTTATATGATACAGTTGTTATAGTACAAGCATATGACAATGCGGGAGGAACAACCACTCAACAATATACGCTTCATATCACCCACGTCAATCATATACCGGAAATAGTTTCTACAGGAATATTCACTGCGCAGGAAGATACACTCTATAGATATCAGGTTAAGGTAGAAGATCCCGACACACTCGTAGGAGATGTGTTTACTTTTACACTCACTAAAAAGCCAAGTTGGTTAACGGTCAGCAGCACAGGACTTATTAGTGGAACACCACGTGGAAAAAATGTTGGTACAGACTCACTTGTTACAGTAAGAGTAACCGATGGAAAAGGTGGAATCGCCAGTGCAAGCTATAATGTGAAAGTATCGCATACCAACCATTTGCCTCAATTTGTGTCCATTGCTGATACAACAGCGATTGAAGATTCACTCTATACCTATGTAGTAAATGCTACAGACCAGGATACTTTGTTATTTGGAGATTACATCCGATATAAACTACTGGTCAAGCCACTGTGGTTGACGATTGACAGCATTACAGGACTTATCAGTGGAACACCATCATTGATTCACGCTCAAGATACTATTGTAGCAATTCAAACGTTTGATAATAAAGGAGGAATATCAACACAACAGTATACACTCAAGGTAGAGCATATCAATCACCTACCGGAATTTGCATCAAACCCGCTTGAACAAATTGCAGAAGATAGTCTGTATTCATATCAAGTGATCGCAACGGATCAGGATCAATTATTATTTAATGATACATTGTATTATAGACTTCGTGTTAGTCCACAATGGATGAGCATTGATAGCACGACAGGATTAATTACCGGAACTCCACGAGGAAAAGATGTAGGAGATACGGCGGTTACAGTGCGAGTACGTGATGGAAAGGGTGGAGTAATACTTCAGAGCTTTAATGTTACAGTGACACACACAAATCATTTACCAGTTTTTGTAACATCAATATTACCAAATGCAATAGAAGATACACTTTATACAACAATAGTCCGAGCCAGCGATCAGGACAGCCTGTTATTTGGTGATCAAGTAAAATATAAACTGGTCATTAAACCAACCTGGCTGACAATCGATAGTATCACCGGAACACTCAGTGGAACATCAAGTGGGCTGAATGTGCGAGATACAACGGTGACTGTTCAAGCGTATGATAATAAGGGCGGAACAATCAACAAGACATTTGTTCTTACAGTGCAACATATCAATCATTCGCCTGTCTTTGTTTCTGTTCCCGATACTATAGGGAAAGAAGATAGCGTTTATAACTACAGGGTAATGGCACTAGATCAGGATTCACTATTATTTGGAGATAAAGTTTTATTTACCTTTGTTCAAGCTCCTCCATTTTTGTTGATTGATTCATTGACTGGTTTGATATCTGGAATTCCATCTTTAGTCGATAGTCTATCTGGAATAGTTATGCCAGAAAAGAAAGAAATAATATCACTTAGGAAAAATCATAAATTCTTACTCCACTCAGATGAAGATTTTGAAAAGTTTACAGAGGGTAGAAAAAAAGAGGAGACTGTTCTCAATGTATCTGATACATTAGAATATCGCTCTTTCCCAATGAGCATTAAAGCCTCAGATGATAAGAACGGAATTGCTCTTCAACAATATACGCTGTATGTACATCATACAAATCACGCACCGATATTTACTTCTGTACCAATTATCAATGCGATTGAAGATTCAAATTATATTTATTCAATCAATGTATTCGACAGAGATTCAAAGAATTTTGCTGATTCATTAACTGTAACTCCTGTTGTTTTGCCATCGTGGTTACATTTTAATGAAGACAGCAATACAGTTTATGGAATACCTCAAGGAAAGAATGCCGTTGATACAATCGTAACTTTAAAAGTTGTGGACAATAAATCGGGAGAGTCCATTCAATCGTTTTTGTTGAACGTAACTAACGTAAACCACGCTCCTATTATTTTATCTTCAGCTGATACTACCACCTCCGAAGAATTTGAATATCGCTATGCATTTCATCCGTATGACAGTGATGCGGAATATGGAAGAGACTCTCTTGTTATTGAATTCATTTCACTTCCGAGTTGGCTGAAATTTAGTAGTGATACACTTCGAGGGGTCCCACAATATGATAATGTCGGGGATACAGTAATCTCATTAAAGGTTACCGATTCAAAAGGGAGTACAGTGACTCAGCAATGGAATCTTACAATTACTCCAACATATCATCAACCGGTTAGCTTTACCCTGTATAAACAATCGCAAACAGATACTATTGCATTGGATTGGAATAAAGATCTTAATTTTTTATGGAATAGATCATCAGACGGGGATTATGAAGATACATTGCAATATACACTTCATATCTGGGGCGCTGCAGTAGATACTATTCTGAACAATTTGACCGATACAATCTTTGCTGGTAAGATCATGAAATTATTCAAAACATCCTCTCGATATTATTGGACAATTTCTGTAACTGATGGAAAATTTACTACACTAGCGAATGATACAATCTCTTTTATAACATCTGAAAAAGTGTTGGGTGTAGCAGCGTGGAAATTATTGGTTCCAACTGAATATATTGTTTATCAAAATTATCCAAACCCATTTAATCCGACAACAACAATACGATTTGGTGTCCCTAAAACGAGCGATGTTTCGATTGAAATATACAACGTGATTGGACAACGAATCGCTACAATATTTGAACATCAAATGGACGCACAATATCAGGAGATTGTGTGGAACGCCAGCCGATATTCTTCCGGTGTCTATTATGCTGTAATACGTATGAAAGAAGTGAACGCTTTGGAAAAAGAACACAAATTTGTAAAAAAACTTGTTCTGATTAAATAATGCAACAATAAAACTGCTTGGAATGTTTATTTAAAATGAAATTGGGGTTCACATATTTTTCAGAGCATTAATATCTTCTTGTTACTCCTTTTAATACTTCCTATATTTCTTTGTTTCTTATATAGAATAATATTTAGGCAAGATAAGCAACTGCCATCAATAGAAATTCAATTCTAAAAAATCGAGTGTTGGGGTTTTGTTTTAAGCAGTGTTGCACAAAAGGGGAATTTTAAAAATTGATTACTAAAGCTCATAAAATTAAATTCTGTATTTAAGAATACAAATACCAATCAGCTTACTATAGGATATCTTCGGTGCTTAAACGAAATTGGAAAATAGCTTTTGTAATTATCTCTCAATTGATAGATGTCCTGGCAATTTGGGCGGGCGGGTTTGTTATTTTTTCGTTGAAGTGGAGCGAAACCATTCATTATATAACTCCTGATGAAAATCTCTTGATTGGCTTTACTTTCTTTACGGCGATCTATTTACTTATAGCATCAATGTTAGGTCTTTATCGCGGCTCATTTCACCTAAGTTTGCGTTTACAAAACCTGATTACGGCACGTGCATTCGTCATTACGGTGTTGATTTCCCTCGCTGTAAATAGTTTTGCGCAAGCGTTCGTTGGTAAAAATTCTGTTATTACTTTCGTTCTTTCCCTTGCCGTATTATTATTGGTAGCACGTTTTTTCCTGAAATTAATCAATCTGTACTTTCAACGATTAGGATATGGCGTTCATAATTCTTTAATCGTTGGTGTTGATAAAGATGCGGAAAAACTTTTTTATCGATTTTCAACATTTCCTGAACTCGGATATAAGACAAAAGGATTCATTGTCAAAGAAAAGGGACTTGATCCCACAGATCTTCCGCAATATACACAAGAGGATATCACTCATGTTGTAGCGACCAAAAACATCGATCGTATATTTATACCTTCTACTGAATTTTCTTTGAATGGATATTCTTATCTAAAAAGTATCAGTCATAAAAGTAATGTGAAACTTAAGATCATTTCTCCTCATGCTGAAGATCTTTTGAAGATATCGCGTATCTATGATATAGCTGGAATAACTATTTCTGCTCCCATCCGTTCCAGGGTTAAAATTTTAAAAAGTATTTCAAAAAGAACATTTGATATTATTGCATCCTCAATCATTATACTGCTGCTGTCGCCGATTTTCCTTATAACAATTGTCGCTAATTATTTAGAGAGTGGACGTCCGATTTTTTTTATGCAGCGCCGCGGTGCGATGAAAGGTGGATACGAGTTTGATTTTATAAAATTTCGCAGCATGGTTACCAATGCCGAACAAATCAAACAAGAATTAATGGATAAGAACGAATCTGACGGTGCATTATTCAAAATGAAAAATGATCCCCGGGTGACACGTGTGGGAAAGATCATTCGAAAACTCAGTATTGATGAGCTCCCGCAGTTGTTTAATGTGCTCAAAGGTGATATGAGTCTTGTTGGTCCGCGTCCCCTTCCGCTAAAAGATTTTGAACGAGCAACCGAATCCGATGAATTTTGGGATGCGATAAAAGAACGTGGTTCGGTGAAACCGGGTATGACAGGTTTGTGGCAGATTTCAGGACGCAGTGAAATAAAATTCAGAGATATGATCCTGCTTGATCTTTATTATGTAGAGAATCAATCGCTGTTATTTGATCTTGAGATTCTTTTCGAAACCATTCCCGTTGTAGCTTTTGGCCGCGGAGCGTATTAACAATTGCAATTATATTATCCTTGAAGATTTTGAATAACCAGAAATATCTCATCCTCGGCGCAAACGGTCAACTCGGAAAACAATTTGCCAAGGACCTATCTGCCCGCAAGGAAACAGTCATCGCCCCCGATGAAAAAGATTGCGATATCACATCAATTGATTTTCTCTCAAAATTTGTTGATTCAGTAAGACCGACCGTTATCATCAATTGCGCCGCATATAATGCGGTGGATCTTGCTGAACAACAATCAGACACCGCTTACCTGATTAATACCACTGCTGTAAAAAATATTGCAACATTGTGCCTTGACAAAAATATCTTTCTTGTCCATTACAGCTCCGATTATGTCTTTGACGGATTAAAAGGAAATCTCTATACAGAACAGGATACTGCAAATCCATTAAACATTTATGGCAAGAGTAAGCGTGTAGGAGAAGAAGCGATTCTTTCTTCCGGCGGTCAGTATTTATTGTTTCGTACAAGCTGGGTGTTTGGTAACGGAACACAGAATTTTATTCACAAAATGCTGCAATGGTCACAAAAAAATTCTGTGTTGAAATTAACAGCGGATGAAGTATCAGTTCCGACCAGTACAATTGATCTTGTTGACATCACACTCCGGGCGATCAATAAAAAATTGACCGGGTTATATCATCTCACCAACAGCGATTATGCTTCTCGCTATGAATGGGGAAGATACATCGCAAAACAGCTTTCAATACAATCAACTATCATTCCCGTGTCAATAAGTGCATTTCCAAGTCCGGCGCAGCGTCCGTTGTTTTCGGCTATGTCAAATCAACACCTTCAACATGATCTTGGCATTACGATCCCGGATTGGCGAGATGCCATCCGTCGTTTTTTGATTGAATATCCCGTGCAATGATGATAAGAGAGCAACTAATCTCCTTTGTTTTTTTTGAAAAATTTTCTATATTAAAGCACTTCAAGGGCGTTTAGCTCAGCTGGTTTAGAGCGCCTGCCTTACAAGCAGGAGGTCCGCGGTTCGATCCCGTGAACGCCCACAAAAAAACCCCTCCTCGAACGAATAACATCCTATTCACTATCACAAAACCAACATGAAAAAATATATTACACTTATCGTGATTGTATTTTGCACCGCATCTATCTCGTTAAATGCACAATATAAGAAGAAGGTTGTATCGTACGTAAACAAAGTTCTGGTACCTGCGGGATTTCAATTGACGAGTCGTCAGACCAATTTTATTGCTTCCTCAGTTTCAAAAAGTATAGTAATGGAACGATTCAACTATTCTTCTCTTCCGGAAAATGTCATTGTGGAATTCAGCAATGAAGCATCAAAGATGAATTCATTTTCTGCTTCTACTGTTCGTCCACTGATCGAAAAAAATCTTGCTCCAAAATTCCTGGAACTGCTCGACTTCAATAAAGAATTGCTGAGCAAGCAGAACCTCACAGAAGCTGAACGAAATACATTTCTTGCAACTAAGGCGCAGTCCAGCGGACTTTCCGCTGCACAATTGGAATCGATCCTTAATTCCGGATTTTTCTATGTACCATATGTGGAGTTATACAATCGAAGTACCAGCCGTGGTGAAAGAGATATAAAAAACGATGAAGGAAAAGTTGTTCGAAAACAAAAATACACGACATATACGCATTCAATAAAGGTCGGATTGTTGTGGTTTAAATTGAATGTTGATAAATCGAACAATGCGTCCGTTTCGTTTATTGGTGCTGCGAACGGCTGGGGTGATAATGAGATTTCACGGTCCGGAGATCAGGATGATGGAGCCGAAGGAGATGTAGACTGGGAGGCATTTGAATCTGCTGTGAAGGTTAGTTCGGTGAACATTGCAAATGAAACAAAAAAACTTGAAGAATTCAAATTGACAGGCGGAGTAACTGAAGTGACAACGTTTGGGATCAATCTCAATCTTGGAACACGCGAAGGTCTTGGTCTGGATGACTCGTATTGGGTTGAAGAATTAATGGAATCCGAATCGGGTGAAATAAAGAAAGAACGACGCGGTTTCGTAAAAGTACGGAAGGTTGGAAACAATAAAAAAAATGAATCAGCATTTTCCTATGCTCAAACAATCACCGGATCAAACTATTCTCCGGGATTGAATGTAACTGAAATTCCGCTGATCGGCATTAATGGTCTTGGCGGTTTTGGTAAGATTCCGATAAAAATCTCCAAATTTGATGACGTATTTATTTTTCCTGATGGAAAAAAATTCTTTCTGCGGATAGATGAAGAATATTCAGGAATGTTCGGTCCAATGGCTTCCATTCAAACAAGTCTTGCAAATGCAACGAATGTTTCAGAATTGTGGCTCCATCTTGGCGCGGCACTTGGATTTCCTAACGCTCAAGGAAAATTTTTCTTTTATGACTATTCTAAGACTCTTAATCCGATAGATAGCTCAAAGAATGCGGGTCCCGGGCTTGGGGGCTACATAAATTTGGGACTTGTTAAAAAATATTATTTTCGGCGGTTTGGACTTGTTCTTCAAGCTGATGGCCGTTTTAACGCGACGTACCTTTCCGATGTCGGAAAAGATAAGAACGGTGATGATCTCAATTATTCATTGATGCATACAGCATTTGGTTTTGATGCAAAGGCAGGACTAGAAATATATCTCACACCTGCATTTTCTATTGGAGGTGGTGCGGAGTATTCCGGCGCACCGGTCAGCAATGAATGGAATGTTACCGTAACCGATAAAGATAACAACGATACAAAATTGGAAAATGCAAAAGGTCCTGAAGTACGATATTCCGGACTTGGTTGGTTTGTGTGGTTCAATTATTCACTCCCTTCACTCAATTAACTATTTGAGGAATTATGAAACGGACAATAAGTATACTCTTGGTTTTTTTCTCAACGTTTCTTTATGCTCAAGGAAATCTTCCCGATTCACGTCAGGCAACATTCATTGAAGCAGTCACTGCTGATGAAGTGCTGATCAAAGCGAAAGGGATAGGTGGAAAATCCGGGATGTTTGGGTTTAAAGAAGAAGAATCTGTGAAACTTGCAGAGATCGATGCACGCAAAGCAGCTGTTTACCTTGTCGTTTATGGCGGCGCAGGGCTTGACGGATTGGTCCGCAGCGATGAAGAGAAACGAAAATTTGCTCCCGTTGAGCAGGAATTGTTTGCAAATGACAATGTTCAAAAATTTATTGCGTGGGAAGCAAATAGTTTTGAGAGCAGAGTAAAACTTGCCGGTGGCGAAAAGATCCGTATTGAGAAACAATTTCGTATCAATCGAGCAACGATCATGAATTTTCTTGTTGATCGCCGGGTGATTGCTAAACTTGAAGATGTAACTGAAGAGATCGGTCTGCCGACATTGATGGCGTTGCCGGAAGTGAAATCCGGACAAAACCCATTGGACGAATTACGATCAAACGCAGTTCTCAAACAAGGTGCGTCAGTCATTGAATCATACCTCACACAAAAAAAATACAACGTTGTTGCACCGGAACAAGCACAGCAGTTGTATGATCAGCAAAAAGCACAGTTGAGCGTGAAAGGTCATGAAGAAGACTTTTCTTACATGATTGCGCTTTCTGTGGGGAGTGATATCTATGTTTCATACACGATCACCATTGATACTCGTAAAGTCGGTTCATCCGATGTCCGAAAAGCATCGGTGTCTATTCGAGCATATGAGACTACGACCGCCCGCCTACTTGGAGTTGAGACGGGATACAGCGAAGAATCTGCTGCGCCGGCAAATGCGCTTGTAGAGGCGGCAATGACGAATGCATTGAATAATGTTATTTCAAGGATCAATTCATATTGGCAGGATGACCTGAAAAATGGTGCTCAGTATAAAATTATTTTTACCATTGTGGGTCAGTTCGATCAGGATACGAAATACGATATCGCCGATGCTGCTTCAAAAACTTTGAAGAAAATTGCAGGGCGTGTGAAAGAAAATGTAGTTGCTGATAATACGATCGATTATCTTGCGTGGATACAGGATAAAGATATGCAAAGTCCTTCAGCATTGTTCCGTGAACTTCGGCGTGAGTTTAATGCTAATTTTTCGCAAGGTAAATTAAAACAGATAACACTTAATCGAAAATTGATCGTTGTTGGAGTAGAATAATCATCAACGTTTAGGATAGAATATGAAAAAAATATCAACCCTTGTTCTTGTATTGATGGCCGCTGCAACTTCATCTGCACAAATACCTATATGGTTTTCGTCACACAATCACCCTCAGTATCCGACATCAGAATACATCATTGGTATCGGAACGGGCGGCGGAGCAACCGGTGCAGAATCTGCAAAAAAAGCCGCACTGGCGGATATTGTTTCACAGCTTCGAGTTCAGGTGCAGTCGGAGGTCAGATCGGTGACTCAGAATTTTTCCGTGAATGATGATGAACAGATCTATTCCGATTTCAAACGTCAATCACGCACAGTAGTCAGTGATGAGATCACCGGTGCTGATGTTATCGAAACAGTTGTTGATGAGGCTTCATCCACTACATATGCACTTGTTGTTTTGAATCGTGATAAATATAGTCAAGGTTTACGCTCGGAACTGGAGAGCGGCTGGAAACAGGCAAGTGATTTGAGAACGGCGGCAAAAGAATTTGCTGCAAAAGGGAAATTGAATGAAGCAATTCAAAGTACCAATCAGATCAAGCAAGTGATCACGCCGTTATTTGCAAAACAGGTGCTGCATAATGCCGCGGCGCGTGCTCCGTTTTCTTTCCCGTCAATGTTCAATCCGGCTGCATTGCAAACTGATATCCGGACATTTCTTTCTCAGATCAAATTAGAGAAGAAAAGCGGCGATAATCAAAAAGGAAAAATTGGAGAGAAATTTCCACAACCATTTACTGTTGCAGTTACTGTGAATGATGTTCCTTGCTCTGGTGTTACGGTCATGTTTCTTCTTGATGAAAAGAATAAACTTGGCGAAGGACTGACGGACGAAAAAGGTGCGGCCACATTCGCCACCAGTGTTCGAAGCGGAAATAGAATGAAAGCAAAAGTGTCCATCGTTAGCATTGGAAGGGAATTTGACGAGAATCTTAATCAATCTTCGGTAACATTCTCCTGGACAGCTCAACTATCTGACAAAGCTTTTTCAATCTTAACAAATTCGAAGAATAAAAAAGTTGCAGACAATATTTCGTCAAAACTTTCTACTGCGGTTTCACAGATTGGGTATAAAGTTGTGACGATGTCCAATAATTCAATTATTGTGGAACTCAGCACAAGCGGATTGAATAAGATCGACGGAATGGCTGGAACGTTATATACTCTTACTCTTGAAGCAACAATGAATCTGAAAGATAATACATCGAATTCTATTGGCGGGTCAATACAATTCTCCGCAAAGGGTGTAGGAAAATCGGAAGATGAAGCAATGGAAAAAGCGGCGAGTGCATTGAAGATCGATCAAAAAGAGCTTTCAGAGCTGCTGCAGAAATAATTTGTAAACTCACGTTGGGCAGTAAGAATATATGCCTAAAAGCAAAGCTTTCATGCCCGAAGTTCAGCATTTTGAATTCCGTTCATTGCGGGATTCAAAACGCTGAACTTTTATGAGGCATTGATATATGGATTCCGACCTAAAATTCCTCTCTTCAGATTTTTTATGCAAAGACACTTTCAACCATTTCACTCGTTTTTGATTGAGTATTATTCGGAGTGCCCAGAGAGATTGGTAATTCAACAGTGAACGTTGTGCCGTCATCTTTGTTTGAGACAAATGAAACCTCACCGTTAAGGTATTGTTCTGTAAACAGCTTTACACTATATGTTCCCAATCCTCTTCCATCTCCTTTTGTTGAGAATGACCGTTGGAAGATCTGAAGTTGAACTTCGTATGGTATTTCTTCGTTGTTATGAACGCTGAATTGAACTTCAGACCCCTTTCGTTTGCAAGAAATCTGCACAGTGGAGTTAATATTTGTTGCTTCAAGTGCATTCTTTGTTAAATTTCCAATCACACGATGTAAGATATTATCGTCGCTGACAAAGATAAAATCTTCTGCAGACGGATCGACTGTGATGGTCTTATCTTTTGATACTGCATGCATCCGGAGCGAAAGAACGATGGAATCCAAGAATGTTTTTGCATGGATCATTGTCGGGGATACCTTGGTTGTATTATGTTCTGCTTTTGCAAGCTCCTTTTGTGCTGTGATCTGATCGCTTAGATCTGAGACGAGTTTGCTCATGATCGGCGCAAATTCTTTTGCTTCTTCAGCTGACGCATCTTTTAACAGTTCTGAATATCCGAGTAAACCACCGACCATATTCAGAATGTCGTGAAAGAACAGACTCTCCAGCACTTTTCGGCGCTTTTCATCTCCAATATCGGTCAACGCAAAGATGGTAAATGGTTCATTGTTATAGGTGAATGGAGTTGCATGAACCGATAGATCCAGCGCTTTAGTATCCGGTTCTGATATGATCCGACATTCTTGAATATTCTCTTTCCCTTGTTGACTTTGCATGATGGCACGATATGCGCCGCACATTTTACAAAATTCCGTTGTACCGCATCCTCCCGGAGTGATATTAGAATGTTGGCAATGCAATGCCTCACCCGGACGTTTTCCGATAATGTCATTTGCATCAACGGCGTTGAGATACGTGACTAAAGGTTGATTACAAAACACGATCTGTCTGTTGCTATTCAATATTGTAACGAACTCAGTAAGCGAATCTGAAAAATATTGATATTGAAGGTGTTTTGTAAAGTATTGTGATTGTTTGTATAACTCTTCAATGGAAGAGCGTTGGCGAAGAGTTGAAGTTGAAGTGGCGTTCATTGTAGTATCCTCTTTATAGTTATCTCTTTATAAACAATCATTGTGCCACAGAAAAACGTCAAAAATTTTGAAATTTGTGAGGTTCTTATGCTTCTCATTTTTACAATTCTACAAAAGTGTAATTAATTATATGAGATCGGATACTTCAAGTCGGGGTAAACGACGAAAATAAAAATGTGTTCTGATATGAATGCGTAAGGAAGATTTACACATTCTTTACTTGTAAAAAGAAAGATCTTTTTGATTAAAAATTTGGAAGAGATGAGTGGTCCTAGATTAATAATAGAATATGATTTAAGGCTGAGGAACGGATAACATTGTCTGAATGTTTTGACAGATAGACAAAATATAAAGATAACTCATTGAGGGCTTGTTTACTTTTGCCTATCTTATTGTGAAAGCAGATGTCGAACAGGAGAGAAATGGCCTTTGAGTAATTCCGTTAACCTTTTGATTTCAAATGCATGGTAGAGATATTGTTTTTTAAAAATGGTTCAATACGTTCAGTAAAAAAATATCTGTGCTTCACTCAGAGTAATAGTTTTCCCGAAATCTCGATTTAGTTATACCGCCTATCAATAAACGAGAATTTTATATGAAAACTCCTTCTGTTATTTTTCATTTCATTTTCATTGTAACTGCTATCTTGAATTTCAGCTGTACCAAACAACCAAAACGCGAAAGTACACCAATCTATGGCAAAGAGTCAACAGTGCAATCAGTCATTGTTGAGTATACTTTTGCCATTCATCCGCTCCATAATTCTCGTCGCTATTTTGAAGTCTATCAGCCGTTAGTGGATTATATCAATCAGCATACAAAAGAATTTTCTGTTCGTCTTGAAGCATCAAAGGATTATGCTCATTTTGAAGAGAAACTGAAAAATCGAAAATTTCAGTTTGCAATACCAAATCCGTATCAGAGTATCCAATCCTTACAATATGGTTATACAATTTTCGGAAAAATGGGAGATGACGAACGGTTTCGTGGAATTATCGTGGTGCGAAAGGACAGTCATATCCGGTCGATTGAAGATCTGCGAGGTGAGGTGATCAGTTTTCCATCGGCAACAGCTCTTGCTGCGGCAATGATGCCGAAATATTTTTTAAAAACAAATGGCTTAGATGTGGAAAAAGACGCAAAATGTCTCTACGTTGGTTCACAAGAATCTTCCATTATGAATGTTTATTTTGGAAAAACCAAAGCAGGGTGTACGTGGCCGCCTCCATGGGAATCATTTTTGAAAGACCATCCTGAAGTTGATAGTGCTCTTACTATTCAATGGCAAACAGAACCGTTGATTAATAACGGACTGGTTGTGCGTAATGATGTGCCGGAACAACATTGTAAAATATTTTTTGATATACTATTCCAATTACATACCCATCGGGAAGGGAAAGAGATTTTGAAACGAATTAACCTTTCTCGCTTTGTTCCAATGTTGCAAAAAGAATATACCGCACGGGTTAATACTTTTTTGATAAAGTATAAAAACCTATTCGGATCGTTACCCGCAATGGGAGGGAAAAAATAATGCAAAAAATATACCGATGGATCATCGGGAAATCAATTCGCCGGCAACTTGTTCTTGGTGTCGCCATGGTGCATTTACTATTGATGACTATTTTTGTGTACGATCTTACCCAACGTCAAAAATTATTTCTGATAGAAAAAGCAAATATTGAAACATTATCTCAAATAACTATACTTGCATCGAGCAGTAAAGAGTATTTACGAACCCATGATCTGATAGGATTGCAAGAAGTGTTGGAAACCTTTTCGGAAGATCAATCTATTAGTTATGCAATGATTATGACACCAGAAGGGCGTGTAGTAAGCCATTCCAATAAAAATAAAATTGGTTTATATCTGCAAGACTCTGCAAGCCTTTCATTTTTACAAGGACCACAAAGAATAACAAAACTTGTTTCTTCCGAAGAAGAAATTGAGATCGTTGCACCCATTTTTGAAAACAAAACATTCTTAGGCTGGGCACGTATAGCACACAATCTTTCTATAGAGAAAATACATATCGAATACGTCAATCGCCAAGGATTATTGTACACACTAGCGGCAATACTCATCGGTACATTGTTCGCATTCGGACTTTCGCATGTTGTGCTGCGGCAGTTAAATTTATTGCTGAGCGGTGCGGAACGATTGGGAAATCATCAGTTGAATGAACCAATTCCGATTGTTACTGATAATGAGGTTGGAGTTGTGAGCAAAGCATTTAATGAAGCAATGTTGAAAATTGAACAGCAAAATAATCTTATTCGGAAGGGCGAAGAAAAATACCATTTTATTTCAGAACGAGCCAATGATTTAATTTATATTTACCGATTTATTCCAACAGAAGGATTTGATTATGTAAGTCCTTCATCAATTAAGATTAATGGCTATAGTCCGGAAGAACATTACGCCGATCCCGATATAGTTAGTAAAGTAGTTCACCCAGATGATCTCCAATTGATAAATTCTACTTTAAAAAATAAAATTATCAAGAACCCTTTAGAGTTGCGATGGATAAAGAAGGATGGCGCAATAATCTGGATAGAACAGAACGTTGTTTCCATTTATAATGATAGGGGAGAATTAATTGCTGTACAAGGTATTGTACGCGATATTACCGAACGAAAACATTCTGAAGAAATATTACGCGAAAGTGAATTGCGATTTAAACAAGTATCTGAAGGCGCGCGTGAATTGATTTGGGAAGTGGATCGTAGTGGTAAATACACCTATATAAGTCCAATGGTAAAAGAGTTATTGGGTTATGAAGAAAAAGAAATTCTTGGTATTAAATATTTCTATGATTTTTTTGATCCGGAAAAAAGGGAAGTGCTAAAACAGGGAGCCTTTGAAGCGTTTGCCCGCAAAGAAAATTTCAAAAATTTTATTAATGATAGCATTCATAAAGATGGAAGGAAAGTTATTCTCTCGACGACCGGGTTCCCAATTCTTGACAAGAACAATAATCTTATTGGCTATCGCGGAGTTGATGTTGATATTACTGAACGTATGCGAGGAGAGATGCTATTACGCAACAGTGAAGAACGATATAGAACATTGATTGAACATTCGCCTATATGCATCCATGAGATAGATCTTCAAGGTAAATTGTCTTCCATGAACAAAGCAGGTTTGAAGATGATGGGTGTGAAGGATGAAGGTGCGATACAGGGAATGCCATATCTCGATGCGGTAGGAAATGAAGACAAGGAACGGATAAGTGAGTTGCTGAAGGCTGCATTGAAGGGAAAAGATTCAGTCTTTGAATTCAAAGCATCCAACGGACTTCTTTTTTCCTCCTCGTTTGTGCCTATCAAAAGACTTGACGGAAAAGTTGAGCGAATTATGGGAATGACCGACGACATTACCGAGCGCAAGCGGGTGGAGAATGCGTTGCGTAAAAGCGAAGCAATACACAAGGCATTTTTCGAAAACAGTATGGATGCTGTTGTTCTTGGATATCCTGATGGAACTGTTTTTGCTGCCAACCTTGCCGCGTGTATTTTATTTGGCACTACAGAAGAGCAAATATGTAAATTAGGAAGAAAGACTCTGATCGATCAAACCGATCCCCGTTTATGGGCATATGTAAAAGAAAGAGATGAAACAGGAAAGTCGCAAACTGAAGTTACCATGATTAAGGTAGATGGAACAAAGTTTGAAGCAGATTTACGAACATCAATGTATTCCGATTCTCTCGGAAAAAAAATGGTTTGTGTAATTATGAGGGACCTTACCGAACGCAAACATGCGGAAGAAGAGATTCGACATCTGAATGCAGAACTGGAACGACGCGTTATTCAACGCACTGCACAACTCGAAGCTGCCAACAAGGAACTTGAGGCATTCTCATATTCAGTTTCACACGATTTACGTGCGCCGCTTCGGCATGTCAATGGGTATGTGGATCTGTTCAACAAACATTTCTCTGGCTCTCTTCCTGAAAAAGGAAAACATTATCTTGATACCATCGCCGATTCTGCGCGTCAGATGGGAACACTCATTGACGATTTGCTTCAATTTTCTCGAACCAGCCGTTCAGAAATGGTTGAGTCAAATGTTGATATGAACGAGATGGCTCAAGATGTTTTGAAATTTCTCCAACATGAATATTCTAACCGAACGATCGAATGGAACGTTAGTTCGCTACCACGCGTGCTATGCGATAAAGCAATGGTGAAACTCGTCTGGATAAATCTATTGCAGAATGCAGTCAAATTCACAAAGACCAGAGAGCATGCCAGGATAGAAATTGGCAGCGTTGTCGAGGATACGGAATATATATTTTATGTGCGTGATAACGGTGTCGGTTTTGATATGAAGTATGTACAGAAATTGTTCGGTGTGTTTCAACGATTGCATTCTCATGCAGATTTCGAAGGAACCGGTATAGGGCTTGCCAATGTACGTCGCATTGTTCTTCGGCATGGAGGACGCACGTGGGCAGAGGCTGAATTGAACAAGGGAGCAACATTCTATTTTACCATGCCCAAACAAAAGGAGATGAAATCATGACTAATCTAAAAGATATCCTGCTGGTGGAAGACAATCCGCACGATGTCGAATTGACACTTGAAGCGTTATCTGAATTGAATCTTGCGAATCGTGTTACAGTTGTGCAGGATGGTGTAGAGGCAATGGAATATCTACGGTACGAAGGGAAATTTAAAGACCGCAAACAAGAACATCCGGCAGTCGTATTGCTGGATATTAAAATGCCGCGGATGGACGGCTTGGAGGTGCTGCAGGAAATTCGAAAAGATGAACAGCTCAAAAAACTTCCCGTTGTGATGTTGACATCGTCCCGCGAAGAATCTGACTTAAAAAAGAGTTATGATTCAGGGACCAATGCATTTGTGGTGAAGCCGGTGGATTTCAAAGAATTTATTTACGCGGTTAAACAAGTGGGAGTATTCTGGGCGTTGATCAATGAACTGCCGAAAGAATAGGGTATAACATTACTAAACAGGAAATCTTGCTCAGTATGACCATTGTTTAAACAATATTCTTAACTTACTTTATACAAAACAAATAAAGAAGGGCTGCCATGCCAGCGAAAGCTGGCATCCATCTTGCAACAATAACTCAAAAACGTGGATTCCAGCGTACGCTGGAATGACGAAACTCAATATTTTTCGAAAAAAAACCATCTTGCGTAACATCGGTTATTAACTTGAAACTGTAGGAGCATATTATGACTCAAAAAATTAAACCGGGTGCCCCACTCGCCGTGTTGTCGCTCGAAGATTCTGAACGTGACTTCGAGATCATCTGCGAATTGTTGACCGATGCCGGTTTTCATTTAAAGATTGAACGCGTTGAAACTGAAAACGATTTTACCGCTAAACTACACAGCCGAGCATATGATATTATTTTATCCGATTTTAAGTTACCCGGTTTCAATGCATTCAAAGCATTACAATTAGCCTGTATCATCTCTCCTGGTACTCCCTTTCTTTGTGTCTCCGGATCTATAGGAGAAGAAACTGCCATCGAGCTCATTAAACAAGGAGCTGTTGATTATATTCTAAAAGATAAACCCGATCGGCTACCCGTTGCAGTACAGCGGGCGCTCGAAGAAGCAATGGAAAGAAAGAAACGAAAAGAAGCGGAAGGGATATTGCAGGAGAGTGAACAAAAGTACCGTTCGCTGATAGAAGGTTCACCGGATGCTATTGTAATTTATAGCGAAGGGAAAATTGTCTTTGCCAATTTTTCAAGTGCATTGCTTTGGGGGACCACAAGTGTTGATAAATTGATTGGAAAGCCTGTCGGCGATTATTTTCATTTTGATTCTAAAGATTTTATTGCGAAAAGAATGACGGAAACAAGTACGTTGGGCAAGGCGTTGCCGATGGCAGAAGAAAAAATTATACGATCGGATGGTTCCGAAGTTGACGTAGAAATAAAAGCAATTCCGATCGTCTATGATAAAAGACCTGCTATCCAGATCATCGTTCACGATATCACCGAGCGTAAAAAGGCGAAAGAAGTGCTGCTGAATAAGATGAATGAGCTTGAGAGGTTCCACCGCCTTACGGTTGGGCGCGAACTTACGATGATTGAACTTAAGAAGGAAGTGAACGAACTTCTAAAAAAATCGGGACATAAAGAAAAATATAAGATCGTTGAGTGATTGAAATAAATATATATATTCTCTTACTCAAAAATCTTTGTATCTTTTATGCAAACATAGTGTCCGTTGTGGTTAAAAGCTAAACCACAAAGGGCACAAAGGAAAACCACAAAGCGCACAAAGGAAAACCACAAAGCGCACAAAATAAGTGATAGTGAACCTTGTGTAAATCTTAGTGTTCCTTGTGGTTATTTCTTTACCACAAAATACACAAGAGGAAAACCACAAAGGTTACGATAGAGAATATGACAGAAAATGAACTTGCAAAAATTGTTTTTGACCTTGGCTTAAAAGTGCACCGAGTTCTTGGTCCGGGCTTACTGGAAAGCAGCTATGAAGAATGTTTATGGTACGAAATTAACAAGCAAGGTCTTTACGTTGAAAAACAAAAGGCGTTACCTCTTGTATATGAGGAAGTGAAATTAGATATCGGGTACAGGATAGATTTGATGATAGAGAAGAAATTAATTGTTGAGATTAAGGCGGTTGATGCATTGAATGACATTCATCTTGCTCAAATTCTTACGTATCTCAAACTATCTAATTGTAAATTAGGTCTATTGATCAACTTTAATACCGTTCTTTTCAAAAATGGTGTTAGAAGAGTTATCAATGGTAATTTGTGACCATTGTGTAAATCTTCGTGTTCCTCGTGGTAAGGATTTTAACCACAAAGAACACAAAGAAAAATCACAAAGCACACAAAAAATCTTTGTGACCCTTGTGTAAATCTTCGTGTTCCTCGTGGTAAGGATTTTAACCACAAAGAACACAAGGAAAAATCACAAAGCGCACAAAAAAAATCTTTGTTACCTTTGTGTAAGTCTTAGTGTCCCTAGTGGTTAGAAGTTTAACCACAAAGAACGCAAGAAAAAACCACAAAGCACACAAAGGATTCAACAACGAGCACAAATACATTGGGATATGTTATGAAAAATGGAAAAATTAAAATACTGGCCATTGATGACACCAATGACAATTTGGTCATTCTGAAATTGATGATAAAAGATGCATTTCCTGAAGCTATAACATTGACTGCGCCGGATGGAAAAAGTGGACTTAAACTAGCAGCTGCCGAAAACCCGGATGTTATATTGCTCGATCTTGTTATGCCCGATATGGATGGTTTTGAAGTGTGTCAAACGCTTAAAGCCGATAAAACACTGAGCGATATTCCGATCATTATTGTTACTTCGTTTAAACGAGATAAGAAAAATTGTTTGCGTGCTTTGGAAGCCGGCGCGGAGGCATTCCTAGCCAGACCCATTGAGCCAATGGAACTATTCGCCCAGATTCGGGCAATGATAAAAATTAAAAACGCCAATATCGGGAAGCGCGAGGAAAGCGAAAAACTCGACAGATTGATTAAAGAACAAACCCGTGATCTTACTGCAACTCACACAGCCACATTAAATCTTCTTGAAGATTTAAGAAATGAAAATGAAACCAGGCAAAAAATCGAAGAGAATCTAAGCGAGAGTGAACAAAAGTACCGCTTGCTTGTGGAAGGTTCGCCGGATGCTATTGCTATTTATAGCAAAGGGAAAATTGTCTTTGCCAATCAATCAAGCGTAACACTTATGAGAGCATCAAACGTTGATGATTTGATCGGAAGATCTGTCATTGACTTTGTACATCCTGATTCTAAAGAGTTAGTTGCAAAGAGGATGATGGAAACAATGACATTGAGAAAATCATTGCCAACGGCAGAAGAAAAATTTTTACGATTGGACGGCTCTGTCGTTGATGTTGAAGTAAAAGCAATACCGGTTATTTATGACAAAGAAAATGCTGTCCAGATCACCGTTCGAGACATCACCGAACGCAAGCAAGCGGAAGAAGCGTTGAAAGCCAGCGAAGAAAGGTTCCGATCCGTCTGGGAAAACTCCGTTGATGGAATGCGAATCACTGACAATAAAGGAACAATTATTGCAGTAAACGATGCTTATTGTAAATTAGTCGGAGCGAAGAAGGAGGCAATTGAGGGGCAGTCGATAAACATCGTATACTTATCTTCTGATGAAGAGGATCAAACAGCGATACAACATTATAAGGAAAGATTCTCCACAAGAACAATCGTTCCAAAAATGGAAGCGGAATTGAAGCTGCGATCCGGGAACCTATTGAATGTGGAAATGTCGAATGCATTTCTTGAAACTAATGGCGACAAGCAGTTACTTCTAAGCATTTTCCGCGACATCACCGAACGCAAGCGTGCTGAACAAGAATTGAAGCAGAGCACCTTATTTTTACAAAACATTATAAATACAGGGACTGAGTGCATTAAACTTGTAGATTCCGACGGAAAGTTATTGTTTATGAATGCGGCGGGAATGAAAATGATTGGTGCTGATTCGGAAGAGGAAGTGATAGGAAAATCACTTTATGATCTCATCGATGAAAATGATAGAACATCGTTCATAAATTTCAATAAAAGCGTGTGTGCGGGAAAGAGTGGAACTTTAGAATTTCGAATAGTAAGTCTTAAAGGGAATATCCAAACGATGGAAACCCATGCTACTCCATTGGAAAACTATTTTGGTAAAACGGTTCAATTGGCAATTTCCAGTAACATCACTGAGCGCAAGCAAGCGGAGAAAGCGATGATTCTGAGTGGAGAACGTTATCGCAACTTGTATGACAGTACACCCTTAATGTTCTTTACCATAGATATAGAAGGTCTCGTTCTTTCCGTAAACAAATATGGCGCCAACCACCTTGGTTATTCACCTGAAGAATTGATTGGAGGATCAGTTCTAAAAGTATTCCCTTCCGACCAACAATCAGCCGCTCAAGCACAGGTAAAGCAATGTTTGGAAAATATCGGTATGGAACATTCTTGGGAGCTACGCAAAGTTCGTAAGGATGGGACCATTTTGTGGGTGAGTGAAAAAGCTCGTGCGATGACCTCCTCGGAGGGGAAAGTATCGGTATTCATCACTTGTGAAAATATCACCGAACGCAAACAGACAGAGGATGCATTCTTAAAATTAAGCAAAGCCGTAAACAATTCCAGCGAAGCAATATTTCTTACAGACAAAACTGGCATTTTTACATTCATCAATCCAGGATTCACAAACCTATACGGCTATGCTGCGGTCGATGTTGTTGGCAAAGTAACCCCGCGTATTCTTAAAAGTGGATTGTTAGAACCACAAATCTACGATGGCTTTTGGAAGACCTTATTGAATGGAAATGAAGTAAAGACAGAACTAATTAATAAGAGCAAAGATGGAAAGCTTATTAATATTGACGGATCTGCAAGTCCGATGTTTGATGAAGCAGGAAGTATCATTGGATTTCTTGGAATTCAACGGGATATCAGCGAGCGCAAGAAAGCAGAAGAAGTTTTACGTTTAAGCGAACAAAAATTCCGTACCCTTGCAGATTATACGCATGATTGGGAATACTTGAAAAACGAACATAAACAAATTGTATATATCTCTCCTTCTTGTGAAATAATAACCGGTTATACCCAAAATGAATTTATTTCAGATCCTCTATTAGTAGAAAAAATAATACATCCCGATGATGCTGCTTCTATGGCGGAACATTTTAGGAAAGTTCATTTAGTTGAACATAAAGAACAATCGAGTGAAGCGGAATTCAGAATAATTACCAAGAATGGTTCAATTGTAAATATTAGTCATATATGCAGACCGATCTTTGATGAACATCATAATTATATTGGCAGGCGCGTTAGTAATAGAGATGTTACCGAAAGTAAGCAGGCAGAGATCAGGTTGCGCGAAAGTGAATTTCGATTCCGGTCTGTCACACAGTCTGCAAATGACGCTGTTATCACAGGCGATGAAAATGGAATAATATTACAGTGGAACCCTGCGGCAAAAAAAATATTCGGATATACAGAAGCAGAAGTACTGGGAACAACGTTGGAAAAAATAATTCCACTTCGGTATCTTGATGAACACCGGATCGGTTTGAACCGAATGAAACAACACGGGGAACGTCATGTGATCGGGCGGACGATAGAACTATTTGGATTACATAAGAGCGGGAAAGAATTCCCTATAGAATTATCGTTAGCGGAATGGGAATTATCTTCCGTGAAATATTATACAGGAATTATTAGGGATATCACCGGACGGAGAAAATCTGAAGAACAAATTTCCATGCTTGCCCATGCGCTTCGCAGCATTACTGAATGTGTAAGCATTACCGATCTGAATGATATGATTACTTTTGTGAATGATGCGTTCTGCACAAAGTATGGGTACAAGGCTGATGAAGTTATAGGCAAGCATATTTCAATACTGAGCTCTCCTAAGAACGATCCGGTTGTGGTTTCCGGTATTCTGGAGCATACCAAACAAGGAAATTGGCGCGGCGAACTCTTAAATCGTAAAAAGAACGGTGAAGAATTTTTTATCGATCTTTCCACCTCCGCTATTCGAAACGAACAAGGAGAGAGTATCGCTCTCATCGGTGTTGCAGAGGATATCACTGAACGGAAAAAGATCGAGGAACTGCAATTATTATTCTTGACCGCATTTGAAACAGCAGCAAATGGAATTGTGATCACGAATATTGACGGTGCGATCGTTTGGGTGAATAATGCTTTTACTTCTATGACCGGTTATACACTGCAAGAGGTCAAAGGAAAAAATCCAAAACTCTTAAAATCCGGCAAACAATCGGAAGAAATTTATAAGAATATGTGGGAGACAATTCTGACGGGGAAAGCATGGAGAGGTGAGTTTGTTAATAAACGGAAAGACGGAACACTGTACAATGATGAAATGACCATCACTCCCGTGCGAGATGCACAAAATGCTATAACTCATTTTGTTGCAATAAAACAAGATGTCACGGATCGACAAAAATCCTTTGAACAAATAGAACAACAGGCATTATTGCTTAATGAAGCACACGATGCCATTATCTTACGAGATTTGGACCATCGCATATTGTATTGGAATAAGGGAGCTGAACGTATGTATGGATGGAGTGCCGGCGAAGTATTGGGCAAAGATGCACAAGAACTACTGTTTACCGATAAAATAATACCTGCCGAAGTCTATATTCAATTATTTAAAGAGGGTATTTTTATGGGGGAAGTTACCAATAAAACAAAAGATAAAAATGAAATTGCGGTTGATGTTCGATTAAGTATCATTCATGATACCAAGGGGAATCCAAAATCCATCCTTTCCATTAATACTGATATTACCGAAAAGAAAAAACTTGAAGAGCAATTTATGCGTTCACAACGCATGGAAAGTATCGGCACGCTTGCCGGCGGTATCGCACACGATTTGAATAATATTCTGGGACCTATCTTGCTTTCAGTCCAGGTTTTGAGGATGAAAGTACAGGATGAGACATTGCAAAATCTTATTAACACAATCGAATCATCCACCATACGGGGAAAAAATATTGTTGCTCAAGTGTTGGGATTTGCGCGTGGCGCTGAAAGCAAACCGGTCTTAATGCAAGTCCGACATATAGTTAATGAAGTTGAAGATGTTATCAAACAAACATTCCAAAGGAATATTGGCATTCACTGTTATGCACCAAAAGATCTGTGGACTATCAATGCGGATCCAACGCAGATCCAACAGGTAGTGATGAACCTCTGCGTGAATGCTCGCGATTCCATGCCGCACGGCGGGCGTCTCTCTATCAATGTAAAAAATGTGGATATTGACGAAGTATTACTATCCCGTCATCCCGATGCAAAAAAAGGGAGGTATCTTGTGATCGAAGTTCGGGATACAGGATCGGGAATTCCGTTGGATATTCAACAAAAAATATTCGATCCATTCTTTACAACAAAGGATATAGGAAAAGGAACAGGACTTGGTCTTTCCACGGTCTATAGTATTGTTAAAACACATCACGGATTTATCCTATTGGATTCGAATGTGGGTGAAGGAACAAGTTTTCAGATATATCTACCTGCGTCATCGGAATCCGGAGCGATGACCGATGTTCCTCCCGAAAGGAACATTCCACAGGGGAATAGCGAGACCATTCTTGTCGTGGATGATGAACTTTCGATCCGATCGGTGTGCGAGGAAACCCTTCGTTTTTACAACTATGAAGTCATTACAGCGAACAACGGAACGGAAGGAATATCAAAGTTCATTCAAAGTAAAGCAAAAATCGAAGTAGTATTGATCGATATTATGATGCCGGTAATGGATGGAAAAACTGCCAGTGCTGCGATCAGAAAGATCAATCCTTCGATCAAGATCATCGGTATGAGCGGACTAATGCCGGAATCAACTGATGACAATGCAGATAAATTCTTTGATTATTTCTTACACAAACCTTTTACCGGTAAGGAATTAATGGACGCAATAAAAAATGTTAACATTGCAAAATAGTCACACGCTATATCGTAAAGGAATTCTTTAATATGGACATGGAAAGGATAAACTCGGAATTTTTCGTTGGACCGCAAAAAATTCTCATTATTGATGACGAAGAGAACTACCGCGATATCATAACAATGGCACTGCAATTTTCAGGGTACGAAGTGTTCAATGCAAAAAATGGATTAGACGGTTTGGCAGCCGCAAAAATGTATAATCCTGATCTTATTCTCTGTGATGTCAATATGCCGAAGATGGATGGTAATACGTTACTGAGTACGCTGAAAGAAGATCCCGAATTTGCCGGGATCCCGTTCATTTTTTTGACCGGAAACACTGCTCCGGGCGATATGCGAAAAGGGATGCAGCTTGGGGCGGATGACTATCTTACCAAACCATTTAGTACCGAAGAACTTCTTTCGGCGGTAAAGACCCGTTTGAATAAAAAACAGAAATTGCAAAAATATTATAGTTCACAATTTGAGGATATCAAAACAAGCATCCTGCATTCTCTTCCACATGAATTCCGCACTCCGCTGAACTCGATACTTGGATTTTCACAAATTCTTATGGAAGAAAATAATCTTCCACCCGATGAAGTCCAAGAGGCAGGGGAAATGATTCATAAATCCGGCTTGCGGCTTCATCATTTATTGGAGAATATTGTTTTGTTTGGACAATTACAACTTATCATGAATGATCGGGAGAAGATCGAAATATTACGTCATGAATCTGTAACAATGGTAGAGGACATCATTCACACAGTTGCACAAAAGCAAATGTCGATGCATGAACGTGCTGATGCAATACTCCTTTCTGTCAAAAATGTTTTTATTCAAATGTCATCAATATACCTGACAAAGATCATGGAAGAGATCATTGACAATGCGTTAAAATTTTCAGAAGCAGGAACAACCGTGCATATTTCAAGTGAAGCAATTGGATCCGAAGTACACATTATCATACGAGATGAAGGGCGCGGGATGTCTGAAGAACAGATCCATAGAATCTCAGCATTCCAGCAGTTTGAACGGGGTTATTACGAGCAGCAAGGAGCAGGTCTTGGATTGGTGATCGTAAAAACACTTGCAGAACTTCACGGCGGGAATCTTTCTATTGAAAGCATAGATAAGCAAGGCACTACGGTTATAGTGCGTTTACCAAAATTAAAAGAGGAATGATGATCGAAAAAAAATCATCATTGTATCGGAGAGCGGCTTTATGATGAACACAATCGTTACAATCTTCCGAGGTCTTAAAGATCTGCCGGCAAAATATCCGGCGGTCCTTTCCGGATATATCATCTACTTGTATCTATTCATTGTGATGATCAGATTTTTCGTTGTTGCAAAAACATCAACGGTGGATTTTTATACCGTCCTTGAAATGTTCGATGCGCTGCCATTCATGTGGATGTTGGCAATGATGTTAGTGAAAGTGATACAGATTAATACACAGCTTCACGAAAGTGAAACAAAAAGAATTGTGAATGAACAAGATTTGGAAATTAAAGAAACGCAAATAAATACCATACGAGAGATGGTATTAGGTATGCAGCATCAAATCAACAATCCGCTTGCCATTATTATGCTGAGGGTGCATAAAATCAAACAGTTGCTGCCGATTTCCCATGATATGTTTGCACAGATCAATTCGATAGAAGAAGAATCGAAACGAATCACCCAAGTACTGAAGGATTTTAGTGAAACACAGTACTATGAAACAGAACAAATCGGTAAAACAATGGGCGCGATGGCGGTTCCTGCAAAAGGGAACTAATCTGATGAAATCCTTGCAAAGTTTTGGAAGTGATTGTCTACGATGAACAGAAAAAAATATGATTACTAATTATAATAAAAAAGGTGTTGTATGAATGAGCATAAACAAAAGATTTTGGTTGTTGACGATGAAAAAGATCTGCGAAATGCAATTGATGATATTCTCACGGATGCCGGTTATAGTACAATTTTAGCAGGAAATGGATCACAAGGATTGGCTTTTGCCAAATCGGAACATCCGGATCTGATCTTATGCGATATTCAAATGCCTTCGATGAATGGATATGAATTACTGAATGCCGTTAAAAAGGAACCTGCATTGAGCAAGATCCCTTTTGTTTTTATGACCGGTGTGAACGTAGCGCAATTTGATCTTCGTAAAGGAATGGATCTTGGAGCAGACGACTATCTTACGAAACCGTTTTCCATAGAAGATCTTGTTAGTGCCATTGAAACCAGACTGAGAAAAAAACAGTTGTGGCATAAGTTTATCGAATCGACAATTGAACGGACACAAACAGGTTTTATTTTGCTGCTTTCAAACGAACTGCAAATTTTGGTGATGGATATTCTTGACCATGCTCAATCTCTGCTTACCGTTACCGATGGTTCTTCCGATACAATTCACAGAGCTGCAACGATGATCACTGCATCCGGAAAACGGCTCAGTCATTTACATGAAAATATCCTTTACTATTCTATGCTACAGTTATGGGTAAAGGATCAAGAAAAAATTGCATCATTGCGGCAGGAAACTACAGAATCATATCTTTCTGTGCTTCAGTCCATTGTTACAGAGAACATGCGTGCAAACGGTCGAAGTGAATCATTCTCGATCACATGCACCGATGCTTCTCTTCAAATATCTCCCGCAGATTTCGGAAAAGTTATTGATGAACTTATTGACAATGCATGCAAGTTTTCTGAACCCGGCAGTAACATCACTCTTTCTTCCGTAGAAACGCAAAAAGAAGTGCTCCTGACGATCCGCGATGAAGGGTGCGGAATGTCGAAACAAGAGATCGATACAATACAATCGTTGTTGCAAAACGAAGAACGACCATTTCGACAGCAGGAATCAGGATTAGGGTTGACGATTGCAAAAACGATTGCGGAATTGTACGGCGGGAGTCTTTTTATTGAAAGTGTAGAAAAAAATGGAACCACTGTTATCGTCTCTTTACCAAAAGCGTTGAATAATTGATTATGGGCATCTCTAAAAACATTGCCGTCATTGCGAGGGAGCGACTTGTCCGCCGTCTTTTTGGCGGAAGCGACTGAAGCAATCTTTCAATTAAAAAAGAAAAAACAAGATTGTCCCAAGGGGATCCCTTTGGGACTTCGCAAAGAACGGCTCGCAATGACAATTTTTTTTGTTTTTAGAGATGCCCTTATATACCTCATCTAACGTGAATATCGTAAGAACGAGAAGACCAATTACTCTGTCAATAGTAGAATTGTAAAAATGAAAATTTAATGAATTGCAGAAATATCGAGTATGTCAGCGTTTTGTTATGGCATAACGATCGAACTAAAGAGTGATAACTGCTCTGGTAATACAATAATAAATGTTCACAATGACTGCTGTTTAATTTACTAATTATATCACATCAGTGTCCAAAAAGATTAATATGTCGTTAAAAAAACTATTTCAATTTCATCTTGGAATCCAAATTGCATTGGGTATTGGTTTGGTGATTCTAACCATCCTTTTGTTTCTGAACCAAGGAGACCTCAGCAGGAGCCAGCGCTTTCATTTCGATTCGTATCAGCTGGCGGATGAACTTCGTCAGAGTTCAGATGATCTCACTCGTTTGGCGAGAACCTACGTGGCAACCGGCAATGAGAAATTTGAACGCCAGTATTGGACTGTCCTAGGTATTCGGAACGGGAAAATTCCTCGTCCAGTAAATTACAATCGCATTTACTGGGATTTAATCACTGATGCGGATCAGAAACCCCGGCCTGATGGAGAGAACATCTCTCTCCAAGATTTGATGGTGAAGACAGGTATTACCGATGCGGAGCTTGAAAAACTAACCTTGGGACAGAAATATTCTGATGAATTGGTAAGAACAGAAAAGATTGCAATGAATGCTGTTAAAGGATTATTTGATGATGGTACAGGCAACTTTACTGTTAAGAAACAACCTGATCGCGCGATGGCAATACGATTAATGAATGATGAGGCTTATCACGAAAATAAAGCAAACATCATGGCACCCATCGATGATTTTTATGCTATGCTTCAGGAACGGACTAATAGAGATGTAGAGATGTATTCACGAAGCTCGATGAATTTACTTCGATCGTTAGGATTGCTCATTTTCGTTGTCATGTGTATGTTCGGTTTTTCCTTTGTGGGAGTCAATCGACAAATCTCTATACGCAATAAGGCGGAAGAGTCATTCGTACGAACACTGTCCATTTTGAAGTCTACAATGGAGTCTACCGCCGATGGGATTCTGGTTGTGGATGGAAAAGGTGGAATTATTCAGTTCAACGAAAAATTCAAGGATCTGTGGAAGATCCCAGAAGCAATTATCGCCACCAAAGACGATAATGCGGCACTCGGTTTCGTGCTTGATCAACTGAAAGAACCGGAGATCTTCCTTAAAAAAGTGATGGATCTATACGGCGCACCGGATGAAATCAGTTTTGATGTGCTGGAGTTAAAGGATGGCCGAACGTTCGAGCGATACTCTCAGCCCCAACGGATAGGCAATGTGGTGACCGGTCGCGTTTGGAGTTTTCGCGATATTACCGAACGAAAGCAAGCGGAAGATGCATTTCATTCTGAACGAACAATGCTCCGGACGGTTATCGATAACCTTCCTGATCAAATTTTTTATAAAGATACCCAAGGACACTATATTCTGAATAATCGTACTCATTTGCATTCTATGGGTGTAAAACGCCAGGAGGATGTTTTAGGAAAAACAATATTCGATTTCCATCCACCCGACATTGCAGCGCAGTACTTTGCCGATGAAATTGAAATTATTAAATCGTCTATGCCGATAGTAAATAAAGAGGAGCCTTACTTTCAACATGATTCAGAAGAACAGCGATGGCATCTAACGAGTAAGTTTCCATTGTTAGATGATCAAGGTGTAGCTATTGGCATCGTCGGCATCAGCCACGATATCACCAAACGTAAATGGTTGGAATTGGAACAGCAAGCAGTCCATGAGATTACCCAGGGTGTATCGACAACTTCAAATCTTTATGAACTACTGAAGTTAATACATCAATCGCTCAAAACAGTAATGTATGCGGAAAATTGTTTCGTCGCACTACATGATCAGAATACTGGACTGTTTAGTTTTCCATATTTTGTAGATCAGCACGATCCAACGCCAGACCCAGTAGCAATGGATAAAAGTTGTACAGCGTATGTATACCGTACCGGAAAACCATTTCTTCTTACACAAGAATTATTTGACCGTCTTGTTGAACAAAACGAAGTGGAATTGATCGGCACAAATTCACCTTCGTGGATTGGTGTGCCGTTGCTTACCCCTTCAAGAATAATTGGTGTTTTGGTATTGCAGCACTACGAAGAAGAAAATATCTATTCGGAACGCGATGTTCAATTTCTCTATTCTGTTGGAAGCCAAATTGCTTTGTCAATAGAACGCAAATGGGCTGAAGATGAACTGCGTGAGAGCGAAGAAATGTTTCGCCGATTATTTCAAGAATCGGCTGATCCAATTTTGCTTCTTAATGAATCCGGTTTTACTAACTGTAATCCGTCAACAGTTTCTATTCTCAAATATTCATCTAAGGAGGAATTTCTTAATAAAAAACCGTGGGAACTCTCTCCGGAACGACAACCCGATGGAATGCTCTCTTCAGAAAAAGCACAGATGATGATTAACAAAGCAATTGCGGAAGGGTATAATCGTTTTGAGTGGATACATACAACATCAGACGGAAGTGACCTTCCGGTTGAAGTTATGTTGACACCAATTCAATTAAAGGGCAAACAGTTTCTCTATACTATATGGCGCGATATCTCGGAGCGCAAGCGGACAGAAAAAGAACGGGATGTGATGATAACGGAACTGCAAACATCTCTTGAACAAATTAAGACGTTAAAAGGTATTGTGCCAATCTGCGCCCACTGTAAAAAGATCAGGGATGATAAAGGGTACTGGGAGCAGGTAGAAGCCTATGTTTCCAAGCATTCCGATGCTCAATTCTCCCATAGTATTTGCCCTGATTGCAGGAAGGAACATTACCCTGAATTTTCCAAAGAAAAATAGCAACTCAAATTAATCGTGATGTTTTAACACGGTACTTTCAAGGATTATTTTCCAATAGCAAAGATTGCATCTTCTCGTTTATCTTCAGACAAAAAAATTGTCGACAGTTTTGTTACAAGAAAAATATTTGAAATATTTTTGTTCAGGTTGCACAATATCAATTTCCCTTGATTCTTTTGGTAGGAATTATGCGCAACGGTCAATATCCCAATTGCCGACGAATTAAGGTAAGAAACATCTGCTAGATCGACGATCAGTTTTTTGTTTCCTTTTTCCAACAAAGAATTAACGGCGCTTTTTAACTCATCCGTTTCATTGCCACCGATCAACGATCCTTTCGGTTCGAGAATTACTACATTTCCATCGTCCATTGTTGATGATTTGATGCTCATTTTTCCTCCATAAGTTTGTGGAATATTTCAACAGTTTATTCAATGCTAAGATATTCAAACTAAATGAGAAAGCAAAAGTAATAATTCAGACCGATTTGTCTTTGATTGTAATTGTATAAACGTTATTTTTGCACACATTAATTACTTTGATAATCCTTATGACCGAAAAGCCTCTACCTCCGCAATCTGCAGATTCGCTACAAGATGAAGTACGAAGACTGCGTCGTGCAGTCGAAGAACTTTCCATTCTCAATGATATTGCGAGAGCAATCAGTGCATCGTTGAATGCGGAAGAGATCATGCAAACGTTGATCAGAAAATCTATTCGTGCAGTGAACGCTGAACAAGGTGTGATCACATTGGTGGAAGAAGAACAAAAATCGATGAAGACATTGATCCGCACGATGGTGAGTTCTGCAGGAGCACCGGCATTTCACATGCATCAAGCATTGATCGGCTGGATGCATTTGAATAAAAAACCGTTGAGTGTTGAAGATCCGGGAAACGATGCGCGGTTTAGAGGAGTTCAGTGGGATACCAATATCAAAACATTGTTATGCGTTCCGCTGATTGTGAAATCCGAATTACGCGGAGTGCTTACTGTCTATAATAAGAAAGACGGACAGTCGTTCAATACTGAGGATCAACGCTTGCTTGCAATCATTTCTGCGCAGTCTGCACAAGTTGTAGAAAATGCACGCTTGATTGAAGAGGAAAAATTGTACATTAAAATGCAGCAGGAGGTTGGTCTTGCGGCGAAAATTCAAATGGACCTCTTACCGCGAAGCAATCCCGGTCTTCACGGTTATGATATCTTTGCGCGTACGATTGCGGCCCAATCCATTGGCGGTGATTATTTTGATTTTATTCCGATGAGTGATGGAAGAATGGCGCTCTGTCTTGGCGATGTGTCCGGCAAAGGACTTCCCGCATCACTGCTGATGGCAAATCTTCAAGCAACACTGCGAGGTCAAACATTAGTCTCACAACAGCCTTCCGAATGTCTTCTCCGATCCAATAAATTATTGTATGAAAGCACCAGCCCGGAAAAATTTGCAACATTATTTTATGGAATGATCGATATTAAACTTCATTCCATCCATTATTCAAATGCTGGTCACGATTGGCCGTTCTTGATCCGTAACGGCAATGAAATCCAACGATTAAAAACCGGCGGACTGATGATCGGGCTTATTCCACAATCAAATTATGAGGATGAAGAAGTTCCGATCTACATCGGAGATATTTTAGTGATCCAATCCGATGGTGTTAGCGAGGCGATGAACAGTTCCAATGAACAATTTGGTGAAGAACGTTTACAGTCACTTCTTCTTGAACACAAGGCGAAATCAGCAGAAGAGATCATTGATATTATTGTAAAAGAAGTACGAAAACATGCCGGTGCTCATCCGCAATCGGATGATATTACTATTATGGTAATCAAACGGGTAGAGTAAAGATAATTCCGATCCACTCTACTGCCAACAATCCAATGGAGGATCCAATGTTTTTGAGAATGGTGACCCATACGATACGAAGCGAAGAAACAATGAAATTCGCCGAGGCATACGACCGCTCAGTGTTATCCGCTTTACGAACCACTAAGGGGTGTGTATTCGCATCGCTCCTTCAAAATACGGAGAATTTGGAGCAAGGCACGTCCCTCACGATCTGGAATTCGCAAAAAGAATCATTCGACTATGAGGAAAGTGGATTATATCTTCAATTGGTGAATGTGCTGCGGCCGTTCTTTGTTGAATCGAACGAATACGAATTGAAATTATCAGAGGACCTTTCTCTTGAATATACTCCTATTCAGGTTGAACCAACAATCGAACGGTTCAACAATTCCGTTGCCGGCTCAGAGACTATCAGTAAACTGAAAACAAATCCATTTGCAGTTCAAATTCTTACATTATCAGTCCAAGAAGATCAGATCCAAACGTTCGAAAACATCTTTTCTGCCGATATTCATCCAAAATATAAGACTCATAAAGGATTCATTGATCTTATCCTTTTACGGAAACAACGCGAATACCATATTATTTCATTCTGGGATGAAACGGTTGATATCCAATCAACATCCGGAATTCATTCCATCAACGAATTATTAACATCCATCTATAAAATCCTCCCCTCTTTTGTCCGATGGAAAGTTTCACACCGGAACGCAAGCACTTCTGTTTCAAGTGAAGATATCAAAGCAACAGTCCATCGCTGTTTGGTTGCGGAGTGGTTCATTCAAGTGCACTGAGAAAATTACCATGTAATCAATTGTATTATTGATCTTGAAAACGCTGTATCAATTTGAAGTGGGGATAAAATGATGCACCAAGATGATGGTCAAAGACTCGACTCGTTGAACGGATTGATCGGTAGAACAATTCTCCAATACGAAATTGTGGAAAAACTCGGTGAAGGCGGGATGGGAGTTGTCTATAAAGCCAAAGATACCAAACTTGACCGTTTTGTTGCCTTAAAATTCCTCACGAAGAATGTTGCGTCCTCGGATTCGGATCGGCAGAGATTCATGCAGGAAGCGAAAGCTGCCGCCACACTTAATCATCCAAATATCTGTACGATCTACGATGTAGCGGAACACGAAGGTCAATTATTCATCGCCATGGAATTTATTGACGGGGAAACACTCCGCGACAGAAAAAACAATATCTCGTTTAAGCAGTCAATTGATATTGGTATCCAGATTGCAGAAGCGTTAGCGGCTGCACATGAAAAAGGGATTATTCATCGCGACATCAAGCCGGAAAATGTGATGCTCCGGAAGGATGGACTCGTCCAGATTATGGATTTTGGTCTGGCGAAACTGCAGGGGGTTACTCGTTTAACACGAGAGGGGAATACCGTAGGTACAATGGGGTATATGTCTCCCGAACAAGTTCAAGGGTTCAATGTCGATCATCGGACCGATATTTTTTCATTCGGTGTTCTATTATATGAGTTGATCTCGGGTCAATCACCATTCAAGGGAATGCACGAGACCGCGATCATCTACGAAATTGTCAATGTCGATGCAGAACCAATCTCTATTCTCAAACCCGAACTCCCTCCTGATCTTGATGCCATAATTTTAGAATGTTTGGCAAAAGAACCTGATGAACGCTATCAATCGGCAAAAGAGATTGTGAAGGACCTTCGAAAGTTAAAACGAGAATCGAGCAGACAGACTGCAAGCAGGATTCTTGCAGTGCGAAAAAGTCAGATCTCGTCGGGCTCAAGACTTGCGCCCCAAACAACGGAATATGAAACTGTTCCTCAGAAAAAATCTTTTCGATTCAATATCTGGATGATTGCAGCAATCGGATGTTTTGTATTGTTCATTGGAGCAATTGGATATTATTTTTTGTTTGCACAATCAGAGCCGGAATTGCTGCGTCTTTCGTTTGAAACTTCTCAGAACACCATTTTTAATTCTACTTTCGGAGGGCATATTGAAATTTCTCCGAATGGGAAGATGGTTACCTTTGTAGCGACGGATTCTTTAGGAAAAAATTATTTATGGGTACGATCCTTGGATTCGCCGACGGCCCTGCAATTATCCGGAACAGAAAATGCACTGTATCCTTTCTGGTCGTATGACAGCAGAATGGTAGCATTTTTTGCTGATGGAAAGCTGAGGAAAATAGACGCAAAGGGAGGACCATCATTTACAATTTGCGAGGCTGGAAGCGGCAGAGGCGGTACGTGGAACGAGAATGGCGTGATTGTGTTTGCTCCCAACAGCGGCGGACCATTGCATCAAGTTTCTTCTGCAGGCGGAACATCGAAACAACTTACATCGCTTGATTCAACAGAATCGGAAGTGAATCATCGCTGGCCATATTTCTTACCGGATGGTAAACATTTCCTCTATACTATTCAAACAAATAAATCCGGTATTGACGAAGAATCAGACCCAATCCGCGTAGGCTCATTAGAAAAGGGTAACGGGAAAATTATTATTCGCGCAACGAGTAATGCCATCTATAATAATGGCTGGATATTGTATTACAAACAAAACTCATTGCTGGCGCAGCATTTCGATGAAGGTTCATTGGAGCTTAAAAGTGAACCAATACCAATCATTGAAAATTTGCTCTATTCTGACGTACGGAGCAAAGGTACGTTTTCTATATCGGAAAATAACCGTTTGGTATTTCTTGGAACATCGAAATCAAATCAGGAGATGGTTATTTTTAATCCACAGGGAAGCATTCGCCAAATCATTACATCAAAAGTATCTACAACGTGGGCAGCATTCTCAAATAGCGGCAAATATATTGCAACCGATGCGTATGATGAACTGTCAAAAAATACCGATCTTTGGATCCATGACATTCAACGCAACAACGATACACGGCTGACATTTGATAAAGGAGTGGATATTGTTCCCGTATGGTCCCCGGATGACAGCAAAATATATTTCAGCTCAAACCGTTCCGGGAAATTTTCTTTGTATCAAAAGAATAGTAACGGAACCGGAGACGAACAATTGGTCTATAGTTCTCAGTATCAAGTATTTACGACGGATATTACGCGCGACGGCAACAAACTGTTGGTTTCGATGAATACCAACGGACCGCAAAAGTGGGATATCGGATTATATGATTTGATAGGGAAAAAATACACACCGCTGTTAACCTCAGAATTTAGCGAATGGCTCGGTACTTTTTCTCCTGATGGAAAATGGTATGTCTATGAATCGAATGAAACCGGTAAATACGAGATTTATATTAGACCGACAGACGGTTCACCGAGCAAATGGCAGATCTCGACAAACGGCGGTGAATCACCCAGATGGTTGAATAATGGAAAAGAAATAATGTTCAATATCAATGATCAACAATTGATCTCTGTTCCTGTGACAATTTCCGGAAATCAAATTAATGTCGGGCAATCGAGAGTATTATTTAAATTGGATGGAAGTTCTCAGGTTACCGTTAAAGACATTTTTGCAGATGGTAAGATGATCATTATCAATCGAACGTTGAATACACAATTATTAAAAAGTGCTTCGCTTATCTTCAATTGGCAGAATTTAGTTGAAAAGAAATAATAGGATAACAGAATGATCCGCCCAAAAGATGGCGGACTAGTCGGTCAAATCCCGTTCCGATTATTAATCGGAACGAGGATACCGTCTCGAACATTATTCGAGACAGGACAATTTCATCCCAAATGCAAAAACTTATGATAGGACAAGTAATTTCACATTATAAGATCCTCGAAAAATTAGGTGAAGGTGGAATGGGCATTGTTTATAAAGCCCAGGATACCAAACTCGACCGTTTCGTTGCACTAAAATTTCTCCCGTCGCACTTGTCGCAATCAGAGCAGGAAAAATCCCGATTCTTTCAGGAGGCGAAATCTGCATCTGCTTTGAATCATCCAAATGTCTGTACTATTTATGGGATTGATGAATTTGAAGGCCCCAATGGGGCAGGACAGCAATTTATTGAAATGGAACTTGTCGACGGTATTACATTACGTGATAAAATTGCTTCATCAAATTCATTGAACATTAAACAGGTAGTAGAATATGCAATTCAAATAGGAGAAGCGTTACACGAAGCACACAGCAAGGGAATCATCCATCGTGATATAAAAGCAGAAAATATCATGGTGAACTCCAAGAATCAGATTAAAGTGATGGATTTTGGTTTGGCGAAGTTGAAAGGCTCTTTGAAATTGACAAGGACATCAAGCACGATCGGAACGCTTGCGTATATGTCTCCGGAACAGATCCAGGGAATAGAAGCAGATACACGATCCGATATTTTTTCCTACGGTGTAGTGTTGTTTGAAATGACGACCGGAAAGATGCCGTTCCGCGGTGAACACGAAGCGGCGATCATGTATTCAATAGTCAACGAAGAACCGGAGGATGCAGCGAAATTTCGGGAAGATGTTCCTCCGGAATTACTCCATATCTTGAAAAAATCTCTCGAAAAAGATCCGGAAGACCGATATCAATCAATGTCTGAAATTATTGTTGATCTCCGTCGCTTGAAAAAAGAATCGACACGAGTTTTAAGAACACAAGAGTTTCAACGACCGGAACAAAGCAGATCAAATATTTTTCCAATCGCTCCGCAACCATCAAAAAGCAAATTCCTCTCCCCAAAATATTTGTCAGGAATTGGTATTACAGTTGTGCTTATCATTGCTGTCGTATTTTTTAAAGATTCGATCTTCTCAAATTTTGCAGGAAAGAATGATAAAAAAATTATCGTTGTTCTTCCGTTTGAAAATCTAGGACCGAATGATAAGGATTATTTTGTAGACGGAATGACCGACGAAGTGACAAGCCGGTTATCAGGATTATCCGCCTTAAAAGTGATTGCACGGTCAAGTGCCGTTCAATACAAAAAGACAACAAAAACTTTAAAACAGATCGGTGAAGAATTAGGTGTCAATTATGTTTTGCAAGGTACTGTCCGGTGGGAAACCGTTGATGGTCAAACGCACGTTCGCGTTAATCCTACGCTCATCAAGGTAGAGGATGAGACGCAAGCATGGTCTGTGTCAATGGAATCAGTTCTTTCCAGCGCATTCAAATTGCAATCAGATATTGCCAGCAGAGTTGCAAGCGCAATGGATGTTGCATTGGCAACGACAGAACAGAAATCGCTCGAAACTTCACTGACTGAAAATGCTGAGGCATACGACTATTACCTAAAAGCCATTGAGTATTCGGATAGAAGTGTGTCGAAATCCGACCAAGAAATTGCCATCCAATTAATGGACCGTGCGATCCGGCTTGATCCAAAATTTGCTGCTGCGTATGCAAAACTTGCAAAGATCCATGCCAGTATGTATTGGTTTTTTTATGATCGATCTGAGCGTCGAGTTGAACAATCTCGCCTCGCCGGTGAAAAAGCGACAGAACTTGCCCCGCAGCTTTCCGAATCCCACGAAGCAATGGGATGGTATTATTATCATACCAAACTTGATTATTCCAAAGCGTTGGGAGAGTTCTCCCTTGCTCTTTCGTATAGACCAAGTAATTCAACTGTGTATTATGGTATTGCAGCGGTTATGCGCCGTCAGGGAAATGTACGCGGATCAATTGAAGCATTTGAAAAATCGATCGAAAGCAATCCGCGAGCTGCAGATCTTATTCGCCAGCTTGGAGAAACACAAACTCTCGCGCGAGAGTATGAAGAAGCAAATCGCAATTTTGATAAAGCGCTTGAACTGTCTCCCGATATTACCGGAACATATCAGGATAAGATTAGAAATCTCTTATCGTGGAAGGGAGATCTTGATGGTTCACGCCGCATTATTGAAACGGCTCTAAGGTTTGGAAAAATTAATGAATCAGAGTTTAGTATTGAATATATGAGCTATCTAATTGAATTACTGGGAGGCAATTTCCAAGCCGTTCAGTCTACAATGGATCGAGCAAATACGAAAGAATTATTAAATGATCAGTTTGGTTATGCTCCTACCAGTCTTCTTCGAGCACAAATGGAGAAGATTCGAGGGAATGAATCACTTGCGAAGAAATATTATGACAGCGCAATTGTTTTTATCCACCTAAAACAAAAAACTAATCCTTCCGATGAACGCTTATACAGTGGGCTCGGTATTGCCTATGCTGGATTGGGTCGCAAGAAAGAGGCGATGTCTGCGGGAGAACGAGGTGTTGAACTTCTACCGGTTGAAAAGGAAGCGTGGCGTGGTTCATTTCGTCTTTATGATCTTGCAAAGATTTATGCTTCGGTTGGTGAACATGAAAAAGCGATGGATATACTTGAGCGGTTGGTATCGATACCATGTGAAGTGTCCGTTCCAATGTTGAAGATTGAACCATGGTGGAATCCCCTCCGCAACAACAAACGATTTCAAAAATTAGTGGCAGGATAAATTTATGATCGGTAAAACGATTTCTCATTATAACATACTTGAAAAAATTGGTGAAGGCGGAATGGGCGTTGTCTATAAAGCCCAGGATGTGAAACTTGATCGGATCGTTGCTATTAAATTCCTTCCGCCGCATCTTTCCGCATCGCCTGACAGCAAGGCACGATTCCTTCAGGAAGCGAAAGCGACTGCAGCACTCAATCATCCCAATATTCTGAACGTATACGAGATCGACGAGAAAGAGAATGGAATGTTTTTCGTGATGGAATTCATTGAAGGGACGACGCTGAAACATCATATCACAAATCTCAAGACTGGAACCGGAATTCCGGTACTGCAAGCACTTGAGTGGATCACGCAGATTGCTGAAGGACTAAAAGCTGCTCACGAGAAAAATATTATCCATCGTGATATCAAACCGGAAAACATAATGCTGACCCGCGATGGAAAACTCAAGATTATGGATTTCGGTATTGCAAAGCTTAAGAGCAGTTCCGGATTGACAAGAACAGGAACATCATTGGGAACATTGTCATATATGTCGCCGGAACAGGCTCACGGTGAAACAGCCGATCAGCGATCGGACATTTGGTCTCTTGGTGTAGTACTCTACGAAATATTAACAGCCGATCTTCCATTCAAATCGGAACATGAAGCGGGACTTTTATATTTGATTGTGAATGAAGACCCTCCAGTACCAAGCTTGATGGATAGAAAAATTCCTCAACCGATTGATATCTTCATTCAAAAGGTGTTGGCAAAAGACAGAGCACGCCGCTATCAAAATATGGCAGAGGTTCTCCAAGCGTTGAAGGATACACAAAAATTAATTGAAAATATATCTGCACAGCCGCAGACGAAAGCGATTGTTGTGCTTCCGTTCGGCAATATCAGTCCTGACAAGGAAAGTGATTATTTCAGTGATGGTCTCACGGAAGAATTGATCATCAATTTATCCAGATTGAAAGATATTCGCGTTGTTCCCCGGACAACATCAATGCAATACAAGGGAACAACGAAAGAGGTCAAAGCCATCGGAAGGGAACTTGGCACACGATATATCCTAGCAGGAAGTGTCAGAAAATTTCAGGACAATCTTCGCATTGCGGTTGAGTTGGTTGATGTTGAAGCCGATGCGCAACTCTGGGCGGAAACGTATAAGGGAAAGCTCGAGGATGTCTTCGATATCCAAGAGCAGGTATCAAAACAGATCGTTGACGCGTTGATGGTAAAATTATCACCATTGGAGAAGGTTGTCTTAACGAAACGTTCAACTGAAAATGCCGAAGCGTTCGATTATAATCTTCGAGCAAGGAACGCACTGTATCGGATGACAAAGAACGATATGAATTCTGCTCTTCAACTTTTTCAACGTGCCATTGAACTTGACGGCCGATATGCAATTGCATATGCTGGTATAGGCGAAACATACGGATGGCTCTACATTCAGTTTGATCGAAAAGAATCGTATCTCGACAAAGCATTGGAGGCGAGCTTGAAAGCATTGATGTACGACTCAACACTTTCTGAAGCATATGCATCTCTGAGTCTTGCTCATTTCGGGAAAAAAGCATTTGATGAAGCCTTGATATCCGGAAGAAAAGCGATAGAACTCGATTCGAACAACCACATTGCTTTTTGGATCTTAGGAAGAATTTATCACAGCACTGATCGTGATGGTGAGGCGGTCGAATTGCTTAAAAAAGCAATATCGCTCAATCCTGATTTCTACTCGGCATACGGCGATCTGTTGGCAGTGTACGAATGTCTTGGTCAGACTGATAAGTGGAACGAAACAAAGCAGCAATGTGTGCTGATGTATCCGCGGTACTTGTCCAAACATCCTGAAGATGCGAGAGCTCATATGTACTTTGCGCTTGCACTCGTTATGGTAGAGCGATTTGAAGATGCCAAACGGGAAGCAGCAAAAGCGCTTGAGCTGAATCCGTCCGATCCTCTCATGTTATATAATGCCGCCTGTTTTTATTCCCGTCTCAATGAGAAGAAGCTCGCAACAAAAGCATTGAAAGATGCTCTTACGACCGGATACGAGAATTATGAATGGCTCAAACGCGATCCCGATTTTGAAAATATCCACAATGAACCTGAATACATCGAATTATTGAAAGGCAAATAGAGTAATGGTTGGACAAACAATTTCACACTATAAAATTATCGATAAACTTGGTGAAGGGGGAATGGGTATTGTCTATAAAGCCCAGGATACAACATTGGATCGGCATGTCGCGATAAAATTTTTGCCGGCACATCTTTCTACAATGGGAGAAAATAAATCACGATTTTTACAGGAAGCGAAAGCCGCAGCAGCGCTCAATCATCCGAACATTTTGAATGTGTATGAGATCGATGAAAAAGATGGAATGATGTTTCTTGTGATGGAATATCTTGAAGGAGAGACATTAAAAGATTATTTGACGAATCTGAAAACTGGTCCCGGAATTCCCTATCGCCAAGCATTGGATTGGACAGTACTGATCGCAAAAGGATTAAAAGCCGCTCACGATAAAAATATAGTGCACAGGGATATTAAGCCGCACAATATCATGCTGACGAACAGTTCCCAAATCAAGATCATGGATTTTGGGTTAGCAAAATTAAAAAGCGGTGCTGGTTTAACGAAAACCGGAACATCGTTGGGAACATTATCATACATGTCGCCGGAACAGGTTCAAGGTATCGCAACAGATAGTCGTTCCGATATTTGGTCGCTGGGAATTGTGTTATATGAGATGTTGACTGGAGAATTACCATTTAAAGCGGAGCATGATGCAGGATTACTGTATTTGATCTCCAATGAAGATCCTCCTGTTCCGAGTGAGATGGATAAAAAGATTCCGCGTCAAATCGATCAATTGATGAAAAAGTTCATTGAAAAAAATCGGGACCATCGGTTCAAGAATATTGATGAGGCATTGCAAGCAATTGCAGAAGTCAATACTGCAATTGAAGCTACGGGAAGTCAGTCTAAGACAAAGGCAATCGCGGTGCTGCCATTCGGTAATATCAGTCCTGATAAAGAGAGTGATTATTTCAGTGACGGGTTAACTGAAGAATTGATTGCCAATCTTGCAAAACTAAAAGATATCAGAGTCGTTCCGAGAGCGACTTCAATGCACTACAAAGGATCGTCAAAAGATGTCAAAACGATCGCCCGAGAATTGGGAACACGATATATTCTTTCGGGGAGCGTGAGAAAATTTCAAGAGAACCTGCGGATCACAGTGGAATTGATCGACGTGGAATTAGATACACAATTATGGGCTGAAACATATAAAGGAAAACTTGACGACGTGTTCGATATTCAAGAACAGGTTTCAAAACAGATCGTTGAAGCATTGATGGTGAAATTATCGCCGACCGAAAAAGTTGTTCTCACCAAACGTTCCACATTGAACCCGGAAGCATTCGACTGCAATCTTCGTGCACGAAATTTTTTGTATCAACGGACAAAGAAAAGCATGAACTTTGCGATTCAATTGTTCCAAAAAGCGATCGAGCTTGATCCGCGATATGCGGATGCGTATGCCGGACTCGGAGAGACATATTCATCATTATATCAGGATGTAGAACGGAACGAACAATGGCTGGACAAATCGATCGAGTCAAGTTTGAAAGCATTGATGTATGATTCAACATTGCCTGAAGCATATGCGGCATTAGGACTCGGGTATTATAGTAAACGAATGTTCGATGATGCTGTGACGGCAAGCCGAAAAGCAATTGAACTCGATCCTAATAATTTTATTGGTTATTGGATTCTTGGTAGAATCTATAACAATACTGACCGATATTCAGAATCAGTACAATTATTTCATAAAGTGCTGGAGCTTAATCCTGATTTCTATTCTGTCTATGGTGATCTGCAAATCGTTTACGGAAGAATGGGAGAAAAAGAAAAGTATCAAAAGATATTACTGGAAGGACTTGAAACATATAAACGATATCTGTCCCATCACCCCGATGATTCGCGCGGTCATATGTATTATGCCACCGATCTCGCACAAGTTGGACGAAAAGATGAAGCAAAAATTCAAGCCGCAAAGGCGATTGAACTCTCACCTGATGATCCGTTGATGCTTTATAATGCTGCTTGTTTTTATGCTCAAATGGGTGAAAAAGATTCAGCAATTCAATCATTGAAAGATGCGGTTACAGTAGGGTACGGAAATTATGAGTGGTTGAAACGTGATACGGATCTTGATTCACTTCGCGATGAACCTGAATTCAAAGAGTTAGTAAAAGGGAAATAAAGTTATGATCCGCCAGAAAGATGGCGGACAAGTCGGTCAAATCCCGTTCGCTTTTGAAGTGGAACGAAGATCCCGTCTCAAACATTATTTGAGTGGGGACAATTTTGCATTAAAAATTAAAACTTATGATTGGACAAACTGTTTCGCATTATAAAATCCTCGAGAAATTAGGTGAGGGAGGAATGGGTGTTGTATATAAAGCCCAAGATACCAAACTCAATCGTACTGTCGCGTTGAAGTTTCTACCGGAACGAGTCAATAAAGATGAAACATCAAAAGCTCGGTTTCTTCAAGAAGCTCAAGCCGCAGCGGGATTAAATCATCCTAATATTTGCACGATCTTTGGTGTTGAAGAGCATGATAATCAGTTGTATATGGCAATGGAATATGTTGAAGGAGGAACGCTTGCTGAAAAGATTCCGTTCAAAAAAATTGACGATGCGATAACGATTGCTGCACAAATTGCTGACGCGCTTCAAGAAGCGCATTTGAAAGGAATTGTACATAGAGACATCAAAGACGACAACATCATGCTTTCGTCAAAGGGTCAGGCAAAAGTGATGGATTTCGGTCTGGCGAAATTAAAAGGTGCAATGAAATTGACGCGGACTTCCAGCACCGTCGGAACATTAGGTTACATGGCTCCTGAACAAATCCAGGGAGGTGAAGTCGATCATCGCAGTGATATTTTTTCGTTCGGTGTGCTGTTGTTTGAAATGTTGACAGGGAGACTTCCGTTCCGTGGTGAACATGAAGCGGCGATGCTGTATTCGATTGTCAACGAAGAACCACAAAATATCACA
>JAUXTU010000102.1 GCA_030679145.1 Bacteroidota bacterium | reverse complement strand
GTGAATTCTTCCCCTTACTACTTTTATCAGCAATCCGGAAACTATCAAAATGTTGTGAATGAAACTGCGTTAAGTGTGGTTGTATTCGGTGAGTTCAATATTTATTTAAAAGAATATCTCACACTTGGTATCACAACGGATTACGTCTTTTTCCCCCCGATAAAAATTCCTTCTGATCCTTTATCAAAATTGCCGGAACAAACGTTATCAGGAAATGCATGCATCGGTTTTGTTCTTGGGATACATTTATAAAACAATTGCGAACCGGGAGGTCTTATGATGAAAACATTACTATTAGAGATATCTAAAAAATCTAAAATCAATGTCATTCCGAGAAGCGTAGCGACGAGGAATCTTGTTTTTCCGTCTAAATTTAAGTATGAGATTTCTCGCTTTGCCTGCCTTCGCCGAAACGAAGCATTGGCTTCGTGCAGGCAGGCTCGAAATGACAATAGAAATCTAATTTTTCAGATGTCTCTATTAAGTAGGAAAATTATATTTCTAATTTTATTACTTATCGGTGGCTGCAAAACTGTCGATCTTTCTATTTATGATAATTCAAAATCGGTATCATTGAATAGTAATAGCAATAGACGATATGTATTTGTAAAACATTTTAACAGGGATGAAAAGGCTTACTTTACATTATTTAATCTTATTACCGCAAAAGATTTAATGCTTGACAAAGTCATTCAACAGGAGCTGCAGGCTAACAATGGTGATGGAATAATGAATCTTAAAATAAAAGGTCAAGATACATTTATTGACCAGCTGATCCCACTTGGAGTAGGTTTTCTCGGCACGATTATTATGCCTGAAACTCCAATCGGGTTATTTGCTTTTTATATGATAGGAATTCGAACATACACAATTGAAGGTGATATTGTCCGTTATGTCGATAACGTAGAACCGGCAAAAGCTTCCCCGTCAGTTACAATTGATCCATTGACCGGTTTGCCAATTAAAAATGAAGAGAAGAAAATAGAATATGATCCGGAAACAGGATTGCCGAAAAAGAATTGATGTTGGTTTTTAATAGCTCCACATCGAATATTTTAATGCCACAGATTACACAGATTTTCACAGAATATTTTATACGTTTTATTTGTGAAATCTGTAGCAACGATTTTCTTCAATATTTTAACAGAAAATTATTTTTGAAGTAGAAATACGCTGGGGATTAACGATTTTTACTTATAAGAATATCTCACATTTGAGATCTCTATGAACAAAGTTAGTTTTCTCAAAAATAATACCTTTTGATCTGATTTCAAATTTGCCGGATTAAACACTATCCGAAAACATGTGCATCTGATTTGTTCTTGGGTGCATTGATACAACAAACAAGAATTACGGAGAGTTTATGATACAGTTCAATAAAAAAGAAAGAATAATGAAATGGTTTCGTGTGGCATTTCCTTTTTTTGCGATAATAGTTTGTAATGAAGGTTGTGCGTCAATTACTCCTGTTAATCTTTCAATGAGTCAGGGATCGAAGACAGTAAGCATGACATCAAATATTAACAAAGAATACGAAGTGATAAAACATTTTAAAGTAAAACAAGCGGTTCCTTTCCTCTTCCTTTTTCGTCTTAATCCCGATGGCGGGCAGGCAGATCTTAACGAGCTTCTTGCGCCTGAACTTATCAGCTCTCAAGCTGATGCGGTCGTGAATTTGAGTATAAAAGGGGACGGTGATATAAAAGATGTTTTTCTTCCTGTTGGGTTGGGTTTATTGAGCGGGATAGTGATTTCACCAGTTTTTTATTTTGTTATGACTATTCCATTGTTCGAAGATCTAAAAACATACGAAGTTGAAGGTGATCTTGTTAAATACATTTCCCAAACATCCTTACCAGAAAAAACAAAAGAGCTAATAGATCCTTTAACCGGACTTCCATTACAAAAACAGAAAATAGAATACGATCCGGAAACGGGATTGCCGAAAAAGGAATAAGAGCAAGAATATTTACTATTCCAATGTGTCTAATGGAGTCTGACGTTTTCCGCGACATCGTCCTATCTAAATAGAGACCCACCTTTTAAAATGAAATAAGTTGTTACCTAACGCTTTTGCTCACCTGCTAAAAATGACATCATTGTGTCATTGTATGGCACGAGGATGCCACGTATGTTGTAAATGAAAACATCTTCAATTGGTTTCATTAAGTTGAAAGCAAATCAAATTAATATATAAGAATTACTACTTATGAATTAATCTGGGAAACGTGAACTATTGTTAATCAACAAGAAAGGAAATGCACTATGTCCATACAATTTTTAAACCTCAGAACCTCAGTTCTCTTGTTGGGATCGCTATTCCTGCTTCTTTCGGGATGCAAGAAAGGTATGACTGAGCCAACATCAGACGGGCTAAATCAATACAAGATTGCGTATGTTTCTTTCCTAGCTGGTGGCAGCGAAATTTATTTAATGAATTCTGATAGCACAAATAAAACAAGAATATCAGACATCACCGTAAATTCCCTTTATCCGGAATGGTCTCCAGATGGAAGGAAGATAGTCTTCGTAAAAGGTCGGGGTGAAGCAATCTATGTGATGAATTATGATGGCAGCAATAAAACACTTATTTCCACAAATGGTGGAGATGATTGGGATGAGCGTCCGCTATGGTCTCCTGATGGGAAAAAAATATTATTTAAGGGATCTAAAGGACTCACGTATGTTGTGAATTCAGATGGTACCAATCCGAATATTTTCGGAGGTGGTCGTTATCAAATCTGGTCACCGGATGGAACAAAGATTGCCTTTCTTTCAGGAGTCGATGCTCAGCAAGTTTTTATTATGAATGCAGACGGAACTAATCATCAACAGATAACGAATGAAACGACAGGTACTGGGTATCCGTGCTGGTCACCCGATGGTAAAAAAATTGCCTTTGTTTCTTCTCGCGATGGAAATGTGGAGATCTTCACGATCAACTCCGACGGAACAAATCTATTGCGCTTGACGAATGATGCAGGTGTTGACGTTTTCCCGTACTGGAGTCCTAATGGAACAAAGATGTTATTTATTTCATCGCGCAGTGGAACTTCTGAAATTTATGTTATGAATTCTGATGGCACCAATCAGCAACGATTAACAGACAGTTTAATAGTTGGATCCCCTAGTTGGTCTCCCGATGGGGCAAATATATTATTCGTTTCTTCTCAGAACGTAAATTATGGTATCTATGTAATGAATTCAGATGGAACGAATCAACAACGGCTCACTTCCGGATTTGATTTTTATCCGACTTGGTCGCCGGTCCGGTTGCCACAATAGATGTTACAGTGTAATAAACCCTTCTCTTAAGTGATTAAAGATTGTTGCTTGCTCATCTGCTAAAAATGACATCATTGTGTCATTGATGCTGACCTACCGTTTCGGCAATATGGGTACAGGTTTTTTTATCTAATAAATTTTTAAACAACATAATGCAGGAGGTTGTATGAGACGATCGGGTGTAGAAATAATGATTGCAGCTATACTGCTTCATATCTTCTTCATAACTCACTTTGTGGAATCTCAAACAAAAAGGGGAGAACTTCCATCATTTGGAATTATTGAGAAAGATCCACAAACTGGAGCATTTCGCGTAAAACCTCCATCAATTCCCCCTCAAGCAAAATCTTTGAAAAAATCAAAATTCGATTATCAGCGGTTTGAAAAAGAGCTGGAGCTTCAGAAACGGTTCACCGCTCAGCAGGAGGAAATGAAGAAGATGCATCACGTTCAAGATCAGGCAATGCTTGATCGTCGAACGAAACAATTATCCAATGCTCCAAAACTTAGTAAAATAAAATTTCTCGGTAAAGAAACTGAGTTTTACCAAGGTTCCGGTTTTCCGAGAAAAACAACGTTGTTCCGTTCAACCAATTCATTGATTTCAAATGTATTGATCAACGGAAAACAAGTTGATACAATTTATTCTGATGATCCGTTTACACTTTCGTTTTCTTTTGCTCCCAACACGATCTCTGCACGGGTTAATATTTTTGTTGATATAAACAAGAACGGTATTGTGGACAGCGATGATATACCGGTTATCACAAATGGAATTGTGTTCGATGATGGAGAATTTGATAAAAATGATGCAGCAGGTCAATACATGATGGAATTTCCGAAAAATAATTTCTACTCGGTAATAATTTCATCATTGATCTTTGAAGTAAATGATTATCAATCTATCTCTTCGGCAACACTGACAATAAAAGAAAAAGTCAGTCCCAAAGTAATCATTGGAACGATTAAGCCAATGTTTAAGAATACAATTATATCGCTGTATTCGTATGGCTCACTTAATTATTGGTATCGGAATGTCTTTCCGGATTCTGCAGGAAAATTTACTGCATACTATGACACAACATATAATAATACTGTCTTCGTTAATTCTTTTGTCATTAGTAACACTCCGCAGGGATATCTTCCACCCAATGATACAAACATTACGGTGAATAAAGACACTGTACGGTTTACGTTATCATACAAAACAGCTACGGAATTTATTGAAGGATATTTGAAAGATCAGTTCGGAAGTCCGGTCAAAAATGGGGTCATTAGTATCAATTCTTTTGGATTGAATATACATACTGAATCTGACAGCAGCGGATACTATAAACTTGGAGTAAAAACAGGGGGTGTGTATGTAAACTTCAATGCTCCTTCCGGTTCGGATGAATACATGCAAAATAATTATCAATCTACTTATTTAATGGTTGGATCACTTCAGACTGTTCGACAAGATTTTGTTTTTGTAAAAGCACAGTCTTCTATTTCCGGTTCTATAAAGTATGGCACTGTTGGTGTCGGGGGTGTGCTGGTAGGCGCATATAATGATAGTATGTCTAATCAAGTATTTACATCATTGAATGGAAATTATTCTATCAAAGTGTTTAAACCTTCAAACATGAACATACCGTATGGTGTCAGCACAGGAATTAATGATTATGGATATTATATCGACAGTGCATATCGGCAAAATATTTTGACCGGTGCGACGAACGTAAATTTTGAAATGAAGAAAATATTAGGAGGTGTGCAAGGTCGTGTTACTGATCTCTACTCCGGGAAACCGATAAAAAATGCCGGCATTAACGTTTCTGGATCTGTGGGAAGATATGTTCAAACTGATGATTCAGGATATTACAAAATACGAATACCTGAAGGGAAGTATTCTCTTAACGTTAATGCAACATATTACGATTACTATTATGAATACGATATTGCTGTTGGCAATACATTTGTTATGAAGAATATTTCACTTTTAAGAACAGGAAGTTTTTCCGGAACGATTACCGATGAATCCGGCAATCCTGTCTCGAATGCCTATATCAATGCATTGGATAGCTTAGGAACTTATTGGGGCAGCATCATTTCCGATAACCAGGGGAATTATGTTGTCGGTAATTTACAAACATCAACCTATAAAGCGCAGGGAAGTGGATCGGGCTTTATTCCACAATGGTATGATAAGAAATCCACGAAGGAAAGTGCAACATCATTTAAAGTAACAAAAGGGTTTGATACACCGAACATCAATTTTGTTCTCTCACGAGGCGGTTCGATCTCGGGTATTGTGAAAGATAAAAACGGAGTGGGTATTCCGAATGTATACGTAACGGTGAGAGATACGTTCTTTTATTATTATTGGAATGCTTTCACAGATGATTCAGGGAAATACATGGTCACCGGTTTACTTAGTGGTAAATATTATATCAGTACATACGGTAATGATTATTTAGATCAATGGTATAATGGTGTATCAAATTATATGAACGCAACAAAAGTATCTGTCATCATTTATCAAAACACCCCGAACATTAATTTCACATTATCGAAAGGTGCAAGCATTTCCGGCAAAGTGAAGGACAAATTGGGGAATCCGATTCCACATTCGATGGTTGCGGCTGTTGATACAAGTAATTATCTATCTTGGTATGCGTATGCTAATGATTCGGGAATGTATGAGATCAAAAGAATAATTCCCGGCATGAAAGTATTTATCGTTGCAATGGCAGAGGGATATTCCCGTCGGTGGTTCGATAATGCTCTGTCGTTCGAAACAGCAACACCGTTTGTTTTAATAGGTGAAGAAGAAAAACAAAACATTAATTTTATGCTTCCAGTTTCAGGAAAAATATCCGGCACAGTAAAGAATAAATCCGGAGCTCCAGTCCAATATGCATACGTGAATGCTCAAAAGGCAGATGGATTTAATTCATACGGTACATCCAGCGATCAATTTGGAAATTATCTTATCGATAATCTGGATGGAGGAAAATATCTTGTAGCTGCATCAAATTATGAGTATACACAGCAATGGTATAATCATAAATCTTCAATGGAGCTTGCAGATACAGTAATCGTTGAAGAAGAAACAATAACGCCCAACATAAATTTTGATCTGACGACGGGAGGAAAGATCACTGGTATCGTTAAAAATACAAACGGAGGTTATGTTCAATACGCTTATATTTATGTAAGCAAATTAGATGGATCTGTAGGGTATAGTGTAAACAGTGACGATCAGGGAAAGTATACTGTTAATAATCTGCAGCCTGGTAAATATTTTGCCTCCGCATATCAATACTCCTATCCACAGCAATGGTATAACCATAAAGCGTTCTTCACCCTTGCCGATACAATTTCTGTAGTTGGTGATGAAACAATTGCGAATATCAATTTCGATCTGATTTCGCCTCCGCCTCCTTCAACCGATTCGATCGTGATAAAAATAACGCTTCCAAATATTCCGGACACTCTCGTCTTCAGCAAAACCGGTTTGACAGATTATTATGTCGACTATTGGTGGGGGATTAGAATCGATGTTGATAATAATCCTAACACCGGACAGACAGGAGCGAATGGATGTGAAATTGAACTGGTAGCCTTTCATTACAAGGTTCCCGGAGAGCAAGAGTATAAATCCAACATCATTGACGGAACATTCCACGTATTAATTGAATGGAATGGTGGAGATAACGGTACGTGGAGGCATTCAGATATCCCCATCAGCAGGGACAAGAATGATAAAAATACAATAATCATAAAAGCCCCCAAAGATTGGTCCGAACTCTATCCGATTACATCATCAACAAAATACTTTGTCTATACATATTCAAGCGTAGGAGGCATCGAAGGCAGTGATCATACCGATCTATCATCAGGATTTGTTGGGATGTCAGATCCTGCGCATGATGTCAGTCCTTTCTTTATTGATTACATAGACATCCTGAAAGTGTCACCGAATATTGTTACATCGGTCAAAGATATTACTCAGACTACAATTCCTAATTCATTTTCTTTGGCGCAGAATTATCCTAATCCCTTCAATCCGACAACGATCATTCGTTACGGATTGCCAACAACGAGCCAAGTGAAAATTTCTATCTACAACATTCTCGGTCAGGTTGTGAATGAGTTAGTAAACGAAGAACAATCCGCGGGATGGAAAGAAGTGCAATGGAACGCAAAGAATGTTTCTTCGGGAATGTATTTCTACAAGCTTGAAACAGTTGGAAGCGGGGGAGATATTTTTAACGAAACAAAAAAGATGACGTTATTGAAATAATATCATCAAGATCAATTAACAGTAACTGATGACACTTTTCTTGTATGAAAAATAATCAGTAAGAACACTTAATTTTTTATCATAAAGCGTATTGGAGGAATAATGGCTCAGCGATCTTTAAATATCCGGGTAGTGTTTTTACATAACGCCTTTCTGTTTTGTATCTGTGCTGCACAAGTTTTTGCACAATCAGTGTGGATATTGCCGGAAGAATCATCAAGTATTCGGATTGAATATTTAAAACCATCTTTTCCGAAGGAAGGAGAATTCAGTGGACTGCAAAACAGCACAGTCTCAATAGTATCAATCTATGGCCGTGCAAAATTGTTTGATAATTTCTTTGCAAAATGTGAATTACCGTATATGCAGGTGAAAATAACATATCCACCATATTATGAATTTACAAAAATTGAAGAATCAGGGATCGCTAATATTCTTCTTGGGTTTGACTATAAGACTTCCTCAAACAGTTTCATCGAATGTAATGCGAGAATACCTACGATGCCAGAAAAAAAAGGTACGATGATAATTGTTGGTTTGCTTGGAGATCTTGAACGATGGGAGGCGTATATTCCAAAACAAACAATGCTTACGCTGGCGGGTAATTTTATTCGACAGTTTGAATCAGGAATTGTAACGAAAGTCCGATTTGCCCCATCTGCATTGTTCGCAGGCTCTGATCGTGAATATAAGGGGGGTAAAAAAACAGCTTTCATTTTTGATGCAAGCGGAGGAATTGGCTATATAGATAAAAATTTTGATTTGGGTTTTAATCTCACAAGCCGATCAGCGATATCACCGGATGATTTAGTATTTAACAATGATCAGACTCAAGTCAATCTCGGTGTGGGTGCGGGATTCAAATTTCAATCTGGGCGGTTAGGCGTATATTATCGAAAATTTATTGAAGACAAAGACCGAAAAATTCAACCAAATGACGGAGTTCTCGGAATTAATCTAGCATACAATTTTATTGATTGATTATTGATCGGTTCTATAATAGTTTAGAATGATTTCAAATCAGACAAATTTATCTTATTATTACTGATTCCTAAACGAAGAGTTCTAAATATAAGTGGAGAAAACCATGAAAACTTTCGTGTTCTTTTTTTTTTGCATGATGCTGATGGTCGGTTGCACGAGTACCTACACTGTCGGTTCAAAAGTAGCTGGTGACGACTATGATCTTGACCAATTTAACAGTCACATTGAAAAACAGAAGTGCACAGTTATCCTTTCAACAGGAGAAGAAAAAAAAATACAGGGAATTATCTTGTCAAGAGACTCCGTATCCTGGAACATTCCCTCTGAAATTAGAATTAGTTCACCAAAGTCTCAAATCTCTCAAATGCAAACAGAATACTCGGGATATGAAAAGGGGAAAATCCTCACATTTAAAAATGGCCAAACAAAAGTAGTGGGTGGAGTTATCGTTACTCACGATTCAATTTCGTGGATAGAACCAACGATGCTTACAGTATCGGTACCAACATCTCAGGTCAGGAAAATCATTTACGTTAACCGTTCGCGTGGATTTTTCGAAGGTCTATGGAAAGGGGCACTTTCTGGGCTTCTTGTAGGAGGTGTAACCGCTGGTTTATTTTCCAATTCTGGCGTTCCTGAAACAGTCATCGTGCTAAATGTTGGAGGTGTTATTCTTTTAATCTCGCCTATCGTGGGTGCAATAATTGGTCATACGGAGGAGTTTCGGTTTAAAAATACTATGACATCCAATTAAAATAGTTTAATCTCCAAATTTTTTTAAGAAAAGAGTTCTTATGATAGCCGTTTCAATCTGTTCACCGACTATTCCAAAATGATGGATTCAAATATTAGGATATAATCATGAAAACTTTTACGTTCTCGTTTTTTTACATAATGTTGATGGTCGGCTGCACGAGCACCTACACTGTCGGTTCAAAAGTAGCTGGTAATGACTATGATATTGTGCAATTGAACATGCGACTTGAAAAAAAGAAGTGCACGGTAGTCTTTTCCACAGGAGAGGAGAGAAAAGTTATGGATATCATCTCTTCAAAGGACTCTGTCACATGGATCACCTACGATAGAATAAACGTAGCACGGTCTCAGATTTCCTCCGTTCAACGATTTAAAGGAGAAAGTGAAACAGTCGTCATATTTAAAAGCGGTCAAACAAAAGAAGTAAATGAACTTATCATTAAGGACGATTCTGTCTCGTGGATGGAATTAATTCGCTTTTCAGTTCCTTTATCTCGGATTACGAAGATAGTTTATGTTAACCATACCCAAGGATTTCTCGATGGTTTATCAACAGGGGCGATTGTAGGAGGAGTGACGTTTCTTGGAATTTTTGGCTCAAGTCAAGGTAATAGTGAGCAGGAACTTATTGGTTTAGGCACCGGGTTGGTGATAGGTGGCAGTATTTTTTTACTCTCACCTATAGTGTATGCAATAATTGGACACACTGAAGAGTTTCGGTTTCAAACGTCCTACCATAAAAAATGAGACTAGAAGCCATCTCAAAAATGAATGTTGTTGTCACTCCGAACGACCTGCCAGCCATCGATCAGGCGGGAGTGAGGAATCTCGTTTTAATCTCTTAGGGTATAATTTCCCCCCACCGCTTGTCCGAGGTTCTTTATTCGATCACTAAAAATATTCAGAAGAACCGAGATATTCAGCAATTCTTTGTTTACATTTCTTGCAGTAATGAACCTTTTTTTGAAAGCAGGATGCATTTGGTGTATTTTAATGTTGAACTGTTCTCTGAAAATCTCTACCTTCACATAACGATTAAAAATTTCAATGCCGGAAACCAAAGCAAACCGAGTCCTTATTGTTGATGATACGGAGAGCATCCGTATTATGGTGGAGACATTCTTAAAATCCGCCGGGTACGAAGTTGCCACAGCGTCTAATGGAGAAGAATGTTTTTCAGTTGTGAAGTCTTTTCAACCGGAATTGATCTTGCTTGATATTATGATGCCGGGCATCCACGGATTTGATGTCTTGAAGCAATTAAAATCAGATCCCGAAACATCCCATATTGGTATTATCATTTGTTCTGGCAAAAATTATATACCCGAAAAATATCTGGCACTTCAACATCGTGCTTTTGCATATGTTACTAAACCGTTTCTTCACGATGAGTTGCTTTCAACGGTTGGGAAATACTTTTCAATTTCTCACACGACAATCGCGAATACTGTAGAACCTGAAGATCAACAAAAACAATTTACGGTTTCTTTAGACCATACGAGGCCATATATCCGTTTTTGGGGAACGCGCGGTTCAATTCCGGTCAGCGGTGCCGCATTCATTCGTCATGGCGGTAATACTCCTTGTTTGGAGATCAATGACGGACATTCTACGGTCATCATTGATGCCGGAACAGGGATACGTGAGCTTGGTTTGAAATTGATGTCTGAGCCCAGCCGTCCATTACATCTATTTATTGGACACACTCACTGGGATCATATCCAGGGATTTCCATTTTTTGTTCCTGCATATCGTCAGGGAACTTCACTGACAGTGTATGGTGCTTCCGGTTTCGGAAAAGATCTGCGCTCGATCTTCAGTGGACAGTTGGATGCGGATTATTTTCCGGTGCAGCTGCACGATCTGCCAAGCACGATCATGTTCCGTGATATGAAAGAGAATCCGATCATTTTTGGTAGGCTTAATATGTATTGGAGTTATGTTCATCACCCGGGTGCTACTATTGGTTTTAAATTTTCACTGAATGGAAAAGTAATAGTGTATATCACTGACAATGAATTCTTACGGGGATATCTTGGTGCGCCTAATGTTGAAAGTATTCCTCCTGAAATATTGATGCAATACAGTGATCTCATTAATTTCATTTCCAATGCCGATGTGTTGGTCTCAGAATCTCAATATACAAACGAAGAATATGCAAATAAGATTGGATGGGGACATACGTCACTCTCCAACGGATGTTTGTTGTGCAAACTTGGGAATGTAAAGCGGTGGATTGTAACACATCACGATCCGATGCACACAGATGAATTTTTGGATAACAAACTTTTTCTTACCCGTCAGATACTGGAATCCATCGGATACCCGATTCCTGTCTCTGATGCCGTTGATGGCTTGACGGAATATTTTTGATTTTAAAATAAATCTGGAACTGATTTTCTTTATGACAAAAAAAGAATGCTTAGTGTAGGTCGAGATATCCTAATCGAATACAGCAATGCCACCGTTTTCGGTGGCATTGCTGTATGTATCCAATAAGAAATATCTCAGAATTAATATACGAGCGTCTGAATTCCTCTCGCAGGAATAGTCTGCGCTGCTGAATTGGAACCAACAACAAGCCGGTATGTTGCCGTTGAATCGGATTGATTCAAAACGACGGTGACCATTGAGCCGTCCGCATTCATGAATGTTGTGCTCAGCAACTGACTGCGACTGCTGACGGTGCTGACACGCTTTGCGTTTGGGCGGATGAATTTTGAAAAATGTCCGATATAATAATAAGATGGAGTATAGATCAATTCACCTGTCCTTATATCGGCATGCACGGGGGCAAAACAAAAATTACCGACATGATTCGGTCCACCTTTTTCATCTAATAGAATATTCCAATCGGTCCAACCTACCGTTCCATTGTTGAAATCGTTGATGATTGACTCACCATATCGCTCGGCGTTTGGCCAATACTGAAGACGTTCCGGATTAAAACTGTCTGCACATCCTTCGGTAAAGAGAAGATTCTTATCCGTAAATGATTCATTCACTGCTTTTACATTTTCAAACATTTGTCGCCCGCCCGACCATGACTCATACCAGTGGAACCCTGTACCCCATGCATATTTTGCTGCGTCGGGATCGCTGTAAATGACGTTCACTCTCTGATTCATTAAGTCACGGTTATGATCCCACACAACGATTTTTTTTTCTCCAAGACCCTGCTGTTCCATTGTCGGGCCAAGAAAGAGTTTCAGAAAATCGCGTTCCTCTTCCGCTGTGTAGATACAGGATTCCCAAGTCTGTGTTGCCATCGGCTCATTCTGCACTGTTACTCCCCACAGAGAAATTCCTTCCGCTTCATATGCTTTAATAAATTTTGTGAAATATGTTGCCCAGCTTTTATAATATTTCGGCAATAGTTTTCCCCCTTTGAGCATATTCTTATTGTCCTTCATGAATGCGGGGGGACTCCATGGACTTGCATAAAGCATCAGCGTTCCTCCGGCAGTTTTCGTCGCCTGTTTAATGAGCGGGATGCGGAACTGTTTATCGTGATCGATCGAAAATGTTTTCAGTTCTTTATCTCCCTCTTTCACATACGTATAGCTTCCGCTGCTGAAGTCGCAGCTGTGAATCGATGTTCGCGCCAATGTATAGCCGATTCCTTTGTCACGATCATAATATGCGGTCAAAAGCTCCTGCTGTTTTGCGGCAGAAAGTTTTGCAAATACTTCTGCTGACGCATCAGTTATTGCTCCGCCAATGCCAAGGAATGTTTGAAAAGTTTTTGAGGGATTAACAAAGATGCAAATCTCAGTTTCCAGAGGTTGAACTGATGGTGCAAACGATGTTGTCATATCTTTAGTCAGCCGTAAATCCGTTTTTTCTGCAGTGGTGTAAACTGTGATCTCTTTGGGGTTGTTGGATTGTTGAGCAAAACCTGCAATCGAAGTAAGGCAGATTAAAACAAATAAGAGTTTACTTTTCATAAATTTTTCCATAAAACAATTTAATAATGAAAGAGATGATTGAATTGTTGGGAAATCACCCAACATTATTGGTAGTGAATTTATGTTTTTGATCAATACAAACATCGGGGCATTCTAATAACAGATTGTTCTATCTATCACGATCGGCTTTGATAAAGCGCCACCAATGCTGCTCCGATTGCTTGTGAGAGTTCACCCAGTGCCGCAGGAACAATGTTGATCCGTCCGCGCTGTGCCGGCCAGAGATACGGTTCCATATTTTCACGCAATACCTTTAGATAGCGGGCTCGGAAAGCCTCAGTTGTAGATTCGGGATCCATGAGTCCGCCGCCGATAACAACAAATTCCGCATCAAGTACCATCGTAAGAGTCGCAACAAGTAATCCCATCGCCTTGGCTTGGAAATCAAAAATTTCAACTGCGAGTTGATCGCCTTTCTGTGCCAATCCGCGCAGACTCAATGCTTTTTCTTTTGCACTGAGCGGCGATTTCGCCAGTTCATGATCAGGATACTTTGCCAGTTTTTCCGTTAATAAGTAAGGGAGACCGGAGATGGTTGTGTATACTTCGGTGCATCCCCAATTACGACCGCAGCCGCATGGATAAGCTTTTGTTTCCAGAAGATGAAGTGGTGCAGGGATGTGTGCTCCTTCCATACCGGCGAGTGTGTCGCCATCAAGAGGAAGACCGCGTGAATCGATAAATGCACATCCCAAACCGGAACCGGGAGCAAGCATGATGACCGAACTTTTTTTGCTGCCGCGTGCGTGTTGTGCTTCTGCTACGCCGCCATAGTTGCCATCATTTCCCACTGCGAGTGGAATAGCTCGACCTGCACGTTTGGATAAAGCATTGCTATAATCAGTATATACATCCCATCCTTCAAAGTTTGCGGGGAGGTTAGCTGCTCGGTCCATAACACCGTATCGTTTAAATGTTCCCGGCATGGCAACACCCACACCTGCTACCTGATCCCAAGAGAGACTGTTCAGTTTTAAATATTCATTGATTCCTTCCATCCATCCTTCAACGACAGCTGCTGGACCGGATTCTGAGTTTGTCGGTTTCTGCAATAACTTTGTAGATATAGTTGTGCCATCATCCCACACACCACCGGTTTTGGATGTTGTGGCGCCGCTGTCTGTACCGATATAAACTTGACGTTTTCCGTTCATAAGAACACCTTTTATGATTCAATAATTATTGAAAAGTAATTACGCGAATAATACTGCTTGCGCAAATAAAGTAATCAAGAAATAACTGCAATGCATTAAATAAAACACACGATTAAAAAATATTTGATACCGACAACAATGCCACCTGAGAGGGTGGTATGGTTATCTTTCGTTTCTGTTTATGTGCCCGAGACCCGCCCAAAAGATGGCGGGCAGGCTGGACGAAAGGTCAATCACGATAACAGTTTAAAATAACAAGGGCGCCAAATAGCGCCTTTGTTATTTTAAGTGCCCGAGACTGGACTTGAACCAGCACAACCTTTCGGTCACAGGCTTCTGAGACCTGCGTGTCTGCCAATTTCACCACTCGGGCATTATTGCATTGTACATTTAAAGAAGAACAATTAACTGAAAATTATAAAAAATGTTTAGGCTTCTGAGACCCGCCAAACAATACGGCGGGTAAACCTGCGTGCTTGTCCGCCGAAGGCGGATCTGCCAATTTCACCACTCGGGCAGTTAATTTATACCAAAATACGAAGAAACCTTTCTCTTTGCAAGTAAGTCTAAGTGAATAAGAAAGTCCGCAACTTTTGCTCTGCTTAAACGTTTAGAAAAAACATATTGTAAAGGAATGAACCATGAAATCATCATCACTGCTTAAACTCACTCTCTTCTTTCTCTTCACAACCGTTTTTGTTACAGGACTCATTGCGTATTCAAACTCTCGAGGAAATTCAAGCTCAAATGGCGAAAGTAATTCTGCTTCGGCTGATGAATCATTTTCGGATGATCAGCGCAACCGCCGTTATGAAAAACAATTTTCGGTCAAAGATGGCGGCGAGATCATTGTTAATGCCGATGCCGGAACGGTAAAGATCGACTCGTGGGAAAAGAGCGAAGTAAGTGTTGTTGTTGAAGTTGATGGCAGCGACAGCCGTGCGGAAAAGTATACCGTGGAATTCAAACAAGAAGGAAACACGGTTTATGTAACCGGAAAAGTGAAAGACCGTAGCTTTTTCAAATGGCATATCGGAAATCTTGAGGTGCTGTACACCATTTATGTTCCGAAAAAATTCAATACCACTGTAAAAACATCCGGCGGCGATGTTGAATCAAAGAATTTAATTGGAAAGGCAGATTATTATACCAGCGGCGGCAATATTGAAGTTGAAAAAATTGAAGGTGAAACGGTTGCTTCTACCTCCGGTGGAAATGTAAATGTTCGTGATATTGTTGGAAATGTTGAAGCTGAAACTTCCGGCGGGAATGTCGTTTGTGAAAATATTAAAGGAGATGTTAACGGCAGTACTTCCGGTGGAGATGTGGAAGCGAATTTTATTGATGGAAGAGTAAAAGCAGGAACATCCGGTGGAAATGTTACGATTAAAGTGAATGGAGAGAATAAAGGAATTAACGCAGAAACTTCCGGCGGAGACATCGATATTTTTGTGAAAGAGGGAGTTGGTGCCGATATTGATGCGGAAACAACAGGCGGATCAGTTGATTGTGATCTTCCGGTAACCGTTCGCGGTAAAGTTCGAGATAGCGAACTCCATGGAAAACTCAACGGCGGTGGTAATGTTATTCGGGCTAGCACTTCGGGCGGAAGTATTAGAATTGCAACGCTGAAATAAATAATAGAAGCATCTGAAAAATCTCACATCAATGTCATTCTGGGCATAAAGGTCATTTTTTGTTGCTAATTTTTCCAGGTAATAAATAAAAGTACCATTTGAAGTAAGCGTCACGATGGTGGACAGCAAGACCGCGATGGTGACGATAATGTTCTTTGAGACGACTAAAATAG
>JAUXTU010000101.1 GCA_030679145.1 Bacteroidota bacterium | reverse complement strand
ATGAATCTTTGGAAAGAGTGGAGGAGACAAGCGTCAATTCTTTGTTTGAAAGAATCTTGATCGTTATCCGTTTGTCGTATTGCTTCCATCGGAATGTGATTGGGTTTCGAACAATTTCTCCAATTGCAGGAGAAATAATTTCGATCGTTGTTGAGCGAAACTGCGTCTGCACAAGGTCTTCAAGATTCGGTGAAGGTTCATAATTGACAGCGAAAAGATCATCTGTTGGTTTTACTGAAGATTGTTTGTGTTCAATCGCAAGAGAATCCTTATGAACAGGAAGTAGATTCTTCTGTTCTGTTGCAGCGGACTGATTGTTTTGGGTTGTCTCCGGCATTCTATTGGCAAGGAAATAATATATCGTGCCGATAAAAGCGGCAATAACAAATACTGCCGCAATACGATAGATAACTGAGAATGAAGCAGGAATGGCTTCTTTGGGACTGAAGAAGGGATGGTTCATCGTTTTATCAAATTGCTCGCCTGCTAATAGTTCAGCAACCTCCATAATCTGCATTTTACATTCTTCGCATTCTTCAACGTGATGAACAATGGCGGCAGGAAGATTGTCGATTCGCTCCAATTTGATTGCATCAACATACAGCGCAATCCCGTTTTCAGAGAGATGGTTGTTGTCGGAGAAAAAACTTTTTGTGTTCATATGGTTGTCCTTAAAAAAATAAATAATAATTACTTAATCGTTCTGTGTGTGAAGCTCGGAATACCGTTCCAAAAGAACTTGCAATGAATCTTTTGTATGTGCCCTGCTTGGCGTTTTCCCGTTCATTAGTTTTATGAGTTTTTGAATATATCTATGCGCCAATCGCCGTACAGATTCTTCTGGTGTTGAAGTTCGCTCATATTTATTCATCATAACTGTCAGCAAACCGAAGTTTGCAAACTCTATTGTTGATTGATGTTGTTCATTAAAAACATCCAATAAATGTTCAAGATCCTTACGGGTAATATTTCGGAAACATCCCTTTAAATCTTCGGAAGTGACAGGAATAGAAAAATATACTTTAAGGAATACCAATATTTTGAACCGTCGAACATAAAAGAGATCCAACGCCAGTGTGAAACGATCCAATTCATTCGATAGTAAAATATCGTTATCGGCATTTTCATCACTTACCATACCGCCGTCAATATTTTTTTTGTTCAGTTTCCATAGTTCGTTAAACGATAGTGGTGTGTTATCGGACGATTCCGTTTCATGTATTCGTAAGCATATATTTTTAATCACAACACTCAAATAGGTAGTTAACAATACTTGTCCATTATAATTCTTTTCTATCAAGGGAAGTCGATTGATCAGTTCTAGTGTGACACTCTGTTTGATATCCTCAACATTTGTTAGTGCGAACATACCGTTAGCAGTATAGCGCCAAACAATAATTGAAATGATCCTTTGGCAGCGGATTACAAATTCATTCTTATTGTTTCTCAGAAGTGTGATATCTAATGTTTCAATCGGTCGAGACATCGATATTATTGCTTAGTGGTGTGGTATCATGTTTGAACGGAACGATAGTAGTACTATGAATATACAAACAGACCCACTTCACTGCAACTTCACTTCAATTTTGCTGCATCCCTACTCTGAAATAACACTTACTCTTCTTCTTTCTCGAGATGACTTTTCCAATGGAGCGGCTGCAGATTGGAAATATCATCGGTACCTCCCTGCGAAACCGGTATAATATGGTGGATCTCCCAGCCGTGTTCATTCTTTTTTCCAAAATCTTGTAGTGCTATGCTCCTTCCAAATGCATCCTTACGAAAGAAGAAATACCCGAATTCCTTCTCCGCTTTAACAAAAATAATTTTCATTGTAACGGAATCGAACGGAGTACCGTACACTGTCGTATTTCGTTCTCTTGCCGGATCGGAGTAATGTTCTTTACCGGATTGCGGTAAATTTTGGTTCAATTCGCCAAATATATTCAATGGATAATGTCCCCCTATATCGTTATCAATTTTTTGAAATTACCCTTTGTATATATATATCCGTGAAAAATGAAAATCGGAACAAAAAATATTTTAAAAATTTGACTTTTTTTATAATTCGCTTCTTTTATTGAAATTTCGCCAAAAATAATTTTTATAAACGAACTGAATATTTGTTTGATTGCTGAGACACCATATTGCTTATCTGCCTTAGGGCATTTTTGAGAAAAATCATTGAATATCGCATTCATAAATTCCTGACTATATTTCGAAACAGCATTATTCGTTGTTGTGCATGTTGATTTTAGGGGCGATTCAAAAAACACTACTGCCAGTATGGGTAATTCTTTGCATTTCATGGCGAATTTTGGTACCTTTTAATCCATTTTAGTGAGAAATTATGCGAGCAATTATACCTGTTGCCGGCGTTGGTAGCCGGCTTCGACCACATACTTTTACCGTTCCAAAAGTCTTATTAAATGTTGCCGGGAAGCCTATTATTGGTCACATTATGGATAAGATTATTGCGGAAGGATTTGATTCTGCAACGATCATTGTCGGATATCTTGGCGACCTGATCAAAGAATACATTATTGAAAATTATAAGATCAAAGTAGATTTTGTTGAACAGGAGGAACGGCTTGGACTTGGTCACGCAATATTTTTATCGCGGCACACAATTTCCAAAGACCCGATTCTGATCATTCTGGGTGATACAGTATTTGATGTTGATCTGGGAAAAATGATCAACAGTGAATATTCCACTATTGGCGTAAAAGAAGTAAGTGATCCCCGCAGATTTGGTGTTGCTGAAACGAACAATGGCTTTATTACAAAATTGATCGAAAAACCGGAACATCCGACAAGTAATCTTGCTATCGTCGGACTCTACTTTATTAAACATCCGGATGTGTTGATCGATTGTTTGAAAGAAAATATCAAGCGAAATGTTCGTACAAAAAATGAATATCAATTGACCGACGGTTTGCAAGCGATGATTGAACGTGGTGAAAAGCTGACCACGTTTGCGATTGAAGGATGGTATGATTGCGGAAAACCGGAAACGCTGCTCGATACCAATAAGCACTTGCTGCACGAAACACAAACCAGCGTTATTCCCGAAGGTGTTGTCGTTCGCCCGCCGGTATTTATTTCTCCGAAAGCGATCGTAAAAAATTCAGTTATCGGTCCGTTTACAACAATTGCGGATGGAGCGAGAGTTGAAGAATCAATTATTCGGAATTCGATTATCAGTGAAAATGCAACGGTAGAAAATGCATTACTCGATGATTCTATTATCGGAAGCAACGCACTCATCAAAGGCGGATTCAAACGGATCAATATCGGCGATTCATCAGAATTAGAATATTACTAATCATCATTTCATTATTACAGGAGTTAACATTTAATGCGTTATCTTTTTACATCAGAGTCGGTTTCGGAAGGACATCCCGATAAAGTTGCCGATCAAATTTCAGATTCAATTCTTGATGCACTTCTTACTCAAGATAAATATTCACGCGTTGCCGTAGAAACAATGGTAACAACCGGACAAGTTATTGTTGCCGGCGAAGTAACGTCCAATGCATACGTTGATATTCATGAAGTTGTTCGCAACACCATTAGAGAAATTGGTTACACAAAAGCAGAATATAAGTTCGATGCTGAATCGTGTGGAATTTTAAACGCGATCCATTCACAATCAGCAGATATTGCGATGGGAGTGAATACCGGCGGTGCAGGCGATCAGGGAATGATGTTCGGATATGCGAACAGCGAAACTCCCGAATTAATGCCTGCTGCGATCATGTATGCTCATCAGCTCGTTAAAAAACTTGCGGACATCCGCAAAAAGAATTTGAAATTGATGCCGTATCTTCGTCCGGATGCAAAATCTCAGGTAACAATCGAATACGAAGGACGCAAGCCAGTCCGCGTTGACGCAGTTGTTATCTCCACTCAGCACGATCCAAACGTTTCCCAAAAAAGAATTAAAGATGATATTATCAACAATGTCATTAAAAAAGTCATTCCAGCACGTCTTCTGGATAAAAAAACAAAATATTATGTGAATCCGACCGGTAATTTCGTTATCGGCGGACCACATGGAGACAGCGGATTAACGGGACGAAAGATCATTGTTGACACATATGGCGGACGAGCACCGCACGGCGGCGGAGCATTCTCAGGAAAAGATCCGTCTAAAGTTGATCGTAGCGCTGCATATGCAACACGCCATCTTGCAAAGAACGTTGTTGCGGCAGGGCTTGCAGAAGAATGTCAGATCCAGGTTGCGTATGCAATTGGTGTTGCAGAACCTGTCTCTATCTATGTGCAAACATTTGGTACTGGCGTTATGCCCGATGCAGAGATTTCAAAGATTCTTGTAAAAAATGTTGATATGACGCCTCGCGGTATCATTAAACGGTTAAACTTGCTTCGCCCGATCTATAAGAAATCCGCTGCTTACGGACATTTTGGAAGAAAAGAATTTTCGTGGGAACAATTAGATTTGGTCTCAATGTTAAAGAAGGCAGCAAAGTAAATTTTCGGCAATGATGAATTGCAGAATAAACAACTAACCCCGTAAGGTTATATTCACAAACTAAAGGAGCTACAATGAGTGCAGTAATGGATGAAGTTGCGGCAAAGAAAATCTCCAAGCCGTCACTTCCATACAAAGTAAAAGATATGTCTCTCGCAACATGGGGACGAAAAGAAATTAAGTTGGCAGAAGTTGAAATGCCCGGCTTAATGGCAATTCGTGAAGAGTACAAAGGAAAAAATCCTTTAAAAGGTGCGCGTATCGCCGGTTGTCTTCACATGACGATTCAAACCGCAGTGTTGATCGAAACATTGATCGATCTCGGTGCGGAAGTGTCGTGGTCGTCCTGCAATATTTTCTCAACGCAGGATCACGCCGCAGCCGCAATTGCCGCAGCCGGAATTCCTGTGTATGCATGGAAAGAAATGTCTGCTGAAGAATTTGATTGGTGCATTGAGCAGACATTGTTTGCATTTAAAGATGGTAAACAGCTCAATATGATTCTTGATGACGGCGGCGATCTGACCAATATGGTATTCGATAAATATCCCGAACTCGCAGCGGGAATTAAAGGACTCTCTGAAGAAACAACAACCGGCGTTCATCGGTTATATGACCGAATGAAGAACGGAACATTGTTAATGCCCGCAATCAACGTGAACGATTCTGTAACAAAATCGAAATTTGATAACAAATACGGCTGCCGTGAATCATTGGTTGACGCGATTCGTCGCGCAACAGATCTGATGCTTGCCGGCAAAGTTGCTGTTGTTGCAGGTTTCGGTGATGTCGGTAAAGGTTCTGCGGATTCATTGCGTGATGCAAAAGTTCGCGTAATTGTTACGGAGATCGATCCGATCTGTGCGCTTCAGGCTGCGATGGAAGGATATGAAGTAAAGCGAATGGAAGATGCTGTGAAAGAAGCTGATATCATCGTAACGACAACCGGAAACAAAAATATCATCACTGCGAAACATTTTAAAGCAATGAAGCACAACGCGATTGTTTGTAATATCGGTCACTTTGATATCGAGATTGATATGGCGTGGCTGAATGCAAATTACGGAAAAACAAAAGATACCATTAAACCGCAGGTTGATAAATACACGATTGATGGTAAAGATATTATCGTTCTAGCTGAAGGCCGCTTGGTCAACCTTGGCTGCGCAATGGGACATCCGTCATTCGTAATGTCGAATTCATTCTCCAATCAGGTGCTTGCACAGTTTGAGTTGTGGAATAATTCCGATAAGTATGAGAAGAAAGTTTACACACTTCCCAAATACTTGGATGAAAAAGTAGCCCGTCTGCATTTGAAGAAGATCGGCGTTGAACTCGACGTTCTTTCCGAAGATCAGGCGCAATACATCGGTGTTGCGGTTGAAGGACCGTACAAACCGGATTATTATCGCTATTAAAACTTAAAAACCTGGAAAGCCTTAAAGACTTTCCAGGTTTAGAAAATAAAAATCTCTGGAGCTAACACTTCAGGGATTTTTATTTTAAAGATAACTCGTCATTCCCGCACGTTTTTTGGGGGAATCTATTTGAAAGATGCCCGATAGAATCATTCGGGCATGACAGATTTTGTGTTTTTATTTCCGCTCTTTCATTGCCTTTACATACATCTCATTTAGCTTTAACCATGCCTTCGCATTTTTTGGATGGATCCAATCGTTGCCGATCTCATTCCATTCGGGAAGTGTGTGTGGAAGACCGATGCTGTCCACAAAATGCTCTTCAACAATGAAGTATTGATTCTTGTATGGAAGCAGAAATCCTTTTCCTTCATTCAACACTTTTTTCGCCTGCGAATATTTTGCAAACCAAATATTCCAGTATGTGGTGTATCCTTTAGGATAGAACTGCTCTTTGATCTCCGCCAGCGGGGAAGTTTCGGCAGCGTGATCGAGTGCGGATTTTAATTCTGTCCACGATTCGTAACCGTTCTCAACGGCAATAACATTGAAAGCATGTTTCAACTGCAGATCGTTCAATGCATTTGTATCATCTGTAGAAAGAGTTGTGAACGACGATAATTGTTGAAACCGGGCAACAGCATTCGCATCGCGCTGTTGAGCGTGTTTTAACAACAGATCTGCTTCGTTCTTGAGAAATTCGTAGTGTGTGTGAAATATATTCATACAAAACTCCTTGGTCGCCTATGGTGACCTTGTGTTCTATCGTTTGCCCTCGATTGATAGAGAAGTTTTAGAATATATGTTTGGTCGAATTGTGCACAATGAGGTTTTCTTTTAGGGCATAGGTGTCTGTGCAAACCTGATGATTAAATGTACGAAATATTATTCGAAGGAACAGTTAAAATATTTTAATTGATTTATACAAACCTTCTTGCCAAAAGAAACATTTATTCCCATTTTAGTGTTATCATGCTATACAAAACCAAAAGGAATCATAATGAACAAATTCATTTCTGTAACACTTATCGCACTATTTGCGTTAGGAGTAATTTCAGCACAGGAGATAAAAAAGAAAATGGACGCACCAATCTATAATTTTACAATGAAAACTATCGAGGGAAAAGATAAATCTCTTGCGGATTATAAAGGCAAAGTTGTTATGGTCGTGAATACTGCATCATTTTGCGGAAACACCCCGCAATACAAACAGCTTGAAGAGATCTATAAACAAAATAAAGACAAAGGATTTGTCATCATCGGATTTCCGGCAAATAATTTTGGAAAACAGGAGCCGGGAAGTGACAGCGATATCAAGACATTCTGTGAAAAAAATTATGGTGTAACGTTCGATATGTTTTCCAAGGTAAGTGTTAAAGGAGAGGAGATTCATCCTCTTTATAAATATTTAACCACGGAAACCGGATTTAAGGGCGACATTGATTGGAATTTTGCAAAATTTCTTGTTGATAAAAACGGCAATGTTGTTGCGCGATTCAAAGCAAAAATGAAGCCGGACGAAAAAGAGATTATTGCAAAGATTGACGAATTGCTGACACAGAAATAAAAATATTACCTCACGCAAAGACGCAAAGTCAACAAAGAGAATCATTTGCGAGAAACAAATTGATAGGAAACTTCTGAAAAGAGTTTCCTTTTTTTATGCTTTTTTGGGTATATTCTTATAGATATGATAAAAATTATTGATCTAAGAAAAAAGAAACAGTTATTCTTTCAAACTGCAAATGAACAAGCGAAGAATACTTCGGTTGAAAAAGTAGTTGCGGAGATTATCCGTCGCGTGCAAAACGACGGGGACAAGGCTCTTCGTTACTATTCCAAAAAATTTGATGGTGCAGCGGTGACCTCTATAAAGGTGAATCCGCAAGAGATTTCAGCATTAGTAAAAAAAGCTAATCCGCAATTCATTTCCATTCTTAAAGAATCAGATTCAAACATTCGAACATTCCATAAAGCACAGGTTCGGAAACCGTTCTCCATAAAAGTGAAGGAAAATTCTGAGCTTCGACAGTTGTATCATCCTATTGAAAAAGTCGGGGTATATGTTCCCGGGGGGAAAGCGGCATATCCTTCAACGGTATTGATGAATGTAATTCCTGCCCAAGTTGCAGGAGTAAAAGAGATTCATCTTGTTTCACCACCGGACAAAAATGGAAATATTCATCCCGATGTTCTGCTGGCTGCGTCATTGCTCGGAATAAAAAACATCTATCGAGTTGGCGGAGCACAGGCTATTGCCGCGCTTGCGTACGGAACAGAGACAATCCCGGCTGTTGATAAGATCGTGGGTCCGGGAAATATTTTCGTTGCAACTGCAAAAAGGATGGTGTATGGAACAGTTGGTATCGATAGTTTTGCCGGACCAAGTGAAGTTGTGATCCTTGCTGATAATTCTGCTGATCCGTCCTTTGTTGCATCCGATCTTCTTGCTCAGGCGGAGCACGATGAGCGTTCGGTTCCGATTTTGGTTACACCAAGTCGCTCGTTTGCGGTTAAAGTGAATACTGAAGTGAAAAGAATGCTGTCAGAGCTTCCACGGAAAAATATTATAAGCGCATCACTGATCAATCAAGGAAGAATCTACCTTGTTGCATCTCTTCAACAAGGAATTGCTGTAACGAACGAACTTGCACCTGAACATCTGGAGATCATCACAACAAAAGATGAATCCGTATTAAAACAGATTCGTCATGCCGGTTCGATCTTTCTGGGCAATTATTCTCCGGTTGCGATCGGAGATTATTTTGCCGGACCAAATCACGTATTGCCGACAGAGCGAACGGCGAGATTTTCATCGCCGCTTTCCGTTGATGATTTTATAAAAAAATCGAGTGTGATTCGGTATTCAAGCAAACGGATTGAATCTGTCGCTGAAAATGCTGCAACATTTGCTGAGCACGAGGGATTAACTGCGCACGCATTGTCATTACGAATACGAAAGAAAAAATAAATTATTAAATGGAACACTAGAAATTATTTTAAAATATATAATCAATGTCATTTCGATCCCGCTTTAGCGGGAGAGAAATCTTGTATAAACATTCAAATATAAAAACGAGATTCCTCACTTCGTTCGGAATGACAATAAAGAATATGGCCTTTTTAAAACATATAAAACCTTCGATCCAGAAATTGGAAACATACAGTGTGAAAGGAAGACCCCTTTCACCTGAACTGATCAAACTCAATCAAAACGAAAACCCCTTCGATCTGCCGGATGAATTGAAGCGAGAACTGATTGAAGATTTTTATCGTCAACCGTGGAATCGTTATCCTGATGTTTTTCCCATGCATCTTTTAGAAGCATTGTCGAAACATCTCAATCTTCCGATAGAAAGTATAATCGCAGCGAATGGTTCGAATGAATTGATGTACACTATTGGAATGGCGATCATCGGCAAAGGAACAAAAGTGTTGATCCCGACCCCGACTTTTTTCCTGTATGAAAAAATTGTTCGCGTGTTTGATGGTGAACTGATCGAAGTGCCGATGAAATCGGATCTATCGTTCGATGTTGAAGCGATCATTCGAGCTGCGCAGGCCGAGAAACCTGCACTGATCATTCTCAATTCACCCAACAGTCCAACAGGGCAATCAATTCTGATTGCGGATATTGAGAGAATTTTGAATGAAACGGATTCGATTGTTATCATTGATGAAGCGTATATTGAATTTTCCGATAAGCCTTCGGCAGCGACAATTCTTTCAACATACGATCGTCTGATTATTCTTCGCACATTTTCAAAAGCATTTTCACTTGCAGGACTCCGTATCGGATATTTATTGGCACAACCGGTACTGGTATCACAGATTTTAAAACCAAAAATTCCATTTACGGTCAACAATTTTTCAGCCTCGATTGCAATAAAACTGTTGCAGAAAAACGATCTGGTTCAAGAACGAATTCGATACATTATACAACAGCGTGCATATTTATACAAAAATTTATCTGGGCAAAATGGAATTACTGTCTTTCGTTCAGATTCAAATTTCCTTATCTTTAAATCAAAGAATGAAGCGTCAGTATTATTTGAGCGGTTGTTGAGCGAAAATGTTCTTATCCGCGATGTCAGTTCATATCCGATGTTGAACGGGTTCCTCCGCGTGAATGCAGGAACAGAATTTGAAAACAATGCGTTTCTTACTGCACTGAAAAAATATTTGTAGTAACAATATCCTTGACAAGGATGAGATACATAACAGGAGTTCAATGAAAATTTTAGTATTTGTCAATCATGTTCCCGACACAGAAACAAAAGTGAAGGTCAGTGCAGACGGAAAATTGATCGATCCGGCTGGTGTGAATTTTATGCTTAATCCATACGATGAAATTGCGGTGGAAGAAGCGTTAAAGACCAAGCAGCAATTTACCGGCGAAGTTGTTGTTGCATCGCTTGGGGGAGAAACTAATAAAGAAACACTTCGCAAGGCATTAGCGATGGGCTGTGATAAAGCAGTGTTGTTAAAAGATGCTGCGGTTCGCGATTCGTTCGCAGTTGCTTCCGGACTTGCTGATTATGCAAAAGAATATGGTGCAGATATTATTTTCTTTGGGAAACAATCTATTGATTATGATGATTCGCAGGTAGGTGGACTGGTCGCTGAGATGCTTGGAATGCCATCTATTTCAGTTGTTGTGAAATTAGAGCTCAACGGTGGAAACATTATTGCCGAACGAGAAATAGAAGGCGGTCATGAAATTGTACATTCAAAACTTCCTGCAGTTATTACAACACAAAAAGGATTAAATGAACCAAGGTATCCTTCGTTGAAAGGAATCATGGATGCGAAGCGCAAGCCGATAGAAGAGAAGACAATTACTTCGGTTGCATCTCGCGTTGAAGTTTCAGCATTGCGCAAACCTGCGGCAAAAGCAGCGGGAAAGATTGTCGGAACTGATGCTTCGGCAGCAGCGGAACTTGTTCGTCTGCTTCACGAAGAAGCAAAAGTCATTTAACAAGGGAATTTTGGATTATGAAAATTTTAGCATTTGCGGAACAACGAAACGGTCAATTCAAAAAAACAGCGTTTGAAATTGTCAAAGCAGCAAAGACAACCGCAGAGAAGATCAACGCGGAAGTTATTGCTGTTGTTGTAGGAAATAATATCGCTTCGATTGCAGGGCAGCTGGGCGGATACGGTGCATCAAAAGTTATTGCCGTTGAAGATGCGCGCCTTGAATTGTATTCAACGTCAGCGTATTCAAAAGTAGTGGCCGAAATTGCAAAACAAGAATCGACGGAGATCGTCTTTTTCCCCGCAAGCGAACTTGGAAAAGATATTGCACCCAGAGTTGCTGTAAAGTTACAGGCTGGTTTGGCTGCTGGGTGTACAGCGCTTATTGTTGAAAATGGAACTATCAAAGCTACTCGTCCTGTTTATGCAGGGAAGGGGCTGCTTGACGTAAGTGTTACGACGGGAATAAAAATCTTCACTCTACGTCCGAATGTATTTACAGCAGGAGATTCAAACGGATCAACCGTTGCAGTTGAAACCCGAAAAATTGAATTGAACGAAATTGATTTTGCGGTTGTTGTGAAAGAAGTAAAAGCTGCACGCGGTAAAAAAGATGTTGCTGAAGCTGATATCATCGTCTCAGGCGGACGCGGATTAAAAGGTCCTGAAAACTTTGCGATGATTGAAGATCTTGCCGGTTCCCTTGGAGGTGCTGTCGGTGCGTCGCGTGCTGTGGTTGATGCAGGATGGAGACCGCATGATGAACAAGTTGGTCAAACCGGAAAAACAGTTTCACCGTCGCTCTATGTAGCTGTTGCGATCTCCGGTGCAGTTCAACATTTGGCAGGAATGTCATCATCAAAGTATATCGTTGCGATCAATAAAGACAGAGATGCGCCAATTTTTTCCGTTGCTGATTATGGAATTGTAGGTGATGCATTTGAGGTTATTCCGGCAATAACAGCGGAAGTGAAGAAGTTGCAAGGTAAGTAATTTTTCGTATTGCGGGTTGATGGGAAAAGTGATATACTCGGAAGAGAAGAACAAGGAGAATAATTGTGGAGAAAGTACAAGTTGACATACTCGGATTATCGACAAGTCCTTCGAGTGCCGGTGCGTATGCTTTGATATTAAAAGAGACGAACGGTAAACGAAAACTGCCGATCATCATCGGTGCATTCGAAGCGCAATCCATTGCGCTTGAATTGGAAGGAATGAAACCTCCTCGTCCGTTGACCCATGATTTGATGCGGAATATCATTGATATGTTTGCTGTTTCATTGAACGAAGTGTGCATCAACGAATTGCGCGATGGGACATTCTATGCAAAATTAACGATCGAAGGATTGAGTGAAACGCAGGAAGTAGATTCACGTCCGAGTGATGCGATTGCTCTGGCTGTTCGATATGGTGCACCGATCTATGTTGGTGAAGAAGTATTGAATGAAGCCGGCGTTGTTTCTGAAGATGACGATGAGACTGAAGAAACGCTCACGAAAGAAGAGTCCACGCCGGTAAAAAAATCGGTAACAAAACTTGAACAGCTTCAAACATCTTTGAAAGAAGCTATTGAAAAAGAGGATTATGAGAAAGCAGCAAAGCTGCGGGATGATATCAGGAAGATGGGTATCAGCGAACAGTAAGTGAAATAAAAAAAAACCGCGAGCGCGGTTTTTTTTATTTCATAAGTGCGATCATTTCTTTTACTGCGCGTTCAAGTCCGACAAACGCTGCGCGGGAAATGATCGAATGACCAATGCTCATTTCATCGATCTGTGGAATTGCAGCAACAGCAGAGACATTCAAATAGTTTAATCCGTGACCGGCATTCACTTCAAGCCCCAACTGTTTGCCATATCGGGCTGCAGAAGCGATCTCTTTCAATAATTGCTGCAATTCTTTCTCTCCGGTTGCTTCAGCATATTCACCTGTATGGAGTTCTATCATATCAGCGCCAATCTCCTTGGATGCTTCTATCTGTGACATGACAGGATCGACAAAAAGGCTTACAGGGATTTTCTTTTTATGGAATTGTGCGATCACATTCATTAATTTATCTTTTTGTGCAACAACATCAAGCCCGCCTTCAGTTGTTAATTCCTGTCGTTTTTCTGGAACAAGAGTGATGAGGTTGGGAACAATGTCCAGAGCGATTGCAACGATTTCATCAGACGCTCCCATCTCAAGGTCCAATTTTGTAGTGATCGTTTCGCGTAATTTCCGAACATCGTGATCCTTAATATGTCTTCGATCTTCACGAAGGTGCACGACAATACCGTCTGCTCCAGCATGTTCGCATATCATTGCTGCTGCAAACGGATCAGGTTCTATTCCACCGCGGGCGTTTCGCAACGTGGCAATATGGTCGATATTGATACAAAGTCTCATAGATTCTTCAAAAAATTACAAAATTTCATTGATTATTCAAAGGAATTGATGACATCGCGTCGTAACTTTTTTGTTGTTGAGTCGTAACAAATATGGTATTTTTTCTCGGAGGCAATATGAAACGTTTCATTACACTCTTTTTTTCTTCTCTTTTATTTCTCTCCATTTCTTACGCGCAGAGCAATGATTCTTCATTCGATGATAGTACGGACCGTTTTGAACGAACCGCCGATGACATTGGCAATTTTGTTGAAAACCTAGTCGAAAAAATAGAATCGCAGGTTGAACGGATGGCTGAAGAGCGTTCACAGCGAGTTGAATACGGAAAAAATGAAGACCAAGATAAAGATAAAACAAAAATTCCATCAGATGCGATCACGTTTAACGGCGATACGGAAATTGCTGAGCATGACACCATTCAAGGTGATCTTGTAGTGAAAAACGGCACATTAACTATCCGTGGAATTGTTGAAGGTGATGTTCTGGTAGTGAATGGGGATATCGAATTAAAAAGTACATCGCATGTGAACGGAAATGTTCGTGCGATGAATGGTTCGATTACCAAAAGTGACGGAGCATATATTGAAGGATATACCGAGCAATCTTCAAATTCCTCATCCGGAAATAATCGAAAAAAGAAAACGTATCGAACAAAATATTCCTATTCATTTGGACCATATTTCTGGAATACCGAAAATGTTTTCGACGATAATTTTCTTTTTCGATACAATCGTGTTGAGGGATTTTTCTTCGGCTTTGGCAAGGAAAAGAGTTTCTATTGGGATGGCAGTAAAGCTGTTTCCGGTTTTGGCTCATTTGGATATGGATTTGCATCGCATAAATGGCGGTTGCAGTTAGGACTCGATCGCCAATTTGCGGCATCAAGTTCCTCATTATACGAAGTTGGAGTGGAAGCACACAGTCTGACCGATACGAAAGACGAATGGATCATGAATCTTGGTGAAAATAATCTGGCGTCATTATTCTTCCGTGAAGACTTCCGAGATTATTTTCAACGAGAAGGATTCTCCACACATGCAGCGTGGTATACAAAAGATGGCGATGTATCTTCAATGATCGATATTCGTTTTTTGAACGATCGATATGCATCAATGAACAACAATGCAACATGGGCAGTGTTTGGTGGGAATGTTTTTCGCAGTAACCCTGCCGTGAATATTGGAACGATGAAAAGTGTTACATTCAGTGCAGGAATTAGTACGGTTGAAAAATATCGGTACCGTTCAGAAGGATGGAATGCTTTTGCGCGTGCCGAATATGGCGGACGTGAATTGGGCGGTGATTTTGATTTCACACAAACACTTGTTGATGTGCGACGGTTTCAACCACTGTTCGACGATAATCAGGTCAATCTGAGAGTTCGTGCTGGTGCGTTGGAAGGTGCACCAATCGTTCAAAAATCATTCGAACTTGGCGGAGCAAATACAATTCCGGCGTTTGGATTCAAAGAATTTGTCGGTAACAGATTAGTACTTGCAAATCTTGAATATCAATTAAGCGGTGAGGTTATTGATGAAATATTTTTCTGGCCGAATAGTTTGAATTTGGTTGCGTTCGGTGATGCCGGTGCAGTCACAACGGTAAATAAAAAATGGGCAGTCTATGAAGGATTTGACTCTATCAAATCAAATCAGATAAAATCTGATCTCGGATTTGCGCTTGCGTGGCATGACGGCGATGCGCGATTAGGATTTGCATGGAGAACTGACAAAACCGCTCCTGTTTCAATCTTCTTCCGTCTGAATAGAGCATTTTAGCTGTATCACCGCATTTTAAAATATAAAACCTCCGAGTAGCCCGGAGGTTTTTTTATTTCCTCATTACATATTGAATCTTTTCCGGATTCAACTGTACAATCTTCACATTTTCAGGTCCAACAATGTTTGGGGTGATCATTCCACTGGTGTCGAGAAGAATTGATTTGTAATCGATGAATGCGGTGAAATCTTTATCTGAAAGTGGTGCAATAATGTTCACGCCGGAACGAACAATGATGGAAAGTTTCGGAGGTATCAACACAATTTTTTTATTTTCAGGTACCTGTACTATCTCAATCAAAATATCAGATATTGTTTTTTCCGCAATGGGTTGAACATCAAATGATACAGATGCAGTAGAATGAGATCGTGATATTTCAAAGGAAAGAGAATCGTCAAGTGCAGTATTTATTGTAATCGGAGCATTGATATCATTTAATGCAATACTGTTTGTTTTCCAAAATAAAATTTTATCCAACAATGAACGGGCACCGGTAAGCACAATACTGTCGGGATTTGTTTTCACTTTACCAACCAATCCAAAACCATCACGGAAAGAAGCATTCACAAGAGGCAGTATAGGAACTGTCTTTGTCGTTTTAAGATCAAGGCGAACGAGAACCGTTTCCGGATATGTGTCGATAATTTTAATGGCAGTTGAGATATTAGCATGTTCATTCAATTCTTTGTACGTGAACAAGGTATCTTTTTTTGACAACTGATTAAAATCAATGGTGTATCGCAGGGAAGGAGAAAATATGGTATTCAGAATCTGCCAACCGGTTCCTTGAACAGTGCATCGCACATTCTTTGGTAAAGGAATTGCAATCGCCTGATCAGCGCGGAGATGTTCAATCCTTACAGGAACATCGATGGATATTTGAAACTGATTTCCAAGATTAACAGATGCCCAGACAAGGAAAGCGAAAATCAGAGAAAAAAGTATGATTACAAATTTGCGTTCTTTCATTGCCTTTTGCTAAGAAATAGTAATAATGAAAATATAACGAGTGAAGAGAGGAGAGTCAATTAGAAATATCTAAATATAAAATCATTTTTCTTTCTTGCTTAAAGAATTATTAGTAGGTAATTTATCACACACGTATTTACGAGGCTTATATGAAATATCTTCTTTCGCTATTAGCGGTGATGCTCTTTATCGGTGGATGTGAAAAAACAAGTTCACCCATTTCGAACAATCCACCCACATCTACCGGGGCATTGTATTTTTCTTTTGATAAAGTAAATGCACCGGCAGCTGTTAAAACATTGACAACAATATTGTCGCGCCTAGGATATACAACGATTGAAAAAACAATCAACATTGCTACCGACACATCAGCATCAATTCTATTTGAACAAGTTGCAATAGGAACATGGAAGATAAAAGTTGACGCAAAAGATGAAAACGAAAAAGTTCTTTACACCGGTCAGTCTGAAGTCATTGTTCTTGAGAACAGTGTTTCGCAGGTAAATTTGGTTTTAACTCCGGTTTCATCAGGTGTTGGGAGTGTGCAGATCAATGTTACATGGGGACAGACTGTTTCAGGATGGTATGATTATGAAAACAATGCTGTCCTTAGCAAATCCTCTAGTTCGTACGAAAATATTGGAGTGAGTCAGCCACGCGTATATAAAATAAACAACCAATATTATATGTATTATCAGATGATTGGAGCGATAAGTTCTATCGGACTTGCGCTTTCATCCGATGGTACCAATTGGGAAAAATATGGTTCAGTTCCAGTTCTCCAAGCAGATAGTTTATTATGGGATAGGGGTGGTGTTGTTACCGGTCCAATTATTTTTATTGATGGTATCTATATAATGTATTATCATGCTTACGCGCCTAGCATTGGGACACATGCTGTAGGGATTACAAAATCAATCGATGGAAAATCTTGGACTAAACCATCGGGAAATTTGATTATGGTCAATGGGAACTATGTTTACCATGCATCAGAAGTCATTAAAAAAGATGGTAAGTATTTATTATACTATGTCGCAGATGACAATACTACAGGGAAAAGAGCAATCTATCTCGCAGAATCAGAAAATGGAATTTCATGGGCAAAAGTTCAAAATGACCCCGTGCTCAAAAGTTCACTAGAGTGGGAAAATTCAGGCGTTGTGTTTTCCACAATCATTTTTGAAGATGGAATATATAAAGCAGTTTATTCAGACAATGGATATTCAACATCCAATTTTGGGTTTGCAACTTCGATAGATGGAAAAACATGGAAGAAAGAATTGTTACCGATTTTCACCTATAAAAACACCATTAACAATTGGGCTAATGCGGGAATATCATATCCATTCTTAGTTAAAGTGGGAACTCAAAAAAGGATTTATTATATGGGTGCCGTCGGAAGTAATTATGAAAGACGAATTGGCTTTGCATATATGAAGTAATCAATAAATAATATTTAAATCTAAAAGCGTCCTCGTTATGGACGCTTTTTTTATTTATAGTGGTTGGTTTTATTGTAAATATTGACAATTTACGGTATCTTAAGAAAATAATTTAATGAGTAAAACTATGGCAGCCCCAAAAAAAGAAAAATCAACAAAACATGCAAATGACACGCCGTTAATCCCTTTAGAATATCAGCATTTTGCTTCCGTATCAGTGCTCTTTCTATCATTGATTATTTTTTTCAGCGAGATTGTATTTGAAGGGAAAGTATTCGTTGCTGCCGATAACATTGCTTCAAAGAGTTTCCAAACACTGGTCAGCGATGCTGAACAGCAGGGAATATTTCCTTTATGGAATCCATATATCTTTTGCGGTATGCCCGGTTACGCAAGTATGACCATTCACGGAGACCGATATTTTGACATTTCTGCTTTTTTCATAAACCGTGCATCAAAATTATTTGGATTTCTACTTAATAGTCCTGATGTCAGCTGGGTATTATTCTATTATCTGTTGCTTGGAATTGGAGTGTATTGGTTTGTCTTTGACAAACTGAAGAATAAAATCGGTGCTCTCGTTGCGGCACTTGGAGTGATGCATTCGTCATTCATTATCATCCTCGTCATTGTCGGTCACATGACAAAAGTTCCGGTGATCGCATTCTTTCCGTTTATCTTTTTGATTCTGGAACGGCTTCGTGAGAAATTCGATCTTGCGTTATCACTTATGCTGATCGTACTCATCCATTTTATGCTGCTGCCGGGGCATATACAAATGATCTTCTATTGTTATTTTGCCTTCATGCTCTATTATGTCTTTTTCTTTGTTCACACACTCATTAAAAAGGAAGCGTGGCAAGGAGTTGTTCGATCCGGACTTGTTCTTACCGCTGCAACAGGTCTTGCTTTTGCAATGACCGGTGATCAATATCTTTCAACTTTGGAATATTCAAAATACTCTATGCGCGGTGCAGATCCAATTATTCCATCTGCGCAGGCTCAGACAAAAGGAGCTACAAGCGGCGGATTGGATTATGATTATGCAACGCAATGGTCATTTCCTCCTAGTGAGATGCTGACATTTTTTATTCCTTCCGCGTATGGATTTGGAGTCAGCGTTCCGTATCAAGGTCCGGAAACAAATAATCAAGTAGCAAAACTTCCCTTATATTTTGGTCATCAGCCGTGGACGGATGCTCCGCAATATATGGGAGTTGTTATTCTTATTCTCGCGGGAGTTGGATTTTGGAAATATAGAAAAGATCCATTCGTTCAGTATTCGGGAATTCTAGTGATTGTATCACTTCTTATTTCGTTTGGAAAAGAGTTTTCATTGCTGTACGATCTGATGTTTAATTACTTCCCGATGTTCAACAAGTTTCGTATTCCGTCGATGATGTTGATCCTGGTTCAATTGATCATTCCTGTGATCGCAGGATACGGTGTTGCAGGGTTGATGGAAGAGCGTGAAAAGAAAAATTCACAAGGGCAAAAAATATTTCTGTATGCGCTAGCAGGAATAGGAGTGCTCCTTGTACTCTCAATTATTGCGAAAGATGTATTGTTGTTCGTCTATGAAATATTTGTTCCGAACGCTCAGGGATTGCTTGCTGCAAAGTTTGGGGACAATGCCTCTATTGTGTATAAGATCGTTACCGGAATGATCGCCAATGAAATCATGGTCGGATTATTACTGCTGCTGATTGCGCTCGGTGGATTTTATCTGTACCAAATCCAGAAAATAAAAACCTTGTTGTTGACAGCGTTTATTGTTGTCATAGTTCTTGCTGATCTTTGGAGAGTGAACTCAAAACCAATGGATCCGCAGCCTCATAAGGATTCGCAGGCATTGTTCAATACGCCAGATTACGTTAACTTCATTAAGCAGGATACAACACAGTACCGTACGCTTGAATTCGGACAAGGTCAACCACGCATCGACAATACCCTTGCTTATTGGAGAATTCAAAGCGCATTCGGATATCAAGGGGCAAAAATGCGGCAGATACAGGATATGTTCGATGTTGCAGGGTTGGGAAATCCGATGGTCTGGGGATTAATGAATGTGAAATATATTTTATCCGATCGTCCTGATTCAAATCAGATATTGCAGCCGATCTACAGTTCCAACGGAAAATATGTCCTGTATAATCGCGGCGAATTGCCCCGAGCATTTTTTGTTCGAAGATATGAAGTGGCGAAGGGAATAGATATTCTCAATAAAATCAAGGATATGAGTTTTGATCCCCGTGATGTTGCATTCTTTATAGATGAACCGAACCTTTCGATTGATGCTCCTCTGGATGGAGTTTCTGCAAAGTATACTCATTTTGGAATACAGGATATCGCTTTAAATGTTACTGCCACCGGTAACAATCTTCTTTTCTTAAGCGAGTCATGGTATCCAGAAGGATGGAAAGCATATATCAATGGGAATGAAACGCCGATACATCGTATCAACTATATGTTCCGCGGCGTTGTCGTTCCTAAAGGTCAACATTCATTAACGATGAAATTTGTACCGAACGGATTTTATCTTGGGAAAATGTTGAGTTTGGTGATCAATATTTTAGCACTTGCTGGCTTGGGATATTTTGGTTTTGTGTGGACCAAAAAGAAATATTTGTAATGCCAACATTCCAATGGTTTAATGTATCTCCGATAGTAAAAAAAACAATTGCCAACCTAACATGGCTTTCGGTTGACCGCATCATTCGTTTATTCGGTGCTGTCATTGTCAATGCCTGGCTTACACGCTATCTCGGACCTGAACAAAACGGTATACTGGGATATACTCTAGCTTTTGTAGGGATATTTTCGCCAATAGCAGTACTGGGGATGGATTCAATTGTCGTTCGAGATGTTGTTCGTGAATCGGACAGTAAGAATGAAATACTTGGTTCATCATTTATACTTAGACTTTTGGGAGGAGTTTGTTTACTATTTCTTTCTTCGGTTTCAATTTTCATTCTTCGTCCCAATGACGGACTCCTTCAGTTATTGGTAATTGTAACATCATCAACATTTCTCTTTCAATCATTTGATGTAATCGATTACTGGTTCCAATCTCAAGTTCAATCAAAGTACACCGTATTTGCAAAAAACTTCGCATTTTTTCTTAGCAGTGCAGCAAAAATTATCTGTTTACTGTTAGGGCAAGAACTTTATGTATTTGTTATCATTAACGCTGTTGAGATTGTAATCGCTGCCGTTGGATTAGTGATTGTGTACCATAAAAAAGCTTCCTCGCTCAGAGAATGGACTTTTTCTTGGATAAGAGTAAAAAATCTGCTGCATGATAGTTGGCCAATAACGATAACAAACTTTGCGTTATTGGCACAGTCTCGTATTGACCAAGTCATGATAGGGGAATTTTTAACGAACTCCGATGTTGGATATTATGCTGCTGCCCAAAAAGTCTCAGAACCTCTTGGATTTATTCCAATGATCATTATGAGCTCAGTCTATCCGATAATTATCAAAACAAGAACGTGGAGTATGGAAGAATATTATAAGCGCCTTACGAATCTTTACCGCTTAATGTTCGCTCTTACGCTGGCGGTGTGCATTCCGTTTGCATTCTTTAGTAAATCAATAATTTATCTGCTCTATGGTCAACAATTTGCTCCTTCTGCATTGATTCTATCGCTCCTTGTGTGGTCGAGATTTTTCGGTGCTTTTGGTGTTGCGCGGAGTATTTTTATCTCTGCAGAAAATCTATTTGTTCATGCTTTGTTGTCATCCTTAGCAGGAGTAAGTGTAAATTTTGTTGCAAATTATTTTCTAATTCAACGATTTGGCGTTTTTGGATCAATTGCAGCCACCTATATTAGCGGCATCGTCACCATCTTTGTTATGGATGGCTTATCGAAAAGAACCCGGGTAAATTTTGTTGCGATGATAAAAGGTGTGACCTCATTTTACAAATTTTCGTTGAAAAATTAAAGAAAAGATGAGCACAAATGAACGTGTTCATTTCAGGACTTCTAGATACGGCGTTTAAACTTACCGATAATGTTCTTTACTATTTTATCAATCTTTTGAAGATACCCTTGTGTATATGTAGTTCTTCCTTCGCGTATTGGATATAATCCTCTTGATTGAAGGCATGAACCTTTAACATCATGATCATCATCAATTGAAGCGAAAAGTTCCTGTTTTGGGATACCAACGTTCATTGGCAGCCAATGAACGTCTGTTGGTGCTTTCTCAAAATCATATGGTGTTTCTTTGGGCCATCTCTTTTGAATTGGATCGTCAGCTAAAATTATCTTATGGAACAAGGATGTTTTTACGATGGATGCGGCCGAAATAAGATACGAGCCGCCGAAATTTTTCTGAATGATCCGGTTATTTTCAGCGGTATGTGTAAAATATTCTATTTTGTTTCCGGATAATAACTCCACTCCTCGATACCGTTCGCGTAACTGTCCATTTTGCCAAAAAGTATACAACATGTAATCTATATCATGTTCTTTCATCTCCGCAATAGTATTCTCCAACAGCTCTATCCTTGCTAGATTAATATGATCCTCAAGCCAAAAAAAAACGTAATCTCCATTGATATCAGAGAGCATTTGTCGTGTATCGTAGAACCAGCCTTCGTTGCTTTGCCGCTTATGAGCATTCAATTTATCGCCTATTTGATCTCGAAGAATAGCCATTGTCTCTTGTGCATAACGGCCGCGGATATTAATGATCCATTTATCAGCTGATATATCTTTGAACGAACGGAAAGAATCCTGAACGCGCAAGAACCGTTCCTGAGTATCAATAAAAAAATTTGCGAAGATGTTTAGTGATACCATTGTATTTGCTATGCAAATATTTTCAAAAAAGGGAAGTAACTATATTATTATCAGATTAATATGTCTACTGTAGGAAATTATAAATGATCTAAAATGCTGTTTGACATAAACCCATAATGAATTTGTAAAATCTATTCCCAAAACTCTGTACTTGGATTGATATTCTGGAGTATATCTTTCTTAATTTCTTCATTATAAATCCCAGCCTTTAATATCACTTTTGGATTTGGATCGGTAGATAAGAATGAAGGGGCTTTCACCATCAACGAAGAACCATATAATCGTTTTTCTTGTTTCAAAGGACTATTATCCAAAATATATCGTATTTTTTTATCATTTAGACCAAATGCAAAAAGAAATTGCGAAAAAATATGTGCACCGAAAAGATAAATATTGGAATCCGTTTCATTAATTCTTTGGTTTAATTCTGCGACAAGGGTCGTATGATATTGAATGAATTCCCCGAACATATTTTTATAGTGCACGTATCTGTTTGGCAGTTCAATGGCAGCATTATCGTTCTTAGAGTCAATTTTTACTGCCACGTAAAAATGACTGTGGTTTTTATATGCAGTCTTTTCAGTAATTACAAAACCGATTTTCTTCAACAAAAAATCTACAAAATAGTCCGTCAATAAAAATGTATGTTCAAAATTAATTGCATTCGTATATTTATTAGCAAACCAATTTTCCAGATTAGGATATGCAAACACAAGTCTTCCGTCGACCGGTAAAAAGCCGTAGATATTGTCTAAAAAGGCATCCGGGTCATATGCATGTTCTAGCACCTGAGAGAAAACAACGGTTTGAATCCCTTTTGTTTCGACAACGGTATCTTTTGTGAAAAATTCGCGGATTACTTTCAGTCGTTCAGTTTCCTCAAACGTAGGATTCGGTTCCATCATTGTATATTCTAAAGAAATATCCTTCGCTAAAACATTCTTTGCTAATTTTCCGCTTCCACCGCCGATCTCCAGGATAGATCCCTTTTTGTTCTTCACAATAAAATCAGTAAAGGCTTCGTAATATTCATTCCACGTTTTTCCAACAGCATCAACGTGTTGTTCCATATAGAGGATTTCCAACGGTACTAGCTTCGAAAGCTGTATAAGTCCGGTAGCAGTTTCAATTTCCCAGATCATATCGGTTGCATAATCATGTTCAGCGGGTTGATTTGTACAGCCAAAGAATACAGGAAAGTTCTTGAATATGTGAAGCAATTCAAGATTACGTTCTTTGGTTATTACTCCATAACTTCGATCGACAAGTCCGGTTATTTGTTTCATAATGTTTTTGATTGAGTTAATGTATCGTGTAAAATTGTTTTGCCTAATGCAAACAGCAGTTTGCAATATGGATCATGATGCAGTGCAGCGATGTTCAAATATACTAGTGCAGTTAGAGTCTTGACCTTGACAACATCAAAATTATTTTTTTTCAGCCATTCGTAAAAGTACCGTTCACATTCAACAAGAATCTGCTTTCGATGAAAATCGTAACGGATTGCATCATTTTGCCAATCAATCCAATAATGGTCTTGTACAATTAATTTGTGAGAGATAATTAATCCGTGAAGCAGTTTTGCAAGGTCGTAATAAATGTCTCCGGTTGTGAGAGAACCGTCAAACTCCTGCCGCCAATCTAAGAAGGTGAATTGTTGAGTTGAATCTGAGTAGAGGATATTTTCAAAATGGAAATCGCCGTGGAATCGCCCTGGTAAGCCGTCGGCAAGCCAGTTCCAGTCAATGGTATCCAATAATTCCTGTAAAGTTGGAACATTAAAACCATTGATTGTTTCTTTTCCATCGTTCTTTCCAAAATTTTTATAGAATAAATCAACTCGCTCAAAGGATTTATCCTTGTAAAACCGCATACAAGAATTCCGGAATTTTGATGTTTTAACGTTGTCTAATTTTTCTAGTTTCCAGAACGACAATGAATGGTACAGGAATTTTTCAAATAACGGAATTGTAATACAATTGGAGAGGACATCACCGCTTGCTTTTACATATTTATACATATGTTCTGTTGCATCGGTAACATTAGGGATAAATTCTTTGATTGCCGCAGCACGTTCAACACGGTTGGAAATAAATTTTGTATTGTTTGAGAATTTGATTACTTGATCATCGACAAACCAAATTGCCTCATCAGCTTTTTCTAAGATATTAGGTTCATGCTCTTGTCGATATGCGTTTCTTGTCATTTCCAGAGATTGTATGTTTCCGGTGTCGAACCATGTAAACCGTTTTGCTTGAATACCAGCGCTTAAAAGTTGATTCATTCCATATGCTTCACCCATAGCAATTGATTCCTCACCGCCTTCTTCCATTGCATCCCAAAATAATTCGTAATCTTTGATTCCCGCCAACCCAATATATGGTTTATCCGAATTTCCTTTTCCAATCCCTTTTTCATTGACGGATTTCACTATGCCAGAATGAATTTCTATTGTGCGGTATTGTCCAATTTCAACTGACTCCGCATATCCCATCCAATTAGTTTGCAAAGATGGTATTGGTTCACGTACCAGTGTGTCGCAAGAGGTGAATACAAATGGCTGTTGTAAATATTTTTTACAGGAGAGTATACTCAACCCAAGTCCGGAACCGGGACCTTCAAATGGGTCAACCTCGGAAAAATAAAACAGACGATGCGGATATGCCAACTGTAAAAACTCTTTAACAAGATGACCTTTATGACCAAGAGCGATAACAAATTCTACGTCTGGCGGAAATTGTTCGATGATATGTGATATTGTCGGTCGATTTGCAATTCCGACAAGGGATTTGTTCACATATTTTGTTAAACCTTCAAGCCGTGAACCTGTTCCAGCGGTAGGGATAAGTACACGATAGCTCATGTGGTTTTTCTATTATAGTCATCCACTAAACGAACAACATCTTCCATTTCAGGAGTGCTTGATTCAAGATAGACGCTGTCTTCAACACCTTCCATTCGGTGTACAACTCCGGGAATAAGAGTGATACTTTCGCCGGGATAGAAAATGCGCGAATCAAGTTTTTCTTTTGTTGGCCCATAATAAATTCGAAGCTGACCACTTAGGACATAAATTGTTTCACGTTTTAGGTTATGGTACTGTATACTACAACGATGGTCCTTCCACATAGTCAGTTTTTTCACCATGTATTTATCATTAATTTCTATTACTTCTTCTTTACCCCAGGGTTTTTCAATGATTTGCATAGCGATCTCTAATTATTGAAGGTTATTTTATAATATCTCGTGAAACGAGTTGAAGAAAGTTTGTGTGCTTGTAATTTAAATGTTGTGCCTGCAGTTGAGAGCCAAGATAAAAAGGCTTCCGGAACTTCATCCGGATGACAACCCCAATCGTCAAATAGAAAATAGATAGGTTTTGTTCTGTTGATCAAATACGGTTCGATTAACGAAAGAGCTTGCGTTGTAGAACTACCTAAATCAGCATCAAAGTGCACCAATGCAATTTCTTTGGAAAGAGAGGATAATTTTTCTTTTACCGATGGATCACTAAACCATCCCTTTATCAGTTCAACGGAAAAAGATTGATTTTGGAAAAACTTTGACTGAATGTTCTTTTTTGTTAACTCTACCGAAGTATTGTCAAACGATCCTTTGATCCAGATTGTTGATGATTCAGGGAGACCTTCAAAAGAATCTATTCCGATAAATTTTCTATTTGTATTGTCATTCGAAAAGCAACGACTGAATAGAATCAACCCTAATCCCTGCCACGTACCAAATTCCACAATATCACCGTCAAGTCCTTCAGCAATTATTTGACTGCAGATAGTTTTCATATTCAAATATCGACCTACTTGATGTTCAATTTCTGGCACAGTTTTGTTTGTTTCGTAAAAGGCTTTGTCGCAATGGTCAATTTCTTTTAAAATATAATCTTGTTTACTCCATTGTGAATTAAGCCTGGATTCATAAAAATTATCGCGTTGTTTTTTTAGGATCCGTACAATTTTTTTTGGGTTTACTAATGCAGTTTTGAGACTCTGAAACAGCCTTGAAATAAGGTAAATTTTGCTGATTCGAGCTGAGGGAGTGGAATTCATGAGCAAGACAACTCCCCGAAAGGTTTATAAAAATTGCGATGATGTAACGGTGAGTTTACAGGACTTTTATTCTCGTTTAGACAAATCTTCATTGCTATCATCAGTTTTCCTAAATTTTATATTTCAAAAACTCAGGGTGGAAATTAAAGAATTGATCGTACCAAAATTTTGTATACATTTGCATATGCCATCGGCTGCTGAATCCGAACTTTGACTGCATCCAATCGAGTCCTTCTTTTATATAGAGATTGAGATTGTTCTCAAATGATTCAGTTTTAATCAGGTCAGACTTTGTCAGAAGCCATTTTTCATTTTCTTCTGCCCAAACTTCTGTAGTAATCGCAGAAGCCCAGTCATTTGCATAAGCTTTTGCAATCAATTCGCTCTCCAAACCGTACCCGCGGAAATTTGTCCCGTCAAAGAGAAAATTCATATAGGATAGTTCATTCTTTGGCATAATACTTTGGATAAGTTCCCGGCGAATGAGCAATGCTGTATTATGAATGTACCAAAAATATCGTGTCTTCTCCTGTTGAAGAAGCAGTTTCTCTCCCCATCGTTCAGAACATGGAGATAAAATCCCAACTTTGGGATGGTTTGTTAATACATCGCTGAGTTTTGTTACCGGATCAGGAATTGCAAATTCAGTGTCATTGGTAACCAGAAAAAAAGCATCAAATTCGTCAAATCTTTTTTCTTCATATAATTTGAATAAACCATAGTTGAAGCCGCGAGCTGCACGTAAGCCGTCATTCATCGCTTCGGGCCAGTTTGCATGCCAGGTACAAAACGATGATAATTTATTTTCGTCTGATCCTGCTTCTACTACAAAGACTTGAGTATTGTCTTGGCTTAGCTGTTTTACCAGCCGATCAGTCACGTCCGGGAGGTTGCGATTTAAGATAATAGTTGCATTTCTCATGGTTACAATTTTGTTAAGCGAAAGTTTGACATATAGCGAAGAATTGATTCGCGTATTTTTTGTTTAAGAATATTATCTAGAATGATTCCTTTTGGCTGCAGTTTATCTTCTAATTGCCTTTTAATTTCAACAAACTGAGGAGTTGCAAAAACATAATGGCCTGCAATCTTAACCCGGTCTAATTCATTAGCTTTTGTATTCGGGAGCATCCATTTTTTCCACTTATCTGATTCAAGAACCAACGTGCTGAATTGTTCGAGCAGGTTATTTTGCTTTGTTAATTCAATCATCTCTAAAATACCACAGGTTTCTGCTACACCAAATTCGGGTGCAACATTTGCCGCATGAATACCCAGCCGCGGATGCCACTTCAAAGCATCGCTCGAAAGATAATCGGTATTGTGTTCTTTCATCATTATACCATATCGATGACAAATATCGATCATCATTGGCACTTGAACTTCTGCCGCTAATTCTCCAACAACACGAATTGGTGAATCGAACGATCCGACATTTTTCATTTCCATCACTCTGGTGCCTGTCTGGACGACGACAAACATTGGCTTAGGAAAATTTCGTTTTTCACAAAATTTGATAACTTCATTGAGCGTATACTCAAGTTCTTCCGAAGTATTCGTACTGCCGCTTTGTTCTTCGGTACCTATTTCAAATTGAATATCTCTGCCAATTTGTTTTGCGTACGACCAGCAATAATCATACAGCTCATAAATACGATCCAATACTTCCGACACATTTGGCGTTGCATATGGATCGACACTTGGATCGATATGCAATATATCAAAACCGGAATCGAGATCGCTTTTATACGATTTTTTTGCTGATTCCATTGCCTGACGTAAACCGAAATTCTGTTTTTTCTCCAATTCATTTTGCCATGGTCCGCCATGGTCACGCGCCAAGATCACTTTTCCACGTTTGTCGTTATCGTTGATATATTTTGCAAACTCTTTTGTTGTCCAATTATTTACATATCCGCCGCCAAATTCCTCGGAATCGATCTGACGACGGCTTGCTATCAGCATCAGTGGTGCATTGTGTTCGTTTGCCAACTCAATGACCACATCAACACAGTTCTTGCTCATTGGTCCTACGCCCAAGAGAGTGCATTTTTTATTTTTAACTAATTGTTCAAATCGTTGTTGTATCATACAGCCCATTCACCGGATAATTTATGTTGCCCTTCTGGAAGTTGATCGGGATTATAAGGAATAAAGAATTTTTCCAAAATGTGAAGACATGCCTCTGCAACTGCTCTTTCTCCGCCGGAACGTGCAGTAACATAATTCGCGTGTTTTTTTGCTGACTCATCGGCATTTGCAGGTGCAATGCTGTAACCAACTTTTTTCATGACATAATGATCAAAAATACCATCACCCATATAGATGACATTTTGAAGGTCATATTTTTCGGAGAGCCATTCAGCACGTCGGATCGTGCTTACGATATCCAACGGAAATTTCATATCATCGACAATTCGTTTTTTCGAAATAGGGAAACCTTTTTTATCTCCCGTAACAAAATGTATTGACATATACTGTTTCAATAATGACAAACCATCGTTGTCATCCGCACCAAAGACTTTCATCGCTTTGCCTTTAGCAGTATAGAAGAATTGACCCGTCGTCAAGACTCCATCGACATCGAGAACAAATACTTGAGGTTTTTGCATATAAATTTTACAGTGTGTAACAATGATAATACTATTTGAAAATAATATAAGTAATTATGTTATTCATACAAAACGAAATGAACGCTATTGTATCGTTATCGTTTTAGGGATTGCAAGAATATTTTGAAATGCAAACAATTCAGTTTGAGAAATATCATCGCCGAGAATCAATAATCCGTTTGGCAGCAATCGATAAAGATTGTAATTAGTAAGGATAGTTCTAAAATCTCGTAGAAATACCCGGCTGATAACATTCATCTCGTTAAATTCAAAATGAATAAAACCGATTTTTTCATTTTTTAAAAGAGCTGTCGCACCTTTTAATACCGAGAGTTCATTCCCTTCGGTATCTATCTTTAGATAGTCGATAAATTCTATTCCTTCTTTTTCTGCAAAATCATCTAGTGTTACGATGGATACTTCACAACTTACCGCCGATTGTTTATGGATCTCAGAAATAACCTCTTTATAGATCGATGCATGTGATGAACCATCGGTTGTCCCTATATCATAGAGCGATAAAATTCCATTGCTTTCTCCTAATGCAATGTTTTGGAAACGTACGTTCTTTGAAGAGATATTTTCCTTTAAATGTTTGAAATTTTGTGAGTGAGGTTCAAATGAATATATTGAGGCATCGGGGAAACTCTGCACTAACATTTTACTAAAATTCCCAATATTTGCACCAACATCAAATAATACCGGATGCACGGTTCGAATATATTTCGGTAAAAAAGTATTTATGAGAAAAAATTCGCCGCTGATCCGTTCATTTCTATAGTTCATTACCCCCATTCCGCTTAAACCAAACCGAAACATTGCATAGTTAAAACGGCGAAAGAAGGGACGTGCAAAAAAGAATCGATAAATAGTGTATAATAACTCCATCATAATCGCGTCCAGAATTTTATTGTGTATGGGTAATATTTTGATAAATATCCTATATTTTTTCTGGAAAAAGAAGAAAATAGTGACAAAATAATACTCAATTTGCAAAGCAATCCCGGTGAATTGCAAAATCATTAAGTATAGTGTATATTCATCATCAAAATTGCTCCCCTCAACGTAGACTTCATTGAAATCTCTTGCCCCAATAGCACTTTTTGTGTACAATCGCATCGATCATACCAGGTTGACCGTTGATGCATTACGGCAAAACAGACTTGCAGCGGAAAGCGAACTCTATATCTTTTCCGATGGAACAAAGAATGAAAAAAATGCGGCGGCAGTCAGTTCGGTAAGAGAATTTGTCCACTCGATCACCGGATTCAAATCCGTAACGATCATTGAACGAGACAAAAATTATGGACTCGCAAATTCCATTATTGACGGCGTAACAATGCTGGTCAACAAGTTTGGGAAGATCATTGTTGTAGAAGATGATCTTGTCACATCAAAATATTTTTTGGAGTATTTGAATACAGCATTGGATGTGTATGCTGATGTTCAAGAAGTCGTTTCAATTCATGGATATATGTATCCATCACGGCAATCATTACCCGAAACATTCCTTATTCGTGGAACAGATTGCTGGGGTTGGGCAACGTGGAAACGAGGATGGGATCTTTTTGAAAAAGATTCCCGAAAATTATTGGATGAATTACAACGACGCGATCTGCTGTTTGCGTTTGATTGGGATGGAAGTTACGATAACACCCGGATGTTGAAACAACAGATCAATGGTAAAGTCGATTCGTGGGCGATCCGATGGTATGCATCGGCACTCTTGAAAGAAAAGCTAACGTTGTTTCCAGGTGTTTCACTTGTGAACAATATTGGCGGGGATTCCGAAGGGACACACACAAAATCATTAGAAGAGTTTCAAACAACAGTTGCTCAGGCACCGTTGAATGTAAAAAGACTCACTCCGCTTGAAGATGTAAAAGCTCGCGCGGCAATTGTTGAGTTCTATAAAAGTGTTCATCAATCTGTGTTTCAAAAAACCTGGAAAAAAATCATTACATACTTTTAATATTCTATGACTGATATTAACCAAATTGACGATCCGAAAAGCAATGATAATCGCAATTATGATTATTCATACCATCACGAAAGTGAACGGACGGAATATCCTGTCATCGTTGATATGGTAGAACAGAATTCGCGCGTGATCGATCTCGGTTGCGGGAACGGAACATTGCTTGCATTGTTGAAAAAAGAAAAGAACATTATTGACTGCGGCTTAGAAATTTCAGAAAGTGGAGTTTCCGTCTGTCAGGAGCGTGGGTTGAACGTCCGATTGGGAAGAATTGATGAACGGCTGCCGTTTGAAGACAATGCCTTCGATTATGCGATCTGTAATGTAACTATTCAAATGGTGATGTATCCTGAAATTTTGTTGAAAGAAATGAAGAGACTTTCGAAATATCAGATCGTTTCATTTCCGAATTTTGCATTTTGGAAAAACCGTCTGGACTTGCTGTTCAACGGCAGAATGCCTCGTCCGATGATGTTTAATTATTCGTGGTATAGTACAGGTCATATTCATCAGCTTTCGTTTAAGGATTTTTCACAGCTTATCAATGACATCGGTGGATTGAAGATTGTTGAACGAAGGTTCAATGAACCGAGCGATCCATTGCGAACAATGATCGCATCGATGTTTCCCGGTCTTTTTCATTTACTCGGAATTTATCTTTTGGAAAAACAATAATGGGTTTGCTTACCTCTCTCATCAAAAAAGAGCAATTCAATCCGGGAATCATCGGGATGTTCACGAATCCGTTCTATTTCTCGCGCCGTGGATTATTTCTTGCGATGACTGAACTTGGAAAAGATCTATCGGGTAAGCTTCTTGATATCGGATGCGGAACAAAGCCGTATGAACCATATCTTTCCGTTCAGCAGTATATTGGTGTTGAGATCGATACTGAACGGAGCCGAACGACATCCAGAGCAGATTTTTTCTATGATGGAAAACAAATTCCGTTTGGGGATGGCGAATTTGATTCTGTGCTGACGAATGAAGTGTTTGAACATGTTTTCAACCCCTCAGAATTTCTGACAGAAGTAAACCGTGTATTAAAAATTAATGGAAAATTCTTGCTGACTGTTCCTTTTGTATGGGATGAACATGAACAGCCGCACGATTATGCTCGATACACTTCATTTGGATTGAAACATATTTTGCAGCAGCATGGATTTGAAGTTGTGAGACATACAAAGAGCGTGATGAATGCTCGCGTGATCTTTCAATTGATCAACGAATACATTTACAAAAAGACATATGTCAATAATACGATGCTTCGCCAATTGCTGAACACATTGTTGATTTCTCCCTTTACACTGCTTGGCATCATTATATCGGCGATCCTTCCATCCAATGAAGATCTGTATCTTGATAATATTATTTTAGTGCGGAAGGTAAAGAATGTATAACTTCTGCACGTTATTCGATTCGAATTATTCGTCCCGCGGATTAACGCTGTACCGCTCACTCGAACGAGTCTGCAGTGATTTTCATCTGTATATTTTTGCATTCGACGATCGTTCGTTATCGGTGTTGCAGAAACTCAACCTTCAAAACGCGACGATAATTTCCTTGAAAGAATTTGAAGATGCAGAACTGCTTCAGATAAAACCGACACGATCCCGTGCAGAATATTGCTGGACATCAACATCATCAACCATCTTATATGTGCTGGAAAAATACAGTGTTGATATGTGCACATATCTTGATGCGGATATGATGTTCTTTGAGTCGCCTAAAGCGTTGTTTGATGAAAAGGCAAACAATTCTGTAATGATCACAGAACATCGGTATTCTCCACGCTATAACAAAGAAGCACTGAGCGGTAAATATTGCGTGCAATTTGTTTCGTTTAAGAATGATGAACGCGGTTTAACGGTGCTTCGATGGTGGCGTGAGCGCTGTATTGAATGGTGTTATGCACAATTTGAAGATGGTAAATTTGGTGATCAAAAATATCTTGATGATTGGACAACACGGTTCAACGGAGTACACGAATTGCAGCATCTTGGTGGCGGGATGGCTGCATGGAACGTTCAGCAGTATGATGTCTTTGAAAAAAATGGTAAATTATTCGGGAAAGAAAAAATAAACGGAAAAGAATTTCCGGTGATCTTCTATCATTTTCATTACCTTCGTTTTCTTGATCAAGACCGAATTGAACTCGGAAGGAGATTATTATCCGATGATGTATTACGATTGCTCTATGTTCCATATTTGATTGAATTGCAGAAAGTAAAGAACGAAATATCATCGATTGATCCATCGTTCGATCCTCACGGAACAGGAAAATATGAATATTCAATTAAATCGTTGATATTATTTATCTATCGAAAAATTTTTAACATCTATCATATCTATCCATTGAAAAAATTTCTTCATTGACCATCTCGAATTATGGCGTATATCATTCATTTGAAAACACATTCCGATAAACGAGGGAATCTTACGGTCATTGAAAAAGAGATTCCGTTCGAAGTAAAGAGAACATTTTATATCTATGGGGTGGATGATTCTGTGCGGGGTGGGCATAGGCATCATACGACATATCAAGCGTGCATTTGTGTACACGGAAGTTGTATTGTTTCAAATAACGATGGAACAACGAAACAAGATTTTGTCCTTGACCATCCGAACAAATGTTTGATTCTTGAACCGCGCGATTGGCATACAATGCATCACTTCACACCTGACGCTGTCTTTCTCGTATTTGCGTCAGAATTGTTCGATCCAAAAGATTATATCTTTGAGCAATATCCATGATTGATTACGAAAATCTACGAAAAGCCAACGAATCATTCTTTGATGAATATCGAAAGTCGTTCAATGTCCTATTGAATAGCGGCTGGTTCATTCTTGGAAATGCCGTGAAGAATTTCGAACAAGAATTTGCAGCATTCAATGCGAGTAAATATTGCATTGGTGTTGCAAATGGATTGGATGCACTCATTCTTTGTCTGCGCGCATTGAATCTTGAAAAAGGAAGCGAAGTCATCGTCCCTTCGAATACGTACATTGCAACGATACTTTCCATACTTCAATGTGATCTCATACCGGTTCTTGTTGAACCTGATATTCGTACATACAATATTGATCCAAGAAAAATTGAAGAGGCAATTACTCCAAAAACTTGCGCAATCATGGTAGTTCATCTTTACGGAAAATCATGCGAGATGGATACTATTTTTGCAATCGCACAAAAACAAAATCTTTCATTGATCGAAGATTGTGCCCAATCTCACGGCGCGAAACATAAAGGGAAGTTGACCGGAACATTCGGATACGGTGCATTCAGTTTCTATCCAACAAAGAATTTAGGATGTCTTGGTGACGGCGGAGCAGTAACGACTGATGATGAATCATTTGCAAACAAGATTCGAATGCTGCGAAATTATGGCTCAGAGAAAAAATATTATAACGAAGTTGTCGGGTACAATTCACGGCTTGATGAATTACAGGCAGGATTCTTATCAGTGAAATTGAAACATCTGCATGAGATCACACAGCATAAACAGAAACTTGCTCAGTTGTATCATGCCGGATTAAAGAGCGATTTTATCAAACCGGTCGCCGATAGTGATTATGTTGATGTTTTTCATATCTATAATGTCCGACATCGAAAACGCGATGAGTTGAAAGAGTATCTGTTGAAGAATGAGATAAAAACGGAAGTGCATTATCCGGTTCCACCGCATAAGCAAAAAGCGATGGCGGGAGTGTTGATGAAACAGCAGTATCCCATCTCAGAAGAAATTCATGCGACAACATTAAGTCTGCCGATCTCGTATTGTCATTCTGAAAATGATGTGCGGCGGGTGATTGAGGTGATGAACAAGTTTTAAAACAGTTAACAGTTACCAATAACCACGTAAACACTTTAAGCGGCAATTATGGATAAAGTTATAGTTTGTTGAGAATTGCTGCAAGTTTTCCTGCAATAACTTCTCTGCTGTATTGTTTTGCAATTGTTGGATTTGGCGAAAGGGATTTCAGTTTTTCAAAAATATCTAGTTTACTGTAATTGTAGGGAAGAAGAATTCCTGCGTTTGCTTCCTGTAAGATTCCATTTACCTCATTATTATCATCACCAAATGCAATAATACGATTTCCGGTCCGGAGATATTCAAATAATTTTCCGGGAACGTGTCTCTTTTCTGTTGCGCAGACAAGCAAATATGAAGTATTGAGCATTTCCTGAACAACTTTGTTATATGGAAGAAATCCTTTGTAATCCGTGTATAAATCTAAGCCTGCTTCTGTTATGGAGTTCTTTATTTCAGGACTCACTGTTCCCACAAAACGAAGCCGCAGGTTTTTCCCTTTGTCAATTTCCGATTTGATGTTCTTCCATAATCCAACCGGGTTCTGGTAATCAAAGATGTTTCCTGCGTGAAGGATAATCTCTTCATTTCCAGCTACTTCTTTTTTAATTGTTTCAAAATTTTCTTCGTTATAGCCCCAAAACAATACGTGCGATTTTTTTTCTATCCATGGATATTTTTTCACATATTCATCCCTCGAACTTTGAGTGACAAAGATGATCTGTGCGGCATTGCGTAATGTTGATCGTTCAAAATATTTATCGAGAGCGAGTGTTGGTCTGCTTCGTTTGAATTCTTTGTAATAGACAATATCAACCCACGGATCGATCAGTACAGGAACATGCGGAATGGTAAATTTTATGCTCAATCGTTTACCGATCAAATGCGAACTGTGGGGCGGACCGATGGATATGATTGCGTTTGGTCGCTCAGATTCGATCAATTCTTTTCCGCCTTTTATTGCCGAGAATGCCCAACCGATGCGAGCGTCGGGAACGAACAGATTCATTCGAATCCAGATCGCTAGTTTATGCTTCCAATCCGTATTGCTGAGGGAGATCGTTTCAGATGCAACAAGAGGTGCTTGGGGTTTTTTCCCAAGGAACTTTCGATAAAGATTGAACGGTTCATTTGCAGCAGTCTTTATGACTGTTACATTCTTGACTTCATTCAATAAACTCTCATCGGTATGAGAAAATGAATCTTCGTCCACAGTGAGAACGCTGGGCTTCCAACTGTGTTTTGGAAGATGTTTGATGATAAATAGCGGCCAGTGAAGTGACGCTTTACCGGAAGGGGGCCAGAAATACGATATGAATAAAACATTTTTCATAGGTGCAAGATTTAAAAACTAATTCTTATCACCACTAAGACACAAAGACACGAAGAAAATAAATATTTTTTGCGGCTTTACGTTGTAGTGGAAATATTATTTCTTCAGCCATAAATCCGTGATTGATTCGCCTTTCCATTTCAGATCCAGCAACAGATCGCATACTTCACGAACCGCTCCATGCCCGCCATCCGATTTTGTAACGAAGTCAGCAATTTTTTTATTGATTGCGGTTGCATTTGCAGGAGCGGCTGAGAAGCCGACTTTTTTCAAAACGGGAATATCGTTGATGTCATCGCCGATGAATGCGATCTCTTCCCATTTCAAAGAATATTTTTGAAGAAGTTTTTCCAAAGCTTCCATTTTGTTGTAACTTCCCTGTATAAGGTCATCCACCTGTAAGCGTTCGGCACGTTTTTCGACGATCTTTGTATTCTCAGTTGTAACGAATGCGATCTTGTACCCTGCTTTGCGAAGAAGCACTATTCCCATTCCGTCGCGAATATTGAATTTTTTTAGTTCGATACCATCTTCTGAATAATATGCACCGGCATCAGTAAGGACACCGTCAACATCGGTTGCAAGGAGTTTGATTTTTTTCAGTTTTGCAGTGAGGGTTTTCTTCATTTTACTATTAAGATTATTCATCAATGAGTGAGTTTGCAGTATCAAACTACGAAAAAATTTCCTCATCCCAAAGATTGTGAATCATATTGCCTAATAATTTCTTACATTTACCGTATGAAAATTGCCATTATATCTGATATTCATGGAAATCTGGAAGCATTGAATGCAGTGCTTGCTAAGATCGATGATCTTAATATCCAATCAATATATTGCCTTGGCGATATAGTCGGTTATGGACCGAGCCCGAATGAATGTGTTGAATTGATCCGTTCGCGAAATATTCCATCTATTGCCGGAAATCATGATAAGGCGGTAACAGGTGAACTTTCTATTGAATCATTCAGCCAAATGGCGAAAGCGGGAGTGTTGTGGACGAAATCTATCATTACTGAAGAAAACGAAGAATATCTATTAAACCTGCCGTATTCAATTCAAGAGCATGATATTGTATTTGTCCATAGTTCGCCGGATCATCCTGAAGAATTCCGTTACTTGCTCTCGCCGGAAGATGCACGCGAAAGTTTCGATTATTTTTCAAATCCTTTGTGCGTTGTAGGACATACGCATCGTCCTGTTGTGTTTTGTGAGGACTATACAACAAAAGAAATAAGACGGGATAAGAAATTCATCGTCAACGTTGGGAGTGTTGGACAACCTCGTGATGGAAATTGGAAAGCCTGTTTTATCATTATGGATACAGAGCAATACACAATTGAATTTATACGCGTTGAATACGATGTTGAGACGGTGCATAAAAAGATTAAAGCAATTGGCTTGCCGCAAAAACTTGCTGACAGATTATTGGCGGGGATGTAGAAGAATATCCAAAGTTCTTACGCCGAGCGTAAAGACGCGGAGCAACTCTTGTAACTGCGGTTGCTAGGTTTACTAATATGGCGAAGATACTTTACAGTTTGTCGCAAAGTAATTCATTTCTTGGAAATACTTTCTGTTGACTCTCTACTTATTTCCCCGTACGTTTACATCACACAAAAAATAATTCGTCGGCTCATGCCGCGAATTGGATCCAGGGATCTTACGCCCGGTTCCTCACACAAATCTTCCCCCTTTCCATCCACCGGCACAGCCGGATAATCAAATCCAAAGAATACAAGACACAATACTCTTAAATGATGAATACGTTCCCGTATTCACAATAAGCTATTGTATTTCAAATCGTACTGATTTTTAAACAAATCGTTATTTTTTTTTTTGACAAAGGGAGGGCACTTCGATGAAACAGCGAATGATTCATTTTATTCTATGTCTTTGTCTGTTGGTTCTTGTTGATTTTTCTTTAACACAGGCGAAAGAAAATCCCAAAGGATCAAATCCACTAAAACGATTAGCCAAAATACAAACAGTGGATATGTATTCCTCCATCCTCATCAACAACGTGATGAATTTTTACGCCAATAATGGAAGTGGTTCATTTAACCCAACTTCAGGGGTATCAGGCTTTGAATATCCCAAAGGAAGCAACAAAACGGCGATCTATAAAGATGGTCTGGTGTGGGGAGGAAAACATAACGGAACATTAAAAGTTGGCGGATCGACGTATAGTCACGGGTTACAAGCCGGAAAAATTATTACGAGTGGAACGTTAACAACACCCCCCGTTGCAGACAATCCTTCTCTAGATCAATATCGCGTCTTTCGCGTGCGGAGAGATGTTTCACCATCAACGGCGTTCTTAGATGTTCAAGATAAAATGAACGAAGAGATTGCTTTGCTTAACAGATACTATTCTTTGTCCGCTCTTGAAGTATATAATTCCTACGTTCGGGATTGGAACGAATGGCCCGCATCGGATGGTGCACCATTTGAAGACGTTAACCATAATGGATCGTATGAACCACTCACCGATATTCCCGGCGTTCCCGGCGCAGACCAAACACTCTGGCATGTATCGAACGATCTTGATACTGCGCGAACAACAGCATTCCATGGATCAAATCCCATTGGTTTGGAAGTACAAAGAACGATATGGGCATATCGCACATCAGGCGCGCTGGGATCGATACTGTTTGTAAAATACAAGATTATCAATCTTAGCGGACATGATATCGATTCAATGTACTTTTCGCAATGGTCAGATCCTGATCTGGGAAATGCCACCGATGATTTTGGCGGATGCGATACGACATTGAGCCTCGGATATGTTTACAATTCTACGAACTACGATGCGATGTACGGCTTTCCACCACCTGCTGCCGGATTTGATTTCTTTCAAGGTCCTATCGTTCCAGCTTCTCCGGGTGATCGTGCAATTTTCGATGGAGATTACCGGTACGGCTATAAGAATCTGCCGATGACCTCATTTAATTTTTTTACACAAGGAGATTCGCGGTACACCGATCCTCAATTGGGATCGTATAACGGAACAGTGCAATGGTATAATCTAATGCGCGGGCTTGTCGGCATATCCGGCGAACAGTATATCGATCCAACAACAGGTCAGCCAACGAAGTTTATACTTGCAGGAGATCCACTGACGAATACTGGTTGGAGAGATGGAATGCTCTTCAGTCCTGGTGATAGAAGAATTGTTTTGTCATCAGGGCCGTTCACCATGGCTGACGGCGATACACAAGAGATCGTTGTTGCAGAGTTGGCGGCGCAAGGAATTGACAGACTCTCGAGCATTGCGGCGCTTCGATCGACAGACCGCATTGCACAGGAAATGTATAACAGTTTTTTCACAACAGCTCAGCCTGAATTTTCTTCAAACGTCACGTATCCGAATGGAACCGATGCTACGATCGTCGTAACTGCAGTTGATGGAATTCCACATCCGGAAACTATTCGAGCCAAACTATTCCGCAACAACGGAACACTTGTTGATTCTCTCGATCTGTATGATAATGGTACACATGGTGATACTATTTCCGGCGATGGTATTTTTAACGGTTCCATTACCATTGCTCGTGAACGCGGGGCAATCTACATTGATGCCGAAGTTTTTGCCGGAACATCTTCGCTTGCATATTCACGGGTCGTTGAAAATGTAACGACTGCAGGTGATATTGAAATTCTCAGTTCAACAATTCTTTCCGACAATCTTAACAATGACGGATTGATCAACCCGGGTGAAAACATTCGCTTTGGATTTTCCGTTCTAAACAATACCGCATTCACGTTGAACACACTCACAGTTTTTGCAATTCCCGATGAACAAGGGCGAACATTTACGATTGGCAATCTTGCAGTAAGCGGAGAATATTCACGAACATATAATTCCACAGACCCGCAAACATATTTTTCATGGAATATTTCGAATGGAACAACGGATACCTCTTTCCAATTTTTGGTGACGATCACCGATACACTCAATAACATTTGGAAGAAAACTATCTCGATCCCTATCCATCCCTTGGCTGTACGCGCATATGGAACGCCGATCACGCGTATCACAGGCAATGGTCAGTGGACATTTTCTTTAAAAATTGTAGACCGTCCGTCGCTCAAAGACCATCTCTATGAGATATCCATTGATACGGTCAGCGGTCAGCATGTATTTACATTGAAAGATACTACCGCAGGAACAACGCTGCTGTATCATCATGCTCTGCCGGACGAGTACGCTCATAATATTCCTGTGACCGATGGATTTAAATTAATGCGCGGCGATGGGTGGGGTGCAACCGGTCTGAACAAAGACTCAACACGTTGGATCTCCGCTTTCCCCCAATGGTTCAGCGGCAGACGATTTACAAATGACCCGCATTCAGCATTCTCGGGAGGCGTAACAACAGGATATCAACTTGGCGCTGTTCCCTATCTTGGTCATTTGGTTTCAAACTTTAATTACCAAAACTCTGTCCGTGTGGAATTACGGTTCGACGCATCGGTTCCGCAAAAGGCATACCGCCTGCGACGAACAGGACCCGGAACAGAATATCAATTACAAACTTCTGTAAAAGATGCAGCACCTGCCGGGGAACCATTTGTGAATGTTCCGTTTCAAGTGTGGGATATGAGCGATCCGGAACATCCCCGCCAGCTTACCGTATCGTGGCGCGATCAGACCGATAATGCATTGTGGGATCCGCCGGTCGATGCTGACGGTCTTGAATTCGTTTATATCCATTTCAGAACATACGATCCTCTCGGGAGACAATTCACCTATCCCGCAAATCCTGAAAAACCTGGAGAGGTGATCAATAACGAATTGACGATGGGCGCGGAAGCGGACATCATGTACGGACTTTCACTTGGAATAACATCAGGACATGTGATAAGCGAAAATCCGGGAACATTGTTGCTCGTTCCAGTGATTGAATTTTCGCTTCAAGATCGTTTTACATTCAGGACAGAAACTGCACCGCCGGTTCCGACGTTATCCAATCCATCGTTTAACAGCACAAACATTTACTACAGACCGCGGTTCTGGTGGAGCTCTTCGGAAGGAGCCGATACATACAGATTGCAGATATCTCAGAATGATTCGTTGTTCAGTACGATCTTCTATGATGATTCAACGCTCACAATGAATGCTTCTCCCGTCGATCTATGGGGAACTCCGATGATCAAATTGTTGTATGGGACAAAATATTATTGGAGAGTAAAAGCAAAGAATATTTATGGCATAACCGCATGGTCATCACCATGGAATTTTACAACACAGAATACATTAGTTCCGAATCGCTGGGCATTTACAAGTGAAACCGGAAGGAACGCAACGATCGCTATTCCGTTTGCGATCAATCCGCACATCGGGCGAAGAGCGATGCGGAACGGTGATGCGATTGGTGTATTCTTCCTGCGCAACGATTCTTCCATCTGTGGAGGATATGGTTACTGGAAAGAAGACAGTAATCTCGTCATCACTGTTTGGGGAGACAATGATCAAACAACGATGAAAGATGGTTTTGCCGAAAGTGAAAGTTTTCAGTTCAGAGTATGGGATGGGTTGCTCGGAAGAAGTTACAATGCGAACGTATCATTCCAGACCGGCGGAATAACATATGTTACAAATGGAATTTACCAGCTCGGTTCATTCACCGGCAATACCACCATCACACAGGGTGTTCCGCTGCAGCAAGGGTGGAATATGATCTCCAGTTTTTTGAACCCTCTCGATTCTTCTCTTTCAACAATCTTCTCGGACATGATCTCTTCGATGATCCTGATGAAGAACGGCAAAGGTCAGGTCTTCTGGCCTTCCCTTTCCGTAAATACTATTGGTTCATGGAATGTGCTCCATGGATATCAGATCTATACAACTGCGCCGGATACAATGTTGATGAACGGTGAAGAATCGGTTCCTCAATTGACTCCGCTCTTATTAAACAAAGGATGGAATCTTATTAGCTATTTGCGCAATGCAGGTATGGGAATCGATACGTCGCTAACAACGATCAAAACTAATTTAGTGATCGCTAAAAATAATCTTGGACAGATCTTTGCACCTTCGCTTGCAATCAATACGATCGGACAGATGAAACCCGGACAAGGATATCAACTATATCTTGGTAATTCGTCAACGCTCTTCTATCCTGGAAACGCTAATTTTGCGCCGCCATACCTTATTACAAAACAGGCAGCAGAAGGTATGATCACTTCAACGGGTACTCCGGTGCGATTTAAACATGATATATCTCCTACAGCCTCGAACGCAATTGCAGTGATCGAATGGAAAGGATTCCAAGATGGTGATGAAGTTGCCGTACGAACTGCTGAGCGAAAACTGATTGGAAGTGCTGTCGCTATGGACGGAAAGGTGGTCGTAACCATTTGGGGAGATAACTATATGACGGAGAAATCCATTGAAGGAGCAAAAGAGAATGAAGGATTGCAGATCAGCACATGGTCTCCCAAAACACAGAAGTATCATGAAGTTTCTCAATTCAACATCACTGATCTTTTAAATGAAGAAGAGAAGATCGTGCAATTGCGGTACCATCAGGATGCGTTCTGGAAAATATCGATCAATGACGATGGTGGAATTCCAACGGTGTATTCGTTGTCGCAAAATTATCCTAATCCGTTCAATCCTTCCACTGTTATTCGGTACGGATTACCGAATAATTCGAAAGTGGTCGTTGAAGTGTACAACATCATTGGTCAGCGTGTTGCAACGCTCGTCAACGAAGAACAGACAGCAGGATATTACGAAGTTATTTTTGATGCTCATCGGCTTTCAAGCGGAGTCTATATCTACTGCATAAGGGCCGGCACTTATAAGCAAGCAAAGAAAATGCTCCTATTGCGATAAAGAGACTTCTGAAAAACTCTTGAGTATTGTCATTGCGAGACGTTTTTTGTCGAAGCAATCTTTTTTTTTCGTTTGTTTTAAGGAGATTGCTTCGTCGCTTCCTCCAAAAAGATGGCGGACAAGTCGCTCCTCGCAATGACTTTTTCAGAAGTTTCATAAAACATTTTTTATGATTGGAGAGAAAATGTTTGCCAACATCAGAATATTGTGTCTGTTGTTTCTTCTGTGCGCGGGTTTAGTACGCACCGTGGAATCGCAGACACATTTTGTTTTCGTGGAGAATACCGGAAACAATGCAACCATTGCTATTCCGATAAGTGCTTCTCCAAATATTGCAGGTGTACCGATAGCGGTCGGTGACGAGATTGGCGTGTTCACACCTTCAGGTTTGTGTGTTGGGGCAATTGTATGGAATGGAAATAATGGAGCCGTGACATGCTGGGGAGATAATGATCAAACCGTTGAAAATGATGGAATGGGTGTTGGCGAACGGATCCTGTATCGGCTCTGGCAGAGATCGTCGGGTTATGAATTCAAATCCATCAATGTCTCATATTCGGAAGGAGACACTCTCTACCGTCGAAACGGGATCTATGTTTTAACTTCTCTTATTATAGAAGGAACCGTTACAATTGAGGCTTCATGTCTTACTCCAAATTGCCTGCCCGACTCTATCGCCGCGATGGCAAGCTTTTCATTTTGTCAGATCATTGGCTCGCCAACAATCGAAACGATCACGATCCATCGGTCAGGTAGTGCGTGTGATGCCGATGTTCCGAAAGCACGATTATATAGAGACATTAACCGGAACAATGTAATAGACGCAGGTGACATACAACTCGACACCAGTCATTCTTTTACCGATGGAAACACCTGTTTCGACGATTTGGATTATTCACCTACAGCATCTGAAAATCTTCTCGTTGTTTTTGAAATTTCAACAGATGCTGTTCTCACCAATACAACCAGCGCATCAATAGACTCAAACGACGTGACTGGCGGGACCGGAACGGATATAATTTTTCATGGTGTAACAACTCCTTCGTATCCACTTCATCTCGGAATTATTGAGTTTGCTGCTGTTGTAAAAGGCAACAATGTTACATTGATGTGGAAGAATGCAAGCGAAGTTAATACGTATGGTTTTGTGGTTCAACGAACAAGCCTTAATGCAACTATTCCTTCTCTTTGGAACGATGTGGTATTTGTGGAAAGAGTAAACGCAAGTTCTGCATTCCAGCAATATTCGTATGTAGATGCACATCTCGCAAACGGACGTTATGGATACAGATTGAAACATATTGACCGCGATGGAAAGTTCTATTATTCAGAAATAATTGAAGCGCAGATTCTGCCCCCAAATAAATTTACTCTTGAACAAAATTATCCCAACCCGTTTAATCCCACCACAACAATCGAATATCAAATCCCCCTTAATCCCCCTTTACAAAGGGGGAATGACGCGTTAGCGTCAAGGGGGATTTATGTAACATTAAAAATATTCGATCTGCTTGGACGTGAAGTAGCAACACTCGTGAACGAAGAACAATCTGCGGGATGGAAGGAAGTGGTGTGGAATGCCCGCCAAAAAAACGGCGGGCAAGCAACAAATGTATCGAGCGGGATTTATATTTACCGATTGCAGGCGGAAAATTTTGTCGAAATAAGAAAAATGATGTTGATCAAATAATTATGTTGTGCGCGTCTCAAGGGGATCCCGGGAAATGATGTTGTCGGGCATCTATAAACATGGACTCCCGATAACGGCGATCGGGATTGACAGTCGCAGAAAATATTTTTGGAGGCTGTATGAAATCTTTAATTCAATTCTTGTTTTGTTTTTTCTTTGTTTCATTCTTGTTAGCTCAAGAAACTGCTTTCAATCCATCGCACCAAAAACGAAATACTCAATTGCGACAAGCGCAGGATCCAAGGAGCTCATTTATAGATTCTGCTCAACAAAATAAGTTTGTCAGAGAGCAGCAGACCAATTTATCAAGAAGCGCGTTGCAACAATCTTCCCAATCTCCAAAATCAATGCACAAAATCTCCGGCAGCGGTTTGGACACGGCGTGGGTGCGGCACTACGGTTCCGGGCTTAAACTGGCGGGTCCTTCTGTAGCTACAGCTACAGCTGTTGATGCATTCGGAAATGTGTATGTGACAGGTAATAGTTATGGTTCAGGCACCGGTTACGACTATGCCACGATCAAATACAATTCCAATGGCGATACGCTCTGGGTGAGAAGATACAACGGACCGGGAAATAGTGATGATTATGCACACTCTCTTGCCGTTGATGCATTCGGAAATGTGTATGTGACGGGTCGGAGTGATGGTTCAGGCACCGATTACGACTATGCCACGATCAAATACAATTCCAATGGCGATATGCTCTGGGTGAGAAGGTACAACGGACCGGGAAATGGTAGTGACTGGGTAAGATCTCTTGCCGTTGAGGGAAGCGGAAATGTGTATGTGACGGGTCAGAGTCCTGGTGCCTGTTCGACGATCAAATACAATTCAAATGGCGATACGCTCTGGGTGAGAAGGT
>JAUXTU010000098.1 GCA_030679145.1 Bacteroidota bacterium | reverse complement strand
AATGTGTGATGAAATAGGAAGATTTGGAGTTGGTATCATTCCAAATGGTGCAAAGATTCTTACACACTGCAATACAGGAGCACTTGCAACCGGGGGAATTGGAACTGCATTTGGTGTTATTCTCTCTGCTTTCAATTCAGGGAAAAATATATCTGTTTTTGTAGATGAAACTCGACCACTATTGCAAGGCGCCCGGTTGACAATGTGGGAATTTCAGAAAGTCGGAATTCCTGCGACACTTATCACTGATAATTCTGTTGCATGGACGATGAAGGTGAAGAAAATAGATATGATCATTGTCGGGGCAGACAGAATTGCAATGAATGGAGATACGGCAAACAAAATTGGAACGTATAATCTTGCCATATTAGCGAAAGAACATAAAATCCCATTTTATATTGCGGCGCCAACATCAACGATTGATAGTTCAATTGAAAGTGGAGAGAGAATTCAGATTGAAGAACGGAATCCATCTGAAATTGTTAACGGATTTGGAAAACAAACTGCGCCAAACAACATTTCTGTATTTAATCCGGCATTTGATGTAACTCCTCACAATTTAATTTCAGCGATCATTACGGAAAAAGGAGTTCTGCGAGCACCATTCTCAGATTCTATTTCAAGTGTGGTAAAGCAATGATCGTTGAAACGGAAGCAGTAATACTTCACTCATTCAACTATGGCGATACAAGTAAGATTGTCACGGTTTATTCTCGGGGATATGGCAAGATTAAAGTGGTTGCGAAAGGGGCGCGGAATCCGAAAACAAATAAATTTGGTTCCTCGCTTGAGTTGATGACTCATTCGTCGATTGTTCTGTATAAAAAGGAACACAAGGATCTTCATTTGCTTTCAAAAAGTGAAATTGTGTATCCTTTCAACAGAATGCAGGATGATTCAGAAAAAATACTCACTGGTCTTGCATTGATAGAATTGGTAAATATGGTGATGCACGACGAAGAAGAGAACGAGACGATCTTTTCATTGCTTGTTGAATCGTTGGAAACAATTGATCAGTCAACCAAAAATGGTGCGAATGTTTTGCTTGGGTTCTTTGTAAAGATGTTTCGCCAATTTGGATTTGGATTAAGCCTTGATTCATGTTCAGAATGTGGTAGAAAATCAGCAGATAATGAATTTCAATTTGTGCAATTGCAATTATCGGATGGGAAGTTTGTGTGTTCATTTTGTTCAAAGAATCAAACATCGAGTGGGGTGAAATTATCCGGCGGGATAGTGAAGACTTTGCTATATTTACAAGAAAACCCTGTTGGTAAATCAATACAATTGTCAATACCAACCTCAATGCGGGATGAGCTTTTTGCAACAATGCAATTGTACCTTCGTTATCATATTGAAACTGTTAGAACTTTGAAATCATTGTCAATGTTATATAGCATGAAATAATTTTGAATCACAAAGGAGAGAAACAAATTATGAAACGTTCCATACTTGCAGCGTTCTTTTTTATCACCATCGGAATTATCTTCGGTGCTGTTCTGGTTTCGGATTTTGATGGAGTCGATCTCGGATTTGCACAGCAAAAGCAAATAAAACTTGGAGCAGATAAATCGCCAACCAAAACCGATCTGAATCTTCAAGCAGCAAATGATGCGTTTGTCAAAGTGTCGAAAGATGCAACACCAGCGGTTGTTTCAATAGTTGTTACTACAAAAGCACGCAAACCGCAAGGGCGAGAAGAAGAGTTTTTCAAATACTTCCCTGATTTTCGTTTTCACCAGCCCGACGAGCAGTCGCAGGGTTCTGGTTCTGGTGTGATCATTACAAAAGACGGATACATTATTACCAACAATCATGTGATTGAAAATGCAGCCGATGATGGAATTGAAGTTGCGTTGAACGATACACGCCGCTTCAGAGCAAAACTTGTCGGTACTGATCCCCTGACCGATGTAGCTGTGATAAAAATTGAGGGAGAAAATCTTCCGGTTGCAATGCTCGGCAATTCCGATGAAGTACAGGTTGGTCAATGGGCGCTTGCAATTGGAAATCCGCTCGGATTGAACTCAACCGTTACTGCCGGAATCATCAGCTATCTCGGCAGAAGTATCCGAATCATTAATGACAGTTACGGCATTGAAAATTTTATTCAAACTGATGCTGCAGTTAATCCGGGAAACAGCGGCGGCGCACTGGTAAATATTTATGGCGAAGTTATTGGAATCAACACTGCGATCGCCACAACTAATCAGCGATATCAAGGATATTCATTTGCCATACCAATCAATCTTGCAAAAACTGTTGTGACAGATCTTATTCAATTCGGAAAAGTAGAACGCGGATATATCGGTGTTCAAATATCGCAGGTTGATGAAACACTTGCTAAGGCGAATGGGCTTGAAAAAGCGGAAGGTGTATTTGTTCAAGAAGTTGTCGGAGAAGCAGCGAAAGTAGCCGGAGTAAAAGCGGGCGATATTATTTTAACGATCGACGGCAAGCCAATGAAAGCTCCGAATGAGTTGCAATCGTACATTGCATCAAAACATCCCGGCGATAAAGTGAAACTTGTTATTTGGCGTGATGAAAAAAAGATCGAGAAAGTTATAACACTTAAACCGCGATCTGATAACGGAACTCTCGCAGCCAATAGAGATGATGGAGAGAGTGATGAATCCAGTGCCGAAGAAACAAGTGTACGTTCTATTGATTTTAGTTCTCTCGGCTTTTCAGTAAAGAAAGCTGATAGCCGATTAGCTAAAGATAGAAATGTTACCAGTTCAGTTTTGGTCTCCTCTGTAAAGAATTTCAGCGAAGCCGCTAAACGGGGATTAAATGAAAGCGATATTATTCTTCAGGTAGACAAAAAGCCGGTTGTCACAGTTTCAGAATTTGAGAAGATTGTTAAATCAAAAAAATCGGGTGAAGCATTATTACTGCTTGTTAAAGGAGCACAAGGGAGTCCCCGATTTGTTGCTGTGATGATACCATAACTAAGAAGTGAGTGAAACATACGTTAAGACCTGATAGGAAAAACTTATCAGGTCTTTTTATTTAATTTTGTATATTACTTTTGGAACGTAGAATGGAATTTTTAGAGCTTTTAATTACTAAAGCACTAAGAACACTAAATAATAGGAGGAGTAACTTTGATACGCTATTATACTGCAGGTGAATCACACGGACAAGCGCTCGTAGGAATTGTTGAAGGTATTCCCGCGGGACTTTCTATCTCATCCGAATACATCAATCACCAACTCTGGAGAAGACAGCAAGGGTATGGACGCGGTGGAAGAATGAGAATTGAAACCGACAAAGTTGAGATTCTTTCGGGTGTCCGATTTGGGAAAACACTTGGAACACCTATTGCTTTGATGGTGCAGAATAAAGACTGGCAAAATTGGACAGAGAGAATGTCTGTTGAAGGTAGTGGAAAAGGAATTGAAAAAATTACTTTGCCGCGCCCAGGTCATGCAGATTATGTAGGATCAGTAAAATATGGGTTTGATGATATTCGTAACGTTATTGATCGAGCGAGTGCAAGAGAAACTGCAATGCGCGTCGCATGTTGTTCCTTTGCAAAGAAATTTCTGGAAGAATTTGGTATTCATATCGGCAGTCATGTTTTATCCATTGGCTCTATTGAATTACAAAAGCGATCGGCAGTTGATAAATTGATCAAAAAATATTCTGATAAAATTTCCAAACTTTCCGTTGATGCCGATAAATCTGAAGTAAGAATTTTAGATTCAGCGACCGAAGCGAAAGCAATTGCCGCTATTAAAGCATGCAAGAAAAAAGGAGATACACTCGGAGGAATATTTGAAGTACTAGTTTCGGGTGTTCCGATTGGATTGGGAAGTTATGTTCATTATGATAGAAAACTCGATGGACAGCTTGCACAAGCGGTGATGTCAATCCATGCCATAAAAGGTGTTGAAATTGGAGATGGATTTGAAAATGCGCACCGATTTGGTTCAGATGTTCACGATGAAATGATTTCAAAATCCGGTAAGATTATTCGTCCCACAAACCGTGCTGGTGGATTAGAGGGTGGTGTCACAAACGGCGAGCTTCTTGTTATTCGCGGAGCAATGAAACCAATCTCGACTCTTGCCAATCCATTGAGAACAGTTGATATAAAAACCAACGAGACTCAGAAATCACGCTATGAACGGTCTGATGTTTGTGCTGTTCCTGCAGCTTCTGTTATTGGTGAGGCAGTTGTGGCCCCAGTTGTTGCAAATGCATTATTGGAGAAATTCGGCGGGGATTCAGTAAAAGAAATTCAGAAGAGATTGAAATAGCATTTTTACTCCAAACTGCATAAAGACCCAAAAGTCCACACAATTAAGTGGGCTTTTGGGATTTATTATTTAATTTGCCTACCCAATTGATATTAACTCCTACCCTTGCTATATTTAATCTATATGTTGCGGTTTGCACCAAAAGTTTTCCTCGAGAATAATAGGTAAAGATGTTACTTCATTGAAGGTTAGGTTTTATAAAAAGCCCTTTCATAGTGCAATGAAAGATGCAAAAGGAGGATAGTAGTCTTCAGTTCTTTATTCCACTCAAAAAGTATTCACGGACGTTTGAACAGTAAAGTGCTTGTTTTGAATCAAAACTACGAGCCATTAAGTGTCTGTAATGTTAAAAAAGCTATTATGCTCCTTTTTTTGCGGAAAGCAGAATTACTTGAAGCGAGCAACGGAAAAGTGATTCGTTCTGTTTCTTTGACTATGCCATTTCCGAGCGTTGTACGGCTTTCATCCTTTGTCAGAATTCCATATAAAAAGATTATTCTTTCAAGAAAAAATATTCTTCGTCGGGATGGACATCGATGTCAATATTGTGGACGCGGTGATGTACCGCTAACATTGGATCATATTCATCCTAGATCAAAAGGGGGAGAAGATTCATGGGAAAATCTTGTTGCGGCATGTGTAAAGTGTAATAATAAAAAAGGGGACGGCACGCCGGAAGAAGCAGGGATGCCGTTATTGCGGATACCGATGAAACCGAATCATGTCACATTTCTTCGTCATTTTGTAGGAAATTTAGATGATCGATGGAAACCGTATTTATTTATGCACTAATGAACAAGGACAAAGTATAAAGTTAAAAGTAAAAAATAATTAAGCTTTATACTTTTAACTTTATACTTTTGACTTTGGATTATATTTAATTAAAAAAACACGATTTTGACAAAACAGAAAAAAAGAATTCTATCAGGTATGCGTCCGACGGGGAAACTTCACATCGGACATTTGGTTGGTGCATTGGAAAATTGGGTTTCACTTCAACATGAATATGACAATTATCATTTGATTGCAGATTATCATGCATTGACAACGAATCTGGATACGACTGAATTATATCAAAATTCAATTGACATGGTCATTGACTGGCTTGCCGCAGGAATTGATCCGGAGAAGAGCCCGATCTTTCGACAATCTCAGATTAAGGAACATGCTGAACTGCATTTGATTTTTTCGATGCTGATCACTGCTGCACGGTTAGAAAGAAATCCAACACTGAAAGATCAAATCCGCGATCTGAATATGGATTCTGTTGTGTACGGACATCTTGGTTATCCTGTTCTTCAATCCGCAGATATTTTATTATATAAAGGTGAAGTTGTTCCTGTAGGTGAAGATCAAGTTCCTCATATTGAGATTACCCGAGAGATTGCGAGACGATTCAACAATCAGTGGGGTAATATTTTCCCTGAACCGGAGCCGAAGCTGACCAAGTTTGCTCGTCTTGCCGGTCTTGATGGAAATCAGAAAATGAGTAAGTCACTTGGCAACACGATTTTACTTTCTGATTCAGCCGAAGAGATACAAAAGAAAATGCGCACGGCAGTGACTGATCCATTAAAAGTTCGGAAGAACGATCCCGGTCATCCTGATGTATGTGTCGTATTTTCATATCATCAAAAATTTAATCCGAATGAAGTTTCGGAAATTAGAAGCGGTTGTGAATCAGGCGCACTTGGCTGTGTTGATTGTAAAAAGAATTGTTCTATAAAGATAGCAGACTCTCTTGCTCCATTCCGTGAAAAGCGGGCGTACTTTGAAAGTAATCCCGTTGAAGTAAAATATATCCTTCACGATGGAGAATCACGCGCAAAACGAGTGGCAGAACAAACCATGAGTGAAGTTCGTGAAGTGATGAAAATAGGATGATTTGATCAAGACAATGCCGATTGAAAAAACATATCGTGTAAAATTATCTGACTTTGAAGGGCCGCTTGATCTTCTTCTCTTCTTTATCAAGAGAGATGAATTGGATATCTATGATATTCCAATAGCAATGATCACGAAAGAGTTTTTGGAGTATCTCCAGTATTTAAAAGAATTGAATTTGGATATCGCCGGTGAATTTATCGTGACAGCGGCGGAACTGATGCAGATAAAAGTGCAGATGCTGCTTCCCCGTCCCGAGGGAGAAGGTGAAGAAGAATTTGATCCACGAGCAGAACTTGTCCGTCGTTTGCTGGAATACAAACGTTGGAAAGAAATGGCAGAGCTGTTGGAGCGCAAGCAATTACATCAACGGAAATTAGCGTATCGCGGAAATTTTGAGAACGATCCGAAAATTATGGAATCGGAAACGGATGAAGATCTTCTGCGTGATGTAACATTGTTCGATCTTATCGCATCCTTCCAACATGCTGTGAACAAGATGCCTCGTAAACATGTTCATGAGATCAATAAATTGAATGTATCGTTGGATGATCAGATGGCGTTCATTGTCAATTTGTTCAAAGATAAAGCTGAAGTTTCATTCTATGAGATTGCTCTGTTGATGACTGAAAAGATCCGTATTGTGGTGACATTCATTGCTATTTTAGAATTGATGAAACAAAATATTATAGCGATCAATCAATTCGATTCTTACGGTGACATAACAATAGTTAAATTACCAACTGAGGCATAACGAATGAGTGATGAACAAGCCGAAGTAAAAACGGAAGATGTTGAAGTTTCCACCGAATTGAAGAACATCATTGAAGCATTGATCTTTGCGAGCGATGAACCAATGACCGTCCGTTTCATTCGTTCGATCATGGATGATGTCAACAAAGATCTTCCGCCAGCAGAACATTATACTGTGAATGCAGACATCATCCGCAAAGCGGTTGGTGATCTCAATCGTGGATATGGAAGAATGGGAAGCGGATTTCGGATCATTGAAGTAGCAGGAGGATTTGTCCATGCCACACAGGAACAATTTTCCTCATGGGTAGGAAAGTTAGCAAAAGAAAGAGCGCGGCGCAGGTTGTCTCCGACAGCTGTTGAAACACTTGCCATCATTGCGTACAAGCAGCCAATTGCAAAAGGTGAAGTTGAGTTTATCCGCGGAGTGAATGTTGATTACATCATCAATGCATTGCTGGAAAAAGATCTCATTCACATCACCGGCAGAGCCAGTACGCCTGGCCGTCCGTTGTTATATGGAACGACGCAGAAATTCCTTGAGCATTTTGGATTGAACGAGTTATCTGATTTACCGAAACCGCGAGAGATAGAAGAACTTATCGGCGAGACGGAATTGGAAGTTGACCGCCGATTATTAGCCGAACAACAAGAATTGGAATTCAAAGAAGATCTTGAAAAGAAAATGGATGGAAATGAAGGGTCGAAGAATAAACTTCAACGTGGATCGAAAATAAAATTAGAACATGAAGCAAAGGCAGAAGCAAAAACTGAAGAACGAAGACTAAAGGATGCACAGAAAGCAGCAGAAAGCCAACAGTCTGTTGTTGAGCAGGGTGAATCCGGCATTCAAATACCGGAAGAAAAAAATATGAAAGAAGGAGAAACATTATCAGAAATCAATCAACAAATAGTCGAAGAGACGGGGGAGATCGAAAACGTCCCGACAATCGACGCGGTGAAGACCGAAAACGAACAGGAAAATTTGGCGATAAGCGAACAGGATCATTTGGAGACAAACGGACAGGGTCATTCAGCGATAAACGAGCAGGATCTTTTGGAGACAAGCGATCTGGATCATTCGGAGATAAACGATCAAGTTCATTTGGCGATAAGCGAACCGGATCATTTGGAGACAAACGAACTCGAAAACCAAATGAGCGATCAGGATCGTTTGCAGGAAAACGAAGTGACAAGCCGTTCAAAAAATTCGGAGCAAGTTCTGAACGAGGCGGAAGATCAAAGGATGAACGATCAGAGTCGTTCGGTAAGCGACGTTCTGACGGAAAACCGCGTAGGACATTTAGATCCGAACCAGATACCAATCGATCAGGCTCATCAGACAACAGACGTGGGGGCGGATCATTCGGATCAATCGACAGAAAGCGAACATTACGACCAAGAACAGCGGACGGAATCAGGAAGCGGCCAGAGGTCAGGGTGGAGCAAGTGGAAGAACAAAGTGAAAACGTTCTTCCAGAAACTCTTCGCTTAAACAGATTTCTTGCAATGGTTGGTGTTGCCTCGCGGCGTGCGGCAGAAGAAATGATCACCAACGGTGAAGTGGAACTGAACGGAAAGATCGTTACAGAACTTGGAACAAAAGTTAATCCGCAAAGTGATGTTGTAAAGGTTAACGGGCAGACATATTCGCTTGCTCAAAAATTGGTTTATATTCTTTTAAATAAACCAAAAGATTTTATTACAACTGCCAGCGATGAAAAAGGTCGACGAACAGTTCTCGATATTGTGAATGTGCGCGAACGTGTTTATCCTGTCGGTCGTCTGGACAGACAAACAACTGGTGTTCTTCTTCTTACCAATGACGGGATGCTTGCAAATAAATTGATGCATCCTTCCAGCGAAGTGATCAAATCATATCATGTTTCCATTGATAAAGGTCTCGATCAAGTACATGCAGAAAAGCTTGCACGAGGTGTTTTTATTGAAGATGGAAAAACAGCTCCCGCAGAATTGGAGATCATTCCCGGAACAAAAAATCGTGAGATCGTGATGCACATTCATGAAGGAAAGAATCGGCAGATACGAAGAATGTTTGAATCGTTTGGGTATGAAGTGGAACGACTTCACCGAGTTGAGTATGCAGGGTTGAATGTTCATGGCTTACAGCGTGGAATGTGGAGAACATTAACGGACAAAGAAATCAGAAATCTAAAAGCATTGGCGAGCGGAGAAAAAAAGATAGAACAACCGCGGACTGGAAAAAATGTTGAAATTAAATAATTACAATCGCATAGAAGGAATATTGATTTATGAATTTTGATCGTAGTTCAGGAGTTTTATTGCATCCAACGTCACTTCCCGGCTCTTTCGGCTCTGGAGATTTAGGTGCTTCATCATATCATTTTATTGAATGGCTTATTGTTGCAGGGCAAAAAATTTGGCAGATGCTTCCGCTTGGCCCCGTAGGAATGGGAGATTCACCCTATATGTGTCTTTCCGCATTTGCAGGTGAACCGATGTTGATAGATCTTGAAGAATTAGTGAAGCGTGGTTGGTTGGGAAAGAGTGAATTAGAGAAGGTTCCAACGTTCAATCCAAAGAAAGTTCATTTTGGCGATGTTAAAAAATTTAGAATGGAGAAATTACGAATTGCTTCGCAGAATTTTTTTGCCAAGAATTCGAAAGCAGAGATGGAAGATTTCCAATCATTCTGTAAAAAACAAAAATCATGGCTGGAAGATTATGCGTTGTTCATGTCGCTCATTCAAAAATACAATGGCGCTGAATGGAGCACTTGGGAAAGCGATATCGTTACAAGAGAATCTTCGGCAATAAAAAAAGTTCGAAAAGAATTAGAAAATGAAATCAATTTTTGGGAGTTCGCGCAGTGGTGTTTCTTTCGTCAATGGTTTGCACTGAAAAAATATGCAAACGAGCGTGGAATAAAAATTGTCGGCGACATTCCAATCTTTATTGCGTTTCAAAGCGCCGATGTGTGGGCGAATCAGCATTTATTCCATCTTGATAAAAATATGAAACCGAAAGTTGTTGCCGGTGTTCCACCTGATTATTTTTCAGTTACAGGACAACGATGGGGAAATCCATTGTATGATTGGAAGGCGATGCATGATGAAAATTATTCATGGTTCATCAATCGCATCAAAACGACGCTTGAGTTGGTTGATATCGTGCGCATCGATCACTTTAGAGGATTTGCCGGATATTGGGAAATTCCCGCAACAGAAGCGACAGCCGTCAAAGGTAAATGGGTAAAAGGTCCGGGTGCAAAATTATTTGATGCCATTGAAAAAAAACTTGGAAAGATGCCGATCATTGCAGAAGATCTTGGTGAAATTACACCTGATGTCGTTGAATTAAGAGACAGGTATGACTTTCCGGGGATGAGGATATTGCAGTTTGCATTTGCTGCTGATACCAAAAATATTTTTCTGCCGCACAATTACATTTCAAACACCGTCGTCTATTCAGGAACGCATGATAATGATACAACGATCGGTTGGTTCAACAGTGCAACAGATCGTGAACGAGAATTTGTTAAAAAATATGTTGGAACCGATGGTCGTGAAATTCACTGGGATCTTATTCGCCTTGCGGCGGAATCGGTTGCTGTAATAGCGGTTTTTCCAATGCAGGATATTATGGGGCTTGGGACTGAAGCACGAATGAATATGCCTGGACAAGCATTAGGGAATTGGTCGTGGAGATTTATTTGGGAAGAGGTGCAATCGTGGCATGCTTTAAAGTTATATGAAATCTCTGCTTTATCAAACCGTGCAAAAGCAGATCGTTTAAATTTGCCTGCGTATCCATCTGGTAAAGCTCAGCCGTAAATGGATTGTAAAAAATATCTTGACTCTAATTCTATATAAAATAATTTCTCAAAAAAATGTTATGACCAAAGAGAAATTTTTCTTTTTAATTTGTACTTCGCTTTTATTCGCCAGTTGTTCTCCTCACCAAGGTTTGCAATACGATCCGAGTAATCCTGTCGAAAAATTGCAGTTCGACATAGCACAACAATTTGAAGATTCAAATTTTGTGAATGCACATTGGGGGGTTTTAATAAAATCTCTGAAGACCGGTGAAACAATTTATGCACGAAATGAAAAGAAAATGTTCATGCCCGCTTCAAACATGAAACTCTTTACATCATCATCTGCAATGGTCGCTCTTGGTCCAAACTATCGTTATACGACACGACTAGTGACTAATGGTGAAGTAGAAAATGGAATATTGAATGGTGATCTCATTATGGTGGGAAGCGGCGATCCAACGATCTCTGGAAGATTTGACAGCGGTAAAGTGACGATCACATTTGAACAATGGGCCGATAGTTTGAAAGCAATTGGAATCCAACAGATTAAAGGGAATATCATCGGTGATGATAATTGTTTTGATGATGAATACTATGGAGCAGGTTGGTCTGCAGATTATGAAACGGATTATTACGCAGCTCAGATCAGTGGACTCTCTTTCAATGACAATTGCGTTGATATTCGGATCGCTCCTTCCGGTACGATTGCTGATATTTGCTCGTTAACGGTGTCGCCTAATACGCGATATGTGAATATTATTAATCTAACAAGCACTGTTGCAGAATCCGATTCAGTCAACGATATTTATTTTGAACGAAAACGTGGAACCAACAATATCTTTGTTCATGGGAAAATGTCTATTGGGAAAAAACCGTTTATTGAATCTGTCACTGTTGAGAATCCAACAGTATATACAGTTATGGCTCTCAAGGAGGTACTCGAATCAAAAGGAATATCAGTTCTTGGAACAGTGGTTGATGCAGATGATTTTGCAGATACAATTCGATATGACAATTCAAAACAGCTTGCTTCATTTACTTCGCTTCCTTACTCTGAAATAATTAAAACGATCAACAAACCAAGTCAGAATTTTTATACAGAACAAGTGTTTCGCACCATTGGAAAAGAACGATTCGGAATTGGTTCAATGGATAACGGACGAGCAGTGGCATTTCCGATACTTTCACTTTGGGGAGTTGATACAGTTCGATTGCGATATGCAGATGGTTCCGGATTATCTCGACAAGATTTGATTACACCCAACGATATTGTCTCAATTCTTTCAGGAATGTCGAAAGAAAATAGTTTCCTTCCATTCTATGAGTCATTGCCAATTGCTGGTATTGATGGAACAATTAAAAATAGAATGAAGGGAACAACCGCACAAGGCAATGTTCATGCAAAAACAGGATCGATCGGTTATGTTCGATCGCTTTCCGGATATGTAACAAGTTCTGATGGAGAACAATTTGTATTTTCAATGATTGCTAATCATTACACTGTTCCAATAAAATGGGCAGAAAAAATCCAAGATGCGGTTTGTGTAATGCTTGCAGATTTTAGACGATAAATCACTATTAACATTTACGAATGAGAAAATTGAGATAATGGAACAGAACGATCCCAATCAAGAATACCACGAAGAACTTAATGAGTTAATGAAACGCCGGCGCGAAGAGTTAGATCAATTACGCGCGGCGAATGTCAATCCGTATCCGTACGAATACGAACGAAATGCGACTGCGAAGGAAATTCTAGCTGCATACAAAGATGAAATGCCGCAATGGATCGTTTCTGTTGCTGGAAGAATCATGTCGATGCGCCGAATGGGAAAAGCATCATTCGCTCACATATTGGATATGACAGGAAGAATTCAAGTCTATTTGAAGAAAGATGATCTTGGTGAACCGTACGATCATTTTAAGCTTCTCGATATCGGTGATATTATCGGAGTGGAAGGTTATGTCTTTAGAACAAAGACCGGAGAAGTTTCAATTCATGCTCAGCGGTATGTTTTGCTGTCAAAGTCTCTCCGTCCGTTACCGGTTGTAAAAGAAAAAACTGATGAACAAGGAAATAAGACAACTTTCGATCCATTTCAAGATAAAGAACTTCGGTATCGTCAACGATATGTTGACTTAGTAGTGAATCACGAAGTTCGTGATACTTTTATCAAACGATCAATGATTCTACGACAGATGAGAAGATTTTTGGATGAAAAGAATTTTCTTGAAGTCGAAACGCCGGCATTGCAGCCGATCTATGGTGGTGCAAGTGCGCGTCCATTTGAAACACACCATAACGCATTAGACATTCCATTGTTCCTAAGAATTGCAGATGAACTGTATTTGAAAAGACTCATCGTTGGCGGATTTGACGGTGTGTATGAAATAGCAAAAGATTTTCGTAATGAAGGGATGGATCGTACGCACAATCCCGAATTTACAATGATGGAATTGTATGTTGCCTATCGTGACTACAAGTGGATGATGGAATTAGTTGAACAGATGGTGTTCTCCATTGCGCAAAGTTTGAATGATAGTGCAACGGTAAAACTTGGAGATAATGAAATTAATTTCACACCACCGTGGCAGCGACTGACAATGTTTGGATCAATTGAAAAATATTCCAGCAAGCAGCTTCGGGGGAAAAATGAAGCAGAACTTCGAGCAATTGCAAAAGAATTAAATATTGATCTTGACCCAAAAATCGGCACTGGAAAGATCATCGATGAAATTTTCAGTGTTGTTGTTCAACCACATCTTATTCAGCCAACATTCATCATGGATTATCCTGTTGAACTTTCGCCCCTTGCAAAGAAACATCGTTCAGAGGAAGGATTGGTCGAGCGGTTTGAAGGATTTGTCAATGGTCAGGAGATCTGTAACGCATTCTCCGAATTGAACGATCCGCTTGATCAGCGCGCTCGATTTGAAGAGCAGGTTAAACTTCGCGAACGCGGCGACGAGGAAGCGCAAACAATGGATGAGGATTTTCTTCGTGCCCTTGAATATGGAATGCCTCCCACAGCAGGACTTGGAATAGGAATTGACCGTTTAGTGATGCTGTTAACACAGCAAGATCATATTCGTGATGTTATCTTTTTCCCTCAAATGAGGTCGGAAAAATAATATAGAATTTACATGAAAGACATTGTATCAAAATTGATATTTAGTTTTTGCATCTTAGTTATTCTGGCGCTTACCCTCAATGGTTGTTATGAATCTCTGCCGTTAAGAGAAGATCCCAAAGAAATCCTTTCTGCATCCCTCACTGCCAATTATGCAGCGCATGTTTCACTTACAACAATGACAATTACGCTCAACGTTGAGAACAAATTTGATGAAACATTACAAGATCATGCATTTTTAGATGGGGTATTAACCATACAGTGGTTAGGTGATCCACAATCTCGTAAAACTATAAAGCTGAGTAAGTTGAATCTTCAAAATAATGGTCAATATAACCCAAGCACTGGGATTCTCACCATAGATCCTCATGAAGTATTACAGTTTGTTTATGTATGGGATTTTACTGACGATAACGGAGATTCTATTCCTCAAGAATTTAAAACATATTTATCCCCTCATTGTTTAGAGGTGGGTGAACAAATTTTTGTTGCTCGAGAAAGTTTTTTGATTGAAGGATCAATGAATGTGTTTTCACATACAGGTTTCACCAGAGCTGCTTCAATCACGTATTCTTGCTGTTACGCATTTGGTATTTCAAGATCATGCTCCAGACCGTCGTGTGATTAAATTTCAATTTCATTCTATGATGAACCATATTTTTCTTTTTCGCAATAGAATATGTAGAATATTAGTATTGTTCATCTGCTCGTGCTGTATTTTTGCATATAGCGGAACATCCGGAATTCTTGAAGGTCGGATTATTGATTCTGCTTCAAAAGCGGTGTTGTTAAATGTTACAGTGCAAATTCTTGGCACAAAGAATGGCGCTGTATCTGACGATGAGGGCTATTATCAAATAAATAATATCTTCCCGGGTAGGTATGAAGTCCGATTCAATATTATTGGTTATACATCTGTCATAGTAAAAGAGGTAACTATTTTTACCGATCGCAGAACACGATTAGATGTTGAAATGACAGCGTCATCAATTGAATTACAGACGGTTGAAATTACCGCAAAACAACCATTAATTCAAAAAGATCAACCATTAACGGTGTTTACAATTGGAGAAATAAAATTACAAGCATTGCCAACCACAAATCTTCAAGATGTATTAGTGCTTCAACCGGGAACGACTCTTGAAGGAAATGTTAGAGGAGGGAAAACTAATGAGGTTGTATATCTAATTGACGGATTACCAGTGCAAGATTTAATTAGCGGCGGGCTTGGTATGAATCTCCCAAAAACTGCTATCAGCAATATGACACTGTATACCGGCGGATTTGAAGCCGAATATGGCAATGCATTATCTGGTATAGTAAATGTTGTTACAAAATCAGGTGACAATGAGTTTAACGAGGGACTACGAATTGAACGCGACAATTGGCTTTCGTCTTCGGTGAATCAACAGACCGACCACAGAAGTGAATTTGAATTATTTGCGAAAGGACCTCTGATAAAAGATCGTTTATTTTATTTTACTTCAAATGCCGCAACACTTTCGGACACCCGCTGGTGGAGTGATTTTGAATATTTCTATAAATCCATAATTCGGCAGGACTATTCGGGGATAAATAAACTTGAATACGTTGCTTCAACCGATCTTCGAATTTCGCTTCAATCGATCTATTCATTATCTCGTTGGAAAGATTATGAATTTAGTTGGAGATTTAATCTTACAGGATTACCCGAACGCGAAACGGATGCCTATCGGCTCGCATTAATTTTTTCAAAGGTGATCTCTAATAACTCGTCTTACACATTCAGCTTGAGCCGTTATTTTAATCGCTCCCATATCGGGCCAGATTCACCATCCGGTCAAAGTTTGGAACCCTATCAATATGATTTTTATCTTCGGTATATTATTAGAGGTAAAAAAGAATGGAGAGCGGAAACTCGTCAGCAAATATATACTTTAAAAAGTGATTACACTTCACAACTAAATAAATTTAATTTTTTCAAGGCGGGATTTGAAGTAAATCAATATACAATTTTGTCAGATGTTATTAAGTTTGAACCTCAATTAACCTATTTTGGGAAGCCTATTGCCGGAGCAGATCTCTTAAATTACAGCAGTAATTATAATTATTACCCGCGTTCAGGAAGTGCATATATTCAAGACCGAATTGAATCCTCGCATGATGGTGCCATGTTAAATTTTGGAATGAGGTGGGATTTTCTTGATCCTCGTGCCACTCAACCTATAGTGGATTACAACAAATTTGATTCTGTTACCCACAAACAACAAATCTTAGGAACAAAAGAAATTCATGTGAAACAACAATTCAGCCCGCGTCTTGGGTTTGCTGCTCCTCTTGATACGGCGAGCATGTTTTTTTTCAATATCGGATATTATTTTCAATTTCCACTTTTTGATTATTTGTACTCTGGAATAAATCCCGCACAGCTGCGGTATGGATCGCATACTGTCCTTGCCGGAAACCCGGATTTAGAACCGGAAAGGACCATTGCTTGGGAAATCGGATTCAAGCGAATACTTAGTGATGTATTTGCCGGGTCAATTACCTATTTCCAGAAAAGTACAACTAATCAAATTGACTCAAAAACAATTGTACCGTTTGATAGTAAATTTGCTGGTGATTATGGTTTTGCTTCTTATGTAAATAATTCAGAAGCGAAAGCCTCTGGAATTGAAATTGTTTTGAGTCGAGAAAATGATAAAAATATCACGGGGAGCATTTCGTATACGTATATGCAAACCGAAGGAATGAGTGAGACCGTTAATCAAAAAATAAATTTAGAACAATGGGGATTCCCGATACCACCGACAACATTTCCTTTAAGCTGGGATCAGCGCCACACAGTGAAAGTTGATGGCAACGTTAAGTTGTTTTACGATATACAATCAAATTTTATAGTTCAATATAATTCTGCACGACCCTATACGTATTTCCCAACTCGTGACGGATTTACTCCCATTGATTCGGTCAAAGATTTTGTTCCGAACAATTTTCGAATGAAAAACGTAATAATTATTAATTTAAAAATATCACGAATGTTTTCAATCTCTCAAAATTCATCTGAACAATTGTCAATATATGCCGATATACGCAATGCATTTAACACCAAGAACATCAAATGGATTGATTCTAACGGTAGAATCGGCGGGGAACTTTCAGATCCCGGTGCCTATTATGAACTTAGAAGGGTTAGAGTTGGATTTACATTAAACTTATAAATACTTTCTTTCTTGCATTTCTTTGCATTTTCTTGTTATTTAATTAGCCGTCACTTAAAAAGTAGGAAACCTTGTCAAGGTTTCTCAATCAACAATGAAACAATGCTTGAATTCTACAAAATTAAAGGCACAATCTTGACAAGGTTGTGTTGATGAAGACTTTTTAAGGATCAACTAATTAGAAGCCGTTTCAAAAATGAATTTTATTGTCATTCCGATCCGCCGCTCCGAAGGAGTCATTTGGACAGGCGGAGAGGAATCTCGATCTTGAAAGTAAAAGCAAGATCTCTCAATACTTCCGCCTAAAAGATGGCGGACAAGTCGTATCTCGAATTGACAGTGATTAGGTATTTTTGAGATGGTTTTCAATTGTCTTTGTTCATTGTGAACAATATCAATGCAACTTATCCGTCATTTCGTATATTCAATATATAGTTCTATACTAACCATTCATTTATGAGAGAAGATTTTAGGAGTGTTATTATGAAGAAGCGATTCTCGATTCCAATGATTGTAACACTGTTTTTTGTTGCATTCATTGGCGGTACGCAGGTCAATCATTTAATTTCGGGGGACAATATCTATGAACAGATATCTAAGTTTAAGGATGTTTTAAGTTATGCCGAAAAATATTATGTGGAAGATGTTGATACGCAAAAATTAACAGAAAATGCAATTACCGGAATGCTTGCAGATCTTGATCCTCACTCCGTGTACATTAAACCGCAGCAAATGCAGCGTGTCACCGAAGATTTTCAAGGAAGATTTGAAGGAATTGGTGTTGAATTTGCGTTAGTGAATGATACAATTACGGTAGTTCAACCGATTGGTGGTGGACCAAGTGCTTCCCTTGGTATTATGTCAAACGACAAAATTGTCAAGATCGATGGAAAAAGTTCAATTGGTTTTAATACTGAACAAGTTATGAAGGGATTAAAAGGACCCAAGGGGACGAAGGTTTCTGTTAGCATTGCGCGTACCGGTATAAAGGAATTATTGGAATTCGAGATTGTTCGAGATGTGATTCCGTTGTATAGCGTAAGTGTTTCAACTATGCTAAATGACAATGTTGGATACATTGATGTTACCAGATTTGCAGAAACAACATCCAAAGAAATGGTAGCCGCTCTTCAAAAATTAAAATCACAAGGAATGAAAAGACTTGTGCTTGACCTTCGTCAGAATCCGGGTGGATATCTTGATCAAGCAGTGAAGATGTCCGATCTTTTTCTAGATTCAGATACAAAGGGAAACCCTCGTAAAGTTGTTTATACCATCAGCAGGCGCCCTGAATTTAATGAAGAATACTTTGCATCAACAAATAACAGTGAATACGAGAATATGCCGTTGATCATTTTACTCTCGAATGGTTCTGCATCGGCCAGCGAGATTGTATCCGGTGCAATTCAGGATTGGGATAGAGGATTGATTGTTGGTGAAACAAGCTTTGGTAAGGGTCTTGTTCAGAAACAATTTCCGTTATCCGATGGATCTGCTCTGCGGTTAACGATATCTCGTTATTATACTCCAAGTGGAAGACTGATCCAGCGCTCATACGAGAATAAAGAAAAGTATCAAGAAGAAGCATTTACCCGAAATGAAGAGGAAGGCGAGAATATTGAACATAAAGAAAGTGCTGCTGATTCAGGACGTCCAAAATTTAAAACTGCAAAGGGTAGAGTTATCCTTGGCGGCGGCGGCATCACTCCTGATTATATTGTAAAGCCAGGAAACATTACAAAATATGCCGTCCAATTGAATCGACGAAATATGTTCTATGAATTCATTACTGGATATTTAACTCGAAATGGAGAACAGATCAAGAATAAATATAAGTCTGACTTCCAATCATTCAATAAGGATTTTACAATTGACGATGTACTCTTGAATGAATTTATTGCATTTTCAAAAGAAAAGAAAATCGATTTTGTCGAAGACGATTTTAAAAAGGACAAAGATTATATCCAAGCTCGTTTAAAAGCATATATTGCCAGAAATTATTGGAACAATGAAGGGTGGTATTCCGTATTGCTTGGTATTGACGGCCAAGTGAAAAAAGCGATAACATTATTCCCGGAAGCTGAAAAGTTTGCTCGACTTAATTAACGAAAAAACATTATTTGTGAAATCTCCCCAATTTAAAAAAATATTCTTGAGCAGCGCTTGCATAGCGCTGCTTTTTATTGTTATTGCACCAACAACCACTCGAAATCCTATTGAAGCAAAAGAGAGTGAAACATTTCAGTATGAAATTCCATCTGAAAATTCGATGTTTCAAATAGGTGAAGAATTGCAGTATAATGTTAGTTATTCTATATTTGATATTGGACTTGTGAAAATGCAAGTCTTAGATACAGCGATCAAAAATGGTGTTAAGGTATTTAAGACGAAGGCATATCTTGATTCGTATAGCGGATTACCATTTGTTGACCTTCATCAGGTTTTCTATAGCGAAATGGATGTTGATGCAATTTCTCAATTATTTGTTACTCACACCACCACAAAACCTCAAGAGATGCCGTTTGTGAAATATTTGTTTGACTACAAGAAAAACAAAGCAAAATATCAATTCGGTGTTGATCCACAAGGCTATATTACTAAATCAGGTGAAGAACCAATTGTAGATAAACAACTTGACGGTCTTTCACTATTTTATTATGCGAGGAATAATTTTCGCCAGATGACAAAGTACTCGATGCCTGTTTTTGTAAGTGAAAAGTCTTATAAGACCCATTTTAATTTTACGAATAAATTGAGCTCGCAAAGAATCGATGCGATAAAATATCCTATTGAGACGATTGAATTTGACGGCTCATCTGATTTTACCGGTGTGTATGGTTTAACAGGATATTTCAAAGGATATTTCAGTAATGATGATGCGGGAATTCCAGTCGTAGCCAAGATGAAAGTGATCCTTGGAAGTGTTCATATTGAACTGATAAAGTGGACTCGACCAGGATGGGTTCCACCCATGGCAAAAAATTAAATGGGAATTATTACCTATAAAGGAATTACTCCAAAGATCGATCCTTCGGTGTTCATTGCTGAAGGAGTTCATATCATTGGTGATGTTGAAATTGGGAAAGATTCAAGTGTTTGGTATAATACCGTCATTCGAGGTGATGTAAATTTTATTAGAATTGGTGAACGAACCAATATTCAAGATAATACTGTCGTTCATGTTACCAATAAGAAATTTCCAACATACATTGGTTCTAATGTGACGATAGGTCACAGCGCGGTAATTCATGCTTGCACTATTAATGATTATTCCTTAATTGGTATGGGAGCAGTCGTATTAGATGATGCGAAAGTAGGGCCGTTTGCATTGATTGCTGCCGGTGCTGTAGTAACTATGGGAATGGTTATTCCTGAAGGGATGTTGGCGGCTGGCGTCCCAGCAAAAATTGTCAGAACATTAACGGATGATGAGCGGAAGTTTTTGATCAAATCAGCGCAAAATTATATTGATTATGTTGCAACATATCGATAGATATTTTTTTCAATGAACTCCCCTGAAGGAAGGTTATTATGAAATTGAAATTTTGGGGTGTTCGTGGATCAATTCCTACTCCGGGAAAAAGTACAGTGAAGTACGGTGGAAATACTCCCTCGCTTGAGCTTCGTCTGGATAATGGAGAGTTGGTTATCCTTGATGCAGGGACCGGTATAAGAAATTTAGGGGATCACCTTATTGCGAATGGGGAATCAATTCAAACCTATATTCTTATCACCCATCCTCATTGGGATCATATTCAAGGATTTCCATTTTTCAAACCGGCGTTCATTTCCGGGAATGAAATTACTGTTATCGGAACTGACCGGGAAGAAATAGACCTTCAGCATATCATTGCAGACCAAATGAAGAAGATTTACTTTCCAATTCAATTGAACGAATTGAAAGCAAAGATACATTTCCGAAGTATTGGCGAAGAAGAATTTAATATTTTTGGTGCACGCGTAAAAACCTTGTATGTCAATCATCCCGGATTTACAGTTGCATACCGAATAGATTATAAAGGAAAATCATTAGTCTATATCAGTGATAATGAACCTTTTGATAAAGAATCTGCAACTCGAATGACAAATTTTGAACCAATTGTTCTTAAGAAATTTCTTGAGCAAAAGGGTGATCCAAATCAGCGAATTGTAGATTTTGTTCAAGGTGCAGATGTGTTTATTCATGATGCCACATATACTCCGGAAGAATATGTTGATAAAGTAGGATGGGGCCATTCTCATTACTTATTCACCCTTAAACTTGCAAGTGAAGCGAATGTAAAACATTGTGTTCTCTTTCATCATGAACCAAATAGAACGGATGAAAATGTCGATAAAATTCTCCAAAAATGCAGACATGAAATAAAACAGAAGCATTTTACGTTTGAATGTACTGCCGCTTACGAAGGTCTTGAAATTTCGTGGTAATTAACGAAAAACTTGACTTCCATACTAACCTCTCTCTATATTTGTACAGACCTGATGCTCATTTGAACATAATAATAACACATATTGCTGTGAGACATCGAACCCCAATCAACGATTACGGGGTTTTTCTGTTTGAAGGATATTTCGTATGAAATCAACATTTGCAAAAGCTGATATTACTAAGATAGAGAAAGTGCTGGGAGTTAAAGCAAAATTGAAAGGAAATAATTTCCGGTTTGAATTGGCGAACATTAAAGAGAATCGCCAGTTAGCACTTGAAATCTATCCATCCATTTCAATTGGAAAGAAAAAAGGAAATCTCATTTCTGCCTACACCCATAACACTCATTTTCAATTACAGTTCTGCAGCGGATACGTAGTGAGTCAGGATGTTGGTGAAGTGACATTTATCGGGGAAACAAAAGACAAAGTTTCCGCAATTGTTATAGAAAAAGAGGGCGGCTGCACATTCTATGCGAATGTTGATCGTTCAATTCTTTCGGGTGATTATCGGATGTTAAGTATCGACGTGATGCTTGCGGGTATAGCACTTTCACTGACTAAAGAAGACTCTAAACCAAAAAAGAAATGATTGTTGTATCGGTAACAAAAGCGTATAAGCATATTCTTTTTTCTGGTTCTGAAATAAAGCATATAGCAAAATTTGTTTGTAATAAAGAGAAAATAAAAAATGCAGAACTCTCATTCATTATAGTAAATGACAGGGCAATTCGAACGATCAATAAAAAGTTTTTACAACACGATTATGTAACCGATGTTATCACGTTTCCGCTGGAAATAAAAGCTGTCAATGCCGAGATCTATGTCAACTCACAGCAGGCAAAACGGCAGGCAAAAGAGAATAATGTAACAGTAAAAAATGAGTTAACACGTCTTGTGGTACACGGAACATTACATGCAATTGGGTATGACGATACAACAAAAGTTAACCAAAAGAAGATGAATGCAATTCAGGAACGGTATGTTTCAGTATTGAATTTGAAAAAGTGAAGAAAGGATAAGGATGCAAGAAAAAATAGTTGAAATTTTAATGTATCTGATCGGTGAATTGCGCAACAATATTCCTATCCACGATATTGATTTGAGTGTTCTTTCGAAAAAAGGATATTCTACAACCGAGATCAGTACCGCATTCAACTGGCTCTTTGAAAAAATCTCTGATGGCAGCAACATCATCACCGATATTGCTGCAAGTTCCCCTCATTCACACAGAGTTCTTCATGATGTTGAACGGTCGGTGATCAATGCAGAAGCATATGGGTATCTCATTCAATTACGCGAACTTGGAATTATAACTGATACGGATATTGAAGTAATTATCGATCGGATTATGATGAGTGGATATATCTCTGTTGATGTGAATGAAGTTAAATCAATGGTTGCGCAGTTAATGGCAGAAAATGATGATTCATTCAACACGGGAAGCAGAACAATGCTTGGTGGAAAAGATACAATCAATTAAAAAGGAAAAGTAGTTCACACAATGGGAAAATCGTTAATCATAGTTGAGTCACCTTCAAAAGCGAAGACAATCAATAAATACCTTGGTAAGGATTATATTGTTGAGGCGTCGGTAGGTCATATTAAGAACCTCCCAAAAAGTAAACTAGGTGTTGATGTTGAAAATAATTATGCATCGGTCTATGAAGTCATAGCCGGAAAAGAAGATGTTGTTGCAAAACTGAAAAGCTATGCCAGCGATGCAAAGAATATCTATATCGCAACTGACCCTGATCGCGAAGGTGAAGCGATTGCGTATGATATCCTTGAAGAGTTAGAAGATAAGAATAAGAATATCTATAGAGTTCTGTTCCATGAAATTACTCCAACTGGTGTTGCGGAAGGAATGGACAATCCCCGCAAAGTGGATATAAACCTTGTTGACTCACAGCGCGCGCGGCGTGCAATGGATCGTTTGGTGGGATACAAAGTCAGTCCATTCTTGTGGAAGACCGTCTACTACGGATTATCTGCCGGTCGTGTTCAATCTGTTGCGTTACGGATTATTTGTGAACGTGAAGACGAGATCAAAAAATTTATTCCTGAAGAATATTGGACGATCAGTGCTGAATTTAAAACTGAAAAGTCCGATCCATTCTTCGCCAGACTTGCAAAGATATCTGGCAAGGATCCAATCATTGGAAATGAAGTAATATCATCCGGACAAGTTGAAGAAATTCGCAAAACACAATTCCAAATTTCAGATGTTGTGAAAAAGGATGTGAAGCGAAACCCTAATCCTCCTTTTATCACAAGTTCGTTGCAGCAAGAAGCCGCAGGTCGACTTAGACTTTCTGCAAAACGAACAATGATGCTGGCACAGAAACTGTATGAAGGTATAGATCTTGGAGACGAAGGAACCGTAGGTCTCATTACCTATATGAGAACGGATTCAACCCGATTAAGTGAAGATGCAATTGCTGGAGTTCGAGATTATATCTATTCGAATTATGGTAAAGAATATCTTCCCAAAGAAAAACGGGAATACAAAAAAGGAAAATCGTCTCAGGATGCGCATGAAGCAATTCGTCCGACATCGATAAAATTCACACCAAAACATGTGAAAAAATATCTTGACAAAGATATGTATGCTGTTTATCAGTTGATATGGAATCGCTTTGTTGCTTCACAAATGAGCAGTGCTACCTTTGAGCAATTGACTGTAGACATCACCGGTGGAGTGTATCTATTCCGTGCAACCGGTTCTGTACCGTTGTTCCGAGGATTTCTGCAAGTGTATGATGATGTTCTTGAAGAGAAAGGTGTTGAAGCAGACGATGATCCAACCTCTAAAATTCCTGCAAATCTTGAAGCAGGACAAGCCGCTAATCTCGAAAAACTTCTTCCAAAACAGCATTTCACAAAACCTCCGGCGCGCTATACCGAAGCAAGTTTGGTGAAAAAACTTGAAGAATTAGGTATCGGTCGTCCGAGTACGTATGCGCAGATCGTTTCAACAATTCTCAATCGTCAATATGTTGATCAACAGGACAGAAAATTATATGCAACCGGACTTGGACAGGTGGTTATCAAGATTCTGATGAAATGTTTTCCTGAAATTGTAAATTATAAATTCACTGCTCAGATGGAGGATGAATTAGAGACGATTGCCAGCGGTGAAAACAATTATGTAAAAGTTCTTGATGATTTTTATAAACCGTTCAGCCATTCATTGGAACATATGAATGATGAAGCAGGAAAGATCAAAAAATCATTACAACATGATGCGGGTGAAGCGTGTGATTTGTGCGGTAAACCGATGATCATCAAGTGGGGAAGATACGGACAGTTCAAAGCCTGTTCGGGCTATCCAACTTGTAAAAATAGAAAGCCGTTAGAAGATGAAACGGAAAAATATGCGCATGTAACCGGTCTAATCTGCAAATTATGCGGCGGTGAAATGAAAGTGAAAGGCGGACCGTTTGGAACATTTCTTGGATGTTCAAACTATCCGACGTGTAAAAATACACAGCCGATTTCGACCGGTGTAAAATGTCCCAAGTGCGCCGATGGTGAAATTGTGCAGAGTAAAACTCGAAAGAAAAGGATTTTTTTCCGGTGCTCAAATTCCAATGGTGAGCCAAAGACATGTGATTTTATTTCGTGGGAAATGCCTGTAATGCAGCCATGTAAGAATTGCGGAAATAATTATCTTACCAAGAAATCAACGAAACGCAAAGGTGATTACCTGCTGTGTCCGAACTGTAAAGAAGAATATTATCTTGATGAGCAGGAAGCACAAGCAATTGCAGTCTGATTGAATTGAATGCAGAAAATTATCAGTGAATACCTTTCGTATCTTGAGAACGAGAGAAATTATTCTCAACATACTATCATTTCGTACGCAAACGACCTTGCCCAGTATTACTCATTCTTAAAGAAAGAATTTCCAGAATTGATCCAAAAACATAATGATACCGATACCGGTGTTATTCGTGCTTTTTTGGGCTTGATGCTGGACTCTGGTATCTCAAAGAAGAGTGTGGTTAGAAAGCTTTCAACATTACGCTCGTTCTATAAATTTCTTGTCAGAAGGAAATTCGTACGAAATAACCCGGCGCTTAATATTATCTCACCTAAAATTGAAAAAAAACTCCCACAGTTCATTGATAAAGATTCAATGGAAAAAATATTGATGCTTCCGGATGTTACAACATTTGTGGGTGCGCGGGATTCAGCAATATTAGAGTTGTTCTATGGAAGCGGAATTCGTCGGGCAGAATTACTTGGTTTGACATTGTCCGATATTGATGAACGAAATCAGACTATTAAAGTAACTGGTAAAGGGAATAAACAACGGATCATTCCTTTTACAAAAAATGCAAAACAATCAATCCATCGATACATTACATTTCGAAAGAGCATTAGTGGTAATAATGATAGTTATCATGGTACAGTATTTTTTCTTGATGAAAAAGGAATGCGATTAACCCCTTCAAAAGTAAACACACTCGTTAAGAAATATCTTTCCGGAAACACAGAAATTCAAAAAAAGAGCCCGCACGTTTTACGGCATTCATTTGCAACACACTTACTTGATAATGGCGCCGATATTTTGGCAGTTAAAGAATTATTGGGGCATGAAAGCCTTTCTACAACACAAATATATACTCATGTTACTGTTGAACGTCTTAAAAAAATCTATCAACAAGCTCACCCTAAAGCATCATCCTGAAAGGAAAATTCAATGAATATTTACATTACTGCTCGACACTTTAAAGCACATGAAACACTGCGTGCTTATGCATTTGATTCATTAAATAAGTTAGAAAAGTTTTATGATGGAATATTGAGCGCAGATCTTATCTTAAGTTATGAAAAATCTAAAAACAGTTTAAAGGCAGCCGAACTTGTAGTGAAGGTGCGGGGATCGGTACTTAAATCTTTGGAAAAAACAGATGAGTATGTGAAATCAATTGATGCGGCAGTAAACAAGATAGAGCGGCAGTTGCAAAAATATAAATCGAAACATGAACAAAAAGATAAAAAAGTGATTCGTAAAACCCGTGAAAAAATTTAAGAGGTGTTATGGCATTGAATATCGGAAAAGAATATCGAAAACAGCACATCACCATTGGATTTTTGGTTGAAAAAAACAAGAACCGATTGAAACTAGAGACTTTGGTGAATGTCGGAATGGATAACAAGGTTAAAGAAAAAAGTATCCATCGTCCGGGACTGGCACTAGCAGGATATGTTGGTCTATTTACGTACGACCGAGTGCAAGTATTCGGAAATACCGAGATGCTATATCTAAAGAGTATGCCATTAGAAAAACGGATTGAATCCTTTAACACGCTGTTTAAATTTGAAATTCCATGTATTGTTATAACCAATAACAATGACATGGATAAAGAGCTTCTTAAAATTGCTGAAGACCATAATGTTCCTGTATTTCGTTCTCCTTTTGAAACTACAAAATTCGTTTACCTGCTCAGTGATTTTTTGGACGACCAATTCTCTCAACAATCAACACTCCATGGTTCATTTGTTGATGTTTACGGTGTCGGATTGTTATTTATTGGTCGTTCTGGAATTGGTAAAAGTGAAATTGCACTCGATCTTATTGAGCGCGGTCACCGTTTAGTTTCCGATGATGTCGTTACTATTACCCGAAAAGGGGAAAATATTCTCATTGGAACGGGCACTGATCTCGTAAAACATTTTATGGAAATTCGTGGACTCGGGTTGATTGATGTTCAAAGCATCTTTGGTGTTCGGTCTATTCGATTTCAAAAACGAATAGAAGTTGTTGTTGAACTAATGGAATGGGAGCCGAATGGAAATTTTACTCGTACTGGTTTGGACGAAGAAAAGATCAATATTCTTGACGTTGAAATTCCTCATGTAAAACTTCCGATACATCCGGGAAAAAATGTTACAGTAATTTCAGAAGTGATTGCTTTGAATTATCTGACCAAACATTATGGATATGATGCTGCCCAGGAATTCTCGAAAAAACTGGAAAAAGTAATACAAAGTAAGTCCAAAGGTGCCGGGAAACGAAATATTGACTATTTTGAACATGATTTTGAATGATTTGAACGTTTTTTATAGTAATTCTTGACAAACCGCTCTTATTTTTATATTTTCTTTCTGCACAAATAACTTTGATTGGGCATAATGAAACGAAAAAAACTTTTTTTCTATTCAAATGAACGCGTTTCTTACGTAGAAGCGAAAGGGTATCGTTTACGGATGACAGCAGTTGTCACTTTTTTGACAATTGTGGCTTTATTTGTTACGGGTTTTGTGAATAATTCCTATGGAGATTTTCTCGGATTGGGTTTCAAGACCACAAATGAGCTAACAACCGAAAATGCTATCCTCAAACAGCAAGTCAGAGAGATGAATGAGAGAATGAATAATTATTTTTCTTCTATTAGCTCATTGGCTCAGAGTGACAATCAATTGCGTTCAATTGTAAACCTTCCTAAAATTGACCTTGAAACACGTCAATTAGGAACAGGAGGCACTGCAGTTGAATCTTTTGGCGGTTTGCTTTCTAAAGATGCAGACGAGTTGATTGGAACTTCGAAACAGTTGTTAAATAAATTAGATAAAGAAGTTGAATTCCAACGGTCAAGCTATGAGCAAATTTATAACCAGTATGAGCATAATAAGGTAGTTTTTGCCTCAATGCCGGCGATTAAACCTATGATAGGAACGTACTCGTATCATGGGTTTGGTCTGCGAAACGACCCATTGATAGGAAGTTTGAAGAGACATGAAGGTGTTGATATCCATGGCGATGTTGGAACTCCGATCTATGCTACAGGCGATGGTGAAGTTGAATTTACCGGTCCAACAGGTAGCGGATATGGAATTGCTTTAATGGTAAATCATGGCTATGGATATAAAAGTTGGTACGCTCACTTGTCAAAATGTGTAGCACGTTCTGGACAAAAAATAAAACGTGGTGCGCTAATTGCATATTCGGGTAATACCGGTCGTTCTACTGGTCCACATTTGCATTATGAAGTGATTCGGAATAGTGAAAAGCAGAATCCGGTTGAGTATTTCGTAGACGATATTGATTATGAAAAAATCAGGGCTCAACTTGTCGATAACAAGTAATAGTAACTTTAGTGTAAGGGTAATGACGTTATGATTTGGACTATGGAACTGGCTTCGTATCTTGATGATGCTCCGTGGCCTGCAACAAAAGAAGAGTTAATAGACTATGCTATTCGCATGGGTTCTCCTCCAGAGTTATTAGAAAATTTGAACGAATTAGAAGATGCGGAAGAACCGTACGAAAGTATAGAAGATATTTGGCCTGATTATCCGACAGGTGACGATTTCTTTTATGAAGATGAGAGTGAGTATTAATACTGTTGATGAATGTATAGTTTACAATAACCCAGCATAATGATGCTGGGTTTTTTATTCAATCTGCTTCCCTTCTTCCTTTGACTGTAAAAACATTATATTTTTTTTTATTTCTGACGATTATAGCTATCGTTGTGCCTCAATTTTGTTTTACCCAGACTCCTCAAAAAGCCGAAGTAAATGATCTTGATGTAATTGTTGGGGAGAATATTTCAGAATATGAGATTGTGAGCCAATTGGCTACAATGGAAACACCATGGACGATAGAAATATTTCTCAATGAGCATATTTATCGTGGCATCGGATCGCCAAGAGCATATTATGATCCCAATATCTTCTATCAAGATATTATTCATCTTTATACTTATTTAAAAGATAATGGATACATTCTCGCTAAAATTGATACTCTAATATCGTACAGCAGCGATAAAAAATATGTGAATTTAACTATTGGCATAACTGAAAATGCAAGATCATTCATAGATACTGTTCATATTGTGGGTTTGGAAGAAATTGATGCTGATGTTCGAAACGATATTCTTGGGAAAAATTTATTGAAACATGGAGATCCTTTCACAAAAAAACTTCTGACCGAAGAGCAATCGCGCATTAAGAAACAACTGGTCAATAGTGGTTACTCAGAAGCATTTCTTGACAGCAGCGCCTCTGTCCGTTATGCATCAACGAACAATATCTCCGTTCTTTTAAAATTTAATGCGGGGAAACGGTACGTCTTTGGTAATACAACCTTTGATCATGTTGATGACCGCATTGACAGCAGCGTTATGCTGAGACAGATGGATTTTCAGGAAGGGGAGATATATAATGAAGAGAAACGGATGGAGAGCGAACAAAATCTTAACCGTCTTGGAATCTTTGAATTTGCCAGTGTCCGGCATAATTTTTTGGCAAGCCAGAATGATAGTAATAAGAATGTCATCCCCTTAATTATTTCATTCCGTACGTTGGAATTGCAGGAGATCACGCCGGAATTTTTACTTGAGAATACACAGTATAGTTTTATAACGATTGGTTTGGGTTTAAGCTATAAACACCATAATCTTTTCGGAGGGGCACAGAATTTTTCATTCTCACCGAGAATTCGCGCAAATAGTTTTGAAGAATTGAATTTTCCCGGAGCGTTTTCAAAAGGGCTGTCGGAGCCGACGTTGTTTGGGAAAGCTGATGTTCAATCACAAATTGTTTTTCCGTATTTTTTGAATAATAAAACAAGTGCATCCATCACACTTTCTGCTGAAGCAGAGAAACAACGTGATTATGATCTTACAACATTAAGAGCAAAGCTTGGATTTATTACAAAACTTTCTACGTACACCGTCGGTATTACAGATCTAAATATAGAACGTGTTGATCCTTTCTATAAAAAAATTGATGCATCAGGTATTCGTCCCGAAGATTCAACAAAACAGTTCAATTTTATTGAGTCTTACACGCTGCAGCGGGATAAGACTAATAATATTTTTTCACCAACCGCAGGTTTTTTTCATTCTGGCACAATTGAAGAAGGTGGCGTCATCTCAAAAATTGCAGATGGATTTGGACTTCCATTCTCTGAATATATTAAATTGTCGATCTTACTAAAGCACTTTTTTAGTAGTGAATATTTACCGTCTCAAGTATTTGCACTAAAATTCAACACGGGAATGGCAAAATTATATAATCTCAAAAATACGACACCTGTTCCGCTGCCTCGCAGATTTTTTGCCGGCGGCAGTTCAAGTGTTCGAGGATGGAAAGATAAACAACTTTCAGCTTTACCTGGCTCTAATATTGGTGGTAATTTTGCCCTCGAAGGCAGTTTTGAATCTCGAACACAATTGTCCCCTAATGGCGGGAAAATTTTTAATGTGCTGGAAATTCCCCGATTTTGGTTGGTAACATTTTTAGACTATGGTAATACGTGGAATAAAGTGAGTGATGTAATGGTATCGGAAATAGCTCTTGCAGTTGGTGTTGGTTTACGATATGAAACATTTGTTGGTCCAATTCGAGCAGATCTTGCATGGAGATTATACGATCCTAAAGAACAGAATGGCAGGCAATGGTTATATGAACAGCAATTCTTTACTAATTCATTTTCAATTGTTCACATTGGCATAGGACATGCATTCTAACTGGGATAAGATCATTGGTCAACAACGGGTGAAGAGAACGCTGCAGACTGCAGTTCATAATGAACGATTGTCCCATGCATATTTATTCTGGGGAAATGTTGGCATTGGTAAGGATGCTCTTGCAATTGAATTTGCGAGAACATTATTGTGTAATAAGCAGGGAGAAGCATCTTGTGGAGAATGTTCCAGTTGTAAGAAAATGGAAACACTTCAGCATCCAAACTTGAAATTGATTTTTCCGCTGCCCGGCGGTGACAATGATAAGAATGAAGATTCTGATCCGATGGAGACAGATGTTCTTGGCGAAGTCCGTAAGCAGATCGGAGAAAAAGCACTCAATCCATATTTTCATATCGATATTCCCAAAGCTAAGTTTATCCGAATAAAGACGATCCGAGAGTTGAAAAAAGAATCGTCTATGAGTTCTGCAGAACCGGGAAAAAAAATATTCATCATTTTTGATGCTGACGCGATGAATGATGCTTCTGCAAATTCATTGCTAAAAGTTCTTGAAGAACCTCTTGATGATGTTCATTTTATCCTTGTCTCTTCCAGAAAAGAAGCTGTAAAACAAACGATTCTTTCACGATGTCAGCTTATCCAATGTTCAATGTTGTCGGATGAAGAAATTCAATCTGCGTTGGAGGAACGCAATTCCGTGGAACCAACACAGGCACATTTTATTTCCAGATTAGCTAACGGCAATTACTCACGTGCCCTTGAATTGTTGGGTGATGATATAAATAAATATCGAACAGATACGGTTGCATTTCTTCGCAGCATACTTGGTGGATCAACCATTAAACTGTTTGAAGATCAGGAAGAATATCTGACGGGGAATAAAAGGGACAATGCAGAACAAATATTGACAATGCTGCTTGTGTGGTTTCGAGATACGGTGGTTATTCGAGAGCAATCACCAAACAATATTTTGAATATTGATCAAGAGAAAGAATTGAGCAGTTTTGTAGGAAGATTTGGTACGAAAAACTTAGAATTGTGTATGAGTTCGATCGAAAGAGCACTCGAACTTCTCCGCAGAAATGTGTATCTTCCACTTGTCATGCTCTCATTAACAGTGAATTTACGTAGAATATTGAATGCAAAATAATTTTAAACGAATCTTAGTTACCTCGGCACTTCCATATGCAAATGGGCACATCCATCTCGGTCACTTAGCTGGTTGTTATGTTCCGTCTGATATTTATACGCGCTACCAACGATTGCAACAGAGAGAAGTATTGCACATTTGCGGCTCGGATGAGCACGGTGTAGCAATCACGATCTCAGCGGAAAAAGAAAAAACGACCCCGCAAGCAATTGTGGATAAATATCACAAAGCAAATAAAGAATCATTCAAAAAGTTCGGTATCAAGTTCGATAATTATTCACGCACATCACTTCCGATCCATCACGAAACATCCAAAGAATTTTTTCTCGATCTTCTTTCAAAAGGTTATCTGAAAGAAAAAGAAGAAGAGCAGTTTTACGATGCCGATGCAAAGATGTTCCTTCCCGACAGATATGTTGAAGGAACTTGTCCGAATTGTGGAAATGATAAAGCACGCGGTGATCAGTGTGACAATTGCGGAAAATATTACGATCAATTGGAATTGAAAAACCCAAAAAGTTTGATCACCGGAAAAACCCCGATTGTTAAAAAAACAAAGCATTGGTTTTTTACTCTTGGAAAGTTTCAAAAAAAATTGGAAGAATACACTGAGAGCCATTCAAAAGATTGGAAAGATAATACCCTTCAACAAACACGCAGTTGGTTAAAAGAGGGTCTGCAGGATAGAGCGGTAACGCGAGACTTAAGCTGGGGAATTCCGGTACCAATTGAGGGTGTTGAGGGAAAAGTGCTGTATGTTTGGTTCGATGCTGTGCTAGGTTATATATCAAGTACAAAGGAATGGGCAATCCAACAAGGGAAACCAGAAAAATGGAAAGAATATTGGTGTGACACTTCAACTCGATATATTGCATTCTTAGGGAAGGATAATATTGTTTTCCACACGATTGTTTTTCCAGCTGAGTTGATGGCAAAAGGTGGATATATCTTACCGGATAATGTTCCCGCAAATGAGTTTTTGAATTTAGAGGGTGGAAAATTTTCAAAGAGCAGAAATAATGCAATCTATCTAAAAGATATTCTTGAGCGATATCCGGCAGATACTTTTAGGTACACATTAGCGACCAATCTTCCGGAAACCAAAGATTCTGATTTTTATTGGAAAGATTTCCAGGCTAAGAACAATAATGAACTCGCCGACATTTATGGAAACTTCATTAATCGCACAATAACGTTTGTTGCAAAGAACTTTGAAAACAAAGTTCCGAAACGTGGAAAGATGAATGATCTGGATCGAGAAGTCCTTGTATACGTTCAAACTGCTCCCCAAAGGATTGCGGTTTTTATTGAGCAATTCAAATTCCGAGATGCAACGATGGAGATGATGAATGTTGCTCGTGCTGCGAACAAATATTTTAACGACAGCGAGCCGTGGAAATCATTCAAAACAAATCCGGAACAATGCGGCACAACTTTGAACATTTGTTTGAACATTGTACGATCACTGGCAGTGTTGTTCTCACCGGTGGTTCCTTTTTCATCGGATAAAGTTTTTAAAATGCTTAATCAAAATTCTATTGTGGATAATGAACAATGGATGAACGCCGGAGAACCGCAATTACTTGATGGACATCAGTTAGGTCAATCAGAAATTTTATTTACTAAAATTGAGGATACGACAATCGAACAGGAATTATCTACACTAGGAATAAACGCAGAAGCGAAAAAAGAAAATGAATCAGTGGTATCTAATTATGCGCCGGTAAAACCTCAGATTACATACGACGACTTCGCAAAAGTCGACCTTCGCATTGCAAAGATTATTGAAGCGGAAGCTGTTCCAAAATCAAAGAAATTAATACGTTTACAGATTGATCTAGGATTTGAAAAACGACAGATCGTCGCAGGTATTGCTGAAAAGCTTTCACCGGAACAGTTGATAGGAAAAACGATCATCGTTGTAGCGAACCTTGCTCCGGCAAAATTAATGGGAGTTGAATCTCAAGGTATGCTACTTGCAACGGCGGCAGATGGTGCAAACTTTGCTTTACTTACTTCCTCAACCAATGTTGATTCAGGAGTTGGAATAAAATGATCGTAGTAACTGGCGGTGCCGGATTTATTGGAAGCGCAATGATCTCCAAACTGAATGAGAATGGAGAAACAGATATTCTGGTTGTCGATGAGCTTTCGACATCTGTTAAATGGAAGAATCTTGTTGGCAAGCGCTTTAATGATTATGTTCACAAGGATAATTTTTTAGAAATATTATTGAATGACCGGCTTCCAAAGATCGATGCGATTATTCATATGGGAGCCAATTCTTCGACTACAGAAAAAAATGTAGACCATTTAATGGAGAACAATTACCGATATACTCGTGCGTTGGCAGAATGGTCGATCCGTAAGAAGGCGCGTTTCATTTATGCAAGCAGCGGTGCAACGTACGGCGATGGTTCACTAGGATTTTCCGATGATTATGAACTTGTGCAAAAGTTAGTGCCGCTGAACGCGTATGGTTACTCGAAACAAATTTTCGATCTTTGGCTTCTCAGAAATCAATTAGAAAATAAAGTTGTTGGTATAAAATTCTTCAATGTATTTGGTCCGAATGAATATCATAAAGATGAGATGAAGAGTTTGGTGTGCAAAGCCTATTATCAGATACAAGAGAATGGAAAGATCAGATTATTCAAATCCTACAAGCCGGAATATAAACATGGCGATCAGGTTAGGGATTTTGTGTACATAAAAGATTGTACGGAAGTTCTTTGGTGGTTCTTAAAAAATCCTAAAGCTAATGGAATCTTCAATCTCGGAACAGGGAAAGCACGCACGTGGAATGATCTTGCTGCAGCTGTTTTTTCTGCGCTCGATCTCCAAACAAATATTGAATATATAGAGATGCCGGAATCGATCCGCAATGCGTATCAATATCATACGGAAGCATCGATTACAAAACTGCAACAGGCAGGATGTCCGATTCAATTCCGTTCGCTTGAAGAATCTGTGAAAAATTACGTTCAGAATTATTTGCATCCGGAATTGCGGTATCTATAATTCGTTGTTGTAGCATCGGGGAAAAAATAATATTTTTGTAGTGAAAATATACCAACAAACTACCAGTGAATAACTCCTTCATAACAATACACTTCTTAGAGACGATCTATATTTCGTCATTTATCCTTTCAGACAGTTCCTCAGCGAACTAACGATTTCCATTTCCGTTTTCCATTTTAGTATTTGTCAATTTTAGTTGAACAGATTTTCAACGCAGGTATTTATGAATTGGGTTATTCTTATTATTGCAGGATTTTTTGAAGTTGGTTTTGCATCATGTCTTGGAAAAGCAAAAGAAACCAGCGGAATTGAAGCAGCATTCTGGATGGGAGGATTCTTTATCTGTCTCTCGGTAAGTATGTATCTGTTATATAGAGCAACACAAACATTACCGATAGGAACCGCGTATGCTGTTTGGACAGGAGTAGGAGCAATTGGAACTGTTCTTGTTGGAATTTTAGTCTTTAAGGAACCGGCGGATTTTTGGAGGATATTCTTTCTAACGACATTGGTCGGCTCAATAATCGGTTTGAAAGTAGTCTCATCACATTGAATTTAATTTAACACTTATCATAATTACATCACAAGGAGAAACACAATGAAGAAAAAAGACCTTTTAAAAGAAGTTGTAAAGCAGGTTGATGCGACAAAGTTCAATTCAACTCCAATCATCGATGCAATGCGTGATATGTCATTTAGTTCGCGTGATACTGCGCGTGCAACTGATATCTTCAAAAAAATGATCGAACATAAAGGCTGCACAAACGCATTAGTTCTTGCAGGCAGTACCAGTGCCGGTGGATGTATGAATGTGTATTCAGACATGGTCAAATACAACATGGTGGACATGGTCGTTGCAACCGGCGCATCCATTGTGGACATGGATTTCTTTGAAGCACTTGGTTTCAAGCATTATAAAGGGACACCATTCATTGATGACAACATGCTTCGCAATAATTATGTCGATCGAATTTATGATACCTACATTGATGAAGAAGCATTGCAAGTGTGTGACGGTGCTATCAAAACGATTGCTGATTCTTTAGAGAACAGGCCATATTCTTCGCGTGAATTCATTTATGAAATGGGAAAATGGCTGACAAAAAATGCCAAAAAGAAGAATTCACTTGTTCAACTCGCTTATGAGAATAATGTTCCAATCTTCTGTCCGGCATTTACCGACTCTTCTGCAGGATTTGGTTTGGTAAAGCATCAGCATGATCGCATGAAAGCGGGAAAACCATATATGACGATCGATTCCGTAAAAGATTTTTATGAATTAACTCAGATAAAAATGTCTGCTAAAACATCCGGGTTGTTTATGATTGGCGGAGGGGTTCCAAAGAATTTCATTCAAGACACGGTTGTCTGCGCAGAAGTACTTGGCGTTGATGTTCCAATGCATGAATATGCTATTCAAATTACCGTTGCCGACGTTCGAGACGGAGCGTGCTCATCTTCAACACTAAAAGAAGCAAGTTCGTGGGGAAAAGTGAAAACAACATGGGAGCAAATGGTGTATGCAGAAGCAACAACAGTTGTTCCTCTTATTTTCAGTTATCTCTATCATAATGCTGACTGGAAAAAACGGAAGAAATATGAATGGACAAAGATGTTCCAAAAATAGTAATGATATTTTCTTGAACATACCGTTCGTTCACTACGAACTTGTTTACAACGAACGGTATGTTGTATAGAATATAGAAGCCCGAAAGTCAAATCTATCGGTTTTTTTTATTTTTAAATTTACGCTGCTTCCATTGCATTTGAAAAAAGTCGTGGCTATATTTTTACCATTATTTACAACCGACCTCTCCTAAGGAAACAAACTAATGGAAAAAGTTCTCTCGTATATTGAAACAAACAAACAACGATACCTCTCTGAACTTAAAGATTTTCTTGCTATTCCCAGTGTCAGTTCCCAATCAAATCATAACGGAGATATGCAGCAATGTGCACAATGGATCGCCGATCACATGAATACAATTGGGATGCAAAATATAAAAATAATGCCGACAGCAGGTCATCCCGTTGTGTATAGTGAATGGCTTGGTGCTCCTGGTGCGCCGACAGTTCTATTCTATGGACATTACGATGTTCAGCCTGAAGATCCGATAAACCTTTGGACATCGCCTCCTTTTGAAATGTCTGTACGTGGTGAAAATATATACGCGCGTGGGTCAGTTGATGACAAAGGACAAGTATTCATCCATTTTAAAGGAATTGAAGCATTGATGAAGCATTACGGAAAACTTCCCGTGAACATTAAAATGCTTATCGAAGGTGAGGAAGAAATTGGGAGTCAAATCCTCGAAAATTTTGTCAA
>JAUXTU010000121.1 GCA_030679145.1 Bacteroidota bacterium | reverse complement strand
CAAACAAAGATATCCAGCCAGCCTGTGCTAATAATAATGCTGATCTTGTCGTTGAATCAATAACAAAGTTCTTTCTTATCACTTCCATTAAACCTCCGTTTGTAAATAGGTATATATATCTAGCTATTATCTAACTTTACGAATTTTGTAAATTTTTTATCCAAAGTTGCTTAGAGTTTCTCCAATGTCCTACACAAAAGTGTTATTAAAATACCTAAAGGCGCGTGGATTGTCAATATGGCTTAGTAATTCAAGATTATGTTGAAAAAACATTGACTATAAGGTGAATTTTTGATATTTTTATTAACTAAATGTTACTTTAACCACCGTTAGAGTCGATTAAATCTATGCCACAACTGAAATTATTTTCCGGGCGTGCAAATCGTCCTTTGGCCGAAAAAATTGCACATGATTTAGGCGAACCTCTCGGTAAGCTCGAGATTCAGAATTTTAGTGATGGCGAAATTTGGGTAAAGTTCATTGATAATGTGCGCGGGGCGGATGTCTTTATAATCCAAACAACTGTTCCTCCGACAGATAATCTGATGGAACTATTGATAACAGTGGATGCGGCAAAGCGAGCTTCTGCAAGAAAAGTAAATGTCGTCATTCCCTATTTTGGTTATGCTCGTCAAGATCGAAAAGATCAGCCTCGTGTTGCAATAACTTCGAAGCTTATTGCAAACTTGATTACAACAGCGGGTGTTGATCGTGTGATTTGTATGGATCTCCACGCACCACAAATCCAAGGATTTTTTGATATTCCGGTGGATCATTTGTATTCATCGGTGGTGTTTGTTGATCATTTGAAAAGACAAAAAATACCTAATCTAACGGTCGTTTCACCGGATGTCGGCGGCATTAAAATGGCGCGCGCATATGCAAAACGGCTTGATGCTGAACTTGTGTTGATCGATAAACGCCGTCCCGCACCGAATGTTGTTGAAGTGATGAATATTGTCGGCGATGTTGCCGGAAAAAATGTTCTTATTGTTGATGACTTGATTGATACTGCGGGAACATTTACTAATGCGGTTACCGCTTTGAAAAAAGCTGGTGCAAAGTCTGTCTATGGAGCCTGTACTCATCCCCTCCTTTCAGGAAAAGCGCTGGAACGGATCAATGCAAGTGAGGTGGAGAAAATTATAGTGTGTGATACGATTCCACTGAAAGTTGAATCGTCAAAAATTGAAGTAATGTCAGTTTCGACAGTTTTCTCAGCAGCGATTGAACGTTGTTTCCACAATAAATCAATCAGTTCTTTGTTCGATGTTGACAAAGATAAAAGTTTAGATAATTAATTTATTTTTTGTTTTAAGTGAGGAGTAATAACAATGTCAGAAATAGTATTGAACGCAGTTGTGCGCAATGAAACCGGAAAAAGAATGAACAAACTTCGTTCTTTGGATAAAATTCCCGGTGTGTATTATGGACACGGTGAAACAAATATCAATATCACTGCAACACCGCTTGCAATGAAACCATTGATCTATACTTCCAATACGCATCTTATCAATTTGAAATTGGATAATGGCGAAAATAAGACTTGCATTCTTCGTGATGTACAGTTCGACCCTATCACCGATCGCCCGGTTCACTTCGATCTTCAAGGTGTAAAGGAAAACGAAGAATTGACCGTTCAGATCCCTGTTGTCTTGATCGGCAGTCCAAAAGGCGTAAAAGATGGCGGTACGTTGCAGCATATCATGCACAAGGTGCGTGTTTCATGTTTGCCAAAATTTATTCCTGAACAAATTGTATTACAGGTTGCAGAACTCGGAATGAATGACTCCATTCACGTTCGAGATATCAAGATCGATAACGTACGTATCCTTGATAACGCTGCGAGTGCGGTAGTTGCAGTTGTACCGCCGACAGTAATTAAAGAGGAAGTTCCTGCTGTTCCTGGAACAGCAGTTGATGCCGCAGCAGCACCAGTAGTCGCAGCTGAACCTGAAGTGATAGCTAAAGGCAAAAAACCTGTTGAAGGCGAAGCAGCACCAGCAAAAAAATAATGTCTCAAAATGTTCTTTGACAACGGAGTATCTCCGTGAAATGTATCGTCGGTTTAGGAAATCCTGGAAATCGTTACAGATTCACCCGGCATAACATTGGTTTTCTTGCGATAGAATTTTTGATTGATAAACTCAAAGCAAAACACTTTGAAGGGAATTCGCTGTATGAATGTTATCAAACTTCGTTCGCAGAAGAATCTCTGTTGTTTGTTATGCCACAGACATATATGAATAATAGCGGCATTGCAGTTCGTGAAATCTTTCAAAAATACGAATTAGCAGCTGCTGATTTTCTTATTGTCTATGATGATTTTCAGATACCATTTGGGACATTGCGTTTACGACCAAAAGGAAGCGACGGCGGACATAACGGACTGTCGTCAATCATTTACCAGTTGGAAAATGATCTTGTTCCTCGATTAAGAATTGGTGTCGGAGGCAAGACGGGATCGACTGAACATACTCACGAATCAATGGCTGATTACGTTCTTTCCCGATTCGATACAGACGAAGAGAAACTTCTTCCTCAACTTCTCAACCATACACACGATGCGTGTGTCAGTTGGATTGAAACGGGAATTCAAAAGACAATGAATCATTACAACAGAAATTTTTTCACTTCCACAAATGCGGAATGAGTTTTTTATAAAAACTGAAAACATAACCTACTCCATCCAAATACAATGAGATGGGGTCAAAAGTCCATAGGAGGATTTTTTAATGCAATATCAAACAAGAATCTATGAGTCGGTCATTATCATTAATGCCACTCTTGAAGATGCACAGGTTGAAACTGAGATCGAAAAGATCAAAGATTTCATCCTTAAAAATGGCGGTGAACTTCGTGCCCTGGAAAAATGGGGACGCCGACGTCTCGCATATGCGATCAAAAAGAAGAACAATGGGTTCTACGTTCTATATGAGTTCAAAGCACCCGGCGATATCGTTGCGAAATTAGAGCGACAATATCTGCTGAACGAGAATGTCATTCGTTTTATGACAATCGAATTGAACAAAAAAGCACTGAAAGCAAAAGAAGTCGGACAGAAAACCCCTATCAGTGATGTTGTAGTTGCTGAAGAACCAAGCAAAGGAGCGGTAGTCTAATGAAACAACGAGAATCATCATTCGGCAACAGTGGTGGTAACCGACGCGATGGCGGCGGATATAACAGCAGAGATGGTAAAGGCGGACGCGATGGAAATCGCAGAGATGCCAAGAAAGACAATCAGCAGAAGAAAAAACGCGCTTGCCGTTTCACAGCTGCCGGAACGATCTATATTGACTACAAAGATGAAAAATTGCTTCGCAAATTCATCAATGAGCAAGGTAAGATCATTCCGAAACGCATCACAGGTACAAGTGCAAAATATCAACGTCAACTCGTGCAGGCTATTAAACGTGCACGACATATCGCGTTGCTTCCGTTCACATCTGAAGCCATTAAGTAATTGAAAGAGGTCTGAGAATATGAAAGTTATTTTACGTCAAAATTACAGTCAATTAGGCAACATCGGAGATGTTGTTGAAGTGAAGAATGGTTTCGCACGCAATTTTCTGATCCCGAGAAGTATTGCATTTCGCGCAACCGAAGGAAACTTGAAAGCCCTTGAGCAAGAAAAGATTCAACATGCTCGAAAAGAAGGAAAAGTTGTTCAAGATTTCGAAAAACTAGCAGCACAACTCGGCAGTATTTCATTGACCATTACGATGAAGGTCGGCGAAGATGATAAACTCTTCGGCGCTGTTACCTCGCAAATGATCTCTGAATCACTCACTGAAAAAGGCTATTCAATCGATAAACGTATTATCGAACTTGAAGAACCGATCAAAACACTTGGAATCTTTGAAGTGCCGGTAAAACTGCACACAAAAGTTTCTGCTAAAGTGAAAGTGTGGGTTGTGAGAGAGTAGTTTTTTAGTTGACTATCATTCTAAAGATGACAGTCAACTCTAGCTTGATATAACCTGACTAATACAGTCAGGTTTTTTTTTGTATATTTATACACTACAATCTTGCAAAGGTTCAAAACCTTCGCAAGATTGCTATTACAAATGGAGCCAATTATGTCACAGTCAAAATCATTATGGGGCGGCAGATTCAAAACTGCATTATCCGAAGCAGCATTACGATTCTCCTCCTCCATAGACATCGATAAAACATTATATCAAGAAGATATTCAAGGCAGTATTGCCCACGTTGAGATGCTTGCCGCTTGTAAGATTGTGACTCCTGAAGAAATGCGGCGAATCCGAAAAGGGTTGAAAGACATTCTTACCGAAATTGAATCAGGTAAACTCGACCTCTCGTGGGACAAAGAAGATATTCACATGGCAATCGAACAGCGGCTGATCCAAAAAGTCGGACCGATGGGCGGGAAACTGCATACAGGACGAAGCCGGAATGATCAAGTCGCTCTTGATGAACGGTTATATCTCCGCTCTGCCATCATTGAAATAAAAAAACTTGTAGCTCAATTCCAGCGTGTTCTTCTTTATAAATCGGAAAAACATTTCGGAACAATTATGCCCGGCTATACGCATTTACAGCGCGCACAGCCAATCCTCCTTTCCCATCATCTTCTGGCATATGTTTCAATGTTGGAACGTGACTACGAACGACTTACAGATTGTTATAAACGTGTAAATCGTCTTCCACTTGGTGCTGCAGCAATGGCTGGAACATCATTCCCGATTGACAGAACATTTGTAGCAAAAAAACTGGGATTTGACAGTGTACTTGAAAATAGCATCGATGCAGTATCAGATCGGGATTATATCATTGAGTTTGTTTCTGTCTGCAGCGGGATTATGATGCACCTAAGCAGAATGTCCGAAGAACTTGTTCTGTGGACATCGCAAGAATTCAATTTTGCAAAGATCGACGATGCATATACGACGGGCAGCAGCATTATGCCGCAAAAAAAGAATCCTGATATGGCTGAATTGACCCGTGGTAAAGTCGGACGTGTGTACGGCGATCTGATGAATATCCTCACGCTGATGAAAGGTCTACCCCTCGCCTATAATCGCGATATGCAAGAAGATAAACTGCCATTATTCGACGCAGTGAATACAACGCGTGAGTGTGTTTACATTATGACGCACGTTTACATTCATACAAAATTTGATAAACAGCGATTTGAAGAAGAATTGAAGAATGATTTTTTAACTGCGACAGAAATTGCAGATTATCTTGTTCAACAGGGAGTTCCGTTCCGTGAAGCACATTCGATCACCGGAAGGATTGTTGGATATTGCATTGAACATCAAACATCTCTTTCGAAACTGACGTTGAAAGAACTTCATAAATTCTCTCATAAGATCTCGGAAGATCTATTTGAATTACTTGATCCGCACAATTCTATAGCGCATAAAAAATCTTCGGGAAGCACAGCACCAAACGAAGTGAAGAAGCAGATAGTTCATTGGACAAGGATGTTAAAGACAAAAAAATAAAATTTTTATCTAATGAAAAACCAGCATTTTTATTGATCCCATTAACATTCAATCTTAACTATTTCTTTTTGATATTTATCTCCAAGTAATATCACATCCTTGTTTTTAGAGATATATACATCAATCTCCAGACGAATTCCAAATTCTCCCGGTAAATAAATTCCAGGTTCAATTGAAAAACAGGTTTCCGGAATAATCTCCCTCACATCCATTGTTTCAAAATTATCGATGTGTGTTCCATTCCCATGAACTTCTTCGCCGATATTATGACCAGTTCGATGGACAAAGTATTTACCATACCCGCGGTCTTCAATGAATTTTCGGGTTACATCGTCAACATCACATCCCCGCACTTTTCGTCCTGCAGCAAATTCTTTTTTCAAATAATCAACAGCAGCATCGCGTGAACCTTTGACAATATCGAATACTTCTTGATATTTTTTAGGAATCTCAGTTCCAGCATAACCAACCCATGTAAAATCAGCATAAACAGATCCCAGCTTTTTCTTCTTTGCCCACCAATCGATAAGTACATAATCTCCTTTTTTAATCTCGGAGGATTGTTCTGAACTGGGATCATAATGTGGATTCGCACCATTGCCATTAACTGAACAATTTGCCGGAGCATAGGTCACAAGATTATGTGTTGCAAATTCACTCATGATCAATTGTTGAACATCGTACTCTGTTACTTTCTTGTCACTCCGTAAATTATCACCGATAAAGCTGAATGCCTTATCAATCGTCTTCAATAAAATTTTTGCCGTATCCTGAGCATTGTTGTATTGCTCATCATTCCACCGTGCTTCAAAATATTGGACAATATCTCCAGAAGAGATGATATTTACTCCAAACGTTCGGATAAATTCAATCGTGCCAGCATCAACTTTGGACAAATAAGGAATATCATTATTTGGAGAGTATTCCATGCAGATATTCTTGGAACCGGAAAGAAGTTTTCTCAATCCTTCATGCAGTGTCTTCCATTGATTGTAGATCGTCTTTTCCCCGGGTAAATGGTCAAGATCATACTGCTCAATGCTATGAACCAATTTTTGCGGTACCCCTTTGGCAGGTATAAAATAAAAATAACGACGTGAGGAAAGTTTTCCGGAAGACATTTCCAGTATTTTAGAGGCAAATTGATTGGTTCCTCGGAAATTATAGATCAACCATCCATCAAATTTATATTCCAGAAGTTTTTGTTGAATTTCATCGACTTTGTGTTGTAGGGACATATTTTATAATCCTTTCATTTCTGAAATATAGAAAATAAAAAACCCTCAGCCAAGAACTTTGACTGAGGGTTAAATTAGCAAAAACCTTGTCAAGGTTTGCGGGAAATATTAGTACATATCACCCATTCCGCCGCCAGAGGGCATTGCGGGCATTGATTTCTTTGCTTCTGGTTTCTCAACAATGGTCGCTTCGGTGGTCAATAATAATGACGCAACACTTGCAGCATTTTCAACCGCTACACGGCTAACCTTTGTTGGATCGATAACGCCAGCTTGAATAAGATTTTCATAGGTTTCTGTTAACGCATTGAAACCAAAATCATCTTTTCCGTTCTTCACTTTATCGACAACTACAGATCCATCAAGACCTGCATTTGCAACGATCTGTCGAAGAGGTTCTTCAAGGGCGCGGCGAAGAATTTGAACACCGGTTTTTTGATCTGCATTTGCCGTTTTTACATCATTCAAAGCATCGATTGCACGAAGAAACGCTACGCCGCCGCCGGGGACAATTCCCTCTTCGACTGCTGCACGTGTCGCATGCAATGCATCTTCGACTCTTGCTTTTTTCTCTTTCATTTCAACTTCTGTTGAAGCACCGATCTTCAATACTGCAACTCCGCCAGAAAGCTTTGCAAGACGTTCCTGTAATTTTTCTTTGTCATAATCAGAAGTTGTTTTATCAACTTGCGATTTGATTTCGTTGACGCGCTGCTTAATATCTTCTTTTTTACCGGCACCTTCAACGATCGTTGTATTATCTTTGTCGATAACAACTTTCTTTGCAGTTCCAAGATATGCTAGCGTAGCATTTTCGAGTTTAAATCCTTTTTCTTCCGAAATAACTTGAGCACCTGTAAGAACAGCAATATCTTCCAACATTGCTTTTCGGCGATCACCAAAACCCGGAGCTTTAACGGTCACTACACGCAATGTTCCGCGAAGTTTGTTTACAACCAATGTTGCCAACGCTTCGCCTTCAACTTCTTCAGCAATGATAAGGATCGAGCGACCTGATTGTGCCATCTTCTCAAGAATCGGAAGAAGATCTTTCATTGCGCTGATCTTCTTGTCGTGGATGAGAATATATGGATCTTCAAGTTCTGCTTCCATCGTATCTGCGTTCGTAACAAAATACGGTGAAAGATAACCGCGGTCGAACTGCATACCTTCAACAACATCAACTGTTGTTTCAGTACCCTTTGCTTCTTCAACGGTGATAACGCCATCTTTACCGACTTTTTCCATTGCATCGGCGATTAAATTTCCAATTGTAGAATCGTTATTTGCAGAAATTGTTCCAACTTGAGCAATTTCTTTTTTACCACTGACAGGCTTGCTCATCGCTTTCAAACGTTCGATGACCTTTGTAACAGCAAGATCAATTCCGCGTTTCAAATCCATTGGGTTTGCACCGGCTGTAACGTTCTTTAAACCTTCGCGAACGATCGCTTGAGCAAGAACGGTCGCTGTTGTTGTTCCGTCACCGGCAACATCCGATGTTTTGGAAGCAACTTCACGAACCATCTGTGCGCCCATGTTCTCAATCGGATCTTCCAATTCAATTTCTTTTGCTACAGTAACACCGTCTTTGGTGATCGTTGGTGCGCCGAATTTTTTATCAATAACAACATTTCGACCTTTCGGTCCGAGTGTTACTTTTACAGCATTTGCAAGTTGATCGACACCGCGTTTCAAACCGGCACGTGCATCAAATTCAAATGTAATTATTTTCGCAGCCATAGTTTTATCTCCTAAATTATTGAACTTTTCAAAAAATTATTTCGGCATAATTGCAAAGATGTCGCTTTCACGCATGATGAGAACTTCTTGTCCATCAACGGAAACTTCTGTGCCGGAATATTTTCCGTATAACACTTTATCGCCAACTTTTACTTCCATTGCAATTTTTTTTCCGTCATCTGAAGTTTTGCCCGGACCAACAGCAATAACTTCTCCCCAAACCGGTTTTTCCTTTGCTGTGTCAGGAAGATAAAGACCACCCTTGGTCTTTTCTTCAGCTTCAGCTGGTTTTACAACAATTCGATCTGATAATGGGTGAATTTTCATAATACCTCCTTATAACATGTTGATTTATTGTAACTTATAGTAGATTTTATATATTAGCACTCTTTAATTCTGAGTGCTAATATAACGACAAAATAGTCATAAGTCAATATTTTTGACAACTCAAATTTATACAATTATTCCATTAGAAAGGGTAATAATACGGTCTGATCTGTTCGCAAGGTCCTTATTATGAGTAACAATAACGAAGGTTTGGTTATACTTTGTTCGTAGATTAAAGAGAAGATCGTGCAATTTTTCGGCATTCTCTGCATCCAAATTACCGGATGGTTCATCCGCAAAGATGATCTTAGGTGAATTCATCAATGACCGTGCTACGGCAACTCGTTGTTGTTCCCCACCTGAAAGCTCATTTGGTCTGTGGTTTTCTCTATGAGACAATCCCACTTCGTTGAGTAGAGATTTTGCTTTGCTCATTTCCTCTTTTCCATTCTTCCCAGCAATCAAAGCAGGCATCATCACATTCTCCAAAGCGGTAAATTCCGGTAATAAATGATGGAACTGAAAAACGAAGCCGATATTGAGGTTTCTAATTTTTGAAATTTGCTCATCAGAAAGATTTGTTACATCCTTATCATCAAAAATGATTTCACCTTTTGATGGACGGTCTAGTAATCCCAAAATATGGACTAACGTACTTTTTCCTGCACCTGATTGTCCAACAACAGAAATAATCTCTCCAGAGTTGATCGAAAGCGAAATCCCTTTCAACACATTAAGTTGATTTGATATTCCTGTATAGTATTGCTTATGGATATTTTTAATTTCAAGGATCATCATTACTCCCAACGAACTGCGTCTGACGGCTGCAACTGTGCTGCCCGCTTCGACGGATAATATGCTGCAAGTGAACAAAGAATTAATGCGGAAAGCGGAACAAGGATCAGGTCCGATGTTCTCATCTCTATTGGTATTGCCGGTATGATATACACATTTGAATCGAGTGCAAAGAATTGGAATTTGATTTGCATCCAGCAGATCAATGTTCCCAATCCAAGACCAAAAAGGGATCCGAATATCCCCACAAGAATTCCTTCAAGACGGAAGATTGAAAGAATATCTTTTTGCGTCGCTCCCATAGCTTTCAGGATTCCAATATCACGGGTTTTTTCTATTACCGTCATTGTTAAAGAACCTAATAGATTAAATGAAGCCACAGCAATGATCAACGTAAGGATGATGAAAGCAGTCCATCGTTCCACTTGCATGACCGAATAGAGATCTTTGTGAAGATCATACCAGGACTGTATAATAAATCTTTCGCCATACCGTGTGCGTATCGTTTCCACGAAAGATTCAGTATCATTAATAGAGTTCAATCGAATATCAAATCCTTGAACATTTTTTGATGCAAACAATTGTTTTGCCGTAGCCAACGATGTAAATGCATAAAGCCCGTCATAATCTTTATTTCTTGCTTCGTAAATTCCTACGACTTTCAGTACAAACAATTGAGGCAACGCAATTCCGGACAATGCATTTTGAACACTTGCGGTAGTTACAACATAAACCGTATCGTCAACACCAATTCCTAATTTATCTGCAAGGCTATATCCAATCACAATTTCATCATTTTCTTCTGTAAACTTTGTTGTTCCGATAATCAAGCTTGAAGTTACACCGGACACTTTAGAAATTGATTCTGTTTCCAACCCTCTAATAAAAATTACCTTTGTTGTTTTCTTCGATACCAACATTCCTTTTCCTGAAACAAATTCCGACTTCGCAGAGATATCATTTGTGGAAGATAATTCAGTTTTAAGGTTTTTTAGATCTGAAGATGTTGCATTTTTCGTTGTCAGAACTCTTACATGTGGATCAAATCCAATCAATATATCGGATACAAGCCCATTAAAACCATTAAATACCGAAAGGACAACGATAAGGGCAGCAACACCGATGGTCACGCCAAAAATTGAGATCAGTGAGATAACAGTAATAAAACTTGCATCTTTTTTTGCAAGCAGATATCGTTTCGCTATGAAGAAAGTATATTTCATTATCCCAGTCGTATTGCTTTAATTGGATCAAGTTTAGAGGCAAGCCGCGCAGGAATATAGGCGGCAATAATACACAGAACAAAACTTATCAGTGAAACAATCGCAAAATTCTCAATTTCAAAATATATCGGAACTGTTTTCATAAAATAAATTGTGGACGGCAGAGAGAAGAACTGATATTCCAACTGCAACCAACAGACAGAGAATGCAAAAACATTACCTAAAATGATCCCGACAATTGCAATGATCGTTCCGTTCATCAAGAAAATTCTTTTGATATCACCTGCTGATGCACCTAGTGAGCGCAATATTCCGACTTGCTTACGTTTCTCAAGGACAAGCATTAACAACGTACCGATGATGTTCACTGCAGCAACCGCAATGATAAGTCCCAAAATCAATGGGATGGGCTGCTTCTGTAATTCAATCCAGGTAAATAAATTTCGATATAATTGGAAGAGAGTTCTTGCATTGAAGGGATATCCCAAAACATCCATGATAGATTTTGAAATTTCCGGTGAATGATCGACATTTTCTACCATCACTTCAAAACCTGTAACTGCCTCTTCAAAATTGATCAACTGTTGAACTGATGGAATTCCAGCAAAAAGATAGATATCGTCATATTCTGCCATACCGGATTCATACACACCCCGGATAACAAATGCAATCACATTTGGAGCAATTGATGTTTGAATATGACCTTGTAAACCAAAGACAAATACTGTGTCGTTAAGTTGTGCACCAAGGGTATTCAATAATTTCTTGCCTATGACACAACCGTATAACCTATCATCGATCTTCTCAAAATTGATATTTCCTTGAACAAGGTATTTTTTAACACCAGACTCAACGGAAACCTGTTCCATGCCTTTAATGATGATACCTTCAGTCACATCACCATAATTGATCATCCCCTCTTTGGCTACATATGCAGATACGGAGCGAATTTGTGGTATCTCTTTTTTTAATTTTTCTTCAATGTTTTGATAATACTTGATCGGTTGGTTTGTATATGTTGTGACTTGAATGTGTGTAGCAAAACCGATCACTTTTTCTTTTAGTTCTTTTTCAAAACCGCCCAGTATTGTCAACGCAATGATAAGCGATGCAACACCAAGCATAACACCGGTGATGGCAATAAGAGTAACAAAAGAAATAAAACTCTGTGATCGAGAAGATTTTTGGAACTGTAGAAAACGTATTGCGGTAAATGAAGTAAATTTCATGTTAAGCAACGTTGTGATTGCTGGACTGCATTAAATATGCTTTGATGAATTTATCTAACTCGCCATCCATGACACCCTGCGTATCACTGGTTTCTTCTTCGGTACGATGATCTTTGACCATATTGTACGGATGAAATACATACGAACGGATCTGGCTTCCCCATTCTATTTTCTTTTTTGTCCCTTCGATAGCTGCAAGCCGTGCCTCTTCTTCTTCTTTCCGAATTTGATATAATCGGGATTTCAACATTTTCATTGCACGTTCACGATTTTGAAATTGTGAACGCTCTTCCTGACACGCAACGACAACTCCGCTGGGTATATGACGTAACCGAACAGCGGTCTCAACTTTGTTCACATTCTGTCCTCCCTTACCACCAGCACGATAGGTATCCATTTCAACATCGGCAGGATTAACTTCTATCGCAACATCATCTTCTATCTCAGGGTAAACAAAAACGGATGCGAAAGAGGTATGTCTGCGTTTATTTGCATCAAACGGTGAAATTCTCACTAAACGATGAACACCAATTTCTGCTTTCAAATATCCGAATGCATAATCTCCAACGACCTCAATCGTGGCACTTTTTATACCTGCTCCATCACCCTCCTGCCGCTCTGCAAGAGAGATTTTATATCCTTTTTTTTCGCACCATCGTGAATACATCCGTAATAACATTTCAGCCCAATCCTGAGACTCTGTTCCGCCTGCACCAGAATGCACTGTTAAGATCGCAGTCCGTTTATCGTCATCTCCGCTAAGCATGTTTCGGAATTCAATATCCGCAAAAACATTCTTGACCTTTACTAATTCATGGTCGATGTCATTCTGTAACGTCTCATCCTGTGATTCTTCGGCAAGCTCGATGAGTGTATGAGCATCATCAAGCATTTGCTTGGACGTCATCCAGGAATCAACCCATGATTTACGTGAATTGATCTCCTGCATCACTTTCTGTGCAGCAACATTATCATTCCAGAAATTTGGTTCCGTAGTTTTTTGCTGGAGGGCATCTATCTCGCTTTGTTTGAGTTCGATGTCAAAGATACCCCCGGAGTTGGGTGAGACGTTCTTGTAGTTTTTGCAATTCTATTTTCGATGATTCAAACATTATAGTGATTCCTCAATTTCTAATTCCATTCTTAACATCACACTGCTCAATACTTTTCCTTGAGCATCGTTCTTCAATGATTTTGTACCACCTCCACCTAGCGATTGATGAAGTAAAAAATTCAACGCACCAATATTCGCGAGTTCAAACCGTTCAACCGGACCTAAACAGATTCCTGTAAAATGTTTCTTCACTTTTTCAACAGTAAGATATTTTACCAGTAATGGATAATATTCCGATTTGCGGGCAATAACGCCGACATTTCCCGTATCACCTTTGTCGCCGGAGCGGGCATGCGCAATTTGGATAAGCTGTATCTTCAAATTGTTACCACCTCAACTTTCGGTGTTACCGCAGATTTCGGTATCAAAGCTGGCCAATATGCAATTACTTCGCTTGGTTTTGGTCTTCCTGTGGCAAAACCTGTTACCGAAGGCGGACCGGTCAAAATCAGCGGAGCAATTTCACGGCTGAACCGTTCGATTGCATTCTTATCTTTTCCGCGAACGCCAACTCGCATGACAACTTCATTCAAGTGCTCAGAATGTTCAGAAATCGGACCGAATGAAGAATTGTACCCCAAAAATTCCGTCCGTATTTCTTCAAACTCTACACCAAGATTTTCCAACCGAGCACGAAGGATTTCATCAGCTTTCTTTGCTTTATCTAAAGCATCAGGCCAGGCATAGGTTAATGTAGAAAATGCGGTATATCCATCGAAATATGCCATCGATACTTTATACGAATCGGTTGCAGGCTTTCCTTCAATTCCATATACTTCAACCCTATTTGATCCGGCATCATTCAAATGAATCGATGTAAAATCTGCTACACAATCAGGTGTAATGTAATTTTTGGGATTACCGATCTCATACAACAATTGTTCTTTAACCGTTGCACTTGACACGAGTCCGCCGGTTTTTTCATGCTTTGTGATGACAAATTTTCCATCGGGAAATGCTTCAGCAATAGGAAATCCAATATTTGCAAGATCGGGAACATTTCTCCAATCTCCGGTAAAATTACCGCCGCTTGCCTGACCGCCGCATTCAAGAATATGACCTGCAACGGTTCCTGCAGCGATCTTATTCCAGTCATCCCATTTCCAATCAAACTCATACATCATCGGCGCAAGAGTCAAACCAGTATCAGTTGTCCGACCGGTGATGATAATTTGCGCACCTTGTCGCAACGCTTCAACGATCGGCTGCGCTCCGAAATAAACATTTGCACTAATAACATGATTTCGTACAGAAGAAAGTTTCTCTCCCGTTTCCATATTATTCAAATATATTTCTTTCAAACCAAGGGTATCAATTTCCGGTAGAATATCATCTCCGTGCACAACACCAATCTTTAGATTCTTGATATTATGTCTCTTCGCAACAGCAAAAATCGCATCTCTACACGCCAGCGGATTAACTCCTCCGCCGTTGGTGATAACCTTAATTCCCTTTTGAACAACATCCGGAAGAATTTCATCAAACAATTGAACCAAATCTTTCGCATAGCCAAGTTTCGGGTCTTTTAATTTCTGCTTTTGCATGATCGACATCGTCACTTCGGCAAGATAATCAAGCATCATATAATCGATCTGTCCGTTACGAACCTGATCGATCGGTGCCCGTTGGAGATCACCCCAAAATCCTTGTCCTGACGCAATGCGAATTTTTGATTTCATGAAACCTATTTCAATTTGATGTGAAGTTCATCCAACTGTTTTTTATCCACTTCGGATGGATTATCGTCCATCAATGAAATACCGCTGGACGTTTTTGGAAATGCAATCACATCACGAATGGATTTAACGCCGGCAAATAGCATTGCAAGACGATCAAACCCAAACGCAATTCCGCCATGCGGCGGCGCTCCGTATTTGAATGCATCAAGCATAAATCCAAATTTCATTTTTGCTTCTTCCGTACCAATTCCAAGCAATCCAAACACTTTGCTTTGCATCGCAGAATCATAGATACGGATACTGCCGCCGGCAACTTCATTTCCATTCATCACCAGATCGTATGCACGAGCGCGTGCTTTTGTCGGATCTGTGTCCAACAGCGCAAGATCTTCAGGTTTTGGCGCAGTAAAGGGATGATGCATTGCAACGTGGCGTTTTTCTTCTTCTGAATAATCGAACATCGGAAAGTCAACAACCCAATGCAAATTCCATTTGTTCTCATCGATCAGGTTCATACGTTTCGCAATTTCAAGCCGAAGCGTACCAAGTGTTGAGTACGTTTTTTGCCATGCATCCGAAACGACCAAAACATTATCACCGGGTTTTGCTCCAGCTGCCTCACAGATCTGCTTGCAGATTTCATTCCCAAGGAATTTTTCAATGGCGGAATCAATTCCTTTTTCGGTTAATTTAATGTATGCAAGACCGCCAACGCCGAGTGATTTTGTGAAATCAACAAGATTATCCATTTGATTACGTGTGTAACTTGCACCGCCCGGAACGGCAAATCCTGCAACAACTCCGCCCTTCTTTGCGTTCTCTGCAAATACTTTGAATCCGGAATCTTTTACAATGTCACTAAAATCAGCAAACTTCAGATCAAAACGGAGATCCGGTTTATCACTTCCGTATCCTTCCATCGCCTCTTTATATGTAAGACGCGGGAAAGGAGTTGTTACATCAATTCCTTTAATCTCTTTCATGAAACGCTTCATCAAACCCTCAACAATGGTTTGAATATCAATCTCATCAACAAACGACATCTCAATATCAATTTGAGTGAACTCAAGCTGACGATCGGCACGAAGATCTTCATCACGGAAACATTTTACGATCTGGAAATACCGATCATACCCTGCCACCATTAAAATTTGTTTATACGTCTGTGGAGATTGCGGCAACGCATAAAATTTTCCCGGATTAATCCTACTTGGAACAAGAAAGTCACGTGCACCTTCGGGTGTGCTTTTCATTAACACAGGTGTTTCCACCTCAATAAAATTAAATTCATCAAAATATCTGCGTGTGATCTGATACATCTGGTGACGAAGCAGTAGATTAGCCTGCATTGGTGCTCTGCGAAGATCGAGATAGCGATATTTTAGGCGGAGGTCTTCATTGGTATCCAATTTATCATCAATTGGAAACGGTGTTGTTTCTGCTTTGTTAATGATGGTCAATTCTTCAACCAAAACGTCGATATCTCCCGTTCCTAATTTTGGATTCTCAGTTCCGGCAGGACGTTTTTCAACTTTACCTGTCACAGAAATGACAAACTCTGTACGAAGTTCTTTTGCGAGCGAATAAATTGTTTCGCTGAATTTAGGATTAAAGACAATCTGGGTTTTTCCGTAACGATCACGTAAATCAATAAAAATCACTCCACCCAGATCTCTGCGAGTATCCACCCAGCCTGTTAGCGTCACTACTTGTCCAATATGTGAAGATCGAAGTTCTCCACCGGTATGTGTTCGTTTTTTGTACTGCATTACGAAATAAATCTCCTGATAATAAAAAATCCCTAAAGAGGGATTCTATAAATTGTTGCTCTTTGCGTATTGGAAGATACGCAAAAGAGCTTGTTTTTTCAATTATTATATGAAAACAAAAAACCTGATAAAATCAGATCTATTGTTGAGAATAAATAATAAACGATTTAATTTTGACGTGACAATGTCTTTAAGAATTGAACAAGTAGTCGCGGAGATAAACGAGGACGGAAGTTTTCATTCTCTGTAAAATATGAATAAAATTTTCCATCTTTATAAATGGATGGCGGACTGGGACTTTCAGGGTTAAAAGGACTAAACAAACCATTTTCCCCGCCATATGGGATGGTAGAATTAAAAATACTTGTCTGCGATTGATTGAATCCATATTGCCCCCAAGTATTAGCAATGGATTGAGGATTAGCCGTATCAGCCAAAACCATTCCGAGATATGTCCCATCAGGTGCAATAATTCGGCACCCTAAAATTTGAAAAAACTCATTCTTTTCAAGTGGATCACCCCCGGCACCTACAAGAAGGGAATCAAATTCTTTTGAATTAACTTGATTTCCTTGCGCATTAACATCAGCATACCGTCCAAAAGAATATTTTGTCAGGGTAATAGGTTCATTAATCTGATCATAGGATATCCACTCGGTTTTGTTTCCTCGTGAATCATATTTATAGATACTCTTAAACTTTAAAGCACGATCAATACCTGATTCTTCAGTAAGATTTTGATTCTTGTTATACTTAAGCATTCGCAGATAGATCAATTTGTTTTCAGCAGTATATTCTTTTTCTTCAATTACCTTATCAAATTCATTAAAAATATATTTTGTTCTCAATTTCAAAGTACTATCCGGTCTTAGAGAACGCACTTCAACAAGATTTCCCGAGCGATCATATTTCATTGCAAAGATTTCATTAAGATTGAATTGAATACTATCTTGTGCTTTAAAATATCTGTTATACTTCAAAATTGAAGTACTATTCCCAAACTGGTCATACAGCATTACAAACTTCTTCGAATTATTTTTGAACTCAACAACATTACCTTCCCCATCATATAGATATGAATCTTTCATAAATATTCTTCCATCATCTAAGCGACCGACCGTTTCGAGCAGTAACCCTGAATCGTCGTAGACAAACGATATTTTTCTCTCAACTGCACCATCAGATTTATAGAATACTGATTCAATTTTATAATTTGACACGTTATAGCGGTGAATAATTTTTGTAGAAACATCGTTTTTCTTCGTTAGTTCTTCAATGAGATTTCCATTTTTATCATAAGAATATAAAATTGTTGATTCAACTTTTCCATCAGAAGAACTAAAGGATGTTTCTTTTGTCTTATTTCCTTTTCCATCATATCGAGTCAACAATTCTGTCACTCCATTTTTATCAACTTTTCCAAAGCGATAGATGAACTTTGTTTTTGTTATTGAGAGTATACCGGATGATGATAATCGTTTTCGTTCTTTTTGTTCAGTAATATTATCTTTTTGAATTTCTTTTCTGCTCTTTGGAACAAATTCTGTTGGCTGAGAATTTGCGATTATTACAGCACAACAAAGAACTACAAGCATCGAACTTTTTGAGAGAACGAAATGCATAAATAAATTTACAAATGATGTTATATTGCTAACGACAATCATTATCAGTTATTTGGAAGGTTGAATAAAAATATATTGCGAAACTTCTTTACCCCAAAAAAAAAGGATTGCACTATAGAATACGATGTGGAGAAATTAGAAAAAATGTGGACGAATTGCAAGACAAGAAAACGATTGAATTGTATAGAAGGAATTAGACTGGAATACTGTTACGCTGTCGGGGGAATATATAATCGATCTATTCTCCATCGATTATTATAATATACAAACACAGCTTTTACGACAACTGTTTTATCATTAAAAGTACCTGTAGAAGTAATTTCTGATTGAGATAAAGGTAAACCAATTTGCGATGCAGAATATACAACGGAACCACACATCACTTCAGCAGAAATATCACTATATGTGTGCACTAAAGAATCTGTGCCCATATTCTCCATCGCTAACGAAATTCCGGATCTTGCAATCTGCCCTGCTTGTATTTCATTAGCAGTATTTGCTGAAAGTTGAAAACTTGTTTCATCGGCAACTTCGTAACTAATAGAGTATATACCTAAGACAAGGTAAATACCAGATAACATTATTATTTTTGAATTGCCCATGATTTACTTTATTTGATTAATTACTGAGTATATAATAACAAAAATCTAAGTTCATGGCAAGGAAAAAATTAGAGTTCTATAATATTTAATATTTACACAAATATCGTGCTAAAAAAGACTTTTTTATCTTATTTTTAGGGCATTTACAAATTTTCGGGGAAAAATTGTTGTTCCCAAGAAACTTTTTGAGCTGTCACGTTTGAAGCTTTATCAATTACTCCTACCAATTTATCTTTTGAATCCATTTCAATATTAACATTAACGGAACGAATTACGCCCGCAGTGGTGATCGTAGTTGAGACACCGCTTGCATCATAAAAATTAAACCTAAATCTGCTTACATTTCTTGCCACTTCCAGAGTATTTACAGTTGTTGACCCATAAATAGAATCTCTGTTTATTGATTTTAAATGGGAATACGGTGCTGAATATGCACTGCTCAAATAATATCTAATGTAGACAATTATTCCGGTCGTAGAATTTGAATCAACTGCAAACCTTACATCAGTATTACTACTGCTACTGGTTACTGTGTAAAATCCTTTATAAGTTTTGTATCCCACATTTTTTAGATCAGAAGAAATAACATGAGCAACGCTAATGATGTCATCATTTAATGCTACTCTTTCAGTATAACGGTAGAGAGCATCGCTCATTGTTATCATTAATTGGAGTAATATTCCAACAATAGCAGCGCGGACAATAAATGAGCCTAAAATATCAAAAATTATTCCCATAATAGTTTAGTACCCAAATGTTTTTATAGTACTAAAATTAAGCGGTTTTGTTAAATACCCTTTTGAATCTGTAACCGTAACATCAATTCTTTTAAGATATGACTTGTTCGTTTGATAAACATCTTCATTTCCCCGCTGTACATAATATACTCTTACTTGTAATGTATATTTAGTTAAAGTTTGTGTAATTCTTCCATTGAGCTTTATATCAATATTTCGAACATAAGTATTATAGTCATCAACATCATTAAAGGCTGAAACATTCTGTGAATTAAACGGTCTTGATGTTTTATAATCAAGCAAATTACTCGACATCCCTTCGGTCACATTTTGCCACTCCCAGAAAGTCTCAGTCTTCATAGTAGAACTAAAGACGCTTGAATCTGGTAAACCGATAGCGTTGGTATCAACATTGTGATCAAATTTTTTTGAAACTATTTCAGAGAGAAGATTATTTGCTAAAATACTTGCTTCTTGGTATGCCTGGTTTTTGTAATAACTTTCTTCTTTATCAATAATCAGTCTATTCCCATTAACCACAGCAATTGTGAGTAATACAAGAAACATAATAGATAACATTGTTTGACCAAGACCCATAGTACAGAACCAATCTTTGTTTAATCATCACTTGTAACTGTAGTTACTTCATCAATAGATGTTATTCCTGCTTTCAACAATTCTAATGCACGTTCACGAAGAGTGATCATTCCATTCTTTATTCCGGCTTGTCTTAGTTCTTCTTCATTAATCGACGATCCCGCATCCAAAACTAATTGCCGAATCTCTTTTGTAAAATAAAGTGCTTCGTGAATTGCGGTTCTTCCTTTGTATCCTTTCAGACAATCAATGCATCCCATTGCACGATACACTGTATGTTTACTGATCTCTTCTTCGGACATACCAAATTTTCTCAAGATGGGATAATCCACTTCTTTCACCACAGCTTTACAGCGCGGGCACAATTTTCTAATCAATCGTTGAGCCACAACAATATTGATACTATAGGCGATCAAAAATGGTTCCACACCCATTTTAAACAATCTCGAAAGTGCACTTGGCGCATCGTTGGTGTGAAGCGTGGAAAGAGTGAGATGACCCGTGTTAGCGAGTTTAATGGCAATTTCTGCGGTGGTCTTATCGCGCATCTCACCGACCATTACAATATCAGGGTCATGACGTAAAATAGCACGAAGTGCATCGTCAAAATCCAATTTGGGGTTTAGTTTTACTTGTCGAGCTCCATCAATAAAATATTCAACCGGATCTTCTACTGTGATAATATTCAATGAAGGATCCATGATAGTTCGCAATGCTGCAACAAGTGTTGTGCTTTTTCCGCTTCCTGTCGGTCCGGTTACAATAACAATTCCATGTGGTTTTTTGATCGCGCGTTTTATTCGATCTTCACTGTATGGATCAAAACCTAAATCTTCAATTCTCTTGCCAACATTCATTTCGCGAAGTACGCGGATAACAATTGATTCGAATTTACTTTTTAGCTCCTGCCCAATAACAGGAATAACAGATAGTCGAAAACGAATGGTTTTTTTATCAATAATTAATTGCGCAAAACCATCCTGGGCTAAGTTACGTTCAAATCGGTCTAAATTTTTAGCACGGTCTTTAACCACAGCAGCCACTGCTTCAGCACGTGTTTCCGTATGAGTATACCAACGCGAAAGTTTTCCATCAACTCGGAAATAGAATTCCGTTATCTTTTCTCCTCTGGGAAGAACGTGGATATCACTGGCACCAACCCGCACAGCATCAACAAAAATACTTTCTATTAACGTGACAAGACCGCTTCTGCTGATTTCTTCATCGATCGCTTGTTCAAATTTTTCACTGTCCTCTTCCTCATCCTGTACAAAACCTTCATCACGTAATTCAGATTCTCTATCCTTATAAATTGCTTTGTCAATACTTACCCGATTCCATATTTCATCCCATTGGGATTGAGGGACATAACATATTTCAAATTTTTTGTTATTGAACGAACGAGCAATATTATAGATTCCCGGATTTGTCGGATCGGGAGTGATGATCAATAATCGCCCTTCCTTGAGTGTGTCTATTTTATATGGAAGCGCTTTGTTTTCAATAGCGAGCTCCCTGACATACAACGGAAGGGTTTGCAATTCTTTGCGGATAAATCCAATCACTCCATCATCCATGGATTCTCTTGTAATATCCAGAACACGAAATGAATAGAATCGTGCAGCCTCTTCGAATAAAAGATCTCTGCTGATCTTGAATTGATCGATTAATATATGAAGCAATTGATTTCTTGAGCGAGATCCTTCCTTGCTCAGAACCTCTTCCGCTCTGCGTAACGTAATTTCATCAACGATCCCTTTTTCAAGGAATACCGACGTGAGTGATTTTTTGAATGAGGAAACCTGTTGTTCTGACATATTTTTTTCCTTAGTTCAAAAGACAATTACATGCTTGGTTGTATATTCAACGAAGCAGTCTCTGTCGAAAGAAGTGTTAAGAATACTAATGCCGCCATAATGACGATTGTTATAGAAATCTCAATAACACTCATCAAGTTCTTCATCGAAAATTGATTTTCCAACTGATAAAAATCTGCAACCTGCAATGCGGTATCTTTTACAGCACCTGTTTCGGTAGCTGTGCTAAATCGAGAGACAAAAACATCCGGGAAAAATTCTGCCGCATTCAATGCCTTGCCAAGATCGGTTCCATATCTGAGCATACTGGGGATTGTTACCATCCTTATCCGGTAAGAAAGATATGAACTTCCGCTTGCATCGGCAGCAATTTGAATTGCATCCACATTTTCGCTTGATGATGTATATAAGATACTTAACACACGACAAAATATTTCCGTACTTGTGCTTCGCAAAATATTTCCAATATATGGTATTTTAATAATATACTTATCGCGTGCAAGTTTTCCATTTTCAGTCATTAAATATGCATAAAAACTGCCAAGACCAAGAACCATAAGAATTGACATCCAAACATAATTCTCTTTTAAAAATTCACTGAAGATCATCGTTGCCGCAGTAAGCGGCGGAGTTGTTTCCATCATTGGTCCCAACATCGCCATCATTTTGGGAACGAGATATACTGCGTAAAAAATAATAGCACCTAATACTGTAAGGGAGGTTATGGCGGGCATAATAAGAGAGCTTATTAAACCTTTTTTAAACTCCGTTTGCCGTTCAACCAATATTGCTACACTCTTAAAAATCGCTGTCATCTCTCCGCTTTTTGATGCGATTCCAAGCATTAAAGCCACATGTTCGCCGAATACTTTTTCTTGTTTGATAAAGGCATCTTTTGAATCAACACCATTTTTAAGATCTAAGATAATATTCCTCAGCGCACCTTTCAGGTAACGATCCTTGGCATTGTTCGCCATGATTTGAAGCACTTCGCTATATGGAATTTTTTGTTCCAGCAATCGCGCACTGGTCGTTACAAAACTAACAATTTCTGTGCTTGATGCATGAAGCTGAAATTCATAATGGCGACGGACGTACTTTACATTGAATCCAAGCCTAACAAGGTTCCGTTTTACTTCATCAGCACTGTACGCATTTTGGAAACCCTCGATAGTTTTTGCACCTCTGCGGACACTATATCGAAAAACTTTTTTCTTACGAAAAGCAGTTTGGGAAGAACCGGGTTTCTTATTGCTCTTATTTCCGAAAATAGAGGAAGTTGAATTATCTGGTTTCCGCTGTATTGGTCTTCTTTGGTTCGATATGAATGGTTTTTCTGCCATAGTTGGAAAGTACGAATTTTTATAGACATTCCATAATTTATTGAAATGAGAAATAACTAATTCATTATGTAAAAAAAATCCCGCTTTTGCGGGATGTTTACTTCAATTTAGAACATTTTATCTGATTTCATTTTAATTCATATGATGGCTGATCTTTTCGATCAAACTCTTCTTAGGCATTGCACCGACTATTTGATCAACAACTTTTCCGCCTTTGAAAACAAGCATTGTTGGAATACTTCGAATTCCAAACTGCATTGAAATCTGAGGATTGGAGTCCACATCAAGTTTACCAAACTTCATTTTACCTTGATATTCACCGGCAAGTTCTTCAATAATCGGCGCGATCATCTTGCACGGACCACACCACGTTGCCCAAAAATCAACGAGGACAGGAGTTTGAGAGTCCAACACTTCGATCTTAAAATTTCCATCTGTTACTTCTACTGGTTTCATTATTGCTCCTTTAAATTATGAATCCGGTGTTAGACACCGATTCGATGTTATTTATGAAAGTTTAATGGCGTGGTTACCAAGCAGTTCTTGCACGCTTTCTACAAATTCAGTGGTCGGGTTAATATTATATTTCCGCGATAAGAATACCTGCTGTTTTTCAAATTCCCTCCCTACAACATTAAAATAGCAATTGCAGTTCCCTTTGTTCTTTTCCATCAATTCACGAAGTTTTGTGAGCGTAATATCGGTAACTTCATCCGCATTGAGCAAGAAGAAAATTTTCTTTGCGTATTTTTCTCGAACAGCATCCATCGGCAAAATTTCATCAACAATAATCTTAATAATATCACCGCTTACTTCACCTTTCCCTTGTACTAAAACCATTTTCTCTTCTTCAAGCAATTCAACATTCTTTTTATAGACACTGGAGAATATAACACATTCAGCTTTTCCTGTAAAATCTTCGATGGTGATGAATGCCATCGTGTTCCCTTTTTTGTCGATCTTCTTTTTGATACTGGAAATGATACCGCCGGCTTTCACCGTTCCACTCTTCATCCCTTCCACATCACCTAGATGAACCGTAGCAAATGCATTAATCTCTTTCTCATATTTTAACAACGGATGACCTGAGACATAAAATCCAAGAACTTCTTTTTCTTTTGCTAATTTTTCAGCATCCTTCCACATCGGTATAATAGGAAGCTGCGGCTCATGATTTACTTTTACCGTTGCGTGCGGATCACCACCGAACAAACTATCCTGCCCTCGCTGCTGTTGTTCCTGCGCACCTGCAGCAGACTGCACCATCTGTTCAACTGATTTATACAGCTGCGCTCGGTTTTTGGTAATCCCGTCAAATGCTCCAGCAAGAACCAAACCTTCAATTGTTTTCTTTGTGCAAATACGAAGATCAACTTTCAGGCAGAAATCATAGAGCGAGACAAATTTTCCTTTCTCGGTACGTGCACGAACGATTGCATCAACTGCATTGGAACCAACATTTTTAATTGCTGCAAGTCCAAACCGGATTCCGCCTTTTGTTACAGTGAAATCCCGTTCACTCTCGTTTACGTCTGGAGGTAAAACTTCTATTCCAGATTTTCGGCAATCATCGATAAAGAGAACAATCTTATCGGTGTTATTTATTTCTGACGTGAGTGTTGCTGCCATATATTCAGCAGGGTAATGGGCTTTTAAATACGCTGTCTGAAATGCAATAATAGAATAAGCAACCGAGTGAGATTTATTGAATCCATAGCTGGCAAATTTTTCAATTAAATCGAATATCTCACCGGCAAGTTTAGCACTCAATTTATTTGCGCTCTGAGCACCATCAATGAACTCAGCTTTAAGACCCTCCATGATCTTTTTATCTTTTTTACCCATTGCACGGCGCATCACATCAGCTTTTGCAAGCGTAAAGCCGCCAATATCCGAAGCGATACGCATTACTTGTTCTTGATAAACAATAACACCGTATGTTTCTTTTAGAGTGACTTCAAGCTTAGGATGGAGATATTCAATTTTTGCAAAACCATGTTTGCGCTTAATGAAATCGCCGATATTTTCCATTGGACCGGGGCGATACAATGCATTCATCGCCGTAAGATCGCTGATGGAATTCGGTTTCAACTTGCGAAGCCAGTCCTGCATTCCAGAACTTTCAAACTGAAAAACAGCAACCGTTTGTCCTTTCGCAAATAAATCAAATGTCTTTTGATCGTCTTCAGGTAGTTCATCAATGTTGATTTCAACGCCATGATTCTTTTTGATTTGCTCAAGTGCATTCTCAATAACGGTTAATGTTCGTAAACCGAGAAAGTCCATCTTCAGAAGTCCGGCATCTTCAAGTCCCTTCATTGTGAATTGAGTCATCAATTCAGTAGATGGCGTCTTATACATCGGAACCAAATTACTCAATGGTTCAGGTGAGATCACAACTCCCGCAGCGTGCATCCCGGCATTGCGATTCATTCCTTCAAGCACTTTTGCAACTTCAAACATCTGCTGTATTTTCGGATCAGCATTTTCCTTAAATGGTTTAAGATCCGGAAGCGTATCCAATGCTTCCTGAATGGGCATAACCTTACCTTGAAACGTTGGAATTTGTTTCGTAATACTTTCCACAATAGAAAGCGGAATACCAAGAACACGGGCAACATCTTTTAAAACAGCCTTTGAAGAAAGTGTTCCGAACGTGATGATCTGTGCAACATTTTCTTCACCGTATTTTTCACGAACATATTTGATAACGATATCGCGTTTCCAATCGGAAAAATCGACGTCGATATCGGGCATTGAAATACGATCGGGATTCAAGAATCGTTCAAACAGAAGATCGTATTTCAACGGATCGACATTCGTTATCTGTGTTGCAAAAGCAACAATACTTCCTGCGGCACTTCCACGACCGGGTCCAACCATCACTCCGCGATCTCGTGCTGCTTTGATGAAATCAGCAACGATCAAAAAGTAACCGGCATATCCCATTCGATTAATAACACTGATCTCGTGACGCATTCGCGCATCGATGACTGGTGTAATTTCTTTGTATCGTTTTCGTAGTCCTTCCCATGCAATTTTTTCAAGATATTCTTCAAGCGTTGTTACACCAGCATCAAGAGGAATTGGAAATTTAGGCATTTGATTTTCGCCTAAATTCAATTTCAAATTGCATTTCTCAGTGATCTCGAGAGTATTTGCAATTGCGTCGGGAAAATCCTTGAACAATTCAACCATCTCTTTTTCGGATTTGAAATAGATCTGGTCAGTGCCGTAGCGAAGATTTGTGATATCAGGAACATCATTAGCGCTTGCTTCTGGAATGAGAAGCATGATATTATGAGCAATAGCATGTTCGCGTTTTACATAATGACTGTCATTTGTCGCTACAAGTTTAATATCCAGTTCTTTCGCAATTTTTGGCATGTCTCGAAGAACAATCTTTTCGGCTGGAATTCCGTGATCTTGAATTTCTAAATAGAAATCGTCACCAAAGAGATCTTTATACATCTTTGCGATCTCTTTCGCCTCTTCGTAATCTCCGCTAATCAATGGATTTGCAACAACTCCGCCAGCACATGCGGAAAGACAGACAAGCCCTTCGTGATGTTTTGAAAGAAGATCGAAATCGATGCGAGGTTTGTAATAGTATCCTTCGGTATGACCGAGCGTTACAAGTTTGATAAGATTTTTGTAACCAACATTGTCTTTACACAAAAGAATAAGATGATGATAATCTCGTTTCTTTTTTGATTTACCATCGGAAACAAGCAGGTCATTCCCGTCATCTCTTTCTTTTGATTTATTGAAGCGACTCCCTTTTGTAAGAATATACACTTCACAGCCGATGATCGGTTTAATATTTTTCTTTTTTGCTTTTTTGTAGAATTCGATTGCCCCGAACAATACTCCATGATCGGTCAGTGCAACAGCAGGCATATTATTATCTTCCGCCGCTTTTATTAGGGTTTCAACTGTTGATGCACCGTCCAACAAAGAATAGTGCGTATGATTGTGTAGGTGTATAAATTGGGACATTCTTAGAATTTCAAAATTACAAGATTGCAGGATTACAATATTGAAAACAACATTTAAGCATTTACAAACTTCACAACTTCTTCAATAATGGCATCAACTGAAGCAGTTCTTCGCTCTCCGCTGTTTCTCTCTTTAATTTCTATCTGACCATTCTTCAGATTCTTCTCACCGACGATAACTTGCAGCGGCATTCCTAAAAGATCAGCATCTTTGAATTTGAATCCGGGACTTGCATCTGTTCTATCATCAAACAGAACAGAAATTCCATTCTTTTCAAGTTTTGAATAGATCTCTTCGGCTTTACTAACCACAGATTCCGAATTCATATTCACACAGATCAAATGTACATCGTACGGGGCAATTGATTTTTGCCATTTGATCCCAAATTCATCGTGATGCTGTTCAATATGGCAAGCAACGATTCGTTCAACACCAATCCCGTAACTTCCCATAATGATCGGATTTTCTTTTCCATCTTTATCAAGGAAATTAGCTTTCATTGCAACGGAATATTTCGTTCCCAATTTGAAAATATGCCCAACTTCAATTCCTTTGATAATGCGAAGCTTTCCTTTTCCATCGGGCGAAAGTTCACCTTCTTCAACTGAACGGAAATCATGATATGATTTAATTTGCGCATCCCGTTGAAGATCGAGGTCGAGCAAATGATAATCATTTTTGTTTGCACCGCACACAAGACCGTTGGCGTTTTCAAGACGCTTATCGGCAACAATCGTGAAGTTCTTTAAGCCGACCGGACCAATTGAACCTGCATCAGCACCGGTGAATTTCAATAATTCTTCGGGTTGCGCGGGACGAATATCCTGACCGAAGACAGCTTGCAATTTTGATTCATTCAATTGATCGTTACCAAGCATTAAAACAAGAATCGGTTGATTGGCATTGATAAATATCAGCGATTTTGCACATTGAGTTGTCGGTAATTTTAAAAATGAAGCAACTTCATCAATCGATTTACAATTGGGAGTATGGATTTCTTGAAGCGGTTTGCTTTCTGATTTGCGTTCTGCTTTCGGAACATTGGAAGTTGCAATCTCAACATTTGCCGCATATCCGCTTTCCACACAAACTGCAAGATTATCTTCGCCTGCATTGGATTCAACCATAAATTCTTGAGATCCGCTTCCACCCATTGCTCCGCTTGAGGCTCCTACAATATAAAAGTTCAGACCGCATCGAGTATAGATCTTTTTGTAGGCTTCTGCATGAAGATCGTAACTTTTATCCAACCCTTCCCACGATGAATCCATGCTGTACGAATCTTTCATTGTAAACTGTCTGCCGCGCAATACACCGGATTTTGGTCTCGGCTCATTTCTGAATTTTGTCTGGATCTGGTACCAAATCTGCGGCATTTGGTTGTGCGACTTCACATGATTCTTTGCAATATTGGTGATTACTTCCTCATGCGTTGGTGCCAGCACCATTGCACGATTCTTAATGTGAAACATGATATCGCCGAACGCTTTTACGCGGTCTGTTTCCTCCCATAATTCAATCGGATTCAATGCTGGAAGATGAAATTCCTGTCCGCCGATCGCATCCATCTCTTCGCGGATGATGTTCATTACTTTTTTCATCACCGAATAACCGATCGGCAGGAATGAAAATATCCCGGCTGCCAACTGGCGCATTAATCCGGCTCGAATCATTAATTGATGACTTGGAATTACAGCATCAGAGGGAACTTCTTTTACGGTCGGGAAAAAACCTTTAGATAAACGCATCGATAATTGATAATTAATGATGAAATAAGTATGAGAGAACTTGTGTTCTCGCGCAGACTCGAACTGCGATTAGAAGTTTAGGAAACTCCGGTTCTATCCACTTGAACTACGAGAACGTAAAAGAAAATACAAAAAACGAGGGTGAATAAAAAGTACGGAATCAGGAATAAAAATGGGGCAAAAAACACTTGCCCCGTTTTTAGAAAAATATTATATAACCAATCTATTTTACCAACATCATCCGCTTAATTGAAGTATACTTTTCCGTGGCAAGTTTATAGAGGTACATTCCGCTCGAATAATTTTTAGCATCCCATTGGATCGAATATTCTCCCTGACTCAGTTTTTCATTCACTAAAACAGATACTTCCCTTCCAAGAACATCGTAAATAGCAAGTGAAACAGAACTCAATTCAGCAATAGAAAATCCGATTGTTGTTGAAGGATTAAATGGATTGGGATAATTTTGATTGAGGGAAAATATCATCGGCTGTTGTTCATTCCGATTAACCGAAAGAGGGTTAGATTGTGTCCTAAATTTAAATATAAATGGATCACCTGAAATACTATCTCGATTAGCATCAATCGGTTTTCCATAAATGGATTTTGCCTCGCTACCGATTGTTACTGTATAATTAGTATTAAACGGTAAACCTCCGGTTGGTGTAATGAGAAGTGTTGTATTCAATTGAGACCAAGAAAATGTACCTCCAACTAGCGGTACAATTGAAAGAGCAGCTCGTACGCTGGCGGTATCCATTGTTACAGAAAATTTTATCCCAATCTGTTTTGAAACGACAAAAGCAGTATCATCTGATTTTGGCTGTGTAAGAATTATATATGGAGGCAATTGTTCGGTTTGAAATGATAATGCATAATTTGCCAATCCGGTGGTCGTTGTAACTGTTTTGTTGTCAACAAATGTGGTTGGCTGCTTCGTGTTGCCCATGCCAACCAAAGTAACATCATAATTTTGATAAAATCCCAAAGGATTCTTCGGAGTAAATGTTAAAGTTTTGTTTTGATTGCTCCATGAGATTATCCCTTCAACAATTGGTGCGGTTGAAAATTTTGTTCGTACCAATGCAGTATCCATCGCCTGAAGAAATTCAATTACAATTGAAGCTGTTCGAGAGACCGCAGTTTTACCTTGCTCGGGTAAAGAACTTTTCACTAATTTTGGAGTAGCAATTAACGAAAGACTTACCGTATCAACCGAAAATCCGGGAGTTTCATAAACAACTTTGTAATTTCCGGGAGGAAGTGAATCAAAAAGAAAAAATCCATTGTTGAATATGTCACCATTGTAAATTTTATTGTTGGGAAGTAATCGAACTACGACATTATTGATCGGAGTTGCCCCGTCTTTCTGTGAGCCGATGATCATACCAAGAGTGTCATAAGGTATTTTATAATACTCAACAAATCCATTCAATATTCCATAGGCTTCGGTTTTACGATAATCATTGTTCAGTAATCGTCGTGTTTCCGGAAATCCATCATGAAATGACCCTTCAGAAAGTTCACCCGGCATTACAAGTCCATTAAGAACTCCAAGATTAAATCCTCCACTGGTCCCACCATAGAAAGTATAATCCTTATAAACTCCAGGGTAACCTGTAATATTTCCGCCCGAAGCATTTGTTCGTAACTTTGCACGAATATTAGTGTAAATAAAACTCGACATATCAACTGCTTGCGAAAATGCAGGCAGTCGCGTACTGATGTTTTCTTTTAACAACACCATCGTATATAAACCACCCCCTGCATTACTATGAATTGAATGAAACCAATTCACATTATTTGTGTTGGCAAATTCCCATCGTTGAGTTAATGTTGGGTCAATATCATCAGGATATGTATTTGTTTCACGAGTAAGAAAAACTGTTGCACCTCGCTGCTGCAACAACGTACGGAGCCACAATGCTTTTCTAAAATTTCCTTCTGATTCCCAAAATACATTTCCCGGATCAGGTTCAATTCGACGATCATTCGATGCATTATTACCGCCATGTCCGGGATCAATACAGATTTTTAATCCTGTTAAATTATTCGGGGGCTGAGCAAAAGAAATTGAGACAACAGCAAAAATTAAAAAGATGCATAATAATCGGTTCATTTTATTGTGCCTCCTCATACGTAAGAAGCAACAATTCCCCTGATACAGTGCTTACGATAATTTTATTTTCTACCGGCGATACATCTGGAAACATTTCTATTATAGAATTGCTATTTGTCAATTCAATTCGTGTTTTCCCATCCTTAGAAACAGCAATAATCTCAGAACTGATAATGGCGTGACCATCATCAATATCATTCATTCCAATAATCCAATTTCCGCTTCGCGTCCATTGCGGTGCATTGCATTTCCCAAATTTTACAATATTTGATCCGGCAAGATCGGTGATAAACGCTCCTCTTTCCATATCAACAGCGACAATATTCATTCCATCGGGTGATAGTTGCGGCCATATATATCGCCCCTGATTTAATGGATCAAAAGTTCTTTTCATTCCATCTTGTAAAAGAATAATTTTTGTATCTTCAATTCCTAAAATCTTCACCTGACTATTCAGCAGTGCAGGCGTTGTTTTTTGTCTTGATATTTTTTCGAATGTGGTTACAGTGTTTTCATCAAACACCGGTGTCGAAATTGAATTGCCGCGGTCGACAATCTTCTTCGATAATGATTGAAGTTCAAGTTCAACAATTTCTTGAACTCGTGTAATTTGGTCCCCCTCATCAGTTGTTCTCCGATACGCGATCTTTGAACCATCTTCGGAAATTGAAAAATTGTAACCCGAGTATTGATCTCGAGTGATTGCTTTCAATAGCTTCGTTGTGAGTGAATATTGCCAAATTCCATTGTATGAATCATTGGTAACGAATATATCTTTCCCCGACGGAGAAAAGATAGGCTTGCTCCATTGTTCATCAGTCGGAATTGGTATTTTTTCGATTGACGTAACTTTCAACTGACCAAACAATGATGACATCAGTATCAATGAAATCACAAGAAATTTTTTCATAGCATTACCCTATTTTTGATACAGCATTTTCTTCACAGAAGCAAACTCGCCCGATCTCATAACAACAAAGTAGAAACCACTGGATAACCGAGACGCATTAAATTGCAACGAATATTGCCCGGGAGCTAAATCTCCATCCACAAGCGCTTCAACTTCCCTTCCAAGAACATCAAACACCTTTACTGACGTCGGTCCATAGTTTTTCACTGAAATCAAAATTGTCGTGCTTGGATTAAACGGATTGGGGAAATTTTGTTCAAGACCGTATTCAGTTGGGATCACATCATTCATTGCTACAAATGCAGATGTTTGTGTTCTAAATTTTCTGAAAGCCCAGTCGCTCGTACCAATTGGGTTAAATCCTTTCACTCTCCAAAAATATATTTTGAAGGGCAATAAGTTTTCAACGGTTATTGAAGTATCTAAAAAACCAATAGTATCTTTTATCACCGAATTAAGAAAATCAGAGCTGAGCGAAAGTTGAAATGCAAATGACTGAGTCATTGGAGTTTTGTTCCATGAAAACTTCATCAGTAATGGTGTATTGGTTAATAGATCAGCCGGCGCAACAAGTGGTGGATCTGCAGGATTTCCCGTAGAAAAATTTCTTGCGATGGAATAATTTCCTGCACCGGCAATATTCAATCCTTTCACCTGCCAAAAATATCGTTGTTCTCCTTTTAAATTTATTGTTGTGAACGAAGTATCATATAGAACAGAGTTTGTTACCACTGATGAAAAGGTAGAATCAGCAGAAACTTGTATTTGATACGCTGACGATGAATCGGCATAATTCCAAAGGAGTTTAACTCCGGGTATTTGATTCATTGCAAGATCGCTTGGAAAAACCAACATGGGCTGTTTCGGAAGATTATCAATGGAAACAACACTGCTTGGAGCACTTTCATTATGATTTCGATCTAAACTTGTTAATGCAAAATTTTTTGCGCCGTTGTTTATGCTATACGGATTGAAATTACGATTACTGGTTACGCTAAAAATATTCTTCGGATCATCAATATCATTCTGTGAAATTATTCCGGATGGTGATTTGTAAATAACATACAGAGATGCAGAATCATTATCGGATGCTTGTACCGGTAAACTCCAATTGATTGTAGCAATTGGAGACGAACCGAACCGTCCAAATTGAACATTCAACGGTGGATTCGGTGCAAGTGAATCTTTCCATTTCAAACTTGGAACTAATGCTTTGAACTTGTATAAATCGTTAACTAGAGAATCTGTTAATTTATCAAGATTACCCGTAATATTGAATGTTGTATACAAAAAGTTACCGGCAATTGGGGGCGTGGAGCGTTCAAATCGAATTTGATTTAGAATTTCAGATGCTGAAGTAAAAGGATTAACCCCTGTGAGAATTCTATATGCTGCTAAACCTGGAATAATTTGTCTTCCATTTGAAACAGAAATCCACCACGGCAAAAGTTTTGTGAAATCTTGACTACCACCAATCTTCCAATATAATTGAGGTGCAAGATAATCAATATAATTTCCGCTCAGCCATGCAGTTGCATCACAATAAATTGTGCTGTAATTATCGTTTCCAATTATTCCCGTAGGAACTCCATTCTTCCAAATTCCTCGGGGACTGATTCCCCATTTTACCCATGGCTTTATTATTTGAATACTATCGTAGACTTGTTTGATAAGAAGATTAACATTATCACGACGCCAATCACCAAGGACAGTAAAACCGCGGGGATAGGTTGCAAAGGTATTTGCATCCTGGCTTCCCATCGGTTCAACATAAAAATAATCATCCATGTGCGCAGCATCGATATCATAGCGCCGCACTACATCGCAAATTACTTTTGTATCATAGTCTCGAACTTCCTGCAAACCGGGATTGAGAAAACGGACCGTCCCTACCTGCAAAACCCAATCAGGATGAGTATTTGTTACATGATTTGCCGCCGTAGAATAATTCCCTGCAGATCGTTCTGCTCTATATGGATTGAACCATGCATGCAATTCCATTCCCCGTTTATGCGCTTCTTCAACAACAAATTGAAGCGGATCGTAAAACGGATTTGGGGGACTCCCCTGTGTTCCAGTCAGCCATTTTGACCACGGCTCATATGGAGAATTATACAGCGCATCACATTCAGGACGGATTTGAAAGATTGCAATGTTCACTCCGCTTGCAGATAATTTATCAAGTATCGTACGCAACTGCGTTTTTTGAACTTCAACATCCGTCGTAGCGGGCGAGGGCCAGTCAATATTTGTCACAGTAGCAATCCAAGCTCCTCTCGTTTCCCGTTTTTGAGCAGAATTTATGGAAACGGCTACAACAAGAGCGATTAAAACTCTCAGCAAATATTCAGTAAAATTTTTCATCATCATTGATCCTACAATTTATGCAGTAGAAAAATTCAAACGCTTTTTGTATCCGCAATTTTTACGGTTGCGAAAATGCCTGAAATAAGGTTTTATCATGCACACTAAAAGCGTGCGGATACATTTTTCAGATGTCTCAATCAATCATTCTTTCCTTCGAGCACAATAACAAATTCACCTTTAATAACCCTTGTAGAAAAATCCTTGACAACATCCGAAAGATTGCCGCGAATGATCTCTTCGTATATCTTTGTCATCTCTCTTCCAACCACAACTTTCCGTTCCCCGCAATATTCTAACAGTTCTTGTAATGTTTTAAGTATTCGATGCGGTGATTCATACAGAACAATGGTCCGATGTTCATCTTTTAATCGCTCAAGCTTTGTCTTTCTTCCTTTCTTATGCGGAAGAAATCCTTCAAAGACAAATTCATGAGTTGACATGCCGCTTGCAACAAGCACCGGAACAAATGCAGTTGCTCCCGGCAATGGAACAATTTTTATTTCATTCTCAATTGCAGCTGTGATGATCGAAAATGCCGGATCTGAAATTCCCGGAGTTCCGGCATCAGAGACGATCGCAACCGAATCACCGTTTTTAAGCCGTTGAATGATCTGTGGAACTCGAATCTGTTCGTTGTGCGAGAAAAAACTGAGCAATGTTTTTTCAATTCCAAAATGATCGAGCAGGAATTTCGTAGTGCGTGTATCTTCCGCTGCGATCACATCAACATGTTTCAATATATTCAATGCGCGAAGTGTTATATCTTCTAAATTCCCTATCGGAGTCGGAACAACATATAACGCGCCGCGTTGAATTTCTTCAGACATTTATATTCCCCAATCGCGGACATATCGAAAATCGATATTCACTGTCCGATGCGAGATTTTTGCGATCATTGGCGGACGCCGTTTGAATTGATTGATCTGAATTTTTCGCCGGACATTCGCAATAAAAGACTTGTCAAAACCTAATCCCAAAAGTTCTTCATCAGTTCGCCGTTCATCAACCATGTAATATAACAGACGATCTGCTTCACGATAACTAAATCCTAATTCCCCTTCATCTGTTTGTCCCTGCCAAAGATCAGCAGTTGGTTTTTTCTGAATGATTTTTTTTGAAATACCGAGTTCTTCTGCGAGATCCCACACATGTGTTTTATAGAGATCACCCAATGGATTGATAGCACAGGCCATATCTCCAAACAATGTTCCATACCCAAGCATCGATTCAGTTTTGTTCGATGTTCCGATAACCAACGCCTGTTCTTTTTGAGAAAAATCATATAGCACGATCATTCTTTCTCGCGCCATGATATTTCCTTTGCGAAGATTATCTGAAATCTTTTCTGATTCAAACAATGGCTCAACCATCGGCGTAATATCAACAACAGTACTTCGAATTCCCAAATCGTTCACAATAATTTCAGCATCAGTTTTACTTTCCGGACTGCTTGTTTTATATGGCATCAACACTGCCAGAACATTCTTCGCACCTAGTGCTTCTACCGCAAGATACGTTGAAACCGCAGAATCGATCCCACCGGAAAGGCCTATAACAGCTTTCTTGAATCCAGCATTTGTCAATTCATCTTTGATGAATTGAACAAGCATTGAACGCACAGTGTGCATATTCAATGCTAGTGGATTTTCAATATTGTTTTCGTTTGTTTCCATAATAAAGTCGATCGTTATTGTGCAGATAATTTTGGAAGAATATAAATACTATAACTCTCCCATGCTTAGTTCTTTTATCGCTTTTCGCATAATTTCTAATCCTTCTTTCAATTCATCTTGGCTGATGATGAGCGGAGTTCTGAATCGAATAGAACGATCGCCGCAGCCGATAAGAATGAGACCTTCTTCATATGCTTTCGTGATTAATTGATTTCGATTTTGTGAGGTGTCAATATCAATTGCACACATCAAACCTCTGCCGCGTGCGTTTGAAACCACCTTCGGGAATTCAAATTGCATTTCCTGTATTTGTTTCAGAAGGAATTCGCCTTGCATTTTTGCGTTTTCCACTAATTTGTCCTCATGAATAATTTCGAATATTCGCTTTGAGCGAACCATATCTACAAGATTGCCGCCGAATGTTGAATTGATGCGGCTTGGTTTGTTAAAAACATTGTCAAGAACATCATCAATTCGTTTGCTTGCCATAAATCCGCAGATGTGGGTCTTTTTCCCAAATGACATCAAGTCGGGTTTTACAAAATGTTCATGTGCCCACATTTTCCCAGTCAGTCCGACACCAGTTTGAACTTCATCAAATATCAAAAGGATTTCACTCTCATCGCAGATCGTTCGAAGTTGCTGCAAGAATTCTTTGCGGAAATGATTATCGCCTCCCTCAGCCTGAATCGGTTCAATAATGATCGCAGCAATATCATCGGGATTATTAATGATCGCTTGTTTAATCTGAGTGATCGCTGTTTTCTCTTCTTCAATCACCTGCGATAAACTTTTCTCATTCAATGGAAAATGGATTGCCGGATTATGAATGCGGGGCCATTTGAATTTCGGAAAATAATTTGTCTTCGTCGGATCCGTATTCGTTAGCGACATTGTATATCCGCTTCGACCGTGGAAAGAGTGACGGAAATGAATCACCTGATGTCCGCGCTCACTGGTATATCCTTTTGCAAAATTCTTCCGAACTTTCCAGTCGAATGCTGTTTTCATTGCATTTTCATTTGCAAGTGCACCGCCATCAATAAAAAATGCGTGTGGTAAATATTCCGGTTGAGCAAGCGCTCCAAATGTAGCAGCGAATTCCGCCATCTCAACTGAATACACATCGGCATTCGAAGGTTTATTCACCGCAACATATCCGAGTTTCTCTAAAAAATTCGGGGTCGTCAGCTTTGGGTGATTCATTCCAAGTGCTGATGAACCAAAAAAAGAAAAGAAATCGAGAAATTTTTTCCCGTACCGCGAATCGTAGATGTATGCACCTTGGCTTTTTTTGAGATCGATGACCATATCATAGCCATCGGCAAGCATGTGACGGGATAATGTTTGATGAACTTCTGTTGGTGCAATCTTCACAGGAGTGAATGTGGTGGTGTTTCCGTTGGAAGAAACAGAGGTTTCTTTTGAATGAATAACTGTTGCAGACATTGCTGTCTCCTTTCATACTTTTGGGTCAAAAATTGATTATAGTGATTCAAAAAAGTATGTGGAAACTCAATAAAATTCTTGATGCTCGTACATTGCCACGATGTACGGACGTCCATCTATTCCTTTCAGGTATTTATATTTTTGCCTGCGAATATGCATTAGGTCTACTTCTAAAATTGTCGTGTCAAAACGTTCAATTTTGACACGAGTTTGTAATCATTTTAATAATTATCGATCTGAGCGCGCTGTAATTTTCCGGAATAGTCAATATAAACAGCCTTCCATTCAGTGTAGAAATCGTATACAGTCCATCCACCTTCGCGGTGACCATTCCCTGTTTTCTTTACTCCGCCAAACGGAAGATGAGCTTCCGCTCCAATTGTTGCTGAATTAATATAGGTAATTCCAGATTGAATGTCACGTATAGCAGTGAATGCTTTGTTCACATCCGTAGTGAATACCGAAGATGATAGTCCATATTCTGTATTATTGAGTATGCGGATTGTTTCATCAAAATTCTTAGCGCGAATAACGGAAAGCACCGGCCCAAAAATCTCTTCTTTTGCTATTCTCATCTCCGGTGTTACATCACCAAAAATTGTCGGCTGATGGAACCATCCTTTTCCAAGAGCACCTTCCGTTGCAATCGATCCGCCCGCTACAAGTTTTGCTCCCTCATTCTTTCCAATTGTAACATATTCTTGAACAGATTTACGCTGGCTTTCATTAACACAAGGTCCAACTTGTGAATCTGGAAGAAGACCGTCACCAAGTTTCAATTTGTTTGTTCGGTCAACTAGCATCGACATGAATTTATCATAGATTTTTTCTTCAAGGATCAATCTGCTTGTTGCTGTGCAACGTTGACCGGTTGTTCCGAACGCACCCCACAATACGGCTTCCAATGCAAGATCAAGATCAGCATCAGCAAGAACTATTTGAGCATTTTTTCCGCCGAGTTCTAACGAAACCCGTTTCAAAGTATCCGCAGCATCTTTCGTGATCTGCTTGCCAACTCCTGTCGATCCTGTAAATGAAATCAGATCGACATCCGGATGAGAAACAATTGCGTTACCAACTTCGCCGCCACCGCCATGAATAATATTTACAACACCTTCAGGAAGACCCGCTTCCATCATGAGTTCAACAAGCAACGCAGCAGTTTTCGGCGTATCGGTTGCCGGTTTGAAAACGCACGTATTTCCGGAAAGAATTGCCGGGAACATTTTCCACGTCGGAATTGCCATCGGAAAATTCCACGGTGTAATAATCCCTGCAACACCGATTGGAACCCGAATTGCCATTGCAAATTTATTTGGGAGTTCCGATGGAACGGTTTTCCCAAATAAGCGTCTACCTTCTACCGAAGCGTAATATGCAGTGTCAATTCCTTCCTGAACATCGCCGCGCGTTTCAGCAAGAACTTTTCCCATCTCACGTGTCATTTCGCGGGAAATTTCTTCTTTTCTTTTTACCATTAGGTCGCCGATGGCACGCATAATATCGCCGCGTTTCGGAGCAGGAACCAATCTCCATTTTTCAAATGCTGCGCGAGCTGCTTTTACTGCTTCGTCAACATCTTCTTTCCCGGATTTTGGAAATATTCCGACGATTTCTTCCCAGTTTGCAGGATTACGGTTCTCAAATGTTCTGCCTGATTTTGCATCAACCCATTTTCCATTGATAAGATTTTGAAATTTCTGTGCCATTAAATTTTCTCCATTGAGCTTAATATTTTTAAGGGAATTTTATATCTAAATCTTTGCAAATTTTCTTCGCAAGCATTTCATTAATCTCATTGTGTCTTGGAATACTTGAAGATTTTTTCTTCTCTCTGTTTACGTAAATTGTATGATTCCCTCCTTCACGCAAGAACTCACACCCAAACAATTCAAGATGTTTAAGCAAATCACGACGCTTCATATAACACTAAATTTTCTTTTATAACATTATCTAACGGAAGCTGTTCTTCTGATAATGTCCTGTTTGCTTCTAACACCATCAATGCTGCTTCTCTTAAATTTTTGCGAGTTTCCTCGATAGTAACGCCTTGAGTATTTGCACCAGGAAGTTCTTCTACAAAACCAATATACCCTTCCGCAACTTTTTGATACACAGCCGTCAACTTCATAATTCCTCCTTTATTTATTCCAGTCCGACTCTTTTAAATATATGATCTACGTTGCTTAAACTTTTTTTCGGATCAAATGCTTCATCTAAATCTGCATCGTTCAATACCGCAGACACTTCTGCGTCTGCTTTCAACATTTCTTTAAAATTCTTTTTCGATTTCCACACATCCATTGCATTACGCTGAACAATGCGATAGGCATCTTCTCTTTTCATCCCCTTTTTTGCTAGAGCCAGAAGCACCGGCTGAGAATAGAGCAGTCCATGAGTGATATCCAAATTCTTTTTCATGTTCTCTGGATAGACAAGAAGCTTATCAATGATATTTGTAAACTTTGCAAGCATATGATCGAGTAGAATACACGAATCCGGCACGATCACTCGTTCAACTGAAGAATGCGAAATATCTCGTTCGTGCCACAATGCAACATTCTCCAACGCAGCTTGAGCATTTCCGCGAAGTAATCGCGCAAGTCCGGAAATTTGTTCACTCGTTATCGGGTTCCGTTTGTGCGGCATAGCGGATGATCCTTTTTGTCCCACAGAAAAATATTCTTCTGCTTCAAGAACTTCCGTCCGCTGCAAATGACGGATTTCAGTTGCGAATTTATCGAGCGAACTTCCAATAACAGCTAATGTTGTTAAAAACTCAGCATGACGATCACGCTGAATCACCTGTGTTGAAACGAGTGCTGGTTTTAGACCAAGTTTAGAACAAACATATTCTTCTACTTCCGGGCTCAAATGAGCAAACGTTCCAACTGCACCTGAAATTTGTCCTACTGAAATTGTTTCAATCGCATGTTTTAACCGAACAATATTTCTTCGTGTTTCATCAAACCACAATGCAAGTTTTAGTCCAAATGTAGTCGGCTCCGCATGAATTCCGTGAGAACGCCCGATCATTACTGTCATTTTGAATTCCTTTGCACGTCGTGCCAACACATCACGCAATTCCGTTAAATCTTTTAACAACAATTCTCCTGCTTGTTTCATCTGAACGGAAAGTGCGGTATCAACAACATCAGATGAAGTCATTCCAAGATGGATGAATCGGGACTCGGGTCCCACAAATTCTCCGACACTTGTCAGAAAGGCAATAATATCGTGTTTGACTTCTAGTTCAATTTCGTTAATGCGATCGACATTGAACTGTGCTTTTTGTCGGATTATTTTAACCGCTTCAGGTGGAATCGCACCAAGTTCAGCTTGAGCTTCACAGGCAAGCAGTTCAATCTCCAACCAAATAGAGTATCGGTTATTATCCGTAAAGATATTACCCATTTGCGGTCGTGTATATCGAGCAATCATTTATTTTTGCTTTTCTAATAGTACGTCAATATTGATAATTTTTTTATCACGGTATACTTTGATCTTCCAAACGTCTCCTGCACGGCTTTCCTGCATAATTCCCATCAGGCTATCGTTGTTAAGAATTCGTTCACCATTTATTTCCACGATGATATCCGCAATGAGAATTCCAGAACGATCAGCGGGGCTATTCTTTTGAATATCACTGACAATAACACCCTGAGCTTGCTTAAGAGAAAAGTATCTTGCAATTTGAGCGTCAACCGGTCGAACATCCATTCCTGTCCAGAAATTTCTTTCGATTTTTCCCTTGGTTTGAAGCTCACTGACAATAGTCTTTACTCGATTGATCGGAATCGCAAAACCATATCCAATATTTGATTGACTCACACCACCGGTAAAAATGAGCGTATTGATTCCAATAACTTCACCCAGACTGTTAACCAACGGACCACCGCTATTTCCGGAATTGATCGCAGCATCTGTCTGTATCAATCCTTTGTAAGATCGATTATTATCAATATTGAGATTCATTCCTTTTGCACTGACAACACCAACTGTGACGATCGGTTTATCGATATTATCAAAAAGTCCGAATGGATTTCCGAACGCAATAACCCATTCACCGATCAAAATATCATCCGAGTTTCCAAGTTTCACAAATTGAAAGCTCTCTCCCTTCTCCGGAGTGATCTTCAATAAACAAACATCGGTGACCAAATCGGTTCCAATAATTTCTGCTTGATATTTTTTCCCATTCGTCAGTGTTACCGTAATTTGTTTTGCATTTCCTGCAACATGATCATTGGTCAAAACATATCCGTCTGGAGAAATAATGAACCCGGAGCCGAGACCTTTTACTTCCTGTTTATAATTTCTATTTCCGAAGAATTGATTGAAGAACGGATCGTTGCCGAAAAGATTCGAAAGCGGATCGCGATATTCGCGTACTTCAATAACATTGATACCGACTATCGTAGAACTGACAGTCTCAACGGTACGTGTGATTGCGTTTTGCCGCGAACGTGTAATGTCATCATTAACCGACTGTGCAAATCCTGAAACGAACAATACTAAACAAAGGGAAATAATATTAAGATTTTTTTTCATTCAAGTATTCTTTTAGAGGTTGAATATAACGGGAAAGACATACAGATAAAACCAAACTACCAGCGATGAAAAATCCTTGAACTGTAAAATATTCCACAGTAACTTTTGTTAGCCATTGATATGGAACAAACCAAATAATGGTTGGCAATCATACAAGAGCAATCACGCTTGATACATAAACGTTCTTTATAAGTTTTTCTGAAACAAAGTACAACAGAAACCAAAGAGGCACCCAAACCCAGCACGTTACCAGAAACGACCCTGCCGCGGTAGACAAACCTCGCCCTCCGTGAAATTTCAGCCATACGGGATAACAGTGCCCTAAGACCGCTCCAAACATTGCAACTGAAACTGCGGCTGCTTTATCTTCGAAAAACAGACTTGCGATAAGAACTGAAACAACACCTTTTAAAGTGTCAATAAGAATAACTGTAGCGCCAACCCATTTTTTGCCAGTTACTTCCAAAGCATTTCGACCGCCAACGTTTCCGCTACCTTCTGTTCTGATATCAAGTGAAGAAGTTTTTTTTACAACTAAGAATGCCGTTGGAATTGAACCAATGAAGTAACTAATTAAAAACGACAGGATGTATTGGTTCAAATTTTTCTCACTTTCTTTTCTAATTTACTAAAAACGACGTGGTAAGTCAACGCACAAAAATACCGTAACTTATTGAATTTAGTGCAATTTACGGGAATCGTTTCTTGATTCTACAGAGCAAAAAATCTATATTACTAAAAATTCGGAGCATTATGTCCAAAGATCTATCCAAAATTAAATACTACAATTCTATTCTTGAAACAATTGGAAATACTCCGTTGATCAAGTTGAATAAGATCAATAAAGGATTGAAACCGCATATCTTCGTTAAAGTGGAAACATTCAATCCAGGCGGATCAATTAAAGATAGAATTGGAATTGAGATCATTGAAGATGCCGAGCGAACTGGTCGCATTAAACCGGGAGGAACGATTGTCGAATCAACTTCCGGAAACACAGGAATGGGACTGGCAATTGCAGCTGCGGTAAAAGGATACAAAACAGTTTTTACAATGCCGGATAAAATGAGTGCGGAAAAGATCAGCAACCTGCGAGCATTCGGTGCTGAAGTGATCGTAACACCAACGGCTGTTCCCCACGATTCACCGGAAAGTTACACTGAAGTTGCAAAACAGCGTGTGCGGGAAACAACGAATTCAATTCTCGCTGATCAATACGAAAATCCAAAAAATCCGGAAGCACATTACAAGACAACCGGACCTGAGATTTGGGAGCAAACCGGCGGACAGATCGATTATTTTATTTGTGGAATTGGCACGGGAGGAACGATCACTGGCGCAGCAAAATTCCTGAAAGAAAAAAATCCAAATATCAAAGTCATCGGAGTAGATATTAAAGGATCGATCCTTCAAGAGTATTTTTATAAAAAGAAATACGACCCCGTTTTCAAAACATATAAAGTTGAAGGTATTGGTCAAGATTATATTCCAAAGACATTAGATTTTAATTATGTCGATGAAGTGTTGATCGCAGACGACCGCGAATCGTTTCTTGCCGCACGGAAACTGACCCGCGAAGAAGGGATTTTCACCGGCGGATCCAGCGGAACTGCACTTCACGCAGGTCTCGAATTCTGCAAAAGGCTAAATGAGGATGATATTGTTGTAATTATACTGCCGGATAGCGGAAGCAGATATGTCAGCAAAATGTACAATGATGTATGGATGCGCGAGAATGGATTCCTGAAACCTGAACGGATCACACTGCGGTATATTCTTGAAAGTAAACATTCAGAGATTCCACCATTGGTCAGCGTTCAAAAATCAACAACCATTCGTCAGGCAATTGAATTAATTAAAGAACACAACATTTCTCAGTTACCGGTTATTGATAACGGAAAATCAATCGGCATCGTTACAGAATCAAATTTGCTAACCAGTGTAGTCAATGACACATCAACTTTTGATAAGAGTGTTACTACTGCAATGGAAAGTCCTCTTCCGGAAATTCATATGAATGAAGAGGTTCAAAATGCAGTAAAGTTGTTTATGCAAAAATTATCTGCTGTCATTATCACCGACCATGAAAAACCGATCGGTATTATCACCAGATTCGATGTTTTAGAATATATGTCTCACTAACATTAACCTTGCTTCGAAACCTTGCGAAGGTTACGAAAGAGCCTTTGTAAAACCTTCGCAAGGTTATAAAAAATGAGATCACAATATGCAGTGGGAAAAAAGCGCATCCGATAAGCTAGAAAAACTCGTTTCCGTCGTACGGGAACCATTCAGATCAGTTATTAAGAGTAATGCTCAAACTCATGCAGAGGTGTATGCTGAAATGCGAAAAAGCCCTCACGTCACTTCGAAAGAAGCTGTCCTTGGTTTTTTGAGAGCGAGATCGCACAAACTTTCTTCAGAAGGAGCATTGATCCTTGAAGAACATCAATTAACCGAACGTGATTTTGAAAACTACCCTAAGACTGGAAATTAACAATGAAATTCTCCACAAAAGCAGTTCACGCGGGACAATCTCCCGATCCTTCGACAGGCGCTGTAATGACGCCTGTTTTTTTAACATCAACCTATGTTCAAGAAGAACTTGGAAAGAATAAAGGATACGAATATTCACGCGTTTCCAATCCGACACGAACTGCACTTGAAAAGAATCTTGCAGCATTAGAAAATGCCGATGAAGGAATGGCTTTTGCATCCGGTATGGCAGCAGAGGATGCGATCTTTCGCCTATTGAATCCCTGCGACCATGTTATTGTCACTAATGATGTGTACGGCGGAACATACCGCATTGGCAAAATGGTATTGGAGAATTATGGAATTCAGTTTGATTTTGTTGATACAACCGTGATTGATAATATCACAAATGCCTTTAAACCAAATACAAAAATGATCTTTGTTGAAACACCAACCAATCCGACAATGAAGATCACGGATTTGAAAGCGATTGCGAAGTTCGCAAAAGAACATAAAATTCTTTCAGTAGTCGACAATACTTTTGCTACACCATATCTTCAGCAGCCAATTGATTTAGGAATTGATGTTGTAATTCATAGTGTTACAAAATATTTGAACGGACACAGTGATATGCTCGGCGGATTTGTCGGTACAAACAATAAAAAGGTGATCGAACGGCTTCGCTTTTTACAAAAAGCAACCGGCGGAATTATGAGTCCGTTCGATGCATGGTTATGCTTGCGCGGAACAAAGACCCTCGCAGTTCGGATGAGACAACATTGCGAAAGTGCGGGACAAATTGCAGAATGGCTTGATTCACAAAAGAAAGTGAAAAAAGTGAATTATCCCGGATTGTCACATCATCCGCAACACGAACTTGCAAAAAAACAAATGCGCGGCTTTGGTGGGATGATATCTTTTGATTTAGGAAGCTTAGCAAACGCAAAAAAATTCTTGAAAGCCGTGAAGATCTGTGCGCTTGCTGAAAGCCTTGGCGGAGTAGAAACTCTTATCTCCCACCCCGCAACAATGACGCATGCTTCAGTACCAAAAACAGATCGAATCAAAAATGGCGTCACAGACGGTTTGGTAAGAATTTCTGTTGGAATTGAAGATGTTGAAGATCTTATTGATGATTTAAAACAAGCGTTGGTGAAAATTTAATTTTTATACACCTTCCAGGTCTTTTAGACCTGGAAGGTGTTCTTAATAAAAAACTACTCCATCATATCCTCATCCGAAAACAATCCTTCGTTAGAAATAATAAATTGTGCGGTCGCAATATTTGTTGCGAGCGGAATATTGTGAACGTTACACACGCGCATCAATCCATGAATATCCGGATCGTGTGGATGAGCGTCTAGAGGATCAGTTATAAAAATAACTGCATGGACTTTTTTATTGGCAACTAACGCCGCAATTTCTGCATCCCCGCCCATCGGTCCCGACATATAACATTTCACTTTTAGTCCAAGTTTTTCTTTCATCAATTTGCCAGTCGTACGGGTTGCAATCAATCTACATTTTGACAATGCTTTCCGGTTATCATTCGCAAATTGAAGAATGTCTGCTTTCTTACCATCGTGTGCTATTAATGCTATCGTTTTCATTTTTTCCCTAAACCTTGTCAATTTTTATGTAAAGAGGTATCTGAAAAATCTCACATCAATGTCATTCTGACACTGAGCGTAGCGAAGTGGAAGAATCTGCTAGTGGTGTTGGGAAAAGTTTAAAAATAAAAATGCCAACACTCAGACCAGATCCTTCACTTCGTTCAGAATGACAATGATTAAAGAATCTTTGATATTCTGAAATTGATGTGATATTTTCATATGTCATATAAATTTATTCCAAATATAATAATACTCTTTTCCTCTGCTTCATAAATTCCTTCAATTCATCTTTCCACGTCGCCTCAATCTCGTTTATGCTTTTTTCCTGAAGAATCATTTCTCGAATCACAGGGGTTCCTGCTAACCGATCAAATCCACGTTCACGAAAAACAAGAGAGTCTTTATATAAAGTATGAATTTCTGAAACAACAGCAAGCCCGATCCTCACGGAATTGATTATCTTTCTGTTAACAATTTTTACATATACACCGCTGCACAACTGGTCTTTGTATTTTGGATTTGATGTAACGCTTGGAATTTCACGCGGTGTGAATTCAATCGCTTCAAATTTTACTCCATGTAACTGTGCATTATTCAATTTTTTAGCAAGAGCTTTTCCATTGATCCACGGTGCGCCGATATATTCAAATGGTTTTTCTGTGCCACGCCCTTCGGAAACATTGATCCCTTCAACCAGACACATTCCAGGATATATTGTTGCGGTTTGAAGTGAACTCATATTTGGTGATGGTTTGATCCATTTCAGTTTCGTTTCGTCATACCATTGCTTCCGTTTCCAATTTTCCATTTTAACAACGGAGAGTTTTGCCAGTTTTCGATCTTTTAACCAGCCGGAAGTATTTGCCATAACAGCTAATTCACCAACAGTCATTCCATGCATTATTGGTATCGGAACCCATCCAACAAACGTTTTCAACGAATCAACTCTGATTGGTCCTTCGACATTTGTACCAGTGACTGGATTTGGTCTATCGAGAACAACAAAATGGATATTGTTCTCTGCTGCGACTTCCATACAAATGAACATCGTGCTGATGTAAGTATAGAACCGCGCGCCGACATCTTGGATATCATAGATCAGCACGTCAACACCCTTTAACATTTCAGGAGTCGGTTTATTTATTTTTCCATAGAGCGAAATAACCGGAAGGCCAGTCTTTTCATCAGTAGTATCATGAATTGTCCTTCCATCTGGTGCGTCACCTCTTACGCCATGTTCTGGGCCAAAAAGAACGACAAGCTTTGTGTCGCCGAATTCGTTCAGTGCATCGGCAAGATGTTTTCCATTAGAAAGAATAGCTGTATGATTGGTAATCAATCCGATACGTTTTCCTTTGATCAGTTCAGTCCGGCTTTCAAACAACATATCCGCACCAACTTTTAACTTCTTAATAGGTTTAGCGTCAAGTAATGAGAGACAAAGTAAAAGAAAAAATATTTTCTGCATTGTCATTCCTTTCTTTAGAGTTTCGACCGTACTAATCCCCATGCAGCGATAGTCATTCCGTCCCAAATCGTATTTGAACGGATGAATTCATCGACTTCACTAGGAGTTTTATACAAAATTTCAAATTCTTCTGTTGAATCAGGAATTGCTTTTGATTGAACAAGTGCTTTTGCGATAAATACTTTACATATCTCATTAGTCACACCGTTATACGGATTAAACTCTGCGGCATATTGCAAATCGTTTGAACGAAAACCTGTTTCTTCCTCCAATTCAATATACGCCATCTCTTCGTACGATTTTCCCTCTTTTACACCTCCGCACGGAAGTTCGATACTTTCTCTATTACAAAGATAGCGGTATTGATTAACAAGAATAATTTTCCCTTCACTCGTAACTGGAATGATCATGCTCGCACCGTTCGTGTGAACGTAATGATATTCTCCATTTACTCCATCTGGGATTTGAAATTCATCGAGTTTATAAGTCCACCAAGAATTCTTAAAAACTATTTTTGAAGAGAGTTGTTTCCAATGTTTTAACATTTGACCTCGTAATAAACAAAAACGGTCGGATATCCGACCGTCTATTATCTAAATGATTTATTTCTATAGAACCTCGTTATACTAATTCGCTCTCAGCAAAGAAAAATCCAACTTCGATTTTTCCATTTTCTACTGAATCAGAACCGTGCACAATGTTCTCGCCCTTGCTGTCAGCATATAATTTCCTGATAGTTCCTTCGGCGGCGTCTTTGGGATCAGTAGCGCCGATCAATGTGCGGTAATCTGCAATTGCGTTTATTTTTTCCAAAGCAACCGGAACAACGGGACCGGAGATCATAAATTCAACAAGCGACGGATAGAACGGTCGTTCTTTATGAACAGCATAGAATGCACCGGCTTGTTCTTTTGTCAATCGAACTTGTTTGAATCCGAGAACTTTGAATCCAGCTTTTTGAATTTGGGAAAGTACTGCGCCTTGTAATCCTTTACGAACGCAGTCCGGTTTCATGATACAGAGTGTTCTTTCTACAGCCATTTGTTTCTCCTTAGATTGAAAGAAGTGACCGCCACCTTAAAGGTGACGGTCACTTTCGTTGATATTATTTTTTCTTCTTTTTACTTGCTTTCTTTTTAACAGTCACTTTTTTCTTTGCCGTTTTTTTCTTTGCTTTGATCGTATAGCTCGCTTTGTATTTTTTTGTAAGCGCCATTTTCATCGTTTCGCCCATTGTAGCAGGTGATTCACAAACAAAAATTCCAGCACTCTTCATCGCTTTCATTTTTTCATCCGCTGTACCTTTGCCGCCGGAAATGATTGCACCGGCATGTCCCATTCTTCTGCCTGGTGGAGCTGTTCTTCCGGCAATAAATCCAACGACAGGTTTGGAAACATTCTTTTTGATATACTCAGCAGCTTCTTCTTCCGCACTTCCGCCGATCTCACCAATCATGATGATACCGTCCGTCTTGTCATCTTCATTGAACAATTTTATTGCATCAATGAATCGTGTCCCGATGATCGGATCGCCGCCGATACCGATACAGGTGGATTGACCAATTCCGCGTTCAGTCAATTGCCAAACAGATTCATAGGTCAATGTTCCGCTACGCGATATAACACCAACACGTCCCGGTTTATGAATGAACGCCGGCATAATTCCAACCTTCGCTTCACCCGGTGTGATAATGCCAGGACAATTCGGACCAATTAGCCGAACTTCCTTTTTGGTGATGTATTCATATGCATTCACCATATCTTTGATAGGAATTCCTTCAGTGATACAAACAATTAGTTTCACTCCACCATCTGCGGCTTCCATAATTGCATCTGCGGCAAAAGCTGCGGGAACATAAATGATAGAAGTGTTTGCACCTTCTTCTTTTACAGCATCAGCAACCGTGTTGTAAACTTTCACCTCACGATCGAATTGATCTTTTTCATTTCCTTTGTATCGTGAACCACCTTTTCCCGGAGTTACACCGGCAACGACATTGGTTCCATACGCAAGCATTTGCGATGTATGGAACGTTCCTTCACCACCGGTAATGCCTTGCACAACCAGCCGAGTTTTTTTATTGACAAGTATACTCATAAAATTTTCATGGTTTAGATTTGAATGGAATTAATTATTATTTTCTAGAAAATCCCCGACCTTTAATATCGTCACTTCGTCAAATTGTTTACCAAGTAACTGAACGCCGATCGGTAATCCTTGTGAATCCACTCCTGCAGGAACGCTGATCCCCGGAATTCCTGCAAGATTTGCCGACACAGTATAAATATCATTCAGATACATTTGCAATGGGTCATCCATTTTTTCTCCGAGTTTAAATGCTGTCGTCGGAGAAATCGGCGTTAGGATACAATCAACTATTTTAAATGCATTGTTAAAATCATTTTGAATCAACCGTCGCACTTGCTGTGCTTTGCGATAATATGCATCATAATATCCGGAAGATAATACGTATGTGCCGAGCATTATTCTGCGTTTCACTTCATCGCCAAATCCTTCACTGCGCGATTTGGTATACATGCTGTTAAGATCGGAAACTTTGGAAGAACGGAATCCATATCTCGCACCATCATATCGCGCAAGATTTGATGAAGCTTCGGCTGTTGCAAGAATATAATAGGTTGAAATTGTGTATTCAGAATTAGGAAGAGAAATCTCAACAATTTCCGCTCCCCCATTTTTTAACTGATCGATCTTTTTTTCAATTGCAGAACGAATTTCTTTGTTCAATGCATCGGAAAAATATTCTTTCGGCAGACCGATCTTCATCCCTTTTACATTTCGGTCCAATGCAGCCAAATAATCTGGAACAGGAACATCTGCAGATGTAGAATCATTCTCGTCTTTTCCTGCGATCACTTGCAACACTCGTGCTGCGTCGCGAACAGAATTTGCAAACGGACCAATTTGATCGAATGATGAAGCAAAAGCCACAAGTCCATATCGTGAAACTCTGCCGTATGTTGGCTTCAATCCAACAATCCCGCACAATCCTGCCGGCTGACGGATAGAACCGCCGGTATCTGTCCCAAGCGAAGTCGTAGCCATTCCTGCGGCAACCGCAACGCACGAACCGCTGCTTGAACCACCGGGTACACGAGTTTCATCAATTGGATGTTTGGTTGGACCGAATGCAGAATTTTCGCCGGATGATCCCATTGCAAATTCATCCATATTTGTCTTACCGATCACTACAACATCTGCTTCTCGAAGTTTTTTAATTACTGTGGCATCATAGACCGATTCAAAATGTTCAAGCATCTTCGATCCGCAGCTTGTTACAGTTCCCCTCATGCTGAGTACATCTTTGATTGCAATGATCATACCAGCCAGAGAGCCGGCAGTTCCTTTTTTGATCTTTACATCAATTTCTTTTGCGCGAAGTAACGAATCTTTTTCAAAAACAGTAAGGAATGCGTTAAGATTTTTTCGTTTGTTGATAACGGAAAGGTGTACAGCTACTCGTGCTTCAACAGTTTCTTCGTGTTGGAACAGGCGGTTGCGATAGGTATCGTATGATTCTTGAATATTCAAAATAAATTATAAAAGACAATTTCAGGAATTACTGAAATCAACACCATGATTAATCCGTGAGATATTATTTCTTCTCTTCAGTTTTTTTGTCGGTGTCTTCTTTGGTCAATTCACTTTGAACTTCATTCATTCCTTTTTTGAATTCATTTACTCCTTTTCCAAGCCCTCGCATGAATTCAGGAATTTTTTTTGCTCCAAATAACACTAAAATTGCTACAACGATCATAATTGTTTCAGGTGCGCCAAGTCCAAACATAATACCTCCCTTTTACACTGTTTGTAAAACAAAACTGTTAATAATTGATTCAAATATCTTTTTGCCGTCGGATGAACCAAGTTCCAATTCGCATGCACGTTCAGGATGCGGCATCATTCCCATTACGTTCCTATTTTTGTTCATGATACCGGCAATATTATTGACGGAACCATTTGGATTTGCTTCTGAAGAAATTTTCCCGTTTGAGTCACTATAACGGAATAATATTTGTTGATTCTCCTCCAATGAAAGAATGATATCCGGTTCAGCAAAATAATTTCCATCGCCATGAGCGATCGGGATACTGATGATGTCGCCCGCTTTGTGCTTCGACGTAAACCGAGAATCATTGTGTTCCACACGAACGGAAACATGTTTACATGCAAACAACAACGATTCATTCCGCATCAACACACCCGGAAGAAGACCGGATTCACACAACACTTGAAATCCGTTGCAAATTCCAATCACAACTCCGCCATTATTTGCGAAGTTGATCACTTCATTCATAATCGGCGAAAATCGTGCAATAGCTCCCGTTCGCAAATAATCTCCGTATGAAAATCCTCCAGGAAGAATGATCACATCGGAATTTTTTAGATCAGTATCCTTGTGCCACAAAAATTCCGCATCCTGATGCAGAACATGTTTTGTTGCATGATACGCATCGTGATCGCAATTCGACCCAGGAAATACGACCACTCCAAATTTTACTTTTGAAATGCTCATACTTTTTTCACCGTAAACGAAAAATCTTCCATCACAGTATTGGCAAGAAGTTTTTTGCACGCTTCTTCAGTTATCCGTTTGGCTTCATCTTCCGATGAAGCTTCTACATTCATGTGAATTGATTTCCCAATACGAACATTGCTCACCGCACTTAATCCTAACGTATGAATGCCGAGTTCCACTGCTTTTCCCTGCACATCAAGTATTGATGGACGAAGTGATATGGTTATTGTTGAAAGATACATTGTTTATTTTTTAAAATGAATAAATTTAGATGTCGTAACTCGGTGCTTCCTCTATTTCAGATTCAACTTTTTCTTCGTGTTTCAATAATCCCACGAGATGGCGTAAAATTCCAAAAACAATAAAAACGGAGAATACATAAAAGACTGCTTCTCCTTTTGTAAACACAATAACAAGTAACGCAAAAAAATATGAAATAAAACGGATCGGGTGTTTTGTAATTTCTTTTTTGGAGAGTTTCGGGAGTGTATCATACTTGATTGTACTTACCATAAGTAATGATATTGCAACGACAACAAATGGCAACAATGTGCCGGCAAGCCCTTCAAATCTATTTCCATCAATGCTGAACGTTAACACATAAAAAACTATTGCAATAGCACTTGAAGGAATGGGAAGCCCGCGAAAATAATCTTTGTCGAACCCCACTAACTGAACATTGAATCGTGCGAGACGGATTCCCCCTAGAATAACCAATAGCGAACTAATGATGATCCCGACGGTACCGAGTTGGAACAAATGTAATTTATAGACGAGAAATGCGGGAGCAGCCCCAAAGGAAACAACATCAGAAAGTGAATCAATCTCAACGCCGAACTGACTGCTTGATTTTGTCAAGCGCGCCATTACTCCGTCAAGAGAATCAAACACACCTGCAAGAAGAATAAAGTATCCCGCTTCCACGAATTTCCCATCACTCACTTGAATAATAGAAAGGAACCCGCAGAACATATTCAAAACAGTAAACAGGGTCGGCACAACCGCCCGAGTGATCATCATTTCATCACCGCCACCACTGTTTCACCAGCTACAGTTTTTTGATTCATTGACACTTTGATCTCTGCATTTTTAGGAACGTAAATATCAACACGCGATCCGAATTTTATCATACCAAATCTTTTTCCGGCAACGGCGCTGTCTCCAACTTTTAGATCAGCAACGATTCTCCGGGCTATAAAACCGGCGATTTGTTTGAAGAATACTTTCCCCCTACTGTTCTCAATGCCAATATGAGTTTGTTCATTTTTCAAGGAAGCTTTATCTTCAAATGCAGCAAAAAACTCCCCTTTCACATAATCAAAATATCCAACAGTGCCAGAGATTGGGTTTCGATTAACGTGAACATTAACCGGGGACATAAAAATGCAGATCATCGTTGCTTCACTCTTCATATACTTATCTTCGAATACATTTTCAATTTTAATGACAGTCCCATCCGCAGGAGAAATAATAAGATTATCTTCCTGGGGTGTTACACGCTCCGGGTCTTGAAAAAAATTGAGAGTGAAGATGAAAAATATGATTGTTAAGGAAACAATCGTAGTTTTAACAATAACATTATCGATAAAAAAGTAAGAACCAAGTGCTAACGCAAGACAAATACCAGTGACAATAAAGAATACATCATAACCGTAATCTGTAATCAAAATAAAGAACTCCGAATTTCAAAAAATTTGGTTGAATTATTCTGTAAAACATAAAATTCTTGTAGTGAAATTAGCTAAAAATTGAAGCAAAGTCAATCTTGCTTGTTTTCGTTTCTTTTGCTATTTTAATGTAGAAAATAATGAAAACAATGATACTGTCACATAAAAAATTTATAACACCGAAGAAAAAAGAGCGCTCAACATTTTTCTACTTTTAAGAAACGTCCCGAAAATCCAACGGGACTTTTTTTTTGCCGTAACCACCAGTGAGAATAAAAGATTTCCGAAAACAATTTGAAATAATAGCTCCTCCGGCAATCGCTTGGAAAGGTGATAATGTCGGACTTCTTGTTGGTCGAGAGAATGATATAATTCAAAATATAGTCATTGCATTAGATCTGACAATGGATGTTGCAAAAGAGGCGGACAAAAAAAAAGCAAACGTTATTATTACACATCATCCGTTATTGTTTCATCCATTAAAAGCCATTACGGAAAGTTCAAGGATCGGCGAGATTGTTCTTTATTTGATTGAGCATAAAATAAATCTTTACGCGGCACATACAAATTTGGATAGCGTGCAGTGGGGAGTAAATTTTACACTTGCAAATGTATTGGGATTAAAAGACGTAAAAGTTCTCTCTCCTCTTAACGATAGTTTGACTTCAATCAGCGTGTTTATTCCACGCGAATATGTGGAGAATGTTGCAGAAGCAATGCACAGTGTTGGAGGAGGAACGTTCACCAAATACGATCAATGTAGTTTTCGTGGCGAAGGAATTGGCACTTTTAGAGGAATGAATAATGCCAATCCTTTTATTGGTGCAATTGGAAAAAAGGAAATTGTTGAAGAGATCCGATTGGAGATGTTGGTTGAGCAATGGAAACTCAATGCAGTTGTTTCTGCAATGTTGAAGGCTCATCCTTACGAAGAAGTCGCTTATAACATTGTTCCGTTAAAGAACAGAAACAGTGAATATGGTCTTGGTGCAATTGGTACACTGCGGGTACCAATGAAGCAAGGACCATTTCTTTCATTGATAAAAAAGAAGCTTGGTGCATCGGCTGTGCGGTATTCAGGCAAAAGTAAATCAATACAACGTGTTGCCGTGTGCGGAGGTTCGGGAGCAGAATTAATCGACGAGGCGGTGGCTAAACAAGCAGATGCAATGATTACAGCAGATTTGAAATACCATACGTTTCAGGATTTTGAACAAAAGATCTTATTGGTGGATGCTGGACATTTTGAAACAGAACATGTTGTTCTGCCGATTCTCGCAAAAAAGATATCGCAAATATGTAAGCAGCACAATCATTTTGGAAAAATTTATATAACAAAACATAGCACAAATCCCGTACATATATTTTAGCAAGGAGTATCACTTGGAAGAAACGCTTCGATTATTACACCAGCTACAAAAAGTTGACAGCAATTTAGATGATGTAGAGGATACAAAAGGCGATCTGCCGGAAATTGTAAAAAACCTTGAAGAAAAAATTGCTACACTTTCCGAAAAAGCTGCTGCAAAACAAAAATATATTGATGAATTTGTCTCATCCCGCAACAAAGCGGATAATGACATCAAAGATTTTGAAGAGAAACTGAAAAAATATAAAGAGCAGCAATATCAAGTCCGTAACAACAAAGAGTACGATGCCATCACAAAAGAAATCGACTTCGCCGAGGAATCTGTAAAGACACTCGGAAAACAGTTTGAGAATTTCGAAAACCTTATGTCGATTGCAAAGAGCGAGCTGGAAGAATACACAACCGCTTTAACAGAATATTCTGAAGCTTTAAAGGAACGAAAAGAAGAACTTGCCGAGGTTTCAAAAGAGACTGAAGAAGAAGAATTGAAGTATAATCATGAACGGCAAAAGATCGTTACCCGTTTAAGCAAAGATATTGTTTCTCGATATGAAAAGATCCGTTCCGGCAGAGGAAAAGCAGTTTCTGTCATTCGAAAAAATTCTTGCAGCGGTTGCGGTAACAGGATTCCACCGCAGCACATCATGGAGATACGGCGAAACGATAAGATCTATCTTTGCCAGCATTGCGGACGGATCATTGTTTCCGATGAGCTTCCTGCGCATGCAACACGATGAAGTTGATCGCGTATACAGACGGCGCTTCGCGCGGTAATCCCGGCGAAGCTGCGATTGGAATTGTGATCAAGAATGAACACAATACAACAGTTGAAACGTACAAGCAGTATCTTGGAACAGCGACGAATAATGTGGCGGAATATACAGCATTACTTCGTTGTATAGAAATAATTACAAACTCTGAAACTTTACACTGCTCGGAACTTGTTGTACATACTGACAGTGAATTGATGGCTCGGCAGATGAACGGTGAATACAAGGTAAAAGATGCCGGACTGAAAATTCTCTTCCAAAAAGTGAAAAGTGTATTAACCAAAGCTCGATTCAAATTCAGTATTCGTCATATTCCTCGCTCTCTAAATAAAGAAGCGGATGCACTCGCAAATGAAGCAATCGATACAAAACAGTAAATCACTATGACAGAATTTTTCATCATTACTTTTATACTAATGATGCTGACCATTCGCTTGTTCGAATTGGTCGAACCGATTTTTAATTCATCATCTATTCAATCTCATCAGCGAGCTGTTGTGCAACACCGCTATTGTTTTATTGGTTTGTCACAAGCAGTTATGGTCAGCCAGGCAATCGCTGTAATTCATTCACGAATTATGGAGGAAAGTCCGAACTCTTTCCCAAGACATCGGTGATGTTTTGGGATGGGCACAGTGCCGGATAACATCCGGGGCGAGCAATCGTACGGAAAGTGTCACAGAAAATATACCGTCCCGATGCAAATCGGGATAAGGGTGAAAAGGTGCGGTATGCAAGTAAGCATACATAATGTAAGAGCGCACCGCAATGGTAGTAATATCATTGGTCCTAACAAGGATGGCGTTTTTAACGTCACACGACAAACCCCACTGAGAGCAAGACCGCGTAAGTTTCGTTTTCCGTTTACGGAAAGAGAGAAGCCCGCTCAATTCTTTATTGAGACGAAACGGGTAGGTCGCAACAAGAATGCAGTAATGCATTCTGCAGATAAATGATTGCCTCCCCTGCTTGCAGGGAAGACAAAATTCGGCTTATCGGCAGCCATACACTTGTGACAACACTTTTGCTGCATTCGGTGTTTGTTTCAGTGCTTGAGATTGGAAGATGCATTCTCTCACAGGATAATGACCAACTTCATTATCGCATTGGAGAAGTGCATTGACTACAAAAAAAGAATACCGGTGGACGGTCGCTCCCGCTCCTCCCGCAGAACTCGTCAAACAACTTTCTGATGAGTTAACCATTTCCTCTTCACTTGTATCTGTCCTCATCAATAGAGGAATTGATACTTTTGAAAAGGCAAAAAAGTATTTTCGCCCTTCACTCGACCAACTTCACGATCCGTTCTTAATGGACGGAATGCATCTTGCTGTTGACAGACTGCTTCGTGCACGAGATAATAAAGAAAAAATTCTTGTTTATGGAGATTATGACGTTGACGGCACGAACGGTGCGGGAATGTTGTATCTTTATTTTAAAGAGATTGGATGCGATGTAACGTATTATATCCCAGATCGGTTGACTGAAGGATACGGCATCTCACAACCCGGAGTTGAATTTGCAAAGAAAGAGGGTGTAACACTTCTTATCGCAATCGACTGCGGGATCACAGCATTAGGACAAGTTGAATATGCAAACCAACTCGGGATAAATGTTCTGATCTGCGACCATCACGAACCGACCGATGAACTTCCAAATGCTATTGCAATCCTTGATGCATTAAAACCAAACTGCCGTTATCCATTTAAGAGTTTATGCGGAACCGGCGTTGGATATAAATTTATTCAAGCAATTGCTCGAACACTTGGTCACGAAGAGCTGATTGAAAAATATGTTGATTTCGTAGCACTGGCTACAACTGCAGACATCGTTCCGTTGATTGATGAAAATAGATTATTTGTCCGGCTTGGACTGGATAGAATCAATTCAAACACGCGTCCTGGTATTCGTGCATTGTTAGAAAGTGCTGGATTAAAGATCGGTGCAATTACAACCGGACAAGTTGTATTTGCAATGGCTCCTCGCATCAATGCTGTTGGCCGACTTGGAGATGCAAAACGAGCTGTTGAATTACTGGTCAGTGATAATTATCATGACTCGATTGCTTTTGCGCAGGTGCTTGAACAAGAGAATTTGAAGCGTAGAAAAATTGACGAAGTAGTGTTCATTGAAGCGCAAGCGTTGGTAGATGAATATTTCAAAGAAAACGGCGACGGTGCAATTGTCATGCACCAAGAACAATGGCACCCGGGGGTTGTCGGTATCGTTGCATCACGCATGGTTGAAAAATATTACCGTCCTGCAGTGATGTTAACAACGCTCGAAGGTGTTGCAAAAGGTTCGGCGCGAAGTATTGCTGGTGTCAATATCCATCAAGCGTTGAAGATGGTGGAAGACAAATTACTGCAATTCGGTGGACATAAATATGCTGCAGGTCTGAGTGTAGATCTTGACCGAGTTGATGAATTCAGAAAGGCTTTTAATGCTGTGGTTAAGACAATGTTGACCGAGGATCTGTTAACTCCTGTAATTCACATTGACACCGAAATCGAACTTGCTGAATTGACACCAAAATATTTACGAATTTTGAAACAATTTGCTCCATTTGGTCCACAAAATATGCGTCCAACGTTTCTTGTGAAAGGCGTTCAAGTGATTGGCGCTTCCCGCATTGTCGGAAAAGATCATTTACGATTTAAAGTAAAAAAGGGAACGGTAACATTCGACTGCATAGGTTTTGGTCTTGGTCAAATGCAGTCGAAATTGAAAGAAAAATCTAACAATCTTGATATTGTATTTTCAATTGATGAAAATGATTTTACCGGAGTTAGTTTAACGCAACTTAAAATAAAAGATCTCAAATGATCATTCTCGGAGTCGATCCCGGCACACTGATCGCCGGATACGGTGTCATCGAACGAAATGGCAAAACCATTTCCCTGCTCGATGTTGGCGTGATCAAAAATACTGCTGATGTCTCCATGCCGCTTCGTTTAAAAAAGATCTACTCGACTTTGTGCTCGGTAATTGATAGATTCCATCCGGATGAGTTTGCAATTGAAACAGCGTTCTATTCAAAGAATGCCCAATCGGCATTAAAGATTGGTCAGGCACGAGGTGTTTCAATTTTGGCGAGTGTAAATCATGAAATTCCCGTAACGGAATATTCTCCGCGTGAAGTAAAGAAAGCAGTTACGGGAAAAGGCGCAGCATCGAAAGAACAAGTACAGTATATGATGATGTCGATGTTGAAATTGAAAACAACACCGAAGCATTTCGATTCGACTGACGCTTTAGCAATTGCTGTTTGTCATGCATTTAAGATTTCGACACCACGTTCAGGATTCCCGCAAAAAAAACGGCGGGTAGACAAAAATTGGAAATCATTCATTGAAGCAAATCCAAATCGTGTACTAAGAATTAAATAGAAAATGATCTCTTACCTTAAAGGCATATTGATTAAAAAATCTCCCACCGAGATCATTGTTGACGTTGGTGGAATTGGATACGCCGTCAATATCTCCGTTTCAACCTATGAACAATTGCCTGACCAAGACTCCGAAGTCCTTATTCTCACTCATCATCACATTCGTGAAGATGCACAGCTGCTGTACGGTTTTGCAACCGATCATGAACGTGAGATGTTCAAAATGTTGATTAGCGTTTCAGGCATTGGCCCGAAAATGGCGCAAACAATTCTTTCCGGAATTCGCCCTGCTGATCTTGCTCGAACAATTTCCGTTAGCGCCATTTCTACATTAACCTCAATTCCTGGTGTTGGCAAAAAGACTGCTGAACGATTGGTTCTTGAATTAAGAGATAAAGTTGCCAAGCTGGAAGGCTCAGATAAGATCATTGATCTTCCAAATTCAGGTGCATCGATCCGTTCCGAAGCGCTGACCGCACTTATCTCGCTTGGATTCAGTCGTGATAAAGCGGAACAAACTCTCCGCGGTGTGTTGAATGATATTAATGGCAAATCAATCTCTGTTGAGGAATTAATCAAACGAGCACTTCAATACACTCAGAAATAATCTTCCTTTCTTCAAATCAAATAACACCATACGGTTGTGAAATCAAAAAAATCAAAAGATGTTGATCTCTATCTAAAGCATACTTCAAAACAGCTCCGAGATCTGATGATTGATGTTCGTGCAATTATTTGGAAGGCTATTCCCGATGTTGAAGAATCAATAAAGTATACAGTTCCTTTCTATTCCCGACAAGGATTGCTTTGTTACCTTAGCCCGCTTAAGAAAAAAGATGGAATTTATATCGGATTTGCAAAAGGATATTTGATGTCAGACGAAAGCGGGATTTTTAGCGGGAAAAGTCTAAAATATATTCGACATATTGAGCTTAGAAATAAGTCGGAGATAAAAAAGAAATTGTTGAAAGAATATCTTGAAGAAGCAGTAATGTTTAATGAGATGAAAAAGGGAAAGAATATTTTAAGTATTTAATTAATCTCATCAATGGTCAATTTTTTTAACAAATAAATAATTGTCTTATAGCAACTATTTCTCCAGTTAAAATATCGACAAAATAATACCACATCGGACTGCTACTGCCTGAATAAGTATATATCGGCACCTTCCAAACGACTCGCAATTCAACTGTATTTTTTTTAATTAAAGGATAAATACATTGTTCCATTGTCTCAATTCTTATTAAAGAATCAGTGATGATTAATGTATCTAAAGGACCCCAACAGTAAAATTCGTATTTCTGTCCAAGCAAATTTGCTTTGACCTGTTCCCTGCTAATAATGTTTTGATGAGGAATAAAAATATTATTATAATAATGGCCATCAATCAAAACAAAATCATCTGCAACAATTGTTAGAATCGCTGAATCCCATACTTCTAGTCCCGCATAAACTTGATTTTTAAATAAAACTTCCCAGTCCGTTATCCCTGGAGAGATCGTCTTCTTTGCGTATTTGACTTCAACGGAACTATCATAAACGTTTGTATATTCCTTGAGATACAATATTGCAGCCTTCGCTTTAGCAATACCTATCATTTTGTCTGAGACATTCGATTTTCCGCGTGTTATCCCATCAAGGTGTCCGACGAATCCAAAGCTGTCAAGTTTGGCAATATATGATGTCCCAAGTTTTTGCTGAAAAGTTTTTTGTACTGAGTCAAAAAATGGCTTCGCTAACGGACGAAGTATTGTGGGATATGATATATTTGCGTTGCTGTCAGATGGGGTAGAAATCTCTCCTTCATGACAAGATGTAAAAAAAAGGAGAATTGGAATGAAGAAATATTTTTTCATAAATACCTTCAGAGTAATTATGAATGATTACCGGCAAAAATTATTTCACCGTTTTGTTGAGTGTAATATAAGGAATAAGTATTTCGGAAACACTTTCCGAATGTATTGATAGTTGAACAAATAATTTTTGCGCTTGTGAATCATAATAAAAAGAGTTCGCTGTATTTCGGAATTTAATAAATGTTTTCTGCTCAATGCAAGGTTTGTTGTTGTATTGCATTGCAGTTGGTTTTTTAATGACTGAATGAATTTCAAAAATATAGCATCGGTGAATTAATTTTCCTTTAAAAGTACCAATTGAAGGTGAAGAAGTTAATCGATAAGTATTCTCTTTTTTATCTTTGCGTAGAACCGTTGTGAATGTCGTTAACGAGTAATTCTCTTTTTGATACTCCAGCGTTTTCCCATCATCTTCATATAATGTATAAGAAGTTTCGCTTGTATTCGCATCATCCGGATAAATGTGAAGTGTGAGTGTATCAAGTTCTCGTTCATCAGAATATTTCATCACCGGAGCCATTGGAATGATGCTCCCAGCTTTTACAAAAAGCGGCATTTTATCTAACGGTGCAGAAACATTAACGCTCTTTCCTCCTTCTACAATTTCATCTGTCCAGAAATTATACCAGTTCCCTTTTGGCAAATAGACATCTTTTGTTCTTTGCCCTGCAATCACTACCGGCGAGACAAGAAATGCATCGCCCCACATATAGGACGAACTTTCGTTCAATAATTTTAGATCGGATTCATCAAGCCAAAATAATGGACGTGCAAGAGGTATTCCCGTTTTGTAATTTTGATATGCTAACGTATAAATGTAGGGTAGAAGTTTGTACCGGAGTTGTAAAAAATAACGGTTGATTCTTTCCGCCTCTTCTCCAAATTGCCACGGTTCTGTTGGTGAACCTTTTACATTCTCGCCTGCTCCGTGTGCTCTCGTTATGGGGCTAAACACTCCAAACTGCATCCAACGAATATACAATTCGGGCGTTGTTGGATTTCTGGCGTATCCTCCAAGATCGGAATTATGATATCCAATTCCCGACATTCCCATATTAAGAAGCATTGGTAATTGGACAGAAAGTCCGCCGAAACTGCGCGCAACGTCTCCTGACCAAGGCAGAACTCCGTATCGTTGAATTCCGGCAAATCCAGATCTGGTCAAATTCACAACTCGTTCGTTCGGTTTCAATTGATTGAATCCGTCAAAGATAATTTTCGCCCACAACAGATTGAAGATATTGTGAATCTTTTTCGTACTACCAAGGTAATGCATCATTGTTTCCGGATGTTTTTCAGGCTCGCCAAGATCGGTCCAAATACCTGCAACATTTTTCCCGAATGACGAAGGATGCTTATTCCACCACCATGCTTGCGCTTTTGGGTTTGTTAGATCGAGTAATGCTGAATTGCATCCTCCACACGACCACCATTTTTCTAAAAGTTGTGTTCTTCCTGTGCTGTCTTTTGCAAGGAAACCATTCTTATCAGCCTCTGCAAAATTATGCGACAGGTCAATAATGTATGGCTCTGTGATCATTATTGTTTTGATCCCGTTTGAAAGAAAATCGGTAATCATAGTTTCATGATTGGGCCAGGCGGTTTCATCCCAAGAAATATCTCCCATATGTTTGAACCACGCTAGATCAAGCACAATTGCATCGCATGGAAATTCTTTCTCCCGCATTGTTTGAACGATAGAACGAGTCTCTTGCTCATTTGCATAACGATTTTTGGATTGAGTGAAACCAAAAATCCATCGTGGAGGAAGGGGCTGTCTTCCGGTAAGCCACGTGTATCGTTCTAATTGATCAGGAATTGTTGCTGCCGCAATAACGTAATATGATATTTCTCCCCCCGCCGCTGAATAAGTAAAAACTGTTGAGTCTGAAAAACCGAAATCAAATTCACCCCTGTATGTATTATCAATGTATAAGGCATATCCGTTTGTTGTTGCCACGAATGGAACATTCAAATTCATTGTTCCCAGAGGCTCAGAATAGCCCCCTACCTGTGTATTATAGCTTATGAATTTTTGCGTGCGTTTATCCATTGCGGTTCCCCGTTCACCGGTGCCGTAAAAATGACTATTCTTATCCATTGAGAATCTGATCACTCGCGATTGGTGATGAACTGCAATTCCACCAGATTGTGGTTCTGATAACAATACATTTCTTGCTGAATCAAAGAATGAAATCCGAACAGGATATTTTTTGATTTGAATTTGAAATCCACTTGTTTGCACTATCAATAATGAATCCAATTCACGAACGGTAAATTGAATATCTTGACTTGGCTTTTGAACGATAACATGGGACGAATCCATTTTAGTTTGAGGTGACGGAATGAAGTCAACTCGAACGATATCGTCTGCGTAGAACATCAATCGGATAGTTGAAGTATCCGCATTCACTGTAACCGATTCCGCATCGTTAGAATAATTCGAATAATTTCCAAGGTATGTTTGAGCGGAGGCTGTGATGAATCCGAAAACAAGTAAAGAGAAAATACAATATTTCATTATTAATCAATTCCCTTATTGACAATTTTTGATTGATGTAATCACAATCGGTTCTGTAATAGAAGAACGTTTCAAAAACAGAGAAATAATCTTTTTCTTTTTATTCCACACAATTCCCTCACGTGCAGAAATTACTTCGCGTTCTGATTTGAACATTTTTAATTTTACACCATTGGCTGCATAGCACTTTGGTTTTTCAATTCCATGAAATTCAATTCTCAACGCACGATACGTCGGCGCATTGCGATAGGTTCCGTTTGCGGCGGCAATATTTAAAGAAAAGTCTGACTGTTCAAATATTATATCCGTTGAACGTGATTCATTATTTCGATATTGTTCCGTCACCCCATCATCTTCATATAATTTAAATGAAGCATCTTTGCCAGTATAAACATGAATTGTCAGACTGTCTTTGTTAATAAATGCCGTGCTTAACGCATAATTTCCCATCGGAATGATTGATCCTGCTTTTACAAAAAGCGGTAACTTTCCTGTCGGACCGGGATAGGAAATAACTTGGTTCCCTTTTATGATATCGTCATTCCAGAAATCGTACCATTGCCCATCGGGAAGCCAAACATTGACGTTACCACCATCAGAGCAATTCGGCGCAACAAGCATCTCTTCTCCCCACATATATTGCAGATCGTTCATCCAAGCGAGTGAATCATTCTGGTGATCGATCACCATAGCTCGTGCAATTGGTAATCCTGTTTCAAATGCCTGACGTGCATATGTATAGATGTACGGAATAAGTTTGTACCGCAACTGTGAATATATCTTCGCATCATTCTGAACTATTTTCGGACGATCAAGAGGCCAGCGTGATTCGCCAATGCCGTGCGGTTTCCAATATGGCGTGAAACTTCCGAATGCCATTGACCATTGACGATACATATTATCGTTCGGTCCGTGATTCTCTTCCCAATTGTTAAATCCTCCCGCATCGTGTCCCCAGAACGGAAAACCCGCAAGTCCGGCAAACTGTAAACCGCGAATTTGCAGTTTCATTTCATCGTATGATGGCTTGATGTCTCCGCTCCATAATGTTGCATACCGTTGTCCGCCGGCTGTCATACCGCGCACCCAAACGAATGGTCGCCTTGTTCCTTCAAAACTTTTATCCCAGCCATCCTTCACTAATGCTTTTGCAACTAAAAAGAACCAATAATTTCTCATCTCTCGCCACGTTTTTCCATTCCCCATCACCATCGTCAATGGCGCTTTTCCCATTTCATCGAACTCATCAATCCATAAAGCGTCGCCGGGGTATTTCAATGCCGGATTTAGGCTTTTATTCCAGAACGTACTCCAGAACCAATCCCGCACTTCCTGTTTTGTTAAATCCGGAGCGCTGTCGTTAAAATCAATACTATCCGGTTCAGGAATATTGAATGATGTCTTCCATCCTTCACTGTGCGATGCGATGCAGCGATTAAAATCTAACGTTAGAATTAGTCCATTTTTTCTAATCCATTGTTCATATTCTTTTGGATCGGGATAGCGTGTAAGATCCCAATCAAAATAGGAAACACAGCGCTGTCCACCCCCTGCTCTCCAGCGATTATCATTTACAACGTGATCAAGAGGAAATCCCGCCTTCCGGTGTTCGGTGATTTTCTTTTTCCACCATTTTTCGTCGGATGGGTCTG